>JBBPIH010000095.1:0-11945 GCA_038040455.1 Acidobacteriota bacterium
CATGGCCGTTTCCCAGGATCACAGGTTGGGAAGGGTGGTTTACCCCCGCTCTTCTCTTCAGTTTTGGCAAGCGAGACTAACAGGGAGCGGGGGTAAACCACCCTTCCCAACCTGTGATCCTGCGCATAGAGCCTTCCCAAACAGCATCACGCGTCACGTCTCACCTCTATGAAACGCATCCTCACCGCCATCGTCGCGCTACCCATCCTGCTCTACACTGTTTGGAGCCGCTCCCCCTACTTTTTCGTAGCCTTGACGGCGGTCGCCATTATTCTCGCGCTGAGGGAGTTCTACAGCCTTGCATCAAAGGTTGGCTGCAAGCCGGAGGCTCTTCCCGGATACGTCGCCGGGCTGGTTGTGACTGCAAGCTTCGTTTTCGAAGAACCGGCGCTGACTGTGGCAGCAGTGGCGGCGTTGACGATCGCAGCGCTCGCAGCAGCGATGCTTCATCCGGACGATATGAAGAATTCGCTTGTGTCGGTATCGGCAACCGTCTTTGGCGTGATCTACGTGGCTTTGCTTGCAAGTTGTCTGGTAGGGGTTCGGATGATACCCGACGCGCCGCGCACCGGGGCTCCCCATATTGCCGCTAAGCTGCTCACGACGTTTTTCGCGATAGTCATGATGACCGACACTGGGGCGTACTACACAGGGCGCACGATTGGTCGCCATAAGCTCGCTCCGCGGGTTAGCCCGGGCAAAACGATAGAAGGGGCGATCGGCGGTTTCGTGATGGCAGTCGTCACCGCCCTCCTTTGCAAGCTTATGTTCTTCCACCAGATTCCCGCAACGCATGCTTTGGTGCTGGGCGCTACTATTGGAGCGATCGGGCAGATCGGCGACCTCGCGGAGTCGATGTTGAAGCGCGCGGCTGGCGTGAAGGACTCGGGCGCTCTTTTGCCTGGCCACGGCGGCGTGCTGGACCGCGTCGATAGCCTGCTGTTCTGCGCCCCTGTGCTTTACTATTACTCGCAACTGTTTGCTTCGAGTCTCTAACCGGAGAAGGAAGGATGAAGGATGAGGAAGAATCGTTCATCTCGCGTCTCTCAGTCTCCGCTTTTAGCGGCTTCCGAGATGTTTGGCTCGTCTGGCTCGCGCTTGCCGTTCTGACGACGCTTCCATATGCCGCCGCAGCGCTGCGCACTCCCAACGGGTACGTGTTCACCGGAGTGCTGACTGCATACGACGATACCTTTACCTACTTTGCATGGATGCGACAGAGCGCCGACGGTCATTTATTGATGTGCGACCTGTTCACCTCCGAGCCGCAATCCTGCGAGTTTTTTCTGCCGCTGTGGAACATACTCGGAGCCATCGCTCGCGTCACTCGAATGCCGCTAGCGCTAACGTTTCACGTTGCGAGACTGCTCGCGGGTCTGTTGCTTTTGATTATCGCGAGAGCGGTCGCCGCCAAGGTGATGAAATCGCGAACGCGAGTGCGGTACTCGTTGTGGCTGTACGCGATGTCGGGCGGCTTGGGCTGGCTGGTTTATGCTTTGAAAAACAGAATCGACTTGTTCGGCGCTTCTTCAGCTTCGGGCTCGGTGGACTTGAACGTGCCCGAAGCTATCGCGTTTCGTTCGGTCTTCGCACAGGTGCATTTTGCGGTTGGGGCAGCCCTGATATTTGCGTCGATCAAGCTCTTGTTTAGCGCCCTCGTCGAGAAGAAAACGGGCCGGGCACTTATCTCAGGAATCCTGGTGTCGCTACTCGCCGTTGTCCATCCGTACATGGTCGTCGTAGTTTGTGCAGTGGCGGGTATGGCTTTATTAACGTGGCCGTGGTTGAACGACGGACCGAAAAGGCCTCGCTCGTATTACCTCTCTGCCGTGCGTACAGCCGGTGCGTTCGGCGCCACTACAGTTCCTGGCCTCGCGTACCTGGTTTATCTGAACCAGTCGAACGAAGTCTCACGCGAATGGTTGCGGATCACGAATACTTTGTCGCCTTCGCCCTGGGAATACGCCCTCGGCTTCGGTCTCGTCGCGGCGCTTGCCGTACTTGGCTTTCGCTTGATGTGGAGTAGTCGGGTTCAGTACGGTCGCCTGCTTCTCATTTGGGCTGTTGTGCACGGAGCGCTGCTTTATGCACCGGTGAGCTTCCAAAGGCGTCTGGTCGAAGGTCTGCAATTGCCGTTTTCGATAGCGGGCTCGGTCGCTTTACTCTGGATCGCGCGCAGAGTTTTCAAGGGACCCACTGCGGCGCAGTACCGAAGATTCTTTTTGGCCGGGGCTATCACGGTTGCCTCTCTCACGAATATTGGTTTTGTCATCGGGCAAATAATCGCGCGCACCTCTGGTTCTACCGATTCAAGACGGTATGTACCAGCCGATTTGGTTGCGGCTTTTGACTGGTTGAGAACAAACTCAGATCGCGATGCGGTGTTGTTCTCGTCTTATCTGACGGGCAATCTTGCTCCGTCGATGACCGGCTTGCATGTTTTTCTCGGTCACTACGGCCAGACCATCCGCAGTGATGAGAAAGGCGTTCAAGTCACTGCGTTCTATGCCGGAACCTTGGGTGACGCTGGACGCAAGTTGTTTATGGAGCATCGAGTGCGCTATGTCATCTATGGACAATTTGAGAGAGCGATTTCTGATAGTTTCATACCGCCGATCTGGCTCAAGCTTGCATATCGGTATGGTGATGTTGACGTTTTTGAAGTTACTCAGGAACTCGGCTCAGGGCTGCCATGATAATCCTTAACCTGGCGGTCTGGAAGGGTGGCTTGCCCCCGCTCTTCTGTACTCATTGGAGCAAACCAGCGGGGGCAAGCCACCCTTCCAGACCTGTGATCCTGAGCGGGGTGCTGTTGGTTGTTCGAACATCAAACTATGTGAAGTGGAACACGGCGAATCATTGAAAAACTCTGGTTTATCAATAGCCGGATCGTCCGAGGGGCGCAGCATAGTCCGATTAACGACTGCGCGGGTGACCATTATCGTGCTCGCGCTTGTCGTGTTGTTGAGCGGGTTGTACTTCGCGGGCAAGAGCGGCGGGAACGCGGAAGTCTACAGCAACGACTTTAGTGTCTATTACCACGCCGCTCGCGAGGTCATCGCGGGTCGTGACCCGTACCAGCACTCGCTGGGGGACTGGACCCCTTATATTTATCCGCCGCTGCTTGCAGAGCTGATCGTTCCGCTCGCTATCTTGCCGCTGCCGGTGGCTGCGTACTTCTGGTTTCTGATCAACGCTGCTTCGATCGTCGCCGCTGCGTGGATGTCAGCCAGGCTTGCCAGTGACGGCAGGGAACCCGACTCTGCCGCGTTGAAGGTATCCGTCCCGGAGTCGTCTTCGTGGCGAGCGGCGATAGCGGCCTGCGCGGTGGTCATTGTTATCAGGTTCGTGTTGGACACTTTCAATCTGGGGCAGGTTAATGCGATGGTGGCGGCGCTCGCCGTTGCTCACGTGTACCTGTACGCGCGTGACAGAAAGGCGTTATCAGCAGTCGCGCTGGTGGTTGCTGTTTCGATCAAACTGACACCCGCATTGCTGCTCCTCTATCACGCCGCAAAGTTGCGGCTGAAATTCGCCTCCGCCTGCGCCGCGCTTCTTGTCGCAGTCACTGTGGTGAGCTTCTTGCCGTTTGGCTCCGATAGCGTTGACGCCTTTCGAGTGTTTGTGAACCGCACCGTGAAGAACGAACAGGGCTACGACCTTGCGTACGCAGGCAATCAATCGCTGCGCGGCGCAATCGCAAGGCTTACCGATCAGCCGAACGAAGCATCGTTGTCGAGCGAAGGAGACTCTCGCAGGCCGGCCGAAGCAGTGACACTGCTGATCTCGATAGTGCTGGTCGCCTTCGCTGTATTCGGAGCGGTCCGAGCGCGAAGTGAATTGGCCGCTGCAGCCCCGTTCTTTTGTTGCATCGTGTTGCTTTCGCCGCTTAGTTGGAAAGCGCACTACGTCATCCTGATCTTGCCAGTCGCCCACCTGGTCTTCCGAGTGAAGACTTCGAGGAAAGCGCGGTACTTGATCGCTGCGGCCCTCGCCGCGGCCTCCGCGTTGTTCAACCTGACGAGCCCGCGCGTGATCGGTCTGGGGGCGGCCGAATGGGCCGACGCCCATTCGTTAGTCTTAGCCGGTGCGCTCCTCATCTTCATCGCCTGCGTAGCCATCGCGGTGACCCGCAAGTTTGGAAAGCAACCGCACCTTTGTTAATCTGATCAATCAAGACCTGCGGAGACCACATGAGCACCAAAGAGCGCGTCGAAAGAAAGGCTGAAACAAGCTCGGGTATCGAGATGAAAACAGTCTTCCGGCCTTCGGACGCAGCGGTCGATTACGAACCCGACTTGAACGATCCGGGAAAATTCCCTTACACGCGCGGACCTTACGAGACGATGTATCGCGGCAAGCTGTGGACGATGCGGCAGTACGCGGGCTACGCCTCGGCTGCTGAATCGAACGCGCGATATCGATACTTGCTCGAGCATGGCCAGACCGGGTTGTCGGTCGCGTTCGATCTCCCCACGCAGATGGGCTACGACTCGGATCATCTGATGGCGCGCGGCGAAGTCGGCAAAGTCGGCGTCGCTATCGACACGCTCGAGGATATGGAATTGCTGTTCGATCAGATTCCGCTCGACAAGGTTTCAACGTCGATGACCATCAACTCGACCGCGGCGATACTGCTCGCGATGTACATCGCGGTGGCGAAGAAGGAAGGGGTCTCGCCCGACAGAATCTCAGGCACGATTCAAAACGACATTCTGAAGGAGTACATCGCGCGCGGGACTTATATTTATCCTCCGCGCCAGAGTCTTCGAATCGTGACCGACATTTTCGCTTACTGCGCCCGCGAAGTCCCGCGATGGAACACGATTTCGATTTCGGGCTATCACATTCGCGAAGCCGGTTCCACCGCGGCGCAAGAAGTGGCCTTCACGCTAGCGGACGCGATCGCTTACGTGCAGGCGGCGGTGGACAGCGGGCTCGACGTCGATGAGTTCGCGCCGCGCATCGGCTTCTTCTTCAACTCACACAACCAGTTCCTGGAAGAGGTGGCAAAGTTCCGGGCGGCTCGAAGATTGTGGGCTCGGATCATGCGCGAGCGCTTCAATGCGCGCGATCCACGATCGCTGATGCTTCGGTTTCATGCTCAGACCGCGGGATCATCGCTGACTGCGCAGCAGCCGGAGGTGAACATCGTTCGCACGACGATTCAAGCGCTCGCGGCGGTGCTTGGGGGAGCGCAATCGCTTCACACCAATTCAATGGATGAAGCGATTGGGCTTCCAACGGAGCATGCCGCTCGGATCGCGCTTCGAACGCAACAGGTAATCGGTTATGAATCGGGCGCGGCGGACACGGCCGATCCACTTGGCGGGGCGTACTCAATAGAGCACCTGACTAACGAGATCGAGCGGCTGGCTTCCGACTACATTCAGAAAATCGACGACATGGGCGGGATGCTGCGGGCTATAGAGAAAGGTTTCGTTCAGCGCGAGATTGAGCACGCGGCTTATGAGTACCAGCGCGGAGTTGAATCGGGTGAGCACACAGTAGTTGGAGTGAATCGGTTCACTTCAGACGAAGGCGCTTCCGTGCCCTTGTTGCGCATTGATCCTGAACTCGAGCGGGAGCAGATTGAAAGGCTCAATCTCGTTCGCTCGCGCCGCGATGGTCGAGCGGTGAGTGAAGCGCTTGCGCAAATCGAGCAAACGGCTGGAACCGCTGACAACTTGATGCCTCATATCCTTCGAGCCGTCGAAGCTTACGCGACGCTGGGCGAAATCTCGGATCGTTTGCGCGGGGTATTTGGAGAATACAGCGGCGCCAGCTACGACTGACCGGCTGGAAGGGACTAAAGCCCGGATATGATCTCCCAAAAAATGAGAAAAGGAATTCGTTTGATAGCAAAAAGTCCTATCTGGACCTGTTGAAAGAGTCTCAGTGAATAGAAGTGATGAGTGACAACATTCTCGAAGTCAACAACCTAAGCACACATTTCTTCACCCGCGCCGGCACAATCAAAGCAGCAGATGACGTGAGCTTCAAGATCAAGCCGGGCTCGACGCTCGCGCTTGTTGGAGAGTCCGGAAGCGGGAAGTCGGTGACGAGCCTCTCAATCATGCGACTCGTCCCGCCGCCGGGAAAAATCGCAGCCGGTGAGGTCTTATTCAACGGCGCCGAGCTTATGAAGCTCGACGATGATCACATGCGGCGGCTGCGCGGCCGGGAGATCGCAATGATCTTTCAGGATCCGATGACGTCGCTCAATCCGGTTTACACTGTCGGAGATCAAATCGCTGAGGCTATCCAGCTCCACGAGCATCTTCCGCGAAGACAAGCCTGGGCGAAGGCCGTTGAGATGATGGCTCGAGTGCAGATCCCTGATGCGCAGCACCGCGCGAAGGATTATCCGCATCAACTGTCCGGAGGCATGCGTCAACGAGTGATGATCGCGATGGCCTTGTCGTGCAAGCCAAAGCTGCTTATCGCCGACGAACCGACTACCGCGCTGGATGTGACGATTCAAGCGGAGATTCTGGAGTTGCTTCGAGGTTTGAGAGACGACTTCGCCCTTTCGATGCTGCTTATCACACACGATCTCGGGGTTGTCGCGGAAACTGCGGATCGCGTAGCGGTGATGTACGCGGGCCGGATCGTCGAAGAAGCTCCGGTGCGTGCGATCTTCCATAACCCGCGCCATCCGTACACCGAAGGACTGTTGCGCTCGGTGCCGCGGCTTACCGAAGAAGGCTTAAAGCGACGCAGATTGGAAACAATCGAAGGCACCGTGCCAAACCTTCTTCATTTGCCAAAGGGCTGCAAGTTCGCGCCGAGGTGCGCGTACGTGATTGACGAATGCAGAGCGGACGAGATACCGCTGGTTGCGGTTAGTGAAGAGCATCTCGCGCGGTGTATTAGATATGATCGGGTCGGCGATGAATCAGCAAAGACTCATCCTGAGCGATCAAGGATCTCGCGCACAAAAACGAGCGTTGGCGTGTCATGAACGATCCTCTTCAAGGGAATTTGAATAGCTGCGACCATCCCCGCGCCTGGGATCGCAGGTTGGGAAGGGCGGTTTACCCCCGCTCCTTGCTGAGTCTCCGCTGCCAAAGTTGAAAGAAAAGAGCGGGGGTAAACCGCCCTTCCCAACCTGTGATCCCAGGAGAGCTTGGAGGCTTGCATCACGCTGATCTTGTCTGATCTCACTCGGATTCTGAATTGGAACTGAATAGATGGCCGTAGAACCAAATCTAGTCGAAGTACGGAACCTCACGAAACACTTCCCCTTGGGTGCGGGCCTCCTGGGAGTTGGGCGCGACGCTGTCAAAGCCGTCGACGACGTCAGCTTCAGCATCCGTCGAGGCGAGACCTTCGGGCTGGTCGGTGAATCGGGTTGCGGCAAGTCAACCACTGGACGGTGCATACTCAGGCTGATCGAACCCACATCCGGCAGCGTGCGATTCGATGGGCAGGACTTACTAACGCTGGGTTCTGACCATCTGCGCCGGCTGCGCCGGGATATCCAGATCATCTTTCAAGACCCGTACTCGTCCCTCAACCCGCGAATGACGGTGGGCCGGATTGTCGAGGAACCGCTTGTCATCCATCGCATAGGCGATCGAGGCGGCCGCCGCGATCGAGTCGCCGAATTGCTGAAGCTCGTCGGGCTCGAACCTGAGCACGCGGCTCGCTATCCTCACGAATTCTCAGGCGGTCAGCGGCAGCGGATTGGAATCGCGCGAGCGCTAGCCCTCAATCCAAGGTTCATCGTTTGTGATGAGCCGGTGTCCGCACTCGATGTATCGGTTCAAGCGCAGGTGGTGAATCTGCTTCAAGACCTGCAGCAACAGCTCGGACTGACCTATCTGTTTATTTCCCATGGGCTGTCGGTGGTCGAGCATATTTCGACGCGGGTCGGCATAATGTACCTCGGCAAACTGGTCGAGGTAGCTTCGAGTGAAGAGATATTTCACAACCCTCTTCATCCGTACACCCGGGCGCTGCTTTCAGCGATACCGATTCCCGATCCAGATCTTCGCCGCGAGCGGTTGAGATTGACTGGAGACATTCCCACCTCGAGCGAGCCTCCATCTGGATGCCGCTTCCGCACGCGCTGTCCGATCGCCGAGGCTCGTTGCGCGGACGTTGAGCCTCAATTGGTCGAAGTGAGTCCCGACCATTTTGTGGCGTGCATGGTGGTTGCGCCCGGTGAGAAAAAATAGTAGGCTCACCGGGAATTGCGGAATGCAGATTTCAGATCGCGGGTTGCAACAAGCGTTTCGCTGCTCCAATCCGCAACCCGCAATCCGACATCCGCATTTCCGCAATTCGAATGCCCTCAGGAGAGAAATCAAGAATGAGCCAGCCCAAAGATCAGTCGCCTGAAACAACACCGTCGTATGCCGCCCCTCAACAGCACCACCAGACACCAGCCGAGGAGCCCGCGCGGCTCGGACCATTGGCCAGGCTCACCGGCACATTGCTGTCGCCCGGTGAGACCTTTGCGGATATTAATCGAAAGCCCACGTGGATCGCGCCGATGATCATTGCGATTCTGACGGTGCTTGCCTCTACTCTCTTCTTCCAATGGCGAGTGAATCCCGACTGGGACTCCATCATGCGTAACCAGATAAAGAAGCGAATGGAAAAGAGCAACCAATCGCTTACCGAAGAGCAGATGGAACAGCAGGTGGCGTTCGCCAAGGGTATCGCGAAGTTCTCTCCTATAATCGGGGCGGTCTTCACGCCGATCTTCTACGTAGTCCTCGCCGGCATCTTTGCGCTAGGCTTGATGTTTATTCAGGCGAAGACCACGTTCAAGAAGATCCTGTCGGTGGTCGCATGGAGCTCCGCCGCCACCGGCATTGTAGCGACTCTTGTCACTATGGCGTCGCTCATGGTTCGCGATCAGGAGAGTCTCAGAAGCATGGACCCAACCCAGTCGGGCGGGATAGTGCCGTCGAATCTGGCGGCGTTTCTTCCATCGGACACGTCGGCGGTGATCCTGGCTGTAGCCGGCTCGCTTGACATCTTTACGATATGGATTTTGATTCTGCTGATCATCGGCTTCGCATCGATAGCCGGATCGCGCAAGATCACCACCGGAAAGACGGCCTCGGTAGTTTTCGGCTTTTGGGCAGTGTTTGTTTTAATCAAAGTCGCTTGGGCAGCAGCGTTCGGCTAACACAACCGTAGCCGCGCCAGCCGGACACATGTAAGTTGCGAATGCACTGATAATTTACAGTTCGTCGCTTAGCGCGTACCTGTAGTGTAGGGTCAGATTCGATATGTTTCGCGAATGCGTCTTGAGGGGAAACGGCGCTGCATCGCGTTTTCTCGCCTAACTGCTTCTCATTGCATCGACCCACATCGCCGAGAGCCTGTCCTTGAGGGACCCATGGACCGCACCAGCCAAGCGGCACGACTATTGCTGCCGACTAGGACGTGAAAAAAGCAGCCACCAACATTGTAGCGACACAGCCGCAAATCGGCGTCGATATGGTCGACATTATGGAGGAGATGCTGTTTCAGCGCGCGGCGAGCGGGATTAGGCCCGTGCTGTATGTCTCATCCTACACTGATCTGGAATGCAGTATGCTCATGTTGCTCGACGACATGGGCGAGGTTCAGTGGTCGGGCACGCAACAACCAGTTGCAAAGCAAGTCGGCTATCACATGGTCACAAACTAGACGCCGATGCGACAATTTGCCTCAGCCGCGCCAGTGCGCTAAGGGTCGAATCGCCGCACAAGCTATTCGTACCTGAGCGCCTCGATTGGATCCAGGCGGGCCGCTTTCATGGCGGGCCACATCCCAAAAATTAAGCCCACAGAACAGGATACAACAAACCCCAGCACCACGGACCACAACGGAATCACCGAAGGAAGGGTCGGGGCCAGTTGTCTGAGTGCCAGGCTTATCACCCAGCCTGCAAAGATACCAATCACGCCGCCCACCGCAGTCAACGTTATTGCCTCAGTCAAGAATTGCCAGATGATGTCCCTCTTCTTGGCCCCGATTGCCCGGCGCACGCCGATTTCCTTTGTTCGTTCGGTTACCGAGACCAGCATAATATTCATCACGCCGATCCCGCCCACAAGTAATCCTGCCGCCGATAGCGGAAAGACGATGACGCTCGCGACTGAAGCGAACTGCGCGATAACTTCGAAGATGCTGCCCGGTGTGCTGATGCCGAAGTCATTTGGCTTGTCGTTGGGCACCCCCCGACGGCGCCGCATCAACTCCGTTATTTCATCGACCAGCCTGCCAAACTGATCCGGCTTAGCCTTAACGTTGACGGTGATGTCGTCGATCTCCGGGTGATCGCGCTTCAGCGCCTCGAACGGAACTATCAGTTGCCGGTCTTCGACGGGATCGCCGCCGAACAGGCCGCCTGGCGCCTTCTCCATCACGCCGATCACGTGATAGACCTTTCCGTCCACTTCGACCTCTCGGTTAATCGGGTCGAGCGCGCCAAAGAGCGTCTCCGCAATTGCCGACCCCAAGATGGCTACCTGTGATCGGTGTTCCTGTTCGGCTGGGGTGAAGAAGCGCCCGCTCCTGATGTAGACGTTGCGAACCACGTCATAGTTAGGCCACACGCCGAATATCAATGGCCGGTTCGCTTCGATGCCTTTGTGTTTGACGATCGGTTGATTCCCGCCCGGTCCGAAAGACCCTACAACAAGCGTGGGGCTCACGCTCTCGGCAGCGGGAAGCTCGGCGATCGCCCGAGCGTCGTCGATGGTAAAGTTCTTACGCGAGCGCTCGGATTGCGAAGGCCGGCTAAAGCGAATCCCGATGTTGTCCCACTTGGTGACGAAAACGATGTCAGGGCCGAAGCGTTTGGTCTGTTCCAGCACAAACTCACTGAGCCCGGTCAGGAACGATGAGATAGCGATGACGGTCATCGTGCCGCCGATCACACCCAGCATCGTGAGAGCCGAACGCACCTTATGCGTCCGCAGCGTGTCGAGCGCCATCAAAACATTTTCGCCGATTTCCTGAATGTGCATAACTGTAATGCGTGATGCGTGATGCGTGACGAGCGGTTGAACTCTGAACTCCTACCACGCATCACGAATCACGCATCACGGTTCACGTCTCATTACGTTCTTTCCTAATCCGCTCGCAACGCGGTTATCGGATCAAGTCGCGCAGCGCGGTTCGCGGGGTAAAGCCCGAAGAATACTCCGACAAGCGTTGACACCGAAATCGCAATGACTGGCGCCCAAAGCGGGATCGCGACGGGTACCGGCACGAATTGCTTCAAGACGGCCATGCTTGTCACTGCCAGCAGCAGACCGATTAGACCCCCGATCCCCGACATCATCGCCGACTCGACCAGAAACTGCATAAGTATGTCCCGCCGAGTAGCTCCCAGAGATTTGCGAATACCAATCTCGCGTGTGCGTTCGGTCACGCTCGCGAGCATTATGTTCATTATCACGATGCCCCCGATCAAAAGCGATATGCCAACCACAGGAAAGGCTACGGCCGCCACCACGTTGACGATGGAGCCCAGCAGTTGCTCGGTCGCTTCATCGGTTGCGATGGAAAAATCATCCGGCTTGCTGTAGTCAAGTTTGTGCCGCGTGCGCATCATCACTCGCACCTGGTCTTGAACTTTTTCGGGAGGGACATCAGCGCGCCCGCGGATGATGATTCGAAAAGTGGGTGAGCTTCGCTTGCCAAAGGCTTTGAAGAAAGTCATCAGCGGAAGCTGAACAAAATTGTCCTGAGATTGCCCGAGCACAGAGCCCAGCTTCTTGGCCACACCGATAACCGTGTATACATCGGGGCCGATCTTTATCCCTTTCCCGATCGGATCGAGCTGCGGGAACAAGCCATCAGCGACCTCAGAACCCAGGAAAGCCACGTCCCGATGACTGTCGTCGTCGTAGTCGTTTATGTAACGGCCCTGCGCTACTGGGTGTGCGACAAATTTATGAGAAAGATGGCGTTTTCTTTTTTTGTCCTCATTA
>JBBPIH010000018.1:0-41435 GCA_038040455.1 Acidobacteriota bacterium
CAGATCCTACTAACCAGTTGAATCTATGGGAGATCTAACCGGACAGTAGTGATTTGAGATCTGAGATTTTGACATCGGAACATTGTTTGAAATATCCGTTCACCCTTCGTCCCGAACAGGTATCGGGCGGCGGTTCTCATCGACCGCGACGTAGACTACTTCGGCTTCGGTGAGTCTCGCGCGTTCGCTTGGATGCTTCACCCGATCGGCTTCGACCAGCACTTTGATAGTGATCGAGGTTCGGCCGATGCGCACAAGCTCGGTATAAAAGCTGACGATGTCGCCGACGAACACCGGCGCGACGAACACCATGGTGTCAAAGCCATCATTTTCCAATTTCGATATGTCATTCTCCATTTGTCGTCGGTTGTGTGGCTCGCGGCGCAATGACATGATTAATGATAAATGGAAAATGAAAAATAACTTTTGTGCCTTGATGTCTTTGTGTTTAATCTTTGAATGAATGGACACCGAGCAACTAGCGGCGGGTGGAATAGTGATTGACAACGGCGCCGGTGCGTCTCGCGTGCTGCTAGTGCATCGCCCCAGATATGACGACTGGTCTTTTCCTAAAGGCAAGTTGGAGGCGCGGGAGACACTCGAAGAAGCCGCACTGCGTGAAGTAAGAGAAGAAACCGGGCTCGAGTGCCGCATCATTCGCGAGCTTGCGATCACGCGTTACCGTTATCGAACGCGCAATAAAGGACGGCTCAGGCCGAAGGCTGTGCATTACTTTTTGATGGAACGTATCCGTGGCGCCCTCCAGGGTCCAGTTGAAGAAGTCGACCGCGCGGAGTGGTTCGAGCTCGCCGAAGCGGCCCGCAAGCTCAGCTATGCTCAGGACAAAGAGCTGCTCGACTTGGTTTAATCCAGACAACTATTGCTTATTGTTATAGAATGAATGTGCCTCCTGACTTCCAGCCCCCTGGAGCATTCGATGGCTGACAAGAAATCGCTTATATCGATGACCACGGACTTCGGCGAAGCCGACTACTACGTGCCCGCAATGAAAGGGGTCATCTATTCGATCAACCCAGCGGCTGAGATTATCGATCTGACGCATTTGATCCCTCCTCACGACATCTACGCGGCGGCCTTCACGCTGGTGTGTTGCTACAAAGACTTTCCGAAGAACACGCTTCATCTAGTGGTTGTGGATCCCAGCGTCGGATCTTCTCGCCGCCCGATAATGGTGATGGCCGATGACTACAACTTCATCGGACCCGACAACGGAGTGTTCAGCTACATCTACCAGCGCGCCCAGGTCAATCGAGTTGTGCACTTCACAACAGAACATTATTTCCGGCAGCCGGTTTCCAGCACGTTTCATGGCCGCGATGTCTTCGCACCGTGCGCGGCTTATGTTTCCAAGCTTGTCGACTGGCGAATGATGGGAGAGGAGATCAGCGATCCTGTTCGTTTCAATACTCCCACGCCCGTATTCGTTTCCGAAAACCACGTTCGTGGGACGGTAATCCACGTTGACCGCTTCGGCAACGTTATCACAAACATCACCCCGGCTGAGCTAACGGAAGATCTTGTTCGGGCGGGCGCTCGGGTACGAATCGGAAAGCACGAAGCGGCGCGCGTGCTGAGTCACTTTGCTCAAGCAAACCCGAACGAACTATTCGCCTACTTCGGAAGCGCTGGGTTTTTGGAACTCGCGGTGCCGCGCCAGTCGGCGGCGCGCCTTATCGAAGCCCGTCGAGGAATCGAAGTTGAAGTCGTAGGGCCTTAGTTAGGGGCTCTTCGTTGACATGCCTCCAAGCGTGTCCTATTCTTCAATATTGAGCAGAGCAGTAAGAATATCTGAAGAGCAACAGACAGACTGAAAGGAACAGGAAGATGCCGGGTGAAGCCAACGTAGCCAAGGCTGGCCTCGAAGGGATAGTTGCCGCTGAGTCTCGCATCAGCGACGTGAACGGAGACGAAGGCAAGCTTATCTATGCCGGATATGATATTCATGACCTCGCCGAGCATTCGACCTTCGAAGAAGTAATTTACCTGCTCTGGCATGGCGCTTTGCCGGCCCGCCCCGAGCTGGACGAGCTTAAACACCAGCTCAGCAGTGAGACAGGACTTCCCACTCCAATCCAGGTTCTGATCAGCTCTATTCCTAAAAGCGCAAACCCGATGGACATGCTTCGCACCATCGTTTCGGCGCTCGCGTTCTACGACCCGGACATTAACGAGATGTCGCCTGAGGCGAATCTGCGAAAGGCCGTGCGACTCACTGCCAAGTTCCCGACGATAGTCACAACTTTCCAGCGGGTGCGCAATGGTCTGCAACCTGTCGAGCCGCGCAAAGACCTTTCGATAGCCGGTAATTTTCTTTTCACACTGCGCGGGCAGGAGCCGGATGAGATTTCGACTCGAACAATGGATGTCGCTCTCATCCTGCACGCCGATCACGAGCTGAACGCCTCAACCTTTTCCGCGCGAGTGACCACTGCGACGTTGTCTGACATGTACTCCGCGATTGTGTCGGCTATCGGAACGCTGAAAGGCCCGCTTCACGGGGGCGCGAATGAAGGAGTGATCAAGAACCTGCTCGAGATCGGCTCGGTTGACAACGTCGAAGCATGGGTGAAGCAAGCGCTGATTGAAAAGAAAAAGATCATGGGATTCGGTCACCGCGTCTATCACACCGAAGACCCTCGCGCGACGCATCTGCGCGAGATGTCACGGCAGTTGGGCGAGCGCACCGGCGAGAAAAAATGGTATGAGATGTCGCGCAAGATGGAAGAAGTAATGATGCGCGAGAAGCACTTGAACCCGAACGTGGACTTCTATTCAGCGTCGACCTACTACGCGCTTGGCATTCCGACGGACCTGTTTACAACGATATTCGCGTGCAGCCGCATCTCAGGGTGGACCGCGCACGTACTCGAGCAGTATAAAAACAACCGGCTGATTCGGCCTCGCGCCGAGTACGTCGGGCCGCGTGGATTGAAGTACGTTCCTATCGAAGAGCGGAGCTAGTTCGGCCCGACGACCTGTATCGTAGACTGTCCGGTCTACGAGAAACTTTCATTACTCGATAAATTGTCGAACAACTAGCAACTCAGCAAAAGCGCAATCTTCCACTGGTGTTTTTTTGCAGGACGGGGAGCCCCGCAGACTGACTGCCGTACATTTAGTATCCGAAATGCTGCAGCTTATGAAATCGTTGCTATTTACATGTCTTCTTACCCTGGCCGCTCTTGGCGCGACGCCGAAGGTGGGCGATCGCGCGCCGCAGTTCAGTTTGGCGTCGTCCGATGGCCGGACGGTTGCACTCAAGGACTACGCCGGAAAGAAACTCGTACTGGTTTTCTATCGCGGCTACTGGTGACCCTATTGCCGGAAACAGCTCGCCAGTCTGGCTGCTGACTACGACAAGCTGAAAGCCGCGGGTGCTGAGGTAGTCGCGATAAGCATCGACAAACCAGAAAAAAGCAAGGAACTCGGCGACAAGCTCAAGATTCCTTTCGCGATTTTGTCAGACGTGGATCACAAAGTCATCGACGCCTACGATCTCTACAACGCAGAAGGTAAGATCTCAAAGGCAGCTACTTTTGTGGTCGACACAAAAGGCATCGTTCGCTGGTCGTTCTTCGAGGAGGACTACAAGGTCCGGCCACTTAACGAAGTGATCCGCGAGGAGCTGAAGAATATCAGGTAGCCAGACTCGGACTCAGCGCGCCCGTACACTTAATCACCTTCAACGTGACAGACTATCAGGTTGTTCTGCCTTGCCCGTATCAAGTAGCATCTCTTCTCTCCGCTAACAAAACAATATGGGGGGATCTCTTCCTATTCGAGTACCTCGTCTAGCCCGTCCCGCGAGAGAGAAGTCCAGACTACGGTTCGCGTCCGACCTGCCATTTGCGACGCATCTCCTCGGCGACCGTCTCGTGCGGAATCAGCCTGCCTGCTTCGGCATCCGCTCTCCTGCGCTCCACCATTTGAATAACGTACAAGTGAGATCATTCACGAGTTCGTTCGATCAGCTCGCGCGTCGCATCGAAACGGGCAAGCGACTTCATCGCCGCGCGCGCGCGTTCGACGGCCGGCTCTATGTAAGCGATGTACACCGGATTGCCCGCCGCGGCCTGCGATGCGTAAGTCCCTATAGCCTTCAGCATTCGCTGTACCGTCATAAGCTCAAGCTCAACTCGAAATTCATCGACGTCAGCAAGCGGAAGGCTTGACGCCGCCTTCTTCTCAATGAACCACTCTGTGAGTTGGGCGACGACTTCGCGAGAAAGCGTCGTATAAGGGTCCCTGAGCAGCGAAGCTACATCGTAGCTCGCGGGCCCCATTCGGGCATCCTGGTGATCGATGATAAACATCTCGCCTTCACGCATCATCAGGTTGCGCGCGTGGAAGTCGCGGTGAGTGAGCACTCGCGGACGCGCTGCAAGCTCCGAGCACAACTCTTTGAAATCTGCTTGCACGGCGTTGGATGTCGCCGGATCGAGGCGCATATGAAGATAGCGGTTGAAGTAGTTGGCAAAGAAGAAACCCAACTCCCATCTTAGCTTCGCTTCATCAAACGCCAGATGCGAGCAGATGGAATCGGTTTCCAGAGCCTGTCGGGTGGCCCCTTGAATTCGGACTGAAAGCGCGAGTGCATGCCGGTAAGCCTCGATCACTTCGGCATCAGAGCGGCCACCCAGCCAGTCCTGCAACCGAAGGTCGCCAACGTCTTCGATCAGGATCACCGCGTCGGCCCCAGAAGTCGCAAGCACCGGCGGGACCGGAAGCCCAGATTTGAGAAGGAGATTGGTCACCTCGATATGAGCGCAGGGATCATTGGCAAAGGTAAGCCGGGCGGATGGATTGGCAGCTTCAAATTTGTTCAGCCTGTCGATGGCCCGCTCGTTTTCGTCAAAGGGTTTGTTGTAAAGCGCGACTATGACGCTCGCCCCTGACGCCTGGGCGCGAAAATATAAGCGGGTGGATGCGTCTCCGGTTAACGGGGTCGCCGCCACCTCATCAACCGAAGCGTTGAGGTGGCGCGCTGCCAGCTGAATGATTGCGGATGTGGTCTCTACAGTTGAAGCCATTCAAATCAACCAGGGATGATCATAGCGGCGGCTGCCGCTCATCAAATCTGAACGATGAGGTTATCGCTAAGGAATTCGCCGCGTTCGACTTCGCTCAGAATGTTGCGTCGAACAACAACCGCTCGTTCGATCACAGCGCCGGCCGGTATTCGCACATCGTCGGCAAGCACCGCCTGACTCACACGAGCGCCGCGCTCGACGACGACGCGGTCCCATAGCACGCAGTCCTCGACGTTCGCGCCGTCTTCGATTGCGCAGCCTTGACCAACTATCACAGATCGCCCTTCTTTGCGCATGAATCGCAGATTCGCTTCCAGGTAGCGACCCAGCGTGCTCATCTCGAACCAATCTGCGGTTGATATGTGGGCGGCGATCCGTTCTCCTGCTTCAATCGCCGGCGGATAGACATGAATTGTCGAATGAGAAAAGCGAGAACGCGGAATATAATCGAAGATTCGAGGCGAGAGCACCTGAATGCCAGTGAACATCAATGGCGCCGGCTCAGCCATCGCGACTAAGCCCGGAGCCGTCGCGGCTGCTGTTGCCGCTTCTGAAGCCGCTTGCTCTGGGAACCCCGCGAAATGTTTGATCAAGCCTCGCTCGTCCACTTCGACGATACTGAAGTGCTCTCGGTCCGGGTTCTCTTTCAATACCAACGTGGCTAGTGCGTCATGATCCCGGTGCGCGGCTACGGCGGCGCCGAGATCAATGTTGGTGACAATCTTTCCGTTCATGACGACGAAATCGTCGCCGGACAGCGACTCGCGCAGCGGGTCCAACGCGCCCGATGTTCCGAGTATCTCCTCCTCGAACGAGTAGCTGAGATTAACGCCGAACCTCGAACCGTCTCCAAGCGCGCGGCGAATTGAGTCTGGATGATGGTGAAGGTTTACTACTATTTCGCGAAAGCCGTGCGACGCCAGATACTCGACTGAATAATTGATCAACGGGCGATTGAGAAAAGGAATAGCAGCCTTGGTGCGATCCTCCGTGAGCGGCCAAAGCCGGGTGCCGAATCCTGCTGCTAGAATGAATGCCTTCATAAAGACAGAGGCCAGTGGTCAGAAGTCAGCGGTCAGTGGTCAGTGGTCAGTGGTCAGTGGTCAGTGCCCAGAGGTCAGGGGTCAGTGCCCAGAGGTCAGGGGTCAGAAGTCAGAGGACAGGTCAGGGCCTGCCAAACTCACCGCTGACCACTGACCACTGACCACTGACCACTAACCAGCTCTCATCACCTTCGATCTCGATGAAGTTTCCCAGCGGCGTTTCGTCAAGCACTACCTTGAGGTCACGACCATCGACGGTTAGCTGATGACCCGTCCGGTACTTTTGATAGCGAAACGAGCGCCGAAATCCCAGTCGCTCAAACAGCGCGAACATCCGATCGGGCGCGGCGGTCTCGACCTCGATTTCCTCACGCACTTTCACTGTCGAGCCGCCCTCGCGAACGACGCCTTTGTAGGTGACCCAGCCTCTGCCTTCAACCGAGCGGATGCGCAGCGCCGCCCCCTGGCCAAGGAGCGTTTTATCCGCGGAGTCCAACAGCCAATTGTCTTCAAAGTTGCGCGGTTTCGAGAACCCTTAGCTCGAAACCTGCTTTGCGGAGGCGGTCCAGATCGCCGCAAGCGATTTTGACTTCTGCCTCAAGGTTCGTTTCTTTGGTCACGGGGGCCTGGCTCATTCGCAGCCGTATTATTCACTGCTCGCTGCGCAACCGTCAATCGGCCGATCGGGGAGCGCCCCTGGGAGCGCGGGCATCCCTGCCTGCCTCTTTACGCTAACGGCGATCGTCTTTCTCGCGCAACACCGGGCAGGCAGGCAGGGATGCCTGCGCTCCCAGGGCTCGAACTTCCGGCAGCGTTTGCCGTATTCCGGTCAAATGAGGTAAGTTTCCCGCGTAACTGGATTGCGATTGCTCTGAGCAGGGTGTCCTCTTTCAATCGGCAATCCGAAAATCCGCAACCTTAAATTTGGAAGAGACCCGGCTATGGCAGTCAGTTTCCAGCCGATTTCGAATCTCGCGGTTAACTTTGCGGACAATCTCTGCCGCTGGGACGGCCGAAGCGCGCCTCATTACGAGGTGTGGTTTCTGACACTCAATCATCGGGCCTCGCAACGCGGCTTCTGGTTTCGTTACGCGTTGGAATGGCCGGCGGTTTCAGCGCGTGACTCTAAGCCAAACGCGGCCTTGTGGGCCGCCGGGTTCTGTAAAGCGTCCCCGGACCAGAACTTCGGAGTGAAACGCGAGTATGCGATCGATCAGTTCGCCTTCGAAGGCCGAGAGGAATTCAGGTTAACGCTTGGCGAGGGTCTATTCTCCTCCTCTCGCGCGGCGGGCAGAGTTGACACTGGCGGCCATTGCGTTGAGTGGGACTTAAGCTATAAACCGTGCCAAACGACTTACCATCACGTGACTCGAACCTTGGTTCGACTCGCGAGGCCTTCATCTTTTGTGTGCTCGCCGAATCTGGACGCGCGTTTCAGCGGCACGATTGTAATCGACGGCCGGCCTATCGTTCTTGAAGACGAGCCGGGCTGCCAATCGCACCTGTGGGGCCGGAAGCATGTTGACGATTGGGTCTGGGTTCATTCGAACGCCTTTGAGAATCATCCTGGCACTGTCTTTGAAGGACTCGCCGCGAAGCCGCGCCGGGCAGGTCGCACGCTTCCCCCGGTACAATCGCTGTACCTGCGCCACCGAGGGGAAGAGCACCGCTTCGTCCGTCTGCGACTGGCCGAGCAGTGGCAGCGCAAGCTGGGAATGGGTTACTGGTCCTTCTCTGCGATGAACACTCGCGTCTATATCGAAGGCGCCGCTCAATGCCGATTACGCGACATGCTCCAGGCCGAGTACAGGGACCCGGACGGCGAGCGCTTGTACTGCATCAACAGCGAGGTGGCGAATCTGAAAATCAGGTTGTTTCGGCGGATTCATGGGCTTCGCTGGCGGCACATCGAAACGATCAAGGCCTATGCGACGGCACACGTCGAGCACGCGTCGCGAATGAGCGACGGCGGGGTGGCCCTCGCTTTCTAGTTGAGAATCAGGAGGCGAGGTCCTGTACGCGCGTCTCCTTAGAAACCACTAGTGGTTTCTTGGCACCCCGTAGGGGCGCAATGTTTATAGAAACGTGGTGCGTGAGAGAGCCGCACCCCAGCGGGGTGCAATGTGCCGGATCAACTCTCGTAAAATGAGCGAGTGACCGACATAGCACCCCGCTGGGGTGCGCAACGCCGAACGCCCCGGTCCTATAAGCATTCAACTCCTAGCGGAGTTGCTCCATTCGCATAGTAACGCGCTGATTCCAAAAGGTACCACCCAGGTGGTTCCTAAAGGGGACGCCTGTACATGTTTCATGTCCCACAAAGAATAAGTGATACCTTTTCAGACTAAATCTCACCGGGAGCCCTCTAACCTTTATGACAAAAGCAGTCATAGGCAATAACGACATCGGCCCGCCTATGAACAGGCGCTCATCGGAAGCGGATCGCGAAGAACGAGGCAATCTGCGGACATCCGGAGTCATCCAAAATATTCACCCTTCTAACGAGGAAGTTCATTATGAAAAGAGAAACTAGAAGCTCCTTCAAACTCAAATTCGCAAGGCCGCGGGCCGCTGCGGCAGCGCTCGCACTTGCAATGACGGGAGCGCTCGCGCTTAGCGCGATTATGCCAGTCGTCGCCGATACCAAATCGAAGGCGGCCGGCTCCAGCCTCACCGCCGATCAAAAGATCGTTCACCTGCTCAATCGCATTGGCTACGGTCCGCGTCCGGGCGACGTCGAGCGAGTCAAACGATTGGGCATCGACAAATACATCGATCTTCAATTGCACCCCGAAAGCATAGAAGATCCCGGAATCGAGGCGCGGCTGGCGAACTTCCCGTCGCTGCGCATGAGCCTTTCTGAGATTCAGCAGAAGTATCCGGCCCCGAATCTTCTCGCGCGCGAGCTCGGTCTGAAGCAGGGTAAGGCCGCCAAGCTTCAGCCGCTTGATCAAAACGCGGACGAGAATCAAAAGCGAGACTATCGCCAGCAGGTTATGGCCTACTATCAGGAACACGGTCTGAGGCCGCCTCAATTCCTGTTGCAGGAGCTTCAAGCTCAGAAGATCATCCGTGCGGCTTACAGCGAACGGCAGCTTCAGGAAGCCATGACCGATTTCTGGTTCAACCACTTCAATATATTTTGGGCCAAGAACGCGGACCGGAACTTGACCACCCATTATGAGATGAACGTCATCCGCCCTCACACCATGGGTAAGTTCAAAGACCTACTGATGGCGACGGCCAAGAGCCCGGCGATGCTGGTCTATCTGGACAATTTTCAGTCGATGTCCCCCGATGCGCAGCTACCGCGAATGCGCCGCGGCGGCCAGCTTCAGCGCAGGCCTGGAGCGCTTGGCGGAGGCTTGGGCAATGCGCGACAGGGCCGGCGCGCAAATGATCCTCAGTACCGCCAGCAGCAGATGGATCGCGAGATGCAGAGCGACCAGATGAGCAATCCCGATCAGATGACGGAGCAGCAGAGACAGGCGCAAGCCGCGAACGGGCTCAGGAATCGTAAGCCGGGAATCAACGAGAACTATGCTCGCGAGATCATGGAGCTCCACACGCTGGGGGTCGAGGGCGGCTACACTCAGAAGGATGTACAGGAAGTGGCGCGCTGCTTGACCGGATGGACGCTCGATCGTCCGCGCCAGGGCACGCAGTTCGTCTTCCGCGAGTTTATGCACGACAACGGTGAGAAGACCGTGCTCGGCAGAAAGATTCCCGCGGGCGGCGGAATCAAAGACGGCGAGATGGTCGTCGACATCCTGGCCCATCATCCGAGCACCGCGAAGTTCATCTCCACCAAACTGGTGCGCCGGTTCGTGAGCGACACGCCGCCACAATCGCTTGTTGATCGCGTGACCGCGGTATACACAAAGACAGACGGTGACATCCGCGAGATGCTGCGGACGATCATTACCTCGCCGGAGTTCAATACGAAGGAAGCTCATCGCGCGAAGATCAAGTCGCCTTTCGAGCTGGCGGTATCGGCCGTTCGCGCGCTGGGCGCCGATGTGACCGTACCGCTTCAGACCGCGCAGTTCATCGCGAAGATGGGCCAACCGCTCTACCTGTATCAAGCGCCTACCGGCTATCCCGACAGGGCAGACCAGTGGGTCAACACGGGCTCATTGCTTGAGCGGCTGAATTTTGGGCTGGCGCTTACTACGAACAAGCTCAGAGGTGCGGCGTTCGATGTGAAGCGCGCTGCCGGCAGCGTTGACATGTCTGACAGGCAGCGCGTTATGGAGAAAGCGATTGCGTCGCTGCTGTACGGCGACATCTCTCCGCAGACGCGAACCGTCCTCGAGAAGCAGTTGAAAGAGGGCGTGTCGGTGAAGGGCGAACTCGGCGCTGTTCCGCCGATTCCCACGGGAGATGACGTGATGGCCGAGAACTCGATGGAAGCGTTGCCGGCTAACCAGGGCGCCGCCAAGGGCCAAAAGGGTATCGGCAATCCTGAGCGCCTCGAACGGCGGTTCGGCATACGCGAGAATAGGGGTGCGCAGATAGCGATGTCGGCGGACGATCTGGAGGCCGCGAAGGTATTCGGTCTCGTGCTCGGCGCGCCGGAGTTCCAAAGAAGATAGACGGTTCACGGTTCGTGGTTCAGGGTTCCGGGTTCAGAGTTCCGGGTTCGTCAGCCCACAGCCCTGAACTACGAACCCTGAACCCTGAACCCTGAACCCGGAACCCGGAACCCGGAACCCTGAACCCAGATCTCGAACGTTAAACGGAGACTACATCATGGCAGTAACACGAAGATTCTTCTTGAAATCATCAGGGGTAGCGCTGGCGAGTTTCGCCGCTGCGCCCTCGTTTTTGAAGCGCACGGTGTTGGCGCAAACAGCCGGAATCGCGGGTAAAGATCGCCCAATCATCATCGCGATCTTTCAACGAGGCGCGATGGACGGAATCTCTGCGGTGATTCCCTTCGGCGATAAGAGCTACTACAGCGTTCGCCCGAACATCGCCATACCCGAGCCGAAGAGCGGGAACCCGGACGCCGCGCTCGATCTCGATGGCTTCTTCGCGCTTCACCCGCAGCTCGCGCCGTTCAAGGCGATCTACGACGAAGGCCATCTCGCCGTCGTTCACGCTGTCGGCTCGCCCGACAACACCCGATCGCACTTCGACGCGCAGGACTATATGGAATCGGCGACGCCCGGCAATAAGGGCACAGCCGATGGCTGGCTGAATCGTTACATGCAAGCGAAGAAGGACCCGAAGGCAACGGCTTTCCGCGCGGTGTCTTTTACCGCCAACTTGCCGCGCACGATGCTGGGCCCGGCGCCTGCGATTGCGATGACTAACATCGCGGATTTCGGAGTGCGAGCTGGGCAGGGAAACGCTCAGGTGGCGAAGGGTTTCGAGGAGCTTTACTCCCAGAGCATCGGCGGCGCGCTGCACGGCACCGGCAAGGAAGCGTTCGAGGCGGTCAAGATGCTGAAGAAGGCGAACCCGCAGCAATACCAGGCGGCAAACGGCGCAAACTATCCTCGTTCGCCGTTTGGCAATTCGCTGCTTCAAATCGCTCAGTTGATCAAAGCCGATGTCGGCGTCGAAGTTGCTTTCACTGACGTTGGCGGCTGGGACACGCACGCTAATCAAGGCAGCTCTCGCGGACAACTGGCGAATCGCTTGCAGGACCTGAGTCAGGGCATCGCGGCTCTGTACAATGACCTCGGCGATCGCATGCGCAACGTCGTGATCCTTACGATGACAGAGTTCGGCCGGACTATTCGGCAAAACGGTTCGGGCGGAACGGATCACGGACACGCGAGCTGCCTTTTCGCGCTCGGCGGCCGCGTGAAGGGTGGCAAGGTCTACGGTAAGTGGCCGGGGCTTGCAACCGAACAGTTGTATGAAGGCCGCGACCTCGCGCTCACTACTGACTTTCGTGATGTGTTTTCAGAAATCGCCGCGCGTCATTTGGGAGCGAGCAATCTGAACGCTATCTTCCCAGGCTTCAACGCGAGTCCGGCGAACTTCCGCGGGTTCATCCGCGCATAGAAGCGCAACCGGCGGTTGAATCATTTTCTGCGCTATCTCGGCGTTCTCTGCGTCTCGGCGGTGAATCCTGGGAAAAACCTCACCGCAGAGGCGCAGAGAACGCCGAGATAGCGCAGAGAGTTGAAACTAGGAGACTGCCCTCATCTCGCATGAAGCAAGCCCGAGTATGAACTTTCGTAAAAAAGCACTCGCGTCGCTTGCTGTGCTGCTAGTCTGCATCGGCTCGCGTTCAGCCCTCGCGCAGGAAAAACAGAGTGACAACCCCATCAAAGTTCAAACTACTCTGGTAAGTGTGCCTGTAATCGTCAGCGATCGGCAGGGCCGATATATTTCCGGGTTGAAGCTTTCAGACTTCAAGTTGTATCAGGACCGGATTGAGCAAACGATCGCGGTATTCGAGGCCTCGGAAGAACCACTCAACATAGCGTTGCTGCTCGATACAAGCAGAAGCACCGAAGAGGTTTTAGACGACATAAAGAAGGAAGCCGCCAACTTTCTCAAAGAGCTGAGGCCACAAGACCGAGCGATGGTCATCAGCTTTGACTACGAAGTGCACGTGCTGAGCGGGCTTACTTCGGATCGAAGGGTTTTGGATCGGGCGATCAAGAAAGCATCGATGGGCGAAGAGGTAGGGACCACGCTCCGCGACGCAGTGGCGGCAGTGATCGCGCGTCACTTTAGACGGATCGACGGACGCAAAGCAATAATACTTCTGACCGACGGAAAAGACGTCGGTAGCCGGATCGCCGAGCAAGCTTTGCTCGACGAAGCTGCTGAGTCAGGCTCGATGATCTACACAGTCTTCTTCGAGACGGGCTTTCTGAGACGCGGTTGGATTGACGCGCTTACATTTCCGCGGCGTCGTGTATGGGTGGGACGGGACCGATTTCCTCCTCGGAGGCCGCGGCGAGGGGACCGGCGGCGACAGCGTGTCGACATGAAGAACGACGAAGCGGTCAGATTCTTGACCAACCTTTCTGACGTCTCGGCGGGACGTTTTTACAGCAGCGAGGTCTCGGACTTGAAGAAGACCTTCAAGCTGGTTGCCGACGAGCTACGTCATCAGTATCGGCTGGGCTTTTATCCCGACCCCACCAAGGCCGATGGACAGCGCCACGCGTTACGAGTTCAGGTCAACACTCCGGATACCGTCGTGAGGGCTCGCCGCAGCTATCAGGCGCCTGCCAGCGGTTCCTGAAGGAAACTCGTTCGACCGCGTATTCATGCGCTGCGGGTTGTGTGCCAACCTATTCAATGACGTTATGCAGGGCGTGTTGCGGCCGTCGCCGCCTCCGCCTGGGTGAAGGGTCTCCCACTTGTGACAAATAACGTCCGCCACTTTCACCAGATCAGGGGGTGTGATTGGACTGGGACCTCTCCGACGGAGCGCTTTGACATCAGATCGCTCAGTCGTCCACGAATGATGTTCTCATTAACGCAACCTCAGTTGGGTGTCCGTGGGTGCTGCGCTTCACGCGGAACCGTTTCAACGGTTTACCAGCACCGCATTACTTGCTGTCCATTGCGATCGTAAACACCCACTACGATGTTTGCGCTGTCCACATCTAATGCGACATACTTGTCTACATTCATCGGGGTTCTCCTTCCAGTGATCAGTTTTGGGTTACTACTATTACCCCAACGCTATCACTAAAGGGGTGCCTCTTTCATATTGCGTTAATGAGAGCCGCATCGTCATTACGGGTGCCAAGTCCCATTTTCAATCACAACCCCCGATCGCAGAGTTCAACGCCGTCCTTTTGAATGCCGGTTGCACTTAGCGAAAACAGTAGCTATTCTCTGCTCGCTGAACATGGTTAGGGCTGGCGCAAGCTGACGCCGAGCGATTACGAAAGGGGATACTCAATGCAAGCAAAGATAGCAGCAGTTCGCGACGCAGTCTCAACCGAAGAATGGCAAGCCCGCATCGATCTGGCCGCGGCCTATCGGCTTGCTGCGCTTTTTGGCTGGGACGATCTGATCTTCACTCACATCTCCGCGCGAGTACCCGGACCCGACCACCACTTCCTGATCAACCCGTATGGACTAATGTTCGATGAGATCACCGCGTCGAGCCTGGTGAAGGTGGGACTTGATGGCGACAAGGCGATGGAAAGCCCTTACTCCATCAACCCTGCCGGCTTCACCATCCACAGCGCGGTCCACGCAGCTCGCGAAGATGCGATGTGTGTGATGCATCTTCATACAAGGCACGGTGTCGCCATTTCCGCGAAGAAGCACGGGCTGCTCCCGATCTCGCAACAGTCGTTGTTCGCGCTGGCCTCGATCGCTTATCACAACTACGAAGGGCTCGCGTTGAATGACGACGAGAAGCCGCGGCTGGTCACGGACCTCGGCGACAAGAACAACCTGATACTGCGCAACCATGGATTGCTGACGATCGGCACCAATGCTGCCGAAGCATTCCTCGGCATGTACAACCTCGAGCGCGCTTGCGAGATTCAGCTACTGGCCGAGTCGGGCGGAGCCGAGCTTGTGGAGATAGCCAGGCCGATACTCGACGGCATTACGGCCCAGGTGAAGGTCGTCACCAAAGGGATAGGCGCCGATCTGGTCTGGCCCGGGCTTTTGCGGAAGCTGGACAAGGTTGATCCGTCGTATCGCGACTGAGGGCCTGGGAGCAAGACCTGGGAGCGCAGGCATCCTGCCTGCTTCTTTCCCCTAATGCCTATTTCCTTTCCAGTAACGACCAGGCAGGCAGGGATGCCTGCGCTCCCAGGCTGCCTGCGCTCCAAGGAAGGATGACCAAGCTCAGAACCCGAAGCCTCTTGGTGGTCGCCATAAGCCTGACGCTGTGGCCGCTGTCGCAGCAGGGAGCCTCCGCGCAACGGCGACCAAACATCATCTTCATCTATGCGGACGACATGGGCTACGGCGACGTAGGCTGCTACGGTGCGAAGTCGATCAAGACCCCGAATCTCGATCGAATGGCTGCGGAAGGTTTGCGACTCACCAGCTTTTACTCGGTCTCGCCGGTCTGCACCCCCTCCCGCGCCGCGCTTATGACAGGACGCTACGCGGCCAGGATGGGCATCGATCAAATGCAGTTGCGGAACGTGCTGTTTCCGGCCGACAAGACCGGCCTGCCTCAGTCTGAAACAACTGTTGCGCGAGCTCTGAAGGACCGAGGTTACCTAACGGCCTGCATCGGTAAGTGGCATTTGGGGCATGTTAGTCCGCACCGCCCGATCGATCACGGCTTCGATTACTACTTTGGTATTCCCTATAGCAACGACATGAGCCCCACTCCCATTGTGCGCAATGGTGACGTGGTCGAGGAGCCGGCGAAACAGGAGACGCTCACCCGCCGCTACACAGAAGAGGCGATCGGCGTCATCGAGCGCGCACGGGGAGTGCCGTTCCTTCTCTATCTGGCGCACAACATGCCACACATCCCGTTGCACGCGTCGGCTCAGTTCAAAGGAAAGTCCGCCGCCGGGCTCTATGGCGACGTCATCGAGGAGTTGGATTGGAGCGTAGGTGAAATTCTGAAAGAGCTGAAGCGATCCGGGCTTGAACGCGACACAATCGTCTTCTTCGCCAGCGACAATGGCCCCTGGTATCAAGGCAGCGCCGGACCGCTGCGTGGTCGCAAGGGGTGGACCTACGATGGCGGTGTGCGCGTGCCCGGCATCGTGCGTTGGCCGGGACACATCCCGCCCGGCCGAGTTTCCGATGAAGCGGTTTCCACGGTTGATTTCTTTCCGACCGCGCTGGCGCTAGCGGGCGAGAAAGACATTGCTGCCGCATCGAAACAGCCGTTGGACGGCAGGAATGTTGTGATGTTCTTGCTTGGACAGGATAAGAAGGGGCCTGAGAATCTCTACCTTTTCTTTGACGGCCCATACCTTCAAACGGCGCGCGGCGGACGTTGGAAGATTCACGTCGCGCGCTGGAACATTCCGCGATACACGGCGGCTTCGGGCCAGCAGAAGAACATGCGGCTGGCGAAGGCTGAACTCTTTGACATGAATGCTGACCTGGGCGAGAGCTACGATGTTGCGGCGGAGCAGACGAGTATAGTCAGGGAGCTCAAAGCGCGGATCATTGCGGCGCTGCGCACGTTTCCAAAGGAGATTCAGTCAGCGAACTCGGAACTGCTCGAGGCACAGTAAGGAGTGGCTCGTAAAGGTAAAATATGTTCCAACTACAAAGTCGATCACGCTGTCTAGTGGTAGTGCTTAGCTTTTGGTTAATGTCCCGCGGCCTGGCCTTCGGGCAAGACCGGCCTCCATCGCAACAGACGCCGTTCCGCGGTGGAATCAATCAGGTCAAAGATCCCGACCGTCCTCGGCCGGTGCGCAACGATGTGGCCCAGCCGGGAGAAGAGATCGTCACTCTGCGCTACTTCAAGATCAAGAAGGGCAGCTTCGATGAGTTTCTCAAGGCGAGCGTCGAAGGCGTTTGGCCCTACTTTGAGAAGCTCGGCAGCCGCGTGATCGGCATGTGGAAGGTGATCACGCCCGCCGGCGTTGACGGTGCGCCGTCGACCGAGAACAAAGACTACGACGAGGTTTATCTATCGACGCGATACGCGAGCCTCGAGCATTGGAAGGCGTCGCGTGACGCAGTACTTCACGGCGGGAACGGGCCTGATTGGGTGAAGTGCAAGGCAGCGCTCGACCGGCGAGCTGCGCTCACCATTTCTACCAACGTCATCTTCCTCAAAGGGCTGATGGCGCCGGGTGGACCTTACTTCATGCCCGGCCTGAACGAAACGTACGAGAAGAAGCCGTCGAAATGAATCGAGCTGACTAGAGGTATGCGTCCCGGCAACATCTCGGACTTACTCATATCTCAACGCGACCATCGGATCCACTTGCGCCGCTCTACGAGCCGGCAGATAGCCGGCGACCGTCGCTACGCCAATCATCAGCAAAACCGCGAAAGAGATAGTTAGCGCATCGGTTGCCGCAAGCCCGAAGAGCATGCTCGCAATCAACCGAGTGGTCGCCAGCGCGGCGCTCAATCCGATGACCACGCCGATCATAACGACCAGCATCGTTTCGCCAATGACCATTCGAATGACCCGCGGAGCTGATGCGCCGAGGGCCATCCGTATGCCGATCTCATTCGTCCGGCGCGCGACCCCGTAAGACATCACGCCGTAGAGTCCAATGCAGGCTAGCAACAACGCAAGCACGCCGAAGAAGCTCGAGAGCGTGGCGAAGAGCCGTTCTTGGGTGAGTGATTCGTCGGCTTGCTGGCTCTGCGTCTTCACGTCGAACAACGGCAGATTGCTGTCCACTTCGTGGACGGCGTCGCGGATTGCGGCGGTCATCGCGCTTGTGTCCCCGAAGGTGCGCACGATAAACGTCGCCTGCCTCGGGATACTTTGCAGATATGGAAGGTAGACGGTCGGCTCGGTTTGACTGCGCATATCGGTGTATTTTGCGTCCCTGGTGACGCCGATGATTTCGATTTGCCCGCTGGTTTCCGGGCCTCCGAAGCCGAATCGCCGTCCCAGCGGGTTCTCATCGCCAAAGTACTTGCGCGCCATCATCTGATTGATCACCGCTACCCGAGGCGAAGTTTCCTCATCGCGCGCACTCAGACCGCGACCCAACAAAATGGGCATCTCGATCGTCTCGAAAAAATGCGCTCCCACTGTATTGACCTTGGTGTCGTTGTTATCGTTGGGCTGCGATGTGTGTCCCTGAACGTCGAGGCCTCTGGTTTGCGCCTGGCCGCTGAGCAGTGGAATGAGTGATACGGTGGCCGAACGCACGCCGGGCACGGCTTCGAGCCTTTCAGTAATTCGCCTATAGAGCTGTGCCATCTGCGGCCTGTCATAGCCGTTCAAACTCGGCACAACGTTGAACAGCAGCAAGTTCTCGCGATTGAATCCGAGGTCGACGTTCTGCAAGTTGCGCAGCGTGCGCACGAAGAGTCCCGCGCCGACCAGGAGCACCAGGGACATCGCCACCTGAACAATAATCAGGGATTTCGTGAGAATCGACCGAGAACCGCCGGTCACGCTTCTGGCGTTGTCCTTAAGCGCCGGTGTCAGATCAACTCGCGTGGCTCGCAACGCTGGCGCGAGTCCGAACAGCAGACCGGTGGCAAGCGACACTGCGAAAGTGAAGCCAAGCACACGTAGATCGAGTTTGAGATCCAGTCCGAGTTGACCGCCTCCCCACGGGCGCAGGGTCAAGAGCAGGTCCTTGCCCCAATAAGCGAACAGTAGGCCGACAGCCCCGCCGAGGATTGCCAGCAGCACGCTTTCAGTAAGCAGTTGCCGAACCAATCGCCACCGGCTCGCTCCAATCGCCAGCCGCACCGCGATCTCTTTCTGCCGAGTCGCGGCTCGAGCCAGGAGCAGGTTGGCGACATTAGCGCATGCTATGAGCAGCACAAACCCGACGATAGCCATCAGGATGGTCAACGGTTGCGAATACGCAGTGCGCAACTCGGTGAGACCTTGACTGCCGGATGCCACTCTTAGCTTCGGAACATCGCGCGGCGCCGGATTCTGCGCCTGTCCCTGTGGCGGAAAACGGGCTAACGCGGCTGTCCAACCTTCCTGCGCACTCTGCTGAAAGATGCTCTCGAAACTCGCCGCCGCCTGCTTCGCCGTCCCCCCGGGATTCAACCGCCCCATGATTTGCAACCACCAGAACCACGGTCCGTTGAGCGTTGATTCGTGTGGACTCACCTGCTGTTGCATCGAAAAAGGAATTGAAAGATCTGGCGACCAGCCGACCTGTGACGCTCCGAGAAACTCAGGCGGTGTGACCCCAATGATAGTAAACGGAACGTTGTTCACGTTGACAGTCTTGCCTACGGCTTCCGGGTCTAGCCCGAGCCGGCGCTCCCAGTAGCGATGGGTGATCACTGCAACGTGAGAGGCGCCGGCTTGGTCGTCATCGGTTGTGATCGTCCGGCCCATCACGGCTCGCACGCCCAAACCCGCGTGGTAGCCACCGGAAACGAACTGGCCGCTTGCGATCTCGGGCTGGCCATCCACGCTGACGTTCAGTTGGTGCAGCGGCGCAAAAGCGAAGACATCCGCGAGTGTCTCGTTGTTGTCGCGAAATCGCTCAAAGGTGAAATAGGAGAAGGATGTGCTCGTTCTCATACCGGTCGCCGGATCTGTTTTGGTACTTCCCATGATCCCGCGCGACAGGCCCCTCGGCCCGCCGAGCCAGCTGAAGAGCACCAGTTCATTCGGCTTTTTGACCGGCAACGTTTTGAGCAGGACGGCATCGATCAGGCTGAACAGAGCGGTGTTGGCCCCGATGCCCAGCGCTAGCGAAAGCACGGCTATCACAGTGAAGGCTTTGCTTTTGAGCAGCATTCGCACGCCATACCTCAGGTCTTGTCCAAGTGATCCCATACCGATTCCTCCTGTTGTATACCGCGATTCAATCCGGGCTTCCGCCGCGAGACGACTCTTGATCCACGTGTGAGCAATGGGTCGTTTGGCGCGGATCAGCTCGCACTCCAGGAGCCGCCAGTCCTTGATGTGAGCCGCCGCGCGCTGATACGCCGCCTGCTCGGTAGCGCCGTCGGCCAGGGCGTCTTCGTAGACGGCTTCGAGGTGCTGGGCCATCTCGACGGCCATTTCCGACTCGCGCTCGGGACCGAGCTTCAGCGGTGCCAGATTCTGACTGACGTAGTTTTTCCAATCAGGCATGACAATGATCCCGAGACCTAACCCTCAACGGGATTCACTCTGGCTACACGATCGAGCGCGGCGAAGAAGTCCGCCCAGGTTTGGCGTTGCTCGGTAAGGACTTTTCGACCGGCGGGCGTGAGTTTGTAATATCGCCGCCGGCGCTGCCCGGCCTTCTCAACCCAGCGGCCAATAATCCACCCGCGAGTTTCCAGGCGGTAGAGCAACGGATAGAGCGAAGCTACGTGAAACTGAAGCACGCCTTCCGACCGCTGCTCGATGAGCTTCGCGATTTCATACCCGTGTCTCGCGCGTTCTTCGACCAGCGCGAGTATCAGCATCTCTGCGCTGCCTCTTTTGACTTCGTGGTTGAGCATATGTGGTCTCAATATGTGGCGACGCCATATATACTCCTTACCTTGTCAAGAAGTCAAGAAGGGATTGATCGTTGCTTGAAACTAGCAGTGAGTTTATCACTTTTAGAGCTACTGAGTACTAGACGCGTTAGAGGATCATCTCGGTGGGGCGTTTAGGTCGTGAATGGAGCGGCTCATACAAAATGCGGTCACACAATCACCCAGCGCCGATGGTCACGCCGCCGTCGATAACAATCACCTGGCCTGTCATCCACGCGCCTGCCCGCGAGGCAAGGAAGACTGCGGCCCCGGCGATGTCATCGGGCTCTCCGATGCGGCGCAAGGGAGTGGCCGCTTCCGATTTGGCCAACATCTCGGGATTCTCCCAAAGCGCGCGGGCGAAGTCTGTCCGCACCAGCCCCGGAGCGATGCAGTTGACTCGTATGTTTTGCGAGCCCCACTCCACAGCCAGATTCCGCGCTAACTGAAAGTCGGCGGCTTTCGAGATCGCGTAGATGCCAAGATGGAGCGAGCCTCGGAGTCCGCCAATGCTCGAAACAATGACTACGCTGCCGTCCTTCCTCTCAGCCATGTCCGGAATCGCGAGATTGCAGAGCCAGAGGTTGCTGCGTACGTTTGAGTCGATGACCTTAGTGAACGCCTCGTCGGTCAAGCCGGACATCGGCCCGTAGTAAGGATTGACGGCGGCGTTACAAACCAGGATGTCGATTCTTCCGTACCGCTTCCTGGTCTCCGACACCAGATGCTCTACATCCTCTCGCTTGCCGATGTGGCACGGGATGGCTGCCGCCTCGAGTCCTTCGCTTCGGATGGCGTTGGCCACCTCTTCGCACTTTTCAGCTTTGCGGCTCGAAACGACTACGTGGGCGCCAGCGCGTGCAAGCTCCTCAGCGATCGCGCGACCAATACCTTTGGTTGAACCCGTAACAATTGCAACCTTGTTGGTGAGATCAAATAATGAGTTCGGCATTTCCAGCCTCCTCTCTGTTTTCATAAAGCGACGTGAGGATATAACACTGCACATTCGAACTGCCAGGGCTTGAATCCCCCCAATTTGGGTTTTACAGGTCGGGCCGCTTACCGGTAACTTTCCAGGGAAGAAACACGGCGCCTGCTCCGTCTAACCTTCAAAACCACCGAAAGGAGGACTCGTTCTATGAGTCGGAGAACAATCGTCGTCGCGGCGCTCATCGCCGCTTTCGCGCTATCGCTATTCACTTTCACAACACGTGCTTCTGACTGGATTGGCATCTATGCGCGCATTGACAAGGTAGTCTTTGAGCCCAATGCCACCGCGCCCGAACGGATTCAGATCTGGGGCGCGTTCACGCTTGCGAGCAAGCAAGATCGCAACAGCTACGAGACGGCCAAACGCGGCTACCTTTACTACTCGCTCAAGCCGGGGAAAGAGGAGGTCTGCCAGAAAGAATGGGCTGATCTGAAGGCGATCGCCGGTACCGATCAGATAATCGGGTTTGGCGGCCGCAACCTGCCGACCGGGCGTTTGCGGAAGGCTGACGAGAAAGCGACCGATCCCGACGTATATCCGGTGGGATACGGCCTCATGAAGATGAGCATGCGGGGGACCGATTACCCGCCGATTTATGAGTTGAGGTCGCTTCCCAAGGAGCCAAAATGAGGACGGCTCGCCTGCTCCGGCAGGCGAAATGGGCCAGGTGGGATCTTTTGCTCGTCGCCCTCGCGTTGGCGCATGGCGGTCTGCTACTGGCCTGGCCTTCGATCCCGCTCATCGCACTGGGCCTGTGGTGGAATGCGAATAGTGTCTCTCACAATTTCATCCACAGGCCGTTCTTCCGGACACGCGCGATGAACGCGATGTTCTCATGCTACCTCAGCCTGCTGCTCGGCTTTCCTCAATTGTTCTGGCGCGCGCGACATCTCGCGCATCATTTCGCCCGTGAGCGCGGGCGAGACCGGCCTGAATTGAGGCTCGCGGTACTCGACTTGGGAGCAGTCACCTTGCTCTGGGGCGGGCTGCTTGTCTTCGCACCGGCCTTTGCGCTGACTGTTTACCTTCCGGGCTTTCTGATAGGCGTCGCGCTCTGCTATTTGCAGGGACACTACGAGCACGCTCGTGGGACGGTCAGTAATTACGGCAGGCTGTATAACTTTCTGTTCTTCAACGACGGGTATCACATCGAGCATCATGCCCGTCCGGGAATGCACTGGCGAGAGTTGCCCCCACAGAGAGCAGAGAACGGAAGCGTGAGCCGCTGGCCGGCGGTGCTGCGATGGCTGGAGTGCGTAAATTTATGCGCGCTTGAACGGTTGGTCTTACTCGCACCCGTCCTGCAGCGCTTCGTGCTCACAAGGCACGAACGCGCATTGCGCCGATTGCTCAGTGAGTTGCCGTCGCCCCGGCGCGTCGGGATTGTGGGCGGCGGACTGTTTCCGCGGACAGCGATGATTCTCAGTCGACTGCTGCCGGACTCGAAGCTGGTGCTGATCGACCTGAGCGCCAGTAATCTCGCCATCGCACGCCGCTTCGTCGACGGCGCCGCCGAATATGTCAACGAGCGTTTCGAGCCTGAGGTGGCCTGTGATTTCGATCTGCTAACAATCCCGCTCGCGCTCGTCAACGACCGCCGAGCCATCTATCGGCGCCCGCCCGCCCAGGCCGTGCTGGTGCATGACTGGATCTGGCGGCGGCGTGGATCGAGTGTGGTCGTTTCGTGGCTGCTGCTGAAACGATTGAACCTGGTGAAAAGATGAGAGCACTCGCGCTGGTCGGCGTGTTCGTCGTAGCGAAGCTGGTGATTCTTGCGGGACGCCCAATTCAGCTCTCGGGCTGGACGCCGATAGCATATCTCTGGCAGGACCTGCTCGTTGGGCTAACGTTCGCGTTGCTGGATCGCATAGTGAAGCGGGCGTGGTTTGGTTGGACCGTGTATGGAGTTGCGGTCGCCTATGTGACGATCAACGTCGGAGTCGAGCGCGTGCTCTCCTCTCCGCTCACGTGGCCGATGCTCGGTGCCGCGGGCGGGGCGCTCTCGGATTCGATCAAGCGTCACGCCACGCCGGCGAACTTCGCGTTGATGTCTATTGTCGTTGCGGCCGGCCTCGCGTTTCCCTTACTTCTGCGCCGCGTAAGAATGAAGAGTCGCAGCGCCCTGATCATCCCCGCGTTGCTGCTCGTGCCGATCGGTCCGCTTGCGAGCTCGCGAGTCGAAACCATCGGCCTGGATCGCAACCCAATCATGGTGCTCGCCACCAGCGCCCTACCGCGAATCTGGTGGCGCTCGGCGGATGGGCAAGCGGATGAGGACTGGCGCGTGAGCCCTGTCTTTGTTGGCGGCGGCGACCGCTTTGGCGAAGAGCTATCTCGTTGGCGAGGCAGCACGGCGGGCCGCAATGTGGTTTTGATCCTGCTCGAATCGGCGGGAGCCGAGTACCTGCAGCCGTACGGCGCGATCCGCGACCCGATGCCCAATCTTTCGGAACTTGCGCGAGGCGCGATCGTCTTTGACAGCGCTTATGCGGTCTATCCTGAAAGCATCAAGGAACTCTTCTCGGTGCTTTGCTCGCGCTATCCGGCGATGGATACTGCGAGCGAGAGCTACTCATGGATCACGACTCCGTCGCTTGCCGCCGTGCTCAGTGGAGCGGGCTACCGCACCGCTCTTTTTCACTCCGGCCGTTTCATGTACCTGGGTATGTATGACGTAGTCGCGAATCGCGGCTACGAGGTCTTGGAGGACGCCGGCGCGATCGGGGGCCATCATGAATCGAGCTTTGGCGTCGATGAACCCTCGACGGTGAATCGAGCCCTGGCGTGGATCGACTCGCTCGCCCCCGGTGAACGTTTCTTCCTCACCTATCTGCCGGTCGCCGGGCATCACCCTTACGATACCCCCGAACCCGGCCCCTTTCCCGAGCAGTCGGATTCCGATCGCTACCAGAACGCGCTGCATTATGCGGACGCTGCGTTCGGCAGTCTGATCGAAGGATTGCGTGAGCGAGGCTTGTACGATCGCACGCTGTTTGTCATCTTCGGCGATCACGGCCAGGCTTTCGGCCAGCACGAAGGAAATTACGGACACTCGCTCTTCCTTTACGACGAGAACATCCACGTTCCTTATCTGATTGCGGCGCCAGGACTGATCAACGAACAGGTGCGTGTTACAAGGACGATCAGCCTGATCGACACCGCGCCGACGATCCTCGATCTAGTTGGCTTGCCGTCGCCTGCGGGATATCAGGGAAAGACTGCGTTGGAAGCCGAGCCGCGAATGGCCCTTTTCTTCACCGACTATTCTTTGAGTTTGATGGGGCTGCGCGACGGCTGCTGGAAGTACATCTACGAGATGGACACCGGCCGCTCTAAGCTGTTCGACCTGTGCGAGGACGGTTCGGAGCTGAAGGATCTCTCTACGTTCTACCCGGAGCGAGTCGCGGCCTATCGCGCCCGCCTCAAGCGTTGGAGCTCCGCGCAAAAGGCGCTCATCGTGAATCGATGGAGTGGTCCGTAGGGTATGGCAGGTGAGCTTGCCCCCGCTTGGCCGCCCGCACATTGAATCAGATCACAAGTCGGGCAGGTGAGCTTGCCCCCGCTGGGTCGACTGCACATTGAACCAGATCACAGGTCGGGAAGGTGGGCTTGCCCCCGCTGGGCTGGCTCTTACTTCTTATCTCGTTTCCGAGCCATTTCCGCTGTCCATTCAGCCGAGGCTCTCGCTAGTTTCTGAACGTCGTTCGGCCACCACCAGTCCTTGTCGATCTCAATCGGCTCACACTCACCGAAGTAAAAGGAACGGAAGCTTGACCAGCGGTAATCACCGGCTGATCTTACCAGCCCGGACTTAATAGGGTTGTTGTGAATGTAGTTTATCTTTTGCCAGATCAGCCAATCGCTCCAAAGAGGAAGCGCCTTGAAACTCTCTTGCCAGACCTGATGGATTGAACCGTCCGGGTCGGGTTTCTCTTTTAAGAAGGAGAAACCTTTAGCCTCATCAATGATCCGTCGGGCAGCCAAGCTTTTGAGCGTGCCTGCCAATTGGCGAATGCGGCCATCCTTCGGGTTTACGATCAAATGAATATGATCAGGCATCAATACGTAGGCCACGAGTTTGAAGGGCCATTCTTCCTTAAGCTTGGAACAAACCTCAATGAACGCACGACAGCATGACTCCTGCTCGAAGACTGGCACGCGGCGAGCGATACTACCGGTCAAGAAATGTAGAGCGCCGGGCAGATTGCGATTGGACCACTTGCGAGCCACGGCCGGAAGATACCACGAATGCAGGTCGCGGGGGCAAGCCCACCTTCCCGACCTGTGATCTGATTCAATGTGCAGGTGACCGAGCGGGGACAAGCCCACCTTCCTGTGATCTGATTCAATGTGCAGGTGACCGAGCGGGACAAGCCCATCTTCCCGACCTGTGATCTGATCAAACGTGCAGTCGACCTAAGGAGAGCGGGTATGAGCGCCCGAGTGTCTAGACCCAAGAATCTGAAGCCACTGAGCAACAACTGCCGGACTGAAAGTCCATCAGGTATCATGGTATGCTGAAACGCTTGAGTGTTCGTCCCGTCATCTACACAGGCAGAGCTTCGGATAATTCTTCGAGGGTTCATTGGACGTAATAAGGCGTTCTGACAGTAATTCAGATGAAGACCCGATTCGGGAAGAGCTATTCAGCGTCGAGCGTCTCGAACAATACGCGACCGAGTTGGCCGCCGAGCACGAAGTATCTCCTAAAGCGGTTCGCGGCCGGCGGCTGCTTCCGCGATTAGAGGAGAACGGCCGCAAGCTGATCGCCGTCTATCGAGCGCTTGCCGACGCGATTCGCAATGAGCATACTGTTTCGCCCGCCGCCGAATGGCTGGTCGACAATTTTCATATTGTCGAAGAGCAGCTTCGCGAGATCCGCCGAGATCTACCAAAGGGTTATTACAAAGAGCTACCCAAACTCCAAAGGGGAGATCCAGCAGGTTACCCGCGCGTCTATGCAATCGCGCTGGTGCTGATCGCTCACACCGACAGTCGTCTCGACGCCGCCACCCTTGCTCGCTTCATACGCTCCTATCAGAGCGTGACGCCGCTCTCCATCGGGGAGTTGTGGGCGATCGCTATCACGTTGCGAGTCGCGCTCGTGGAGAATCTGCGTCGTCTTGCGACGCGCATAGTCTCAGCCCGCAACGCGAGAGAAGAGGCGGACAACCTCGCGGACAAGCTCCTGGAGATTGGCGGCCGGGATCCTGACGAGCTGATCGAGGCGCTTCAAGCGGCGATGGTAAAAGGCGGACGCTCTGATCGCGCCTTCATTGTTCAGCTCACGCAACGGCTTCGCGATCAGGACCCTGAAGTGTGGCCCGCCCTCGACTGGATAGAAAATCAACTCGCTGCAGAGTCGATGACTACCGAGCAGATTGTTCATCTCGAGCATCAAAGGCAAGCCGCTACCCAAGTTACTGTAGGCAACATCATCACCAGCATGCGCTTGCTTTCGACGCTCGACTGGCAAGAGTTCTTCGAGAGCGTCAGCCAGATAGATCCAATACTGGCCGAAGACCCAATTGGCGCCTACTCTTTGATGGACTTCGCTACGCGCGATCGTTATCGCCATGTTATTGAGAAGATCGCCAGGCGTTCAAAGGCATCTGAGCAAGACATCGCCCGTCACGCAGTGTCGCTGGCGGCACAGTCACAGAACTCAGCGTCGGATGATCATCGCAGAGAGCACGTCGGCTACTATCTGATTGGCCGGGGGCGCATCCAGCTAGAAGAAAAAGTTCACTATCGCATGCGATTGCGCGAGCGGCTCTTTCGGGGCGTGCTCCGACATCCAACAGGTTCATACCTCGGGCTGCTCGCAGCGCTGACGGCGATTATTCTCGCCCCCCTTCTTTTGTATGCATTTGTCTCGGGCGCCACTCCAACGGCTTTGATCGCAATCGCCTTGCTGATGATCGTGCCGGTTAGCGATCTGGCGTTGAGCGCCTTGAACCTTGACGTAACGGTCCTCTTCAAGCCAAATCCGCTCCCAAAGATGAAAGCAACTGCGGGGATACCGGAAACTGCTCGAACATTCGTTGTCATCCCGACGATCTTCACGAGCGAAGAGACTGTGCGCTCGCTTCTCGAAAATCTGGAAGTGCACTATCTGGCAAATCGCGATGAGAATATTTATTTTGCGCTTCTCGGAGATTTTGCGGACGCTCCACAGGCGCAAATGCCCGATGATGACGCTGTTCTGGATGTTGCTATTAAGGGCATCGAAGAGCTGAATGCGCGTTACAGCGAGTCTAAGGCGAAGCGCTTCTATTTGTTCCACCGCTCCCGTAGGTGGAACCCGGTCGAAGGGAAATGGCTAGGCTGGGAGCGAAAGCGCGGCAAGATCCATGAATTCAATCGCCTGCTTCGGGGGGCGCGCGACACAAGCTATATCGTAGCTACAGCAGGCCCGGATTTTCTTTCAAAGGTCCGTTATGTCATTACTCTCGATTCGGACACTCAACTGCCTCGCGACAGCGCGCGGCGCCTTGTCGGCACGGCGTTGCACCCGCTAAATCAACCTCGTCTCGACCCGCGAGTGAATCGCGTGACGGAAGGCTATGGCATTCTTCAACCTCGCGTCAGCATGACGCTCACCAGCTCTTCCCGTTCACAATTCTCGCGCATATTCTCCGGCCACACTGGAGTGGACCCATACACAACCGCAGTCTCCGATGTGTACCAGGACCTTTTCGGAGAAGGCAGCTACACAGGCAAGGGCCTCTACGACGTGGACGCTTTTGAAGCCGCGCTCGCCGATCGGGTGCCCGAGAACCTGCTTCTGAGCCACGATCTGTTTGAAAGCTTATATGCTCGCGCCGCGCTCGTAACTGATATCGAACTTCTCGATGATTATCCGTCGCACTACGATTCCTATGCTATGCGGCAGCACCGGTGGACAAGGGGTGACTGGCAAATAGCGCGGTGGCTTTTTCCATGGGTGCGAGACGGGAGCAATCGTGCGGTGCGCAATCGGCTGCCGCTCATCAGTCGCTTCAAGATCCTGGATAACCTGCGCCGAAGCCTGGTTGCTCCGGCAATGCTTCTTGCGCTCGGGGCTGCGTGGACCGTTCTGCCTGGATCGACGCTCTTCTGGACGCTTGGCGTGCTCATCATCCTTGCATCTCCGGTTTACGCGCACGTGACCAACGCGTTGCTGCTTCACCCGCGCGGCATTCCGTGGACAAGTCATTTCTGGAGCGTCTGGGGTGACGTTCGAACGAACACCGCCCAGTTCGCGCTTTCGCTGGCATTCATTGCGCACCAGGCATACCTGCAGGCTCACGCGATCGCGCTTACGTTTTATCGCAAACTCATCTCAAAAAAGAAACTGCTCGAGTGGGTGACTGCTGCGCAAGCTGAGAGAGCAAGCGCGCATGATCTGCAGGCGTTTTGGCAATTAATGTGGCCTGCTCCAGTTCTAGCGCTGGCCATTGCTGTCGCTATTCTGCTTACGAAGCCGTCTACGCTCCTGCTCGCAACCCCACTTCTCATCCTGTGGGCGGCGTCACCCCTGATCGCTCACTGGGTGAGCAATGACCTGCCGAAGAAAGACGACGCGCTCGAACCGGATGACAAGCTTTTGGCACGCCTCATTGCGCGACGCACCTGGAAATTCTTTGAGACTTTCGTCGGCGAAGAGGACCACTGGCTCGCACCCGACAATTACCAGGAAGATCCCAGACCAGTTGTCGCGCATCGCACTTCACCAACCGACATCGCGCTGCTTCTGTTATCGACCGCGGCTGCGCGCGATTTCGGCTACATCGGCACGCTCGAGTTAGTCGAGCGCCTCGAGCTTACTCTAGCGACCCTTGATAAGCTCGACCGCTTTCGCGGTCACTTCTTGAACTGGTATGACACGAAGACTCTTACACCGCTCACGCCTCAGTACATTTCAACTGTAGATAGCGGAAATCTCGCAGCGCATCTGCTTGCGCTCAAACAGGCCTGCGTTGAGGCTGCGGAGCAGCCGGTGTTCGACGTGCGGGCGATTGAAGGGATCCGAGACACCATCTCGCTGATGCAAGACGAGGCGGGAAAGATCGGCGCGGTTCGGCAAAGCACCGGCGCCGTCACGCTCAAACAACTGCGCGGCGAAATCGAATCATGTGTTACCAGCCTGTCCGAGGAACCCCCCGAAACGCTTTCGGCGTGGCTCGGTCTCTTGCAGATTCTTTCCAAGCGAGTGATTGAAATCGAAGACATCGCAAGTGCTTTGTCCCAAGAACACGGAAGCGCACAATTTGAGCAACTGAACTCCTGGACCCGCTCCTTGATGCATCAACTGCGTGAGCATCGCCGCGATCTTGCCATTCTTACCCCATGGACGCTGGCTTTTATCACGCATATCGAGCCGGTAGTTGTGAGCTGTTCCGAAGACGTAGCTGCCGAGTGGAAGAACATCCTCGACTCGCTGGATCGCGTTCCGGCTCTCTATGAACTTCCAGCCGTCTGTGACGAGGCGGCCGGGAGGTTTGGAGAGCTTCGCAAGAAAGTCGAGCAGTGTGCCAGCTCGAACCGTGAAAAAGCGCTCAGAGGACTCGGGGTCCTGACGAGCCACTTAGAGCAGTCTTCGCAAACGGCAACAAAGCTCGCCTCGCGCTATGCCGACGTCGCGCGTCGCAGCCAGGAGATGACCGATGCGATGGAGTTTCGCTTCCTGTTTGATGAAGAGCGTAAAGTCTTCATCATCGGTTACAACGTCACAGATGGCCGGCGCGATAACTCGTTCTATGACCTGCTTGCTTCAGAAGCGCGGGTAGCGAGCTTCATCGCTATTGCGAAGGGAGACGTGCCGCAAGAACACTGGTTTCATCTCGGGCGCGGGTTCACTCAGGTTGACTCGAGCCGGGCGCTTGTTTCCTGGACGGCTACAATGTTCGAATACTTGATGCCGCTCCTGGTTATGCGCCGTTACCCGGACACACTTCTCGCTCAGACGGATCGTGCGATTGTTGCGCGCCAGATAGAGTACGGCCGCGAACGGGGCGTCCCGTGGGGAGTCTCAGAATCTGCGTACAACGCCCGCGATCTGCAACTCAACTACCAGTACGGACCATTTGGTATACCTGGTCTTGGACTCAAGCGCGGGTTGAGTGACGATCTGGTTGTTTCTCCGTATTCGTCAGCGCTTGCCGCAATGGTCGAACCGCGAGCCGCGCTCGACAACATGCGGTGGCTGGCTCGCGAGGGCGCTCTCACCGGATACGGGTTTTACGAAGCGATCGATTACACAAAAGACCGCCTGCAAGAGGATCAGGAAAGCGTTCTGATAAAAGCGTTCATGGCTCACCACCAGGGAATGATCCTTGTTTCGCTCGACAATCTGCTGAACGACAAAGTGATGCAACGGCGCTTTCATTCAGAGCCGCTCGTGCAAGCAACCGAGTTGCTCTTGCAAGAGCGCATTCCGCGTGGTGTCGCCCTGGCCCGACCGCGCGCGGAAGAAGTCAGGGCGGACGGCTCTCGTATGAGCCTGAGCGCGCCCGACCCTCGGCGATACGAGACAGCGGACCTGCCGACGCCGCGCACTCAACTGCTTTCCAATGGAGTTTATTCAGTCGTCGTAACAACCGCGGGCTGCGGTTACTCGGTTTGCGGCGGGATCGCTATCAGCCGGTGGCGTGAAGATGCCACGCGCGATAACTGGGGAACCTTCTGTTACCTGCGCGATGTCCGCAGCGGAGCTGTCTGGTCCGCCGGGTATCTGCCAATACCCGGCAAGCCCCAATCCTATGAAGTGGCTTTGGCGGAAGACAAAGCGGAGTTCCGGCGCAGCGATGCCGGAATCGTCAGCCGCACGGAGATCATCGTCTCGCCGGAAGACAACACCGAGCTGCGGCGCATCCGTATCACGAATAACACCAACCGCACGCGCGACATTGAATTGACCAGCTATATGGAAGTGGTGCTCGCCTCCGGCGCCGCGGACCTAGCGCATCCGGCTTTCAGCAATCTCTCCGTCCAAACTGAATTCATCGCAAGCGAAAGCGGTCTGCTCGCAACGCGCCGCCGCCGCTCGCCAAACGACGAAGAGGTCTGGGGTCTGCACGTCGTCATCGTGGACGGCGAGACAGTCGGAGCCGTGCAATATGAAACCGACCGGGCGCGTTTCTTAGGGCGCGGCCACACGCCTGGCGACCCGGTAGCGGTAATGGAGGGTCGCCCGCTTTCAAACACAGTTGGCGCCGTACTCGATCCAATCTTCTCACTCAGACAGAGGGTCCGGCTCGATCCGCGCGGGTCTGCAAGCATAACGTTTGCTACAGGCATCGCGCATTCGCGCGAGGAAGCGCTCAGGCTTGCGGACAAGTACCACAACCCTTATACGTTCGAACGGGAAGCGGGACTGGCTTGGACGAAAGCTCAAGTCGAGATGCGCCACTTGCAGATAGATGCGGACGAGGCTCACCTGTTCCAAAGGCTTGCCGGGCGATTGCTTTATTCGGATCCCTCGCTGCGGCCGCGCTCACACGTCCTCGAGCTCAACACCAGAGATCAATCGGGCCTCTGGCCTTATGGCATAAGCGGCGACTTGCCGATTGCTCTCGTGCGGATCAGAGACGAAGCCGACCTCGGCATGGTCCGCCAGCTCCTGCGCGGCCACGAATACCTGCGATTGAAAGGTCTCGTCTTTGACCTGGTGGTCTTGAATGATCATCCAGCCAGCTACGTTCAGTCTTTGCAGGATGAATTGCAGCGGCTCGTCCGAATAAGCGGTTCGCACGCGTTGATCGATAAGCCTGGCGGCGTTTTTCTTCGGCGCTCGGACTTGATTCCTGAAGCTGATCGGATTCTGCTGCACGCGGTCGCGCGAGTAGTAATCGTTGCGGATCGCGGCCCGCTCGAAGAGCAACTCGTGCAGCGGCCTGTCGAGGATGATCTGCCGGCCAGGTTCATCGCGCGCGCGCCTTCGCGGAAATATCCAGAAAAAGCGCTCACAATTCCTGAACTCGCCTTCTTCAACGGACTTGGTGGTTTTGCCGAACGAGGACATGAGTACGTGACGCTCTTAGGCGAAGGGCAGTGGACGCCTGCGCCATGGCTGAACGTGATAGCGAATTCCAGGGACTTCGGTTTTCAGATTTCGGAAGCGGGTGTTGCTTATACCTGGTCGATCAACAGCCGCGAGAATCGCTTGACGCCCTGGTCGAACGACCCCGTGAGCGATCCGATTGGCGAAGCGATCTATTTGCGCGACGAGGAGACGGGCGAAATCTGGTCGCCTACGCCTCTGCCGATTCGCGAGCCGGAACGGTATCTGATTAAGCACGGGCAGGGGTACTCCGTCTTTGAGCATGCGAGCCACGGCATCTATCAGGACCTTCTGACTTTTGTCCCAATGGATGCGCCGGTAAAAGTCTGTCTTCTTCGTTTGCGAAATGAAACAGAAAGAAGGAGGCGAATCTCCGTCACCAGCTATGCGGAATGGGTGCTTGGAGTCGAGCGCAGCCGGATGGCCCCTTACATAATCACCGAATTGGATAACCAGACCGGAGCAATCTTCGCGCGCAATCCATACAACAACGAGTTCGCGCACCGAATAGCATTCGCCGATATGAGCGAGCAAGTCCGCACCATCACTTGCGACCGCAAAGAGTTTCTGGGCCGTAATAGATCCCACGTGAGTCCTGCCGCTCTCGGCCGAGTGAAGCTGTCGGGCAGAGTTGGCGCGGGACTTGACCCTTGCGCGGCGATGCAAGCCACTATTGAGATGGGTCCGGGTGAAGAACGCGAGGTAGTTCTTATACTCGGCGAAGCTGAGAGCGCCGAAGAGGCCCGCGCCATCTCCGCTAAGTACAAGCAACTTGCTGTGGCAAAGAAGGCGATCGAGCAGGTCATAGCCTATTGGGATGAGTTGTTGGGGACGGTAGAAGTCAAGACGCCGGACTCAGCTATGGACATGCTGCTGAATCGGTGGTTGCTCTACCAGGCGCTTTCATGCCGCGTGTGGGCGAGATCGGCTTTCTATCAATCTGGCGGCGCCTACGGTTTTCGAGACCAGTTGCAGGATGTGTGCTCGCTCGTTTACGCGAAGCCCCAGATAGCGCGCGAGCAAATCTTGCGCGCAGCCGCCCACCAGTTCAAAGAGGGTGATGTGCAACACTGGTGGCATCCGCCGACTGGCCGCGGCGTGCGGACGAAATGCTCAGATGATCTTCTGTGGCTGCCGTTTGTCACAGGCTTCTACGTGAAGATCACGGGCGACCACTCGCTGCTTGAAGAGTCAGTTACGTTTCTCGAGGCGCCGCCGCTTGCAGACGGGGAGGACGAATCTTACACACAGCCCTCGGTCTCGGCGGAATCGGCGAGCCTTTATGAGCACTGCACACGCGCGCTTGATCGCAGCCTTGAGGTTGGGGGACACGGTTTGCCTTTGATGGGTTCAGGCGATTGGAATGATGGAATGAACCGAGTCGGTCATGAGGGCAAAGGCGAGAGCATATGGCTCGGATGGTTTCTCCACACCATCCTGTCCGAATTTGCGCCCTTTTGCGATACACGTAAGGAGAAACGACGAGGCAATAAATATCGCGCGCGCGCTGAGAAATTGAAACAAGCGCTGGAAGACGGCGGTTGGGACGGCGACTGGTATCGCCGCGCATACTTTGATGACGGAACCCCTCTGGGCTCTGCGCGGAACGAAGAGTGCCGCATCGATTCGATCGCGCAATCGTGGGGAGTGATCTCCGGCGCAGCCGCTCAGCACCGCGCAGTTCGAGCGATGGCCGCCGTGGAAGAGTACCTGATTCGGCGCGGCGACGGGCTCGTTATTCTGTTCTCTCCTCCATTCGATAAAAGCGCGGGCGATCCGGGATACATAAAGGGATATGTGCCGGGTGTGCGAGAGAACGGCGGCCAGTATACGCACGGCGCATTGTGGACGTTGATAGCTTACGCCATGCTCGGCGACGGCGATCGCGCGGGCGAGTTGTTCGCGTTGTTGAATCCAATTAATCACGCTTCGACTCGAGCTGGGTTGCACAAGTACAGAGTCGAACCTTATGTTGCAGCGGCTGACGTCTATGCTGTGTGGCCTCACACGGGACGAGGCGGCTGGACGTGGTACACAGGTTCGGCAAGCTGGATGTACCGGGCAGGTCTTGAATCGATTCTAGGGTTCAAGCTTCGCGGCGACCGGCTGCAAATCGATCCGTGCATTCCGCGAGGCTGGAGAGAGTACGAGATTGTTTACAAACGCGGTTCGACAACCTACCGCCTCGCTATCGAGAACCCACACGGTCTCTGCCGGGGAATTGCGAAGATAGAGATGGACGGAGAGCCGTTGGCTACGTCTGAGATCGAGCTTGTAGATGACGGTAAGCAGCACAGCGTTCGGATTACATTGGAGATGAAAACCAGTGAAGCCTAACCCGCGACCGATGATGACGCCGAATGCTGCGATGCGAAGGGCTCGTTTCTCCGGCCCACTCGATCGCTCCCCATCACCCGGCCCGCGGCGGATGCATTGATAGGAACGGCTTGTGTCGGGCTCGGGTGCATACGTTAGACGGCGAGTGTTCTAAGCTTAGTCACCATAGAATTTCAAATACGTATGCACACCTTTATCTTGCTCTACGAACTTAATCAATGCCTCAAGTTGATCTAGGGCTTCTCGGGTTTTGCATCGTGTACGTAGTGTTTCGAGTTCAGCAATAAGAAAGGGCAGTTGCAGCCGATTAAAAAGTGGAGTCTCCCCACGGATCGATAAACCGCAAGCAGACAGTATCACCATGCTCAAACGGTAGCATCGGTTCAATGAGATGGAATGGCCCTAGAAATTCTTCGATAATTTGGCCATGTTCATCTTCCCAATTAACCTGTATCATCCACAACCTCTGTGACTTCCACCAGCAGTACGCAAGCCGCCTAACATCACATTAGGGGCGTTGCGGTGTTGATGTCGTGAAGCGGTTACTCGAAACCTGAGTGCTACTGCTCGGGAGCCTGAAGCCAGCTTTCAAACGCGAGAAGAACTTCGTATTGATCTTCGTGATGGCTGCGCGAAAGGAACTCAGTAAGCGTGTCGCTCGACAGCGCTGGCAATGCCTGACTTGCCGGCGCGGTGACGTAGCGGTCCTGTACCAAATGATACATAGTCATGAACTCGCCGTCGTAGCGCCATATTTCGGGCACTCCCAACGCCGCATAAATCGGGAACTTGGATAGCGAGTCGTGCCCCAAGTCAACCTCGACCACTACGTCCGGCGGCGCATCGATGCTGAAATCTATCTCGCTTTTCCCGCCAACAAGAGCGGCATTCTGAACGTAGAAGCAAGAATCAGGTTCTGCGCCTTTAAGCTTATGCTGCTTCTTCATCGTGGCCGAGCCGTAGCATAGAACCTTGATGCGCCTCTTAATACTAAAGAGGCTAACCATGTTATCGATGAGCCTGACGTACTTTTCGTGTCTCGTTGACAGCGTCATGATTTGAAGCGTCCCTTGATCGTAGCTGACGCGCAGGCCGTTGGCCTCACCCAGGGCATCGAGCAGTTCTTCATACTCTTCCCAACTGATCCCGTGCAGAATCAGAGTGCTTGCAGGTGGCAACTTTTCGATTAGTTCCTGATGTCGATTGGTCGTTGCAGTGCTCATAAATCTCTCCGGGACTCTGTGAAGGAACCGGACTGATTCTAGCACTGCCGGCTCGGCCCTCAAACTGGCGATTGTCACTGCGGCCGATCTCGACGCAGTTCAATCTGAGGTTTGAAACAGGCATGCGAAGAATGGTACGGTGCCAGGACGTGGCCTCGGACTCGACCATCCACGAACTCACAACACTGGAGGCACATTCTTGACCTGGGAACCGGAAGTTGACGAGATAAAGCGTCGCGTCGAGCTCGCAAAGCAGATGGGCGGAGCCGCGAACGTCGAGCGCCAACACGCGAGTGGTAAGCTCACCGTCCGCGAGCGCATTGACCGGCTGCTCGATCCCGGATCGTTTCATGAGATCGGCGCGCTAGCCGGTCAGGCCGCCTACGAAGACGGGCAGATGGTCTCATTTATCCCGTCGAACTTTGTGATGGGCACCGGCCGCGTTGATGGGCGGCGAGTTGTGGTTGCGGGCGATGACTTCACCGTGCGCGGCGGAGCTGCTGACGCGCGAGTCGGCGACAAAGCCGGCTACGCCGAGAGACTCGCGCGTGAGCTGAGGCTGCCTATCATCAGATTGGTCGACGGCACGGGCGGGGGCGGCAGCGTCAAGTCGCTCGAGACCATGCAGCGCACTTACGTGCCCGCGAATCCCGCATGGGACATCGTGGTGGCGTTGATGTCCGAAGTGCCGGTCATCGGAGCTTGCATGGGATCAGTCGCCGGGCTCGGCGCTGTGCGAGTCGTCACTTCGCACTTCTCGTTGATGGTCAAGGGCACAAGCCAGCTCTTCGTAGCGGGACCGCCGGTCGTCGAACGCGGCGTCAGCGAGAAGGTGACCAAGGAACAACTCGGCGGCTCACACATCCACGCTCACGGGAGCGGCGCCGTAGACAACGAGGTCGCCAGCGAAGAAGAAGCGTTCATCGCAATCCGCCGCTTTCTTTCGTACCTGCCTTCAAACGTCTGGCAGGTTCCACCCCGATCCGCGGAACGTGACGATCCCGATCGTCGTGAAGGAGAGTTGATCTCGATCGTCCCGCGAAATCGAAGGCTCGGTTTCGATGTGCGGCGATTGCTCGGTCTCGTGTTTGATCGGGATTCGGTTTTCGAGATCGCCCGCTACTACGGACGCCCGCTGGTGACTTGCCTCGCGCGACTCAACGGGTATTCGGTGGGCGTGTTGGCAAGCGATCCTCAACAAGGCGGCGGTGGGCTCGACGCGCCGGGCAGTGAGAAGATGACTCGCTTTGTCGATCTGTGCGATACGTTTCATCTACCGGTCGTGAACTTCGTCGATCAGCCGGGCTTCCTGATCGGGACCGCGGCTGAGCGCGCGGGCACCGCGAGGTACGGCGCGCGAGCGATGGCTGCGGTGTATCAGGCTACCGTGCCGTGGGTGTCGATAATTCTGAGAAGAGTGTTTGGAGTAGCGGGCGCCGCTCACGGCAACGCGCAAGGCCTGAACCTTCGGTATGCGTGGCCTTCAGGAGATTGGGGTTCGTTGCCGATTGAAGGCGGCGTGCAGGCAGCTTATCGGCGCGAGATCGAAGCGGCCCCCGATCCTGCAGCGCGCCGCGGAGAGATCGAAGAACGGCTCAACGAACTACGCTCGCCGTTTCGCACAGCCGAAGCTTTCGGAGTCGAGGAGATCATCGATCCGCGCGACACACGCCGGCTGCTATGCGAGTGGGTAGCCACCGCGTATGAGTTGTTGCCCTCCAGTGTAGGGCCAAAGCTGCGTGGCTTCCGACCGTGAGTGCACAAGACCTTAGCGTTCTTTGCGAGTCTTTGCGGTCTTTGCGCGAAACGAAACGCCCAGCCCGAAGACTGCATAGGGGTCATTGCTTCTTCAATCCCTCGACATTGGTAGGTTGCTGCGATCATTCACAGGAATTCCAGCCAACTGGATTCGTAGCCGGTTAGTAAGTTAATATGAAAGTGCCTCGCGGTCGCCTTGCCAGCCTTTGTGGAGATCACAATGAATACCAGGAATGGCACTGTTCTCTTGATAGCTTTAGCAATCTTGCTGGGATACGGCCCGGTATCTCTTGCCCAGGACTCGACCGGTCAAACATCGTCTTCCGCACAAACCGACAAAGATAAGCCCACGCCAGAAAAGAAGGCTGTGCTCCTGCTTGAGCAAATCGTCGGGGAAGCCGCAGCACTAAAGCTTTCAGAGAATCGCATCTACATTCAGATCTCTGCCGGAGACCTCCTTTGGAATCTCGACGAGCCACGCGCACGCGCGTTGTTTGGCGAGGCTGGCGCCGGCATCGCCGAGATGATGCGCCGAAGTGACCCCAACGATCGGCGGTCCGCTAACGCGAATCGCACAGCGCTCGAGTTGCGGCAGCAGCTTGTGACTACGGCAGCCCGGCATAACGGCGAGCTCGCATATCAACTGTTACAGACAATGCCGGCGCCGCCCACGAGCGGTCCGGGTGGAAGGCAGCAAGACTCACAAACGAGTCTCGAGCAGAGCCTTGTTGCGGCGATAGCGGCCAACGATCCGAAGACCGCGCTCAAGAACGCCCAGGGGTGGCTCGATAAGGGTGAGTATCCCTCATCCCTTCCCAAAGTGCTTTCGCAGCTTCAAGCCAAAGATGCTGATTCGGCGACGAAGCTCTCAGAACAGTTAGTCAAAAGATTGCAACCAGAGGAGTTGCTTGCCAAGCCGGATGCCACCCGGCTCTCGTTGACTCTATTGCGCCCGGGACCTCGCCCGGATAAAAAGTCGGGTGACGGCTCGCAAGCAGTAGCGGCGAATTCTGACCAGTTCCTGGCCGAGCCGGCATTTCGCGATGTGATGGCGGCAGCGATAACCGCGGCGCTCAAGGCCACGCCGGCGCCGCAAAACGCGGCCGGGCGCGGCGGGCAAGGAGGCTTTCGCGGCAGACCTAACAACCCCGGTGCGGGTGCCGCCACAGCTCCGCGAAGTGAGGCAGACATCGCTCAGTCCAACGCGCGAATGTTGCTGATGGGGTTGCAGAATCTGCAGCCGCAGGTCGACCAGCTTTTGCCCGAGCGCAGTCTGGCCCTGCGCCAGAAGCTGACTGAAGTCGGCATGGGAAACAACCAGCGCGCTGCATTCGGCCAGATGGCCAACCTGATGGAGCAAGGAACGTCGGACAGCCTGATTGCTGCGGCTGCATCCGCGCCTCAGGGCGTGCAGAATCGGATGTATCAGATGGCGGCGCTCAAAGCGCTCAACGAAGGCAAACCGGATCGCGCCCGCGAAATAGCCAATCAACACCTCGAAGGAACGGCGCGTGACAATATGCTGCGCACATTAGACCTACGACAAGCGACCAGTTCGGCGTCACCGAACAAGATGGATGAAATACGCCGCACGCTTGCGAGCGCTCAATCAGACGACGAGCGCGTTGCGCTGCTGCTGCAGTTTGCCAACACTCTCGGGGCCGAAAGCCCCAAGCTTGCTCTTCAGCTTCTTGATGATGCGCGTGGGCTGGTGTCGCGCCGGGCGACCAACTACGGTCAGTTGGAGGCTCAGCTAAACGTCGCTCACGCCTTCGCCGCGCTGGACCCGTCGCGCAGCTTCGAGACGTTGGAGCCGGGCATCAACCTGCTCAACGAGCTTCTTTCGGCAGCCGCGATGCTGAGCGGGTTTGAGGTAAACATCTTCAAGGAAGGCGAGCTGCCCCTGCAGAATGGCGGCTCGTTGACGGGGATGGTGATGCGATACGGCAGGGAGCTGGCTTCGCTTGCCAGGATCGATTTCGAGAAAGCTCAGATGATGACGGATAAGTTTCTGCTGGCCGAACCGCGAATCCTTGCAAAGCTCACAATGGTGAGAGGAGTGCTTGGGGTGACGTCGATAGATTCAGCAAATCATGCCTTCGGCGGTCGGGGCGGTCAGTTCGGCCGTCGGCCACAGTGAGTCGGGTGTTTTGATTTCGAAGGGCGGATAAGAGAGTCAACGTGATGCTCCAAGCGACGAACTAGTGATCTGTAACAGACATTTCGCTATCGAGCAAATGGGTACGAAATCCGTGCGAATCCGTCAAATCCGTGTCATCCGCGGTCTATGAGCTCGTAAGAATTGCATTGCCAGCGCCGCATAGACCACGGATGACACTGATTCGGCGGATTTGCGCGGATACGCCTTCGTTCGTACCCTGTTACAAACGAGCGGTAACCAATTTCATCATTCGAACAAGGAGGTTTTTCATGCAAAGGAAATGGGTAACGCACATATTCGCATTAATCCTGTCGCTCGTGGCGGCCAGTTCCGCCTCGGCCGACATCAAGTTGAAAACCAAGAACACTTCGCCGGGTAATACCAGCGAAGGCACGATCTACATCAAGGGCGCACGCCAACGCTCCAACCAGAGCTACGGCAGCTTCGAGATGGTCACCTTAACTCAGTGTGATCTGAAGCGGACCGTTCAAATCAACGACAAGGCCCGGACCTACATGGTCACGCCGATGGCCACCGCGTCGTCCACTACTACACCCGCTGAAAAACAACCTGCGACCCCGAGCCAGCCGACTACGACCCGGCGCGGCGGAGTGGTGACTTACATCTCTGCTATCAACGACACCGGCGAGCGCAAAAAGATGTTCGGATTCACGGCGCGTCACATCAAGACTTCGATGACCGTCGAGTCCAGCCCGGACGCTTGCAATCCGTCCCGGTTTCGAATGGAAACCGACGGCTGGTACATCGATCTCGACTTCAGCTTCAACTGTGACATGGACGGGGCTTCGGTTGCCTCGGTATCGCAGGGCATCAGGCCCGATTGCAAGGACGAGGTCCGTTTCAAGAAGTCCGGCACGGGCAAGTTGGGATATCCGCTTTTTGTGACCACGACTATCTACCTCGATGGAGGACAGACATCCACTTCGACCACGGAAGTCGTGGAACTAACGACCACGCCGCTGGAGGCGTCGTTGTTCGAAGTGCCGGCCGGCTACACGGAAGCGAAGGACTATCAGGCACTGATGGGAATGCCCACGGTCGAACCGATCACCAGCGGCGTGCCGGCGACCCAACCGCCAGCCGACAGCATGGTCTCGCCTGCGACAACCAAGCGTCCCGGCACTCTTAGAGTCGGAGTGGTTTGGGTTGCGAACAGAACTGACCGTTCGCCTTCGCTGGATATGGTGCGGAGCAGGCTTATCGGCGGAATAATCGAGTCAGATATCGATGCGGTACCGCTCGACGCGCGCACCCCGGCGGAGATTGAAGCCGAGGCCAGGCGGAAGGCGTGTGATTACATCCTCTACACCGACATCACGTTGTTGAAGACGTCGGGTAAGGCTGGCGGCGTGCTGGGTCGAGCAACCGGAATTGGCGGACTGAAGGAGAGAGTGGAATCGCGCCTTGATTTCAGACTGTTCCCGGTGGGCAACTCAACCCCGCAATTGGTCTCGGCGGCGACAGCCAGGGAAGATGGATCTGAAGATGCAAGCTTATCGGCGGCCGCCGGGCAGGAGGCGAAGTTGGTGGTGGCTGAGGTGCGAAAGAGGAAATAGGGTCGCATTATGCTGCGAGCCCGTGAGTTATGCCGCGAGCCCGTAGCGGGCGACATCGTGTAGCCCAGGGCAAGTCCGCGCAGCCCTGGGAACTGGCAGCGCAGCTTATGCCGCGAGCCCGCGCAGCGGGCGAAAGCGTATTGTAAAAAAGGTGCTCGCGCCGGGGACTGGGCTACACGCTGTCGCCCGCATATGCGGGCT
>JBBPIH010000018.1:41535-107030 GCA_038040455.1 Acidobacteriota bacterium
TGCGAGATTGGGGCGGCATCAGACCCAGGGCTGCGCGGACTTGCCCTGGGCTACACGCTGTCGCCCGCATACGCGGGCTTGCGAGATTGGGGCGGCATCAGACCCAGGGCTGCGCGGACTTGCCCTGGGCTACATGCTGTCGCCCGCATACGCGGGCTTGCGAGAACAGGACGCGAGAGGCGAACGGCCCGCCAAAGTCCATTGCAACGTCTGACCTCTTGAATCCGCCGGTGCAGCTCTACGAGTACTCGATGCACACACTTCCCCAGCATCGTCCAGCTTTGATACTGCGCTAGCGCCTAGCAAGCACCATCCCTTGACTGTTGCAAGAAGAGATCTCTTGAAACTGGTAGTTACGACCCTGTTACGGAAGCTTCTCCAACGTTGCCTCAATGCTCACATTGCCGGCAGGGCTAACAGTCATTGTGCGTGTCCAGGCTTTGAAACCGGACTTCTCGATGGTTATCGAGTGGTCGCCGATGGTCAATCGCAACGTGGATGGTGTGCTGCCAACGAACTTCCCGTCAACCGTGATGTCTGCACCATCGGGGGTCGATTTGATGCCGATGATTGAAGGCTCGAAGGCTGCCGGCAGAGTTACGACTTCCGTAGAAGGTTCATTATTCACAATCTTCGCGGTGAACTTCGCGGGATCGAGCGATGCTTCCCCGTTGATGGAGGCGGTTATTTCCGTTCCCTTCGGTATGCTTATGTCTTTTCCGTGCATGAACAAGAAGAGTGGCGCTGCGCGGAAGAACACAATGCTGGTGGCGACGATTGCGCCTGTCATCTTCCCGGTGTTGCCGCCGCCCTTCATTTCTTTAACCGCACGAAGCGCTGCCTTCTCGCCTGTCACGAGACGAACCGCGTCAATGTTCACGTGTAGTTTTCCTGCCCGTCCCATTCTGCGTTTCGGTTGAGCCTCTGTAACAGTGCCCCATGCGATACCACCGCGCGGAATCACCACAACATCACCGATCTTTGTCTCCTCAAGCACCTCGAAGTCGATCTTCTCATCGACCTTCGCATCGGCTGAGGAAATAGTTCTGGTGATTCGAATCTTGATTGGCGTCCCGTCTTCCAAGCCAAACGCGAGAATGATTCCACCGCGCGGGAAGGGGCGGCCACCTAGGACCGCCCTTACAGGACTGCTGTTACTCGACCAAAGGGCAGCGCCGAAGAGCGAAGGGAAAAATCAGAAGCCAGGAGTCAGTGATCGGAAGATCAGAAGTCCACTCGATTTTCTGGCGTGCGAGTTTCCTTCGATTTAGAATGCGAAGCGTGGGGTCAAACGGCACAGCGCACTCGGCCATCTCAATTCGCGAAATAACAAAACGCTATGGAAGACTCACTGCGGTCAGCGGTCTTGACCTTGAAGTCGATCACGGAGAGATACTCGGATTTCTTGGGCTGAACGGCGCGGGAAAGTCTACAACGATTCGCATACTGCTCGATCTGCTTCGCCCGACTAGCGGCAGAGCCTCCATCCTCGGTCACGATTGCCAAACGGACGGTCTTCGCGCGCGCTCGCTTACCGGATATCTGCCCGGTGAGCTGGGGTTCTACTCTGATCTAACGGGCCGTGCGGTTCTGGATTTTTTGGCAGGGCTTGGCCGGCAGCAGCCTGATGAGCAGTACCGGCGGGAGCTTCAAGAGCGATTGGAGCTGCCCGATACAGTCCTGCGCCGAAGGCTTCGAGAGTACAGCACCGGCATGAAGCGCAAGCTCGGACTGCTTCAAGCGCTTCAAGCCGATCCTCCGCTGTTGATTCTCGATGAACCCACCGAAGGGCTAGATCCGTTGATGCAGGAATCCTTTTATGAATTGCTGGCGGACCTCAAGCGGCGAGGCCGGACGGTTTTCATGTCGTCGCACGTGCTCTCAGAAGTCGCGCGCGTGTGTGATCGAGTAGCGTTGCTGCGCAAAGGCGAGCTCGCGCTGCTGGCGACGGTCGATGAAATCCGAAGGCTGGCGCCTCGCCGCGTGCGCGTGTTATTCGCCGAGGACGTGAAGCTCAATCAAACATTGCCGCCCGGTCACGAGATCGTAGAACTCAAGCGGCGCGTGTGGAGTTTGCGAGTCGAAGGCGTGCTCGGGCCCCTTCTTGGTTTACTGGCCTCGCTGCCGGTGAAGGACATCGAAGTCGAAGAAGCACGACTCGAAGACGTGCTCATCAAATATTATCGAGAAGGCGCGCTATGAAACGCCCGTTGATCCTGCTGGCTCATTCTCTAAAGCGAGTTCGAACACTGGTCGTCGCGATGGCGGTATTGCTTGCGGTGTTTCAAGTGTTTCTGATCGTCGTCGCGCGATCAATTCAGGGGTCCGGCTCATTCGAGCAGTTGGGCGAGCTTATGCCGCCATTCGTCCGTGAAGTGATGGGACCGTCGTTCACAGGCTTGATGTCATTCAGCGGAATTGTTTGTGTGGGATATTTCCATCTGGCGGTGATGGGCTCGCTGGTGGGGCTAGCGATAGCCATTGGCACGATGCCGACATCAGAGATAGAGACTGGCTTTATGGATTTGATTCTGTCGCGCCCGCTTGCTCGTCATTGGATAATTACTCGGTCGATCATCGTAATGATGATCTGCACGGTGGCGGTGCTTGGGATGATGATGTTAGGAACCTGGGCGGGGCTGAACGGCCTTGCTCCGAAGGAAGCTGCGTGGCCCGCGCCAAGCCTGATCCTTCGCCTGGTGATGAACCTGGGCGTGTTGATGCTGTGCTGGAACGCAGTAGCGATGGCTATCGGCTCGGCGGCTAGACGGAGGAGCGTCGCGGGCGGGCTTGCGGGGTTGCTCGCGCTGACGATGTTTCTTTTGGATTACGTCGCACGCGCGTGGACACCTGCAGAGCAAATCGCGTGGCTATCGCCGTTTCGGTACTACAGTCCGTTCGAATTGCTTATGGGCAATGCGCTGCCGGCGAAAAACCTCCTGGTGCTGGCAGGCATCGCGGGTTTGGGTTTCTCGCTGGCTTACGTTCTGTTCTCGCGAAGAGACGTGTCGCATTGAGCAGTAGCGTTTACGCCCCAGCTTGATAAAACGAGAAGCCTCCACCTATGATGAAGCATAGTGGACTTCTCGGGAGCTACATCTAAGCGCGTGACGCGCGGTAAAAGGAAGGGACAATGATCTCTCAAGAAGAATTCGTCAGGTTTGCTAAGGATTACAACGAAGACTACATTCTACTTCTCACACGCGCCAGTAGGCGCCATTATAATTGCCTCATTACGTCGTTCATGGTTTTGAAAGACTTCTATAACATGATCCAGGTGATGTTTGACAGCGGACAATACAGATACGAGACTCTGCCTTACCCGTTTTCATTTCGAGCCGACCAGGTGTTACTGAAGCAAGTGGGTTTTGATGATGAAGCAGTCGCAAATATCTTTGGATTTCTCGCTTTCGTAAAAGAAACTCAAGGCATGGAGTTCGAGGATTGCCTGGAGCAGGGTACATCGGCGATGTGCGCTAGAGTGACATAAACATTTATGAGCCAGGCGGCGATAGCGGATAAAATTCAAGGTTGCATCGACCAGCTTATTGGGGCTTGGTTGGTGGCCGTACGTAAGGATCCGCGAATTGAATCAGACGATATTCTAACTCAGCCCGAGTTGATAGACCACGTGCCAGCAATCCTCGAGGAGATTTGCTCGCTGATACGCAAAGGCGAAACGCCCGGCGTTCGAAATGTGAATGAGGCCCAGGTCAACGTTTATACTCGGTTTCATCAGGGCTACAAGGGGCGCGATCTGGTACGCGAACTATCGCTGTTGCGAATCACGCTACTCGATTATCTGTTGGAGATCTCACTAGCCGAACCGGGCGGGCTTGATGCTGAAGAATGGCATACCGCCGCCAGGATACTCAACCTGTACGTGGATGAGGAAATGCGATACGCAATCTCGGTCTATAGCAACCCTCCGAGCAGTGCACAGCCATAGCACAGCCATAGCTTGCTAGTTTGTCTTGATTGCTGCTAAGACGCGCTTGAACAGCTCGTCGCCGTTCCCTTGATGCCAGCGCCAGACGACTACAATATCGTGGTCGGCGTCTATCCAGATCGTGTTCGAGCCGGCGCCCACCGCGGCAAAGCTCGAAGCGGGCGCTGACGGCCATTGTTTTCCCTTCGTGTTCAGCCACCACAGGAATCCGTAGTCCGGCCCGAGGGCTCCGGGCATTGTTGCCATCCGAACCCACTTCTCTGAGACAATCTGTTTGTTGCCCCACTTGCCGCGACGCAAGAACAAGTAGCCGAAGCGAGCTTCATCGCGAGTGCTGATCCACAAGCCACCGCCCCAACGCGTGCCTCCGCTCACCGAAGTCATCTTTTTGCCGTCGATCATCACCTCGGAGTTGTTGTAGCCGTGATATTGCCACGTCGTTGAAGCTCCAATCGGATCCATCACGTATTGTTTGATAACTTCGGGAAGCGGCCGCTGCCACAGACGCAGCAGTGACATTGAGAAGCGGTTGATGCGCACGTCGTTGTATTCGTAGAACTCGCCGGGCTTCTTCAGCTCGCGAGGCTGGCGACGACCGTTGCCGAACTGCTCGACGCCGATGAAATCGTGCGACTTGCCAAACATCGCGCCTTCCCATTCACTCGTCTGGCTGGCGTGATGACGCCAGGTGATCTTCGAATTGTGCGGCGAGTCATAGCCGCCGTCTTTGATGTATTTGCGGACCGGATCGTCAACGTTCTTGATCATTCCGCGATCGATCGTGAGTCCTAGCACTGTGGAGAGAAAGCTCTTTGCGACGCTGTAGGTGGGATCGATGTGCCGAGTGTCGCCCCACTCGGCGACGATGTAGCCGTGACGAAGAATGATGCCGTTTGTTTCGGCGCGATCTTTGGGTATCGGTCCGAGCAATGCGCCGAAGGTCTGCACCTGAGTCGAGAAGTCGCGTGGCATTCTCGACTCCCGGGTCCTGGCGAACGCGACTGCCTCATCGAGCAGCGCGGGATCAAAACCGGCTTCGGCGGCCGTCCGGCGCTGCCAGTTATCCCCGGCCGGCGGATAGTAGACCGAGGACGGAGTCGGCTTTTGTCCAACGGCAACGCTCGCAAGGAACGTCAGGGCGATGACTGCGGTGTTCAATATTCGTCTCATCTGTCTGGTCCTTTTTGCTTCGGCGTCATTGAGTGAAGCTGTCTCAACGCGGGATGCGAACTTAACGCTATTCGATGGAGATTGTACAGTCAGAATGATTAAGACTGTCGGTCAAAAGACAGAATTTGGGTAGCAGGCTGCTGAAAAACCAACTCAGATCAGATTGAGAAGCTAAAAGCCGGGCGCCCTGAAATAGCTCTCCCTTGCCGTTCCGCTATCAATAACCGATGGCGAAGAGCGTGCGACAACCTGGAAGCGTGCGACAAGCTGAATGATGCACGGTTTTCCCGTAGCCCAGGCCTTCACGTTCGCCTTCGGTTTTCCATTAGCCCAGGCGTTCACGCCTGGGTTGCGTGTGGGGATGGATCAGGTTAGCCCCGTTCACGGGCTTCCCACACAGCTTTAGCTTATGAATGTCGAATCCTGCCACGAAGAATTGCCTGAAGGCCAAACCAAAGCCCGGTGAACCGGGCTATCTGATCGGTCGGCACGCGTGACCCAGGCGTGAACGCCTGGGCTGGCGGAAAAGCATTCCTGAATCAAGACGGAATGCTTGGGCTAGAAGGTCGGTCAGCAGCCGGCTAGCTGGCTAGCGGGAACTTTGCCACAAAGGGAACTCCTTACGAGCCTAATGAGAGGGGGCGGGGAACTCTTGGATCAACGGCAACACTGAAGGCGTACCCGCACTCATTTTGAACTCGGAGCATAGTAGCCCTGGCGAGCGCGTACGCGCAGGTCCGGGCGCTTTGGCGCGCGCACGGTGATCGGCCTGAATCCTCCGTCCGCCCGCTCGTCAGTCGAGTAGTAGCCCAACAAGTATTGAGCTTGAAGCTCCTCTGCGATTTGATGGAACACCGCTTCGAGATCGGTGATCTTTTCGGGAACGAAAGCCTTCCCGCCGGTTTGCGCTGACATTGATTCCATAAATCTCTGACCTCTCACGCTCACCTGGTTCAGGCTCAACGCAGAACCGCTCGGGTTGATTGAATAGAAAAGGCAATCGTTCTTTTGCAATTCTCGGAGCGCATCGGCGAGCTGATAACGCTCGCTATAGTTTTCTTCACCATCGGAGATAACAACAATCACGCGCCTGCTACCGGCGTCGGCGGTCTTGCCGAGGTAGAGCGCCGCCTCGACCACCGTATCGAAGAAGGCCGTAGGTTCCTTCACGGGCTCGATGGACATCAGACCGCTGGTAGCCTCTTCACCGTTTATGGTGCGCGCCTTTATCAGCTTCGGCTTGATGCCAATTGAAAATACAGACACCGCATCGGCCGGTTTGAGCACTTGTTTGATGAAGCGGACTGCCGCTTGTTGCTCGAAGGTGAACTGAGCGTGAATGCTGCCTGAGATGTCGAAAAGGAGGGCGATCTCGGTAGGCACGTTCCCCGGTTCACCTAAAGAGATGAGGGTTTGCGGTCGCCCGGCTTCCTCGATCACAAAATCCTGAACGCTGAGATCGCGGACTGGCTTCCCCGCAGCATTCGACGCGGACAGCGGCACGGTGACCAGTCGAGAGGTCAAACGAATGGCTTCGTCGTGATCTTGTGGCGGTTTCTGCGCGGGGCGAGTTTGAGTCGGCGACTGGAGGGCGATCACCCGATCGCTGGGTATGGGCAGGGGCATAGCCAGGCTCGCCAACAGCGCCAGAGATGTGATTAGCGATGATAGAGGCAAGTCCCACCCCTCTCGATTACAGTCAGACTCAAAATCGAATCAAGGCGTCCGGCAAACTTCGGTTTGTCGCGGGTCTCAGCAGCAAGCGGACCGAAGCGACAAACTGGACTTGTCGAACGTTATTGAGGCGTGACCTAAACTCGAAGGCCGCTCCGAATTCAGGGTCACGCCTCTTCTTTCTCCGCCTTGTGGATGCTACCGCTTCCGGGTCGAGATCACAGAGCGATTGACGTTCACCGGGTTCGTCAGACCCTTGCTGATCAGAATCGAAACCTGGACGCGCCGATTCTGTTTGCGCCCGTCGCGAGTGGAATTATCGGCGATCGGCATGGCCTCGCCATATCCGAACGGCAGTACTATCCTGCGCAGCGGAATGTCGTGATTTTCCGCAAGGTACTGCAAGACCGCCTCGGCTCGTCGCTGGCTAAGAACACGATTTGAGTTTTCGGAGCCATCCGCTGAAGCGAAACCGCGGACCTCGATCACGAATCCCTTCTCGGTCTTTGCCTGAGTCGCGATGGCGTTAAGTATAGACTTGGCTTCGGGTGACAACACTGCGCTGCCGACTTTGAAGTTAATGCTCTCGCTCTTTCGCACTTCGTACTCATCCAGAGACGAGATGCGATCGTTAGTCCTGTTGACGCCGTCGACGGCGATTTCTGCTGTTTCCTGGGCCGCTGCCGCTCCGCCCTTCGCGAGATTGGCAACCTGAGTCAACTCGTCAAGCTGACCTGAGAGCCGCTGGGCGTTCTGCTCGGTTCGGGCGACGCGTTCCTCAGCCTCGCCAAGCCGGTTTTCAACTGGCACTACCGTCGAATCTACCGCGAGAGCAACTCTAAGATCGTTATCGGAAAGCTTGATCTTGTCGGCGACCAGAGCGCCCGATGAGTCTCCGCGTCCTTCGACCTCGACATAAAGACCGCGGACCAACTGGGCCTCACTAAACTTCTTGCTGCTGCGGAACGGGTTGCCCTTCTTCTCTTCTATCTTTGCGTTGCTGGCAAGGCGCACGGTCAATTCGGATCCGGCCATGTCGCGCAGTCTAAAACCCTGGTCGTCGCGCTTGAGGATCATGCCTTTTACCTTCATCTTCGCACCGGACGCGACCTGCGTAGTGCCGCGGCTTGAACCGGAGTTCTGCTGTGCGGCAACCGGAACGGCTAACGCTACGAATAACACCACGAGGGGACTAAGCTTCGACAGTTTTTTCATAATATCCTCCGACAGCCCGCAACAGGGCTGAAATTGGTTTCGCTTGGATTGGAGACCGTCCTCTTCACTGGAGAATAAAGCCGGCTCGGCCTATCAAAGGTTGGATACAGATTCGGTTCGAGTATTGCCGCAGACGCCGGGGCTAAGCGGAGATCCCAGGCTTCGGCGTTACGCCGACAGCGTACAGGGGGCGAATTCAGAGCAACTACATTGACTTGGAACCGGATCATCCGTTGAAAAAGCGTGCAACCACCGTGCAGCGATTCAAAAATCGAGTTAAGCTAACCACTTCAGGGAGTTGACTAAAACTCATTGAGGAAAACGATCGGGGAAACAATGTAGTTTTTTCCTCCTGCTCGGGCGCTTGTGAATTTTTTTCATACGCCGTGCCAGGATCGGTTAGTAAAAACCATCTCCTCAGGAGGGGAGTCGCAATGTCTTCGGAATTCGATCGAGAGTGCCCGGCGGTCTCGGTCTGGTTCGCATCTCCAAGGAACGTCGAGCTACGTGCCTCAAGCGTAAGGCCTCCGGGTCCAGGCGAAGTCCGCATCCAGACACTCGTGTCCGGCATAAGCCACGGCAGCGAGATGATGGTCTATCGCGGCGAAGTTCCCCCGGAACTCTCGCTCGACTCTACTCTTCCTACGCTTCAAGGCACCTTCAGCTTTCCCGTCAAGTATGGCTACGCAAGCGTCGGTCGAGTCGTTGATGTCGGGAGCGGCATCAGCGAACTGGCGGAGGAAGACCTGGTTTTTGCGTTCAATCCGCACGAAACCTGTTACACGATTCCCGCGACGGTGGTGATCAGGCTTCCTCCGGAACTGGGTCCGCGCATCGGCATCTTTGCGGCCAACGTCGAGACCGCTCTGAATGCATTGCTTGACGCTGCGCCTCGCCTGGGCGAAAGGGTGGTCGTGATCGGTCAGGGCGTTGTTGGTTTGCTGATAACCCAACTGACGCGACGAGCGGGCGCCAGCCTCGTCGTCACCAGTGATTTGTATGAGAAGCGCCGGCGATTGTCGCTATCGGCCGGCGCAGATCTGGCTCTTGACCCCTCAGCGGAAAGTCTTGCCGAGCGCGTGGCCGCTATTACAGGAGGTACGGGAGCCGATGTGGTGATCGAGGCAAGCGGGCAACCGCATGCTCTGGATGATGCAGTCAAGGTGGCGGCTGCCGAGGGGCGGGTTGTGGTCGTCTCGTGGTACGGCACCAAGCGAGCCGACCTGGCCCTGGGAACCGATTTTCATCGCAAGCGTTTGACCCTGAAAAGCTCCCAGGTGTCAAATCTTGATCCATCGCTCACACCGAGGTGGACCATCCTTCGCCGGCGCGAGATGGCGGTCAAGTACCTGAGTGAATTGTTGCTGGATGAATTGATCAGTCACGTGCTGCCCTTCGATCGAGCCGCTGAAGCTTACCATCTGATCGACGAACAGCCCGGCGAGGTCTTACAGGTTGTTCTGGATTACAAGGGCTACCAAAAGGATTCGGCGAGGCTCTATGCAGATATTTGAGATAGGTGTTACCGGTGAGTTTGAAGCCGCACACTCGCTAACCGGCGACTTCGGTCCGGCGACGCAGCTTCACGGGCATACTTACAAGGTGGAGGTCAGGGCTGAGGCCCGCGAGATCGACTCAACCGGCACATTCTATGACATCGGGCGGCTTCGCGCTGAGCTGAGTGCGGTGCTCGAGCGTCTCCACTATCGCAATCTCAACGAGGTTGCAGAGCTTGCCGGAACGAACACGACAGCAGAGGCCGTGGCGCGGTACATCTTCAAGAAACTGGCTCCAGTCGTGCGCGCGGACGGCGTAGAAGGACTCAAGGTTACCGTGTGGGAATCGTCTTCGTCGTTTGCTTCGTACCGGGAGTCGTTCGAATCATGATGGCGATCTGGTTACAGACACTATCGCAGGTCTGTCTCCAGGTAGGAAGCGAACCGGCCAGCTCTAGACTGCGGCGGCCGAAGCTCTGTCTCATGGTGGCGTCAGCCGCGAGCCTTCTTATGGCGCTGGCGAGAGCCGCGGAATCCGCGGGCGGCACAATCAGAGCATTCTCACCTTCGCGAACGATCTCATTCACCGGCCCCGTGCGAGTTGCAACGATTGCCAGCCCCGCGTGCATCGCCTCGGCCAATACAATGCCGAAACCCTCATACAACGACGGGAAAGTGAATATGTCGGCTTGCGAATAAAAGTGGCCCAGTTCCTCGTGAGATACTGCCCCGTGAAAGGTAACTCTTTCGCTCACACCTAAGGCTTTTGTCTGTCGCACCAGCTCCTTATGGTAGAGGGGGTCAAAACTCACGTCGCCGACCACGTCGAGTCTGAGTGGTAGGTCCCGAAGCAACCTCAACGCTTCAATCAAATGATCGAGCCCTTTGAGCCGTGTGCAGTTCCCGACAAACAGGAGCCGTAGCGGGAGGGTTCCTGTCTCCCCTCGTTCGCAACGTGCACCCGAGGGAGGAGCCGAGCCAGGAGGCGCAAGTACTATCCGCTCGCTGCTCCCGGCTAGTCGTTCGACTTCGCCGCTGATAAAGGCGCTCACCGTCACTATCAGTTGAGCAGACCGCAAAGTAACCTGCTCAACCAATCGCACTACGAACCTGAGGGGCAGCTTCATTGCGCGCCACCTGACCTGGTGAACTATGATGACGAGCCGCACCCTGCCGCTAAGCCAACACGCACTATTGAAGAGGAGTGTGGTAGGATGAGCCCATCCATCCACGATCACAACGTCATACTTCCGCCTCGCGAGTCGAAGCAACAGCAGCGGAGCAATAACCACACCCGCGACAACGCCGGCAAAATAGGGCAGGTCCGGAAGCGTTACCAGCTCCAGCCGAAAGCCTCGTTCGGTTAGGCTCTCGGCCAGCTTTCTGTTGTAAAAGGAACCCCCGGTCTGCCGCTGAATATCTCCAGGGATCAGGAATAGGACGGAGGGTTCGTGGAGAATTGGATTACGCACCACGTGCTTTGCTGATCGTTGCCGGTTCGAAGTGAGTGCTCTGATCCAATGGACGTCACTGAATCGTCACGTAGCGTTCGAGGCGCGCGACTTCCTTCGCTCCAACATATTTTCCAATCTCCTTGCGGAACTGCTCGATCGTCCTGTACGGGCGGTATTCCTTGAACTCGCGCAGCATACGCGGGCCGAGACCTGGGATGCTCAAAATATCCTCGTCACTCGCAGTATTCAGATTGATCGGAATGAAACCGTACTGGGCGAGCCGCGCCGTCTCGGCGGGGCCGACGTATTTTCCGATCTCTTTGTTGAACTGAACGAAGCTCCTCCACGGGCGGTACTCGGCGAACTCGTGCGCCATCTTTTTGCCGGCCCGGGGAATCAGCACAATCTCTTCGCTCGTCGCAATGTTGAGATTGATGTGGACGAAGGCCTTCCCGTAGAACTCCGCGGCTTGTTGCGAGGTTAGCGACTGGCTGAGCAGAAATGCGTGCAGGTCCAGGATGCTAATGAAGGGTCGCTTCTCGATGATGCCCTTCACGATGGCCGGAGTCATATGAGGCAGCGCCAGCAGGTCCTTCTCGGCCGCAGAGTTCGCATCGATGAGACCAAGAGACTTACCTACCTGGCCTTGGACGTTTATGGTTAAGCTCACCGCGAGCGCAATCGAAGCCACCGCGGCAAACAGCAACGAACTCTTTCGATTCATGTCACTCTCCCGTGCTTGTGGTTTTGGTGATGGGCGGTCTGCCCGACACCGGATAGCGATATGCGTAAGCCAAACCCACGAGTCCCAAGTATATCATTGCACCCGGCCCTAGCGCAGGCGGCGCTTTCGCCCTGATTGTCTTCAAGAACAACTCGAGTCCGCTCAGGTCAGGGTTGACCTCCAATTGGAACTCCATGCTTCCCCGATAGTGAAGCACTAAGCCGACAAGACCGCCGATCAGAAACAGGAACATTAACACCTGGAACGCCCTCACGCTCGCACGCCCTCGATGGATGACGTGCCACGCGAGCACGACGAACCCCAGCCCGAGGAGAATGAGGGGAATGAATTGTAGCCGGTCCTCGAAGTGTTCCAGGAGAATTAGATCGGTTCCAGTGCCAAGGAGCCCTACAAGAAAGACGGCGAGCAGTATACGGCGGAGACCGCTAAGGGCGTCCCGCTTCGGTTGGCTCGCGGCTGGTTGAGACTCGCCGCCTGGGTATGTTTGGCTCACGTTGAATGACTCCAGCAGAAGGTGGTCGCGTTTGGCGGGACAGCTGAAAGAGCCGCTCGCCACTAAGGCCCAAAGACAGGAAGCTGCACCAAGGGCATGCACATATGTTGTGGGCTTTGTGCTCCTTGGTGCCTTCGTGCTTTAGTGGCGACAGTTAGTTTTCAGCAGCCTGCCAGATCATAAGGATCTCTCCGAGGTCTTTCAGCCGCCATGCCTGTGCTGCTGATGATGCTGACGGAGCAAGTCCTTGCCGTAGTCGTTCCCGTTTGGCGTGCGCACCACGACGTGAATGTGCTCGTGGTTAGGCAGACGCGGTTCCTTGGCTAAATGTCTAAGGTTGGCCGGCAGTTGATGGTCAAACTCGATGAGGATTACGGGACTGTGAATGCGATAGTAGAAGACGCTCGTTGAATCGGTGCCGCCTATCCACGCGAACCATGTGTTGTCCAGATGCCGGCGGACCTCGTCCATCTTCACTCGCGCGTGGCCTTTGTCCATGTTGTCTACGTAGAGCGCGATTAGATCAAGCAACTGTTTCCGTTGCGCAGTCGAAAGCTCAGACACGCGAACTCCGGCGTAATCCAGAACGACGTTGTCCTTGAACGCTTCGGTGAGGTTGTTGTTTCCCGTCTTCGAGATCTGGAGAATCGCCTTCTTCCGTTGGTCATCGGTCAGCAGGCCGATCATGGCCAGCCCCCTGTTTTGCTCGTCCTGGAGAATAGTGGTGCCTTTGTACTTGCCTGACGTGGCGGTCACCGGCTCCGACCCGGCGAAGAACGGTGTCATCACCACCTGATCGCCAAGGACCAGGTAATTGATGATCGCGTGGTGCCCATCCAACTGCCAGCCCCACGGCTCTTTTGCAGAAGGCTTGCCCATCACCGTGAGGTTGTAGAGCCATTCGCCGTATGCTTCGAAATCGTTGTTGTTCAACTCGCCCAGCGTATGATTGAGCCGCATGATATCGCGCGTTTGCTTCAGCCCTTTGGCGCTGAGCGACGCGCGCATCAATCCGAACGCCGCCTCGCGCTGGGGGTCGCTCATCTCTTTGAAGCTCACGCCCTGCCGCACATAGAAACTCTGGTTCATCCACTTGCGCCATTCCGGGTCATCGAGGGCGAACATTGTCTTAACGCGCTGCTCGGCGCTGAGGGCCGAAAGTAACGCGTCGGCGGCTTTGCGCACGGGTTCGGTTGAGACGCCGGTCGAGTGAATGCCAAACAATCCTGGCACTATTTGTCCATTCGTCGTGATGCCTTTGAACGGCTCGGCTAAGCCTTTTGTTTCGGCGTCGACGGACATCTTGCGGAAGCGTTCCAGGCGGTCTTGCGCTGGTTGCTGAGTGAACGCGGTGGAATCAAGTATCGGAAGGAAAACGAGGATCGAGACGAATGTCACAAGTAGAAGGCGAAACCCTCCGGGATTGGCAGCTAATGTCGCCGGGATTCCGTCACTGGTCTGAGCGCGCTTGATTTGTAGCATGAGAGCCTCCTGGTGTTGCTTAGCTCAACTGCCTGACCGCAGCGAGCGGCATTGTATAAGGCTGTCGTCAACAAGTCGAGGGCGCGCATTGACTCATCAAAAGAGTGCCCTGAAATCGATTCGTTGCCTCATAAAAGAAAAGTGCCTGAAAGGGCAAGTGAAGTACCCTCCTGAGAAGTCAACTACGGGAGGTGCGAATGGGGTTAACGATGAAGGAGAAGCGATCGGTTGCGGGGGTGACTGCTCCGAGTTATAAGGCCGCCAGCAAGAAACAAAAGGGGATCATCCTCAAGCAGTTCATCAAGGCGCTGAAGAGGAACTTTGATATACAAGCCTGGATTTGTGGAGGCGGCTTAGTTCAACCCAGAATTTTGCGGCGGCTCGCGACCGCGTGAGGCAGTGTACTCGCACGGCGCGCCGCAAGAATTCTTAAGTTGTTCATAAGTTGTTAGGCGTCCGCGCGCAGAACTTTGATGAGGGAAGCAACTTCTTCCATTTCAAAGCCTGCGGTAATACCTTTCCGGAAAAGCGCTGAGGCAAAAGCCGGAAACTCGGAATTGATCTGGGCCTCTCGCGCCTGCTGCAGGATTCGTCCTACGGCTGCCGCCCAGGTCTTCAAAGCAGCTTGGGGATTCTCGTACCTGCCCACCTGAATAGTCTCACCCAGATGTTTGACGTCACCGCCCAGGACGGGGGTGATGTCGGCCAGCAAGGAACCGAATTCATCCACACGCAGGCCCTCCGCTTCGCAGATCCGCGCGCCGTGAAGGGAACCCAGGAGAGCCCCAACGAAGAAAGACAGCACTGCGCAGTCCAGCGCGGATGCTGTCCCCACCTTCTCCCCGAGGAAACTCAGGTTCTCCGCAAAGATCTTGAGGATCGGCTCACTTCTGCGGAACGCGGACTCCGCGCCCGATACGAGAATGGTCGCGTCTGGCGTCGCAATCTGGTTGGGAAACGCCAGAATCGCGCCATCCAGGTATTCGACACCTCGTTGGCGCGCCCACGCTTCGCTGTCTCGCGCCTCCTGCGGGGTGCCGGTGCTCAGCTGCACCAGCACCTTGCCTGCGAGGCCCGCGGCGACTTCGTCGGCGCCGAGAATGGTTCTCGTCACGTCGTAGTTGTCGACGCAGACGATGACGACCGGGCTCGCGGCAACTGCCAACGCCGCACTTGAGGCTAGGACCGCCCCATCACTGACGAGCGACGAGGCCTTCTCCGTCGTTCGATTCCAGACGGTGATGCGATGCCCGCTGCCAACAAGCGCGCGCCCAAGCGCCGAACCCATGGCTCCTAACCCAATGACCGAAGCTTCACTCATTCTGTAACCTCCGTTTGCCTGTGGCGGCCGGGTAGCCAAGCGGCATTGCTGCCGCCCAGCCCCCTAAGAACCGGACTTGCAGGTTTCCCCACATCCGGCTCAAGCCTCTCGAAAGGCCCCTCACGGGACCCGGCGATGTTTAACTTCAAACACCGCCTTCACGATACTCATCTGATGCCAACGCGCTTTCGCGGGAGAGCGCACCAGCTTGACTGTGGCTGTCATCTGCTTTCTCTCCTAAGTCGGTTTGTCAGACTCTCTCGTGACGAGACACCAGATGGAAGTCAGCCCGCTTTCGCGTGAGGTGATGTTGCCAGAGACTCAACCTCTATCTGCTCCACTACAGAGCAGCATTCGCTTTCTCCATCGTCCCATCCCCGCAGTCCCATGGGCTTGCCTTACGGCTCGCTTTCCCGTGTGTGAGAAACAGTCTCACACGAGGGAGAGCTACGGGCTTACCACGTTCCGCATGAGTGCCCGAGTGGGTTAGGTCTCGCCTCTCCGCCGGTGGCACAACGTCTGCGTCGGGTGAGTTAGGAGCACCCGAACTTGGCCACGTACCTTTTGGTCCAAGCCTTTGTCTGTCTGGTGACAGGCGTCAGCATCTTAGGCTTGCTGCCGGGTTACGACGTTTATCAGCGATTCACGATGTGTTGACCATACCACTCGATCCTAGTTCCCGACCGCCTTGATGCTAGCAGTCGCAACCGCTTCTCGCGATTAGGTTGCCACCCTTACCGATGAGGCTACATTGTCCCCGGAGCAGATTACCCCGGTAGGATACTGATTGCAGAAAACCAGGTCGTGTCCTGAAAAAAATCAGTCACGACAGCCACTCATGCGACCTCGTGTCGCAACCTAACGCCTCGGATCAGTTGCCGGGCCGGCTGCAACGACTTCGTACCTGAGAAAGCGAGAATGCCGGCCCGGTCAACTGCATCGGCTGGTTAGGCGATGATCGTCATCCAGATTCGACTCCCAACCCCTTTTGTTCTTTTCGAATGCGTGGATTGCAAGACCTGACCCCATTTCTTTGCGTGCTACGATGGCGGCCGCTCGAAGTTCATCTGCGGTCGTCTGGTGCAACGCCTGTTAGGCGCCGCCCACGTCAAAACAGATCCCGATTCTTGAAACTCGCTGCGAAAATGGTCTCGACTTCCTTAATTCGAATGAAATGAAAGCTTCTCAAGATAACAAGGACGCCTGCCACGTAGAACGCCGTCAAGAACAGAGCGGGCCCGTGAACACGAGCCTCGGCAAACGCGGTGGATGCCGCTAGGGCGAGCATCATCACGGTCGCCAGGAGCAAAGCGTAGAACATTCCTGAGATATAGCGGGTGAGCGACTCAGCAACGTAGATCTCGACAGCCGCAGCTGGATCTCCGCAGGCCACCACAACTTTGCAAAAATTGATGAACTGTTTGTCCGTGCGATCTTTCCAGATCGATCGATAGAATTCACCGGCCGCTGTTGGTAGACGTTTTTGAACCACATAACCGAGCCACTTATTGTACGGAAATGGATCGCGCGCCCAATCGGCCGTGGCGGGTCTTGCCTTTGACTTGATCAATCGCAGAAACAACATGGAGAGTCGATCGCAACGGTCGGCGCGAAAGAGCCGAAGGATCACCCCAACTAGGTACGCGAAGGGAACACTCACGAGAATGGTGAGCGACGGAGTGCTGGCAAGGCCGGTGATTAACGCTCGCGTCCCAGCGTCTGTGAAGGACAAGCCATACACGCAACCGAGCAGGTTAGCCAAGAGGAAGACGCCGGGCACAAAGATCTCGAAAACGCCGCGAGCACCGCCGATCGTAGGGACTGTGTTCATCTGTGTGCGAGCCCCAGCCGCCTAACGTCAGAGTTGACGCGGCGGCGCGATTCAAAGCACCCTTCGCCGCACCGAGTTAGTTGAGAAACACGCTCCCGCCGCTGGCGTCCAACGATTTGTTGGGCGTCGTCGTTATTGCAAACTACGCCTCGCTTCGTCAAGCGAGACATTGAAACGATCGGTCAAGTAATGCGGCAACAGATTCGCCCGTTTGGGACCATGAACCATGCGAGTTAAGGTGCCCGCCCGAACAGCACTTTGTTTTCCATCGCGGACCAGGTACGCACCGACGTAAAAGAACTGCGATGCCAAAAGGTCTCTGGCGCGGTCGTTCATGTGGTCTTCGGCAGCTTGGCTCAATGTTGCGCACAGAGTCTTGTCCGAAATATCAGGTTCGACGCCGATGTAGATAAACGTGTCCATTTCGTCGCGCAGCATGGTGTACGCCATAGGCTTGTCCACGCCTTCGGTGAAGGGGCGTCTCACGTATGCCCATGCCACGTATGAGCACACCAGGGCAACCAGAATTAGAAGTACGATTGCGAGCCGAGTGAATATCCGTCGCATAAGCAAAAAGTGAGACGCCCAACGTTTGAGTTGACGCGGCGGCGCAAATCAAAGCACCCTTCGCCGCACCAAGCAAGTTGCGAGAGGCGCTCCCGCCGCTCGCGTCCAACGATTTGTTATGCCGCGGCCAGCTCACGAAGTATTTTGTAGTCGACGATGAAGTACTGAATTGCCATTCGGTGCGTCATGTCGTCTCTAATACTATAAAGCCCCGCTTCTCCAAGCTCACGACTTTTCAGCAGTTTGGTCTGAGTGTCTAATCGTAACGACCAGACTTCATCAAGCGCCACTTTCTTTATTGCCGAGCGTTTTCGAGTTAATTGTTCGTCAATTTTCCCGAGTACCCTTTCAAAGCTCCGCTCGTAAGAGTCGCCTAAGGCAGCCATACAGAATTTATGGAGTTCCCCACCAATTTTATGCATCTTCTCAAAATAATCATCGTATCCATGACGTAGGTCCTGCTCAGTTTTCAGTTCATTCAACATGTAAGATAGTTGACGCTCCAATTCGCAGCTTTGTTCTTCTAAGTCGGTGCCGAGTGCATTTGAAAGTCGGGAGAAATGACTTTTCAGCTCGTCTAAGTGCTCTGTCGCAAAATTCACGAATTCCAGATGCCTTCCGGCATTCGCCTCGCGTACGCTGGCGTTCGAGGCTATATACAACAATCTCATCAAGTCGATGAAGAGCATTGCCGTCGTTTGAGAAATCACGCGCCGTGCGAGACTCTTGCGACCTTCTATCTCCGGTGTCGCGCTCGGTGAGTTCCTATCACGTTTGCGAATTGCGAACAGGCCAATAATTGCTGCGACGACCGCTGCCGATCCGCCAATAATCGCGACGACTATATCTGTATTCATATTGGCCACTAATGCAGACGAAAGGTAGACGGCATAACGACTAAGCTCACCCGCCGCCGGAAGCGTAGCGAGGAGGAACGACGAACGAAGCTGTAGGCGGTCGGGTGCAGCGCCTTGTTCGGCGGCTGTTGGTGCCTTTTATTCTCCGCCGTGTTTTCGGAGCAACTCGGCCACTTGTTTATGCTGGCCGCGCACTCGCACTTCCTCATTGTGTAAAGCTGAGGCTAAAGGCGTCCATCCATTATTAGTTTTAGCATTAAGGCGAATCAACAGCATCACGACCCAAGGGATGCAAGTAGATCCCGACTAAGCCGGCACGAGCTCATAGTCTGCCGGCATCTTCTCCAGGGTGGCGATGCTAATATGCGGCCAGACGGCTCGCTCCGGGAACTCATCCTCGCGGGGATGGAAAAAATGCAGCATGACGACTTGCGAGTACTGCAGCCGCAACCTCCGTTTCCCCTTTTTATCCTTCTCGGCGAGTTCCTGAATCCAAAACGTCGACTTCATGCTGACCGGCTCGGCCTCGCGGACCGAGAATGGAACATTCGTGATCCCGCCGCTCTTCCGAGTCGAGTCGACGGTCAAAGTTGTCGTCCGACCAATGTTCACGCCCTGGTTCGCGAAACGAAGAATCTGGTTCATGTCAGCCGGACTGAATCCAGGAAAATTAGGCACACCCACGACGTTTCCCATAAACGGTTTGTCAATGTAATGCTTGTACGGCTCGAGATACGGGTCGGGGTTAGTGGCATCCCTGAAGTCGTAGTCCGGAGTAAGAACGTCCTCGAAGCGACCCGATGGCAGCCCACTTACCGGCGGAATCTCCGGCATGCCTTTATGAACTGCTGATTTGCCAAGAGCAAGAACGGAGTTTCCGTGCGGAATCGATGCAAGTCGTGCGACATCGATCTCCACTTCCGTCACTTTGTCACCCTTGATTTGGTCATCCTTGGACCTGCGATTCTTCTCGTACAACCACAGGCCGGGTTCGTGGTGGATCGGCAGCCCGGCCGCACCCGCGAGGCCGCCGCTGGCAGGTCGGTCTTCTGCCACGACTTGTGCGATCTTCTGCTGGTAATCGAGCGTGACGACGAACTGGTCAAAATCGGGTTGGCCGGGCCTCGACAGACCTCGATTGGGGACGTCATCGTCGACGAAGGTGAATCGAAGTTCTTCGTCGTACTGATTCATCAGCACTCGGAACTTAAATCCCGCAGGCGGCGCTGGAGCCTTCTGAAACGGCAGAGCAATCATGTTCCACCCCGTGCCCCGTCCGATCCAGACTCCCAACAGTTGTTCGAGAGGCCCCAGGTCTGGCGGCGCCGGCGCACCGCGATTGCTCAACTTTTCCAAGTGCGTGGGTTGCGGTGGAACAACCTCAGCAAACTTGCGGGTCCTGCGGTCGGTTTGATTGCCTTTAGCCATAATGATTTTCTCCTTTGCAATTAAGATAGTGACGAGCAGCGACACCCATGCCGCGTGCCATCGCTTCGATCTCTGTGATTTCGCTTAGCACATAAGTCGTTGGATAGGTGGCATAGTAAGAGTCTACCACCTCCCCAGATGCAGGTGCAAATGTGCGCTTAATACCTTTACTGATTATGAAAACAACAGTAGGCTGTTTTTCTTGGCTCGGTTCTTACGATGCTGCAAGCCGCCGAACGTTGGTATCAGCGGGCGTGCCATCGAGAAATCCGGTTTGATAAGAAGATTGCTTTGGCGCGCTCCGCTGGATGCCAGAGTTAGACCCGTCTCAATGCTCACACACCGTCACCATAGCGCCGCGGCCACATTCAGTTCCCTCGTCTCGCTTTGCATTCTCTTAGTTCTCTTTCAGCATCTGGCGTAACTCATTTGTCCTTTCCTTGATCATCCAGGCTAAACAGCGTGTGCTAACCGCTGGGTAAAGTCGCATATCCTGACTTTGATAACTCTTATACTCGCAGTTAGCAGCTCGGTACTTGATCCACGCCTGCTGAGCCTTTTTCAATGCTACTTTATGCCCTTCATCAGCTAGTTTCGAGACTAGCTGTCGATAGACCCTGTTCAATTCCGCATCAGCCCTATTATATTCTCTTTCTTCACATTCAATGATATCCGCGGTTGCTTGAGCATGTGAGCAAGGATCTTTGGCTTTTCGCTTCTGCGCAGGATTAGCTGCGATCATTAAAACGCATAGGATAATCAAAGTGGCAGAACCTAAAACTCTCATCAAGCTCTCCTGTGCTGAAAGGGATCGTTAACGAATCCTAAATCCGCTTTCAGCTCTCACCGATGTCCCGAATACATGAGTTATTCAACAAGCACTGAATCGTGCCCCCAATCTAGCCAGCAAGGGGTCTAACTATGTATATCTGGTTTCGGAATAAAATTCCGACTCAGTTTGCTTCCGAATAAAACCCGACGCGCATATCGCGGTAAACCTTGCCATCTCACGCATATGGCTGCAAGGTTGGAGTGCTTCGGGGTTTTATTCGGAAACCGAATAAAACCCCGGACCCCATCCACGCAAAGCGCATCGGCTGGACTCCTGACTCCTCTGCCGCCGCGGTTCAAGACGTGAGTATAAATCATCGTCGTCTTTACCCCGTGAGATAGTTCCGCAGCCTGGTCTTTATATATCGCTTCCCCCAGGCCGACTTCAAATACTTCTCTCGACGAGTTGCATCGACCTGATTGAGGCAACCTTCCCAATAGACTAGTTCTAATGGTACTCGTTGCTTAGTTGAGGGAACCACGCCCTTGTTGTGAGCTTCAAGTCTGGTTCGAAGTTTCTTAGTGAAGCCGACATAAAACAGTTTATCCTTGAGAGACCTAAGCACGTAGACGTAGTAATACTCCGACATCATTTATCTCACGGGGTGACTCCGTGAGATAGCCCCCTCCAGGAATCTGTAATCTCGCACAGAATATCTCACGGGGTGAACATCTTTGTGACCGAGCAATTCCTGAATGGTTCGAATGTCGTAGCCGTCCTCAAGCAGGTGCGTCGCGAAGGAATGAACGTGTGCGACGTCGCGTGTTTGGCTATCCCGGCTTCACGCACCGCAGCGGCAATTGCTTTTCCAAAGATCGATTCGTCCACGTGATGCCGCCCTTGCTCTCCGGTTCGCGCATTAACCCACCGCTTCATTTGCGGAAACACGAACTGCCAACCCCATTCCGACGAGGCGTTTGGATATTTCCGCGCAAGCGCATAAGGCATCTGCACTCGGCCATACCCATCAGCGAGATCACGCGCGTGGATCTTCTTCACACGGTCGAGATGTTCTTTCAGTCTTCCTCTGACAATTTCGGGCAGCATCGTAATTCGATCTTTGTCCCCTTTGCCCTCGCGAACTGTAACTTGATTAGAACCGAAGTCGATGTCCTTGACACGTAATCGCAAACATTCCATCAAGCGCATTCCGGTTCCGTACATCAGCGCCCCCATCAACCAGTGCTCGCCCTTCAACCGGCTCACAACTGCCTTCACCTCCTCGCGTGTCATCACAACCGGCAGCCGCGCGGGTTTTCTGGCACGAATGATTTTCCCTAGCTCGCCAAGCTCACGCTCGAGTACGTATCGATAGAGAAACAACAGAGCGCTCAGCGCCTGATTCTGAGTTGATGCGGACACATGTTCTTTCACAGCCAAGTGCGTAAGAAAAGCGTTGATCTCGGGCTCCCGCATTTCCGCTGGATGCCGTTTGTTATGAAAGAGAATGAAACGCTTGATCCAGAGGCAGTAGGTTTGTTCGGTCCGGCGGCTGTAGTGCCGCGAACGAAGCGCAAGCCGGACCTGATCCAAGAGTTTGAGCTTTGGCGCGGTGGCTTGCAGCGACTGCTGACTACTATCGGGCGGTACACGTGAGACGGGGCTTTGCATAGCGCGCTCGGGTTGCGGGCGCGACTATACACCGTGGTCAGGTCATAAGCAATACGCCCGCCCGGGCGACCGCCCTGGGAGCGCAGGCATCCCTGCCTGCTGGCGTTGCGCGAGAAAGAGAAAGCTGTTGGCGGAAAGAAGCAGGCAGGGTGCCTGGGCTCCCAGGGCTCACTGGTGGCGCAACTATGCACAATCGTGAAATCATAGTGGCCCATGTCATCAGGCCACCCTTCTCCTTCTCTGAACGGAGAGCCAGACAACAAACCAAAAAGATCGGCGTTTACAGCTTTGCGTCACCGCGATTTTCGCTTGCTGTGGATTGGCCAGCTCATATCCGTCACCGGCTCTCAGATGCAGCTTGTGGCGATCAACTGGCACGTCTACCTGCTGACAAAGTCTCCGCTGGCGTTAGGCGGCGTCGGGCTTGTGCGCGTCTTACCCATCATCTTCTGCTCGCTCGTTGGGGGCGTCGTCGCCGATGCCGTAGACCGAAAGCGCTTGATGCTTGTATCACAAAGTCTGATGTTGATCAGCGCGGCGTTACTCGCAGTAATGACAGCCTCAGGCCTAAGCAGCATCTGGCCCATCTACGTGCTCACAGCCCTTGCCTCAGCCGCCATCGCATTCGACAATCCCGCCCGTCAGGCCCTGCTTCCGACATTGGTGCCTTTAGCAGATTTCCCAAACGCCGTTAGTCTTGGGATCTTAGTTTTCAACTCTGCAATGATCGTTGGTCCGGCTCTCGCCGGCGTACTCCTGAGCGTGCGCGGCCCGGCTCTTATTTATGCTCTGAATGCCGCTACGTTCGTTGCGGTTATTGTCGCTCTGCTGCTTATGAGCGCTCGCGGCCGCGCTGAAGCTGAAGCGTCCGTAGCGCGGATTAACTTTGGTGCGCTTCGCGAGGGGTTGCGCTTCGTGTGGCGCACTCCGATCATCGTGCAGACAATGACGCTCGATTTCATTGCGACCTTCTTCGCATCGGCGACCGCTCTACTGCCGATTTTCGCAGCGGAGATTCTGAATGTCGGAGCGCGAGGCTTGGGATTGCTTGCCGCGGCGCCAGGAGCAGGTTCGATCGTCGCCGGGCTGGTCATGGCAAAGCGAGGAGTTATGCGGAAGCAGGGCAAGGCGGTTCTCATTTCAGTTGCAGCATACGGAGCCGCCACCGTTGGCTTTGGCTTGTCCCGATGGTTTTGGCTCTCACTCCTGATGCTTGCCATTACAGGGGCGGCCGACACGGTGAGTACGGTGCTGCGACAGACGATCAGGCAGTTAGTCACGCCCAATCACCTTCGAGGGCGCATGACATCGGTCAACATGATTTTCTTCATGGGCGGACCGCAGCTCGGAGAGTTTGAGGCCGGGGCGCTTGCTGCTTTGATTGGGGCAACGCTTTCGGTTTTGACAGGCGGTTTTGGTTGTTTGATTGCGGTCGCCGCCGCGAGCCTCTGGGCGAAGAGCCTCGTGCACTATGAAGGAGATACGACCGAGAGCATTTAAGGGAGAGGACGATACGCCCCTGGCGTGAAACGCCTGGACGCCTGGAGTTTGGACATTTTCTTTCGAATCCCACCAACGCAGTTGGTGGATCGTTCATAGTCAGCCTACATTTCTGCTGCCACACGCCCGTCCCGAATCCCACCAACGCAGTTGGTGGATCGTTCATACCCGACCTAGGATGCAGCAGCGGCCATCACACAGTTTCTATAGCCCCATCAACGCAGTTGGCAAATGGTTGATAGCCGACAGGCGAAGGCGACCTCACTGACCCTTTAGCATATGAATGATCCAGCAAACTGCGTTGGTGGGATTCCGAAGGGCGCGTGCGCCAGTCCTTTTGTAGGCTGAGTATGAACGATCCACCAACTGCGTTGGTGGGATTCGGGAGCCGGACTTCGCGTCCGTGTAGGCCGAGTATGAACGATCCGCCAACTGCGTTGATGGCTCCCCCGGGCATGAAACACCTGGGCTAGTGAAAATAGCGTGGCCTTTTTTCCCAGTGTCGAGCGGTCTATAATCCAGTTCCACCGAAACGAGTCTCGCGATTGAGCTATGAAACGAAGCAAACACAGTTCGAGCTCAAATCAAACAACATTGACGCGACTCGCTGTCTGCTTGCTGCTAGCTCATTTCTGTTTGCCATTCGCCCAGCAAGAAGCTCTCGCTCAGATTCAGATTGGCACCGTCAGAGTCACCGTAACTGATCCGGCCGCCGCCGTCGTTGTGGGTGCGGTTGCGACGCTCACGAACAAACTCACCGGCTACACTCAATCCGCAAGCACCGATGAGCGAGGCGCCGCCATCTTCAACAACGTTCCGTTCGATGACTACCAGGTGGATATACGCGTGCCTCAGTTCCAGCAGGCAACGCGCAGAATCAATGTGCGGTCGAACCTCCCGGTCGAGATTGAGATAAGACTCGCAATTCCCGGCTCCCAGGAAAGCGTCAATGTCGAAGCCGAGGCCGGTTTGATCGAGCGCGATTCATCCAGCAGCGAGCTGGACTTGAACGAAAGTTCCATTCGCCGCTCGCCCGGAACATTGCGCAGCGTTCAGCAGTTGATGGCCACGCTTCCTGGATGGACGACCGAGAACAACGGCCTGATGCATATCCGCGGCGTCGATGACGGGGTACTCTTCATCCTTGATGGCGTGCCGGTAGCTGATCGGCTGGACGCAACGATGGCTGGCGGGCTCGACACGGAGATGATCAGTTCGATGAATGTTCTGATGGGTAGTCTACCTGCTGAATTCGGTGGCAAGTCAGGCGCGGTTGTGACCATTCAGCCGAGATCCGGAATCGGGAAGCCGCTCGCCGGCAGTTTCCAGTTAAGCGGAGGCAGCTTCAATGCGCGAGATGTGTCAGCAAGCCTGGCGCGTGGCGGCAAGAATTGGGGCGTGTTTGTTGCGAGCTCTGCCAACCGCAGCGACCGGTACCTGGACCCGGTCGATCCGAGAAACTTCAACAACCGTGGTGGCGCTGCAAGGCTGAATGTGCGGACGGACTGGCACCCGGCGCCCGACGATATTCTGATCTTCAATGTTTCGGTCAACGGGGCCGACTCTCAGGTACCCAACCGACTCGCCCAGGAGCTGGCCGGTCAGCGCCAGCGGCAAGAGCTGAGGGACAACAGCGCGTCGATAAGCTGGCAACGAATGTGGTCACCAAAGACGGTAACCAACATGGCGATCTTTCATCGCTTTCACGCTGCGAAGCTTATCGGCAGCAGGTTCGATACTCCGCTGTTCGCGGCGCAGGACCGGCGCCACGCGAGGCTCGGGTTGCTGGCATCGGTGACTCATACGTATAGCGGACACACCTTCAAGGTGGGCGTCGAGGCAACGCGTGTGACGCCGAACGAGTTCTTCACGTTCGCGATCACTGACCCGGACGCGGCCGCAGGAGAAGGCATCAGTGACGAAGCGCTCGTGTTCGATCAAACAAGACCGTTTGTGTTCAAAGATCGCAAAACCCGAGGCCAGGCCTCGGGCTATTTTCAGGATCAATTCTCGCCGTTCGAGAATCTGACCGTGAGCGCGGGTGTTCGTTACGATCACACGAGTCTGCTGGTCTCGGAGCAACAGTTCAGTGCGCGAGTCGGCGCGGTGTACTTCATACCGAAGACGCGGACCGCGGTTCGCGGGTCTTTCAATCGGCTGTTTATGCCGCCTCAGGTCGAGAATCTTTTGCTAGCCGATTCGGAACAGGCCCGGGCGCTTTCACCTTTTCAGGGGGCTACCGGTGGCGGCGCCCGTGTGCGGCCAGAGAGGACATCAGCTTACGAGGCCGGTTTTGCTCAGGATGTGCGCGGCTTGTTGAGGCTCGATGCGGTCTACTGGTGGCGCAACTTTCGAAACTACGCCGACCCTAACGTTTTTTTCTCGACTTCGATCATCTTTCCCAACAGCGTCGCAAAGGGATTTGCACGAGGGGTCGATGTTCGGCTGGACGTGCCCGAGCGTCGAGGGTGGTCCGGGTTTCTAAGCTACACCAATCAGCGATTACTGCAGACGGGTCCAATCAATGGAGGGCTGTTCCTTACCGATGACGTGATTGAGATCGGGCCGGGCACTCGATTCATTCCAGATCATGACGAACGCAACGTCGGAGCGTCCGAGGTGATGTATCGTCATCATGCAAGCGGATGGTGGGCCGCTTTTTCGGGACGGCACGAAAGCGGAGTGCCTCTGGAGGTAGACGCGGACCGATTGGAGGGGTTGAAGTCCAAGCCGGGCGCTGACCTGGTTGATTTCGGTCGCGCACGGGTAAAGCCGCGGACACTGTTGGGAGTTTCAACAGGGGCGGAGTTGTTTCGCAAGGAGCGGATCGGCCTCAGACTCCAGTTCGATGTTCAGAACTTCGCCGGCAAGCGCTTCGCTTACAATTTCGGCAATCCGTTTGAGGGCACGCATTTTGGGGCTCCGCGTCAGTGGAGCGTTCGGGTGCGGCTGTCATTCCGTTAGGGCCGTGAGTTGTAACGTGGATAGCCCGACTCTCGCGGGGCTTTCCGGCGCGCGTTTGGCGGTCTAGCGAGAGACGAAAGTCTCAAGCGGCAATCCGATGCGCCGCAATAGGTCGTTGAACCTGGGGTCTGAGTGCAGCCGGTAAAAGGCGTGCTGTACTTTCAGGAAGACCAGAAAACCGTTGCGCTCCTCGTAGGCCTTTTCTAGCCAGTCGAATGCCGTATCTGTATCCCCAAGCCCTGAGTAAATCGCCGCTATGAAATATGCAGGGACATATTTCTGCTTTCGTATCTCCAGTAGTTTGTCGAGTCCCTGGCGCGCCTCGTCGAGCTTGCCCATTCGAGCGTAACTGGCTGTAGCGATATTCAAGGCCACCGCTCCCCCGCCCAAAGCAATAGATTTCTGGATAACTTCTAAGGCTTCGTTGTACATATCTTTCCCGTAATATGCATACCCCATCACAGAGTAGCCGCCGTGATACCGTGGCTCGATTTCGACTATCTTGCGCCCTTGTTCTATGGCTCGATCGTACTGCCGGGCGTAGGCAAGGAGATATCCCATACTCGTGTTCTGTACCATCGAAAGTGGATCAAGCTCGAGCGCGCGACTCGCTTGCGCCAATGCTTCTTCCATCTGCCCCAGCGCTATGAAAACGTAGCCATAATTCTGATATGCCAGAGGATTCTTTGGATCCAACTCGATACCGCGCTTGAATTCTAGTTCAGCTCCGTGCCAATCCCAATCATAGAGACATTTGAGCGACGCCAGAGAAACGTGAGCTTCGGCCAGAGTGTCGTCGAGCTTAAGAGCTTTTGCCGTTGCGGTCTTCCACTGCGGCACTGCCTCGTCCGGAGGAATATAGCCAAAAAACCAGAGCCGCCTGTAGGAATCAGCGAGCCCGCTATAAGCCAGCGCGTAGTCGGGCTCGATTCCAATTGCCTGCTCAAAGTATTCGACGGCCTTCTTGCACCCCTCTTCCGTGTACTTATTGAGATGATACCGTCCCAGGAGATACAACCGATAGGCTTCCGGGTTGTCAATGCGACGTTGGAGCAGCGCAGCTCTTTCAGTGTCGAGCAATCTGACTTTCAGCGCGCTCGTAATGGCAAGCGACAGCTCATCCTGAATATCGAATATGTCTTCCATCTGGCGATCATACTTTTCTGACCATATATGGTAGCCATCAGCCACGTTGATGAGTTGCGCCATGATTCTCAACCGATTCCCAACTTTTCTCACGCTTCCTTCAAGAACAGTGCTCACATTCAGCTTTATGCCTATTTCGCGCACGTCGGCATTCTTGCCCTTGAACGAGAAGGCAGAAGTGCGAGCCACCACCCGCAGACCGTCGAGTTTTGCCAGCAAGTTTATCAATTCTTCGGCAAGCCCCTCGCAAAAGTACTCGTTGTCAGGGTCTGCGCTCATGTTTGCGAACGGCAACACGGCAATAGAAGGGAGGAGCTTCGGCAATTCACCCGAACTCTGCCGGCCGATACCTGATGGGAAGCTACGTGAGATTTCAGCCTCGACCTCTAAACGTTGCTTCAATCGCTTGAGATCAATTAGCAAGTCTTTGGCTGACTGATACCTCTCTTCGCGATCTTTGGCGAGCGCCTTAGTAACAATACGCTCCAACTCGTTTGGAACATTTGGCACGAACTGGCCGAGGGGCGCAGGTTCCTTGGCCACTATTGCTACGATCACGTCTGTCTGTGTCGGGCCTTCAAACGGCAGGCGACGGGCAATCATCTCATAAAGCACCACACCCAGACTGAAGATGTCAGTGCGCGGATCCATTTCCAGTCCTCGTGCCTGCTCGGGCGACATGTAACTGGCTGTCCCCATAACCGTGCCCGGGGCAGTATGGGCCTTGGCGATAGTTGCGGCTTGCGTGTCCGTCGTTGGGCCTTTTTCCTCGGCCAGTTTTGCCAACCCGAAGTCGAGCACTTTGACATAGCCATCCTCTCGTAACATCAGATTCTCGGGCTTGATGTCCCGATGCGCGATACCCGCCTGATGTGCTACCGATAGTGCGCTCGCAACTTGAATGCTGATATCCAGCGCTTTGCTCAACTCGATTCTTGTGAGAGCAGAATATTGACGCAGAGTCTTGCCCTCTATAAATTCTGTGGCGATGAAATGCAGGTCTTCGGTCTGGCCGACTTCAAAAACGGTAAGGATGTTGGGGTGATTGAGCGCAGAAGCGGCCCGCGCCTCCTGCTCAAAGCGGCGCAACCGGCTCTCATCCTTGGTGTATTGAGCGGGTAGCACCTTTAAGGCGACGTTGCGGCCCAGGCGCGTGTCTTCAGCTAGATAAACCTCGCCCATTCCGCCTGCGCCGATTCTTTCAATGATGCGGTAGTGGGAGATGCTTTGAGATATCATCCAGTGTCACGCCTTGATATTTATCGCGAGGTCGCTGAGACCCGCTGAAGGCTCAGAAGTGGTAAGTCAAGGCTTACCGAGGAATCTTCAACGCCATCAATTATACGCAATTTGGAACGAGAGAAAAGGGCCACATGGTGCTAAAAACCGACGGTATTTTTAACGCCCAAGGTTGCGGCCTCAGGGCTCGAGGAGAAACTTCATCGTCTCTGTTAGGAATACCTCCAATTGATCGTGGTGGACCCAATGACCTGCGTTAGGCACCTTAACCAGGCGGTGGTTTTTGATCACTTGTGCGCGGCCGTCCGATTCAGGATCGGGAGCCCAGCTCTCCATACCCCAAAACAACAACACAGGACACGTGATCTGTCCCATAATATCGATGAAGTCCTCCGTGTTGTGACCGTAAGGCGCGAACGGCCGCGCATAATTGTCGAACTTCCACACCAGAGAACCGTCCGCGTTCCAGTTAGTCCCGTGCAGAGTCAGATGGCGAGCTACTTCATCCGAAAGATGCGGGTTCGCTTCTTTCATGCGCGCGACCGCTCGATCGAGGCTTGGATAGCTGTGCGGTTCGCGGCGCTCGGATTGTCGAATCGCTTCGATCCAGTTCCGCATCCGCTCCGAAGCTGGACGGAATATGCGATGGTTGGGCGGCGGACCAAGGCCTTCGATCGAGACTGCCTTCTTCACTCGATCCGGGTAGACGCCGGAGTAGAATAGCGTGACGATCCCGCCCAAGGAGTGGCCGACGAGATAGATGGGCGAGGCATTGATTATGTCGGCAAGCGCCGAGAGATCCAGCACGTGCTCGGCTATGCTGTAGAGCGCGCCGGGAGCCCACTGGCTGTTGCCGTGCCCGCGCAGATCAATTGCGTAGACGTGAAAGTGTTCGCGCAGCGCTCGCGCTACCCAATCCCAGTTGCGAGCGTGATCCAGGCCTCCGTGAACGAGAATGAGCGCGGGTTTGCCGTCGCTGCCCCAATCCCAGAAGTGAAGCTTCAATCGGTGCGAGTAGTAATAGTGTGAGATCGGCTCCAACAATTTTGAGGACCAAACTGCAACACGCGCGATCAGTTTCTGAAGGCAGAAGCGAGGTGCTTTTCGGTTAAATACATAACCAGAAAGGGAAGCGCTAATACCAAGCCCGCCGAGATAGTTTGCGCCAGCTCGTCTCTCTCGATCAACGACCACAGGCTCACGTGCAACAGCATCGCGATCAACGAAAGTAACGCAAGGGCCATTCCCGCAAATCGGTTTGCCGCTTGCCAGGTGGAGTCATTGATCATCGATCGCGCCGACCCATACCCAAGCACCCAGTGGCGTCGCAGCCTGGGTGAGAACCAGTACATCGTCGCGCCGCCCAAAATCAGAAGGGCATCGCTCGTCATCAGCAGATATCCGTAGATCAACACTTGAACCTCAACACAACCTTTGGCGTTTCTTTGGACGAAGGGGCCTAGCCTTCCGAGCCGTATTTAAGCCGAAGAGAGCCGAGGCGTCAAGTGGAATGTGATGAGTCGGGTGGCCAATGCTTGATTGGCACAAGCTTGACATGGCCTCTCGACTCATATAAAAACGGACCGCCCGGTCGGTTGTCAGCCTCACCAGAGAATCCCTCGCTCTAAATTGGACTGGCATACCGGATACGGAGCGCCGAGAAAGACTCAGCGCTCGTGAAGTCTGCGCAATTAGACACATCGCTTGATCGTTGTTTGTTTGAAAGGAGAAAAGTATGAAGCTACCTACTTGGATGCCGCCGCTGTTTTTAGTAATCCTGCTCGCCGGCGGCGCGGTGGGGCAGGGGATGCGCTCAGTAGCGCCCAGCGGAATAGGGCTGTCCAGCGAACGTCTCCAGCGCATCGCAACAGTGATGAACGAACACGTAGCCCGGGGCCATATCGCCGGCGCTATCGGTCTGATCGCCCGTCATGGCAAGGTCGGTTACTTCGAAACATTCGGCTTCCAGGACAAGGAAGCCAATGTCGCCATGCGGAAAGACACGATCTTCCGCATGTACTCGATGACTAAACCCATCACCGCCGTGGCGGTGTTGGTGCTTTGCGAGGAAGGGAAGTTCTTTCTTACCGATCCGGTGTCCAAATATCTTCCAGAGCTGGGTAACCTGAGGGTCGCCGTTGTAGAGACCGATCCGCAAACCGGCAAGAAGACACGTTACACCGTTCCCGCCAAGCGCGAGATCACGATCCTTGATTTAATGCGTCACACTTCGGGGATAGATTACCGAGGTCCCGAAGACGCGGAAGGGAAGCCCATCTACGAGAAACTCGGGACCAACTCCCTCGATCAAACGATCGGTGAGATGGTCAAGAAGATCAGTCAGGCGCCGCTGGTTCATCAGCCGGGTACGAAGTGGGAGTACGGCCTCTCGATGGACGTGTTGGCGCGGCTCGTCGAAGTCGTTTCTGGCAAACCTTACGACAAGTTTCTCGAGGACCGAATCTTCAAGCCGCTGGGCATGGTCGACACGAGTTATACGGTACCGCCAGAAAAGGCCAGCCGGTTTGCGAAGCTCTACGCGCCCGCTGAGGGTGGATCGATCAAGCTCAACACTACGCCTGCCCAAACGTCGTATCTCAAACCGGCGACCAATTTCGGGGGCGGCTCACAACTGGTGTCCACAGCTTCGGACTATTTACGATTCTGCCAGATGCTGCTGAACGGCGGCGAGCTTGAGGGTGTTCGCATTTTGAGCCGCAAGTCAGTGGAGCTTATGTCGGCGGACCATCTGGGCGATATGCCGCGCGGTCTTGATCTGATGGGACCAGGCTATGGATTCGGTTTGACGGTTGCGGTCAGTCGCGGCGTTGGGCGCACTGGATCCGCGGGTTCGGCGGGCGAGTACTTTTGGGGTGGCGCTGCGGGCACGCGTTTTTGGATTGATCCCAAGGAGCAGATGATCGGCATCTTTATGATTCAGATTCTGCCGCATACGAACCTGACGTACGGCAGTCAGTTCAGGCAACTGGCTTATCAGGCTATTTCGGATTAGTAGGTAGTCATGCTGAAGTTGATGGACGTTCAGAGTTCAACCTTTAGGTTGCCCGTTCGAGACCAGGCAAACTGAGGTTTGAACTCTGAACATCAGCTTTGAGCACGGCTCGCCGTCCTTCGACGAGCAAATCGCGAGTAAAGTCTTTCTATTCTGAATTGACAAGGGGCTCGAATAGGTCTAGAGTTAGCACATAGTTAGAAGGATATCAGGACTCTTAAGACGATGCTGTCTGGCTTGATTGGTTGGATTTATTGCACGGCCAGTTGTAGCCAGTGGTCTACGAGTTGTTATCTCTCGCTAGTTTGCGAGAGCAGTGGAATCGAACTTCCTTAGTCGCTTCATGAGAGGAGAGAATATGAAACGCACCGGACTTTGCCTGACTACCGGGCTCATTTTGGCAGTGGTCTTCCTGGTTCAGTTGTCGACAAGCGCGAGCGACAAGTCGTCGACCTCCGTCACCTTCACCAAGGACGTAGCGTCGATTCTGAACAACAACTGCGCCACGTGTCACCGGCCGGGCGAGATCGCTCCGATGTCGCTGCTCAACTACAAAGAGGTTCGCCCCTGGGCTAAGTCGATTCGCGAAGTCGTGGTCGAGCGCCGGATGCCGCCCTGGCTTGCTGATCCGCATTACGGCGAATTCTCCAACGATCGCCGCCTCTCTCAGAAAGAGATTGATACTATCGTTGCCTGGGTCGACGGCGGCGCGAAAGAGGGAGACGTAAAGGACCTGCCGCCCGCTCCTAAGTTTGCCGATGTCGGCTGGAAGTTCGGGAAGCCAGACGTCGAGCTTGCGATGACCGTGGAAGCCACCGTGCCCGCTGATGGTGTTGTGGCCTACCGGCACTTTGTAGTGCCAACCAATTTCACCGAGGACAAGTACATTCAGTATGCCGAGATCAAGCGCGGTGATCCGAGCGTGGTGCACCACGTGATCGTCAGCGTGCGCGAACCAGGTCAGGGTCCAACCCCGCCCGCAGGCGAGCTCAATCTTGGCGCGGCCGCCAACCGCGAGGGTGAGGCAAGAACTGCTCAGCAACCGGGTCAGGGCGGCGGCCGAGGTAACACGCAAGACGGCATGCTGGTTGGGTGGGCGCCGGGAATGACTCCTTTGAACCTGCGGCCCGGCCAGGCGAAGCTGATCAAGAAGGGCTCGGTGCTGATCTTCCAGATGCACTACACGACTAACGGCCAGGGAAGTAAGGATCGGACGAGCGTTGGTCTGTATTTCGCAAAAGGTCCGGTCGAGAAGCGGGTGATTACAACGGGCGCGGTGTCTCGCAATCTGGTGATCCCGCCCGGCGAACCGAACTACGAATCAAAGTCCTCGCTTACCTTCAAGGAAGACTCACACATCGTCAGCTTCATGCCGCATATGCACGTGCGCGGGAAGGATTTCGAGTACAAGCTGGTTTATCCGGACGGCACTTCGAAGATCCTGTTGAAAGTACCCAGGTATGATTTTAACTGGCAACTGGTTTACTTCATGAAGGAACCAGTCGCCGCGCCGAAAGGCAGCCGCATCGAGTGCGTCGCGCACCACGACAATTCCGAGCGGAACAAGTTCAATCCGGACCCGACCAAGGAGGTGCGCTGGGGTCCGCAGACGTGGGAAGAGATGATGATCGGGTGGTTGGACTTCACCATCGACGGTCAGAATCTCCGTAAAGAAACCGCGTCGAAGTAAGCCTTCAACAGTGGCACGGACCGCGCCCAGCCTGCGCGGTTCGTGGAAACTCACAACAGTCCGAACTCTCGAAGGAGGGTGTATGAGAATTCGCTTACTCAAGGTAGGAGCTCTTACGGTTGGGCTATGCTCGTTACTGGTGGTTGGAGTCTCGGCGAGCGGACCAGCTAAGACAAGCGCGACTTTCACGAAGGACGTCGCTCCCATTCTTTTCAGCCGATGCATCGAGTGTCACCGCACGGGCGAGATCGCGCCGATGTCTCTGCTCACCTATCAAGAGGTTCGCCCGTGGGCCAAGTCGATCCGGCAACGAGTGGTGGACCGGTCGATGCCGCCCTGGTCTGCTGATCCGCACTACGGGAAGTTCTCAAACGACCCCAGTCTTTCTCAAAAGGAGATCGATACGATAGTGGGATGGGTCGATGCGGGGTCGCCCAAAGGTGACGACAAAGACCTGCCGCCGACGCCGAAATTCGTCGAGGGCTGGACGATCGGGAAGCCCGACGTCGTGCTTGCGATGCAGGAAGAGTACTCCGTGCCTGCCGACGGGACGGTCCCTTATCTCTACTTCACCATCCCGACCGGCTTCAAACAGGACAAGTGGATTCAGGCGATGGAGATCAGGCCCGGCAATCGCGGGGTGGTCCATCACGTCATTGCATTCACCCAGGAAGCGGGCGCGAGCCGTCGAGGAGGCGTGGGAAGTGCGGCGCAGCAAGGCAGAGGACAATTGGGCGGCATCACGCCAAACAAGACTGGAGTGGTCTTTGCGCCAGGTACGGCGCGCATTGTGAAAGCGGGCTCTAGCATTGTTTTCCAGATGCACTACACCACTAACGGAGAAGCGACGAAGGATCGCACTAGTATCGGTCTGGTTTTCGCAAAGGAACCTCCAACCAGAACGCTGGTCACCGGTAATGCAGCGAACTCGCGCTTTGTTATTCCGCCGGGAGAGGCTAGCCATGAGGTCAAATCCTCGAACACTTTCAAAGAGGATGTACACCTTACGTCGTTCATGCCGCACATGCATTTTCGAGGGAAGGATTTCACTTACACCGCGGTGTATCCCGATGGCCGCTCAGAAATTCTGCTTCGAGTGCCGAAGTATGACTTCAACTGGCAGTTGACGTATGTGTTGGAGAAACCGGTGGCGCTTCCCAAGGGGACGAGGCTGGATTGCGTTGCCCACTTTGACAACTCGACGAAGAACAAATTCAATCCGGATCCGACCAAGGAAGTGCGCTGGGGCGACCAGACCTGGGAAGAAATGATGATAGGCTGGTTCAGTTTTACGCGTGATGCTGAACAACGCGAGACGGCCGTAGCTAAATCGCCTTCGGCCAAGTGAGTTCTAATGGCGAGGTTCGAGAACAGAACGGGCGGTCTCCTTGGTGGAGGGGCCGCCCGTTGTTGTCAGTAGAGCATTCAACAAAGACGGGTGCGCCTACCAGTGGATGTCTCGGATAGTCAGTCACGATGAAGGTGATGAACCCGGGTCTTCTTAGAGAATCTCAATCATAAATGCGGAGGATGGAGTTAATGCGTAGAGCACTCATTGTTGTATTGGTCCTTCAATGTGTCGCGATCGCGATCTACGGCCAGGCGCCGGACCGGCTGGAGGGCCGTTGGGTCGGCACCGTCGAAGGACTGCAAGGGAAGCAATCGGCTGTGGCCACTTTCAAGAAGGAAGGCGAAAAGTACACCGGCACCATCACAGGCTTGCGCCCCGGCATGGAAGCTTCCGTTAAGGACGTCAAGCTCGATGGCGACAAGGTGACTGCAAAGACTGAAATCGAAACGCCGCAGGGCAATGTTGTCGTCAACTACGATTTCGTTGTTCAGGGCGACACTCTGAAGGGAAAAGGCGAGGCTGAGTTCAGCGGCCAGACCTTCGCTTTCGATTTCGACTTGAAACGAGGCGGTGACGCGCCAGCAGGGCAGCAGCAACCGCAGCAGCCTCCTCCGGCACAGCCCAGGCGCGAGGTTCCTCAGCCTCAGCAAAAGCAATCGCTCAGTTACTTCGTCGGGCAGTGGAGCTTCAATTGGATCGGCCGGGAGAGCGCGCTCGGGCCCGCGCCCAGGGAAGGAACCGCCACTTTCACTCTTCGGGCGGATGGAAAATCACTCGATGTGCGCACTGAAGGAAAGTCAGATAGCAAACCTTTCACCGAGAAGGGGGTGATCACATGGGATGAGCAAACCAAGATGATGACTTTCTCCGAGCGCCTGGCGAACGGCGTTCAGATTCAGAGTACGGCCGACTGGCGCAGCCCAATCTCGATTCGTTTCACCGTTGATCCCATCAAGGTGAAGGGCCAGACGCTGCTTTTGAAGCGGATCATCTCAATCGTTGCCGCGCACTCGTTCACCGTTACCGAAGAGCTCTCAGAGAACGGCGGACCGTTTATCCGGCTCGGGAGTGCGATTTATGCCCGAGCGGCGGCAATCAAATGACAACGAGGTAGCGTAGACTGTCCAGTCTGCGCATGGCTTCGTATCAAGTGGAACCTTGGGGAGCAGCGCAGACTGGACAGTCTACGCTACAACACAGGAGACAACTGCGATGTGGATACCAAAGTACAAGCGCGATGCATTGAAGGGAGTTGATTCGCCAATACCCACCCAGGTTGTGTCGAATGAAGAGATCCTCCCGCGGCCCCAGAACAAGAAGCAGCAACAAGTCGAGCACCTGATCGGCAAATGGGGCGCGGAGAATGCCAAGCGGCTGGGGATGAATCGCCGCGACTTCATGCGCACGTCAATGGGGTTTGCGACCGCGGTGCTTGCCATGAACGCGGTGCACGGTCCGTATTGGGAGGTTGACGCCGCAGAAGCGTTCGAGCCTGCGGCGACGGCAGAGAAATGGCCGAAGGGTGAATACTTTATCCTTGACGTTCAAACTCACTTCACCAATACGTATGATTTGGGAGTGGAGCGGCGAGCAGGCTTGGGCGGTGGTTTTCGCCAGTATGAGTTTCTCAAGAACATGGGGTTCAATCTGAAGGGCGATGCGGAAGCCTACAGCTTTCACAACTTCGTGAAGGAGATCTTCTTCGATAGCGAGAGCAGCTTGATCGTCATCAGCGGCGTTCCCACAAAAGAGAAGCAGCGCGATGAAGCAGGCAAGGTGCTCGAGGGCGCCGGCCGGAGCCGCGCGGGGCTTCCGAGCTGGTTGATGGCGACTCGCAAGAAGGACCTCAATGATCTGGCTGGCTGCCAGCGGGCTCTGTCTCAGGGCAACTGTGCGCCGAACCATTATTGGGACAAGGCAAAGAACCAGCCCGACTGGCCTGCGCTATGGGAACAGATGGAACGCGAGGCCAAGCTTTACGGTATCGACTCGTGGAAGTGGTATTGCCACACAGATCCCGGAGCGAGCGGCGGGGGTTTCCAGCTCGACGATGACATGTCGGCGAAGTTCTATGAGAAGTCACGACAGTTAGGGCTCAGGCTGTTCAGCGTACACAAGGGCTTCTCATATCAATCGCGCACCCTCGGACACCTGGCAAACCCGAAGGATGTCGAGAAGGCCGCTCTGCAGAATCCCGATCTGACTTTTGTGATCTATCACTCGGCGTTGAAGCATGGGCCCAACGAAGAGAATTACGTTGCCAACAACGAGTTCAACACGACCACCGGCGACTTCTTGTGGCACAACGTTCTGATGGACATCAAGAAGCGCAATCCGAAGATGAACAATGTCTATTGCGAGATCGGATCGTCGTTCGGGCTGCTTGCTGTCGAAAACCCCGCGATGTGCCAGCACCTCATCGGCAAGAACATCAAGTACTACGGCTCGGATCACGTGATCTGGGGAACGGATTGCCTGTGGTGGGGTTCCCCGCAATGGGCGATAGATCTCTTCAAGCGATTTCAATTCACCGACGAGATGTGCGAGAAGTTCGGCTACAAGAAACTGACCAAACAAGACAAGTCCAAAATCTTCGGGCTTAACGCGGCGAAGGTTTACAAGGTGGATGTGAAAGCCAGGCGCAACGGTCTGCCCGCGGACGCGCTGACGAAATTCAAGAAGGCTTACAAAGCTGAAGGTGGCCAGGCGTCAAACAGGGCTTACGGGTGGGTGCGAGCGGAAGGATAGCAGGTCTACTGGTTCAGAGTTCAAGCTTTAGCTTGCCGGCTTGACGATGGCAACCTTAAGGTTGAACTCTGAACTGTCAAAACGTCGCTATAGGATTCAACGGAGAGCCAGTCCCCCCAGGCACTGCAAGTGGCGCTGCTGTCAACAGGAACTCCCAACGATTTCGTTTCGCCGCTGCTTCACTAAGCGCTTCCAGATCGCAGTTGTCAAAGATGTGCACGCCGAGCGCGACCAATGCGAGCTGGTGAATTGGCAACGTCACCCCTTCGACGCCCGAAGGTGCGACATCGCTCGCCGCATCGCTTCCGAGGATGGCCACCCCACGTTGTTTCAGCCATCGCGCGCACGAAGCGTGGAGTCCGGCTGAATGCTTGGAAACATCCCACGGACCGACCGCGGCTCGACGTGCCCACCGGCCAGTGCGAATGAAGACCACGTCGCCGGTCGATACCTTGACGCCCGCTTTTTTCTCCCACGCTTCGAGATCCTCCGGATAAATTGGCGTCCCAGGTTCGAGGAAAGACACGCCCTTAAGTCGAGCAACGTCGATCAGTATTCCGCGAGTCAAGATTCCATGCTTGAGATTGTGGATCGAGAGCCGGGCTCCGCCCTTTTGTGTGACTTCCTCTTGTGAGAACCCGTTGTACATCTTGCCCTGGTAAAACATATGGCAGAGCGCATCGAGATGCGTGTGCGCGTAGCCGTGATAGCTGACCGAATAAGCATCGAGACTGAATTGCGGTGTTAGCGTCATCGTATGCTGGAAAGGGTTTGAATTATCCGCGGCGCGTTCCTTTTCCACGTCGTGCGCGAGCGACACGGAGACGCCCTCCTTGACCAATGCGGCGGCCTGTTTGCGTTTGGCGGGCGTGATCAGGTTGATCGCTCCAAGTTGATCCTCCTTGCCCCAGCGCCCCCAGTTTGACAGCTCCGTCATCATCCGATCGATGTCGGCCTTTGTTAGCTTTTGCTGAGGATGGGGGCGCGGCTCGTCGGTTGTCGCGCCCGATATAAGCGCGGCCGTTGCGAACAGCGACACGGTCACTGTGAGTAAGCTTGACGCCAGGGTTCTCATAGACACAGGAAAGCCTGATCTCTGCTGCTTGTTATATTTCCGCGATTCGCGCTCAACGCATCGCGGCACGGCTTGCCGTCAGCGACCCGGGTTTGGCGCTATCGACGATGGACTGATTGGCCAGCGCCATAAACTCCTGGCGGATGTTCAGGTGGTCGTAAGGCCGCACCTGCGTCATAACGATGCCGATCAGCTCCTCTTTAGGATCAACCTGGAAATAGGTGCAGAATGCGCCTCCCCAGCCGTAAGCGCCTGCGGAACCCGATTGGCCAGTAATGCCGATGTCCTTGACTACACTGTAACCCAAACCGAAACCGTAGCCCGGCCCCGTCAGCCAGACCGGCAGATCGCCGATGTGATTGGTCGTCATCAACTCTACCGTCTTGCGACCGAGGAGGCGCACGCCGTCCAGTTCTCCGCCATTGAGCATCATCTGATGAAACCGGAGATAGTCAGCCGCAGTGGAAACCAGACCGCCCGCGCCGGAAAAGTAATTGTGCGGCTCCTTGACGTAACGGCTCTCGGCGTTGGGCGCTTCGACCAGCTTGATCTTATTCCCGTTCGTATTGTCAGGTTGATAGTTCGCGGCGAAACGATTCAGCTTTGCCGCTGGCAGATAGAAATGGGTATCGCTCATCTTCAGCGGCTCGAAAATCTTCTTGCGCAGATACTCGTCAAGCGTCATGCCGGAAATAACTTCAACCAGGCGGCCTACGACGTCGGTCGCCGGGCCGTACTCCCACGCCTCGCCCGGATTGAAATTAAGCGGCATCGTAGCGAGCCGTTTCACGACATCGGCGATCGTTTCGTTCGTACTCCTCCGAGGATAGTTTTTCGCGAACTCCGCCCGGGCGATTCCGCGGTAGTTATTCGGGAATCCGGCCGTGTGTGTCAGAACGTGTTTGAAAGTGATCGGCCTCGTAGCAGGCACAAGCGTGTAGGGTGCGCCGCCACTCGCGCCGGGTGGTGCGGCTTGCGCGACTTTCATAGTGGCAAATTCGGGAAGGAACTTCGAGATCGGATCAGAAAGCAGAAAGTGTCCTTCTTCGTACAGCATCATCAGTCCGACGGAGGCAATGGGTTTGGTCATCGACGCAATACGAAAGATGGTGTCTGTGGTCATCGGAGCTTTGGATTCAACGTCACGATAACCTATCGCATCGAAATGGACCACGCGGCCGCGCCGGGCGACGAGCGTGACCACGCCGGGCACCAGCCCGCGATCCACATAGCGCTGCATGGCTTTGGGAATGCGGGCCAGCCGTTCCGCGGACATTCCGACCTCCTCGGGTCTGGCAGTCGGCAGCCCCGGCTTCCCTGATTGCGCGATTACGCGTCCGTCTCCAATGACAAGTGAAAAGAAAACTACCGCGATCAGCGAAAGGACTGTTATTCGTCTCATGTCGGTCTTCGTGAACAGTGCTCTGAATCGGGGCGGCAGAGAGTCTCCCCCGCCGCCCCTATTCAGAAGCTTAGCCTAGAAGCTCAACCTTGCAGCCAACTGGAATGCACGGGGGCCGCCGGAGCCGAAAATCGAATTGACCCGGCCGGTGGGCTGACCAAAGTTGAAATCCGGGTTACGACCGGGTGCCGTTGCGGTGGGCCGAACCCATTGATCCAGAGTACCACTGAAACCGGTCAGGTTCGCGATGTTGAAGATGTTGAAGCCCTCCGCGATCAAATTGAGCCTGACGTTTTCATGAATCTGGATGACGCGCGTCACGCGGAGATCGTGCGTCATGAAGCTGTCGCCAAAAGCGAATTTCTCCGGTAAGACAATAAACGGGAACGCGGTACCGACGATATCGCGTTGCGGGCCCTTCGGAATACCCGTCAACGGCGTGTTCTGCGGCGCCGCGAAGTTGGCGTTGTATTCGTTTACTAGCCGCCTGATGTCGTTGGCGTTCATGTTGTGGCCGAATGAGCCGATAGTTGAACCGGGGAGGCGGAAAGTAAAGGTACCGTCCCCTTCGATATCAAAGCCACCAAAGCCAATTCCGCCGAAAGAGGCGACACCCCCGCTCACGTTGACCGAAGTCGGAGCCGCAGTTGCGATTTGCACAATCGTTGACAACTGCCAGTCATTCAGGATGCCTCGCATCCATTTCTCGCCACCCTTTAACTTGGGCAACTCCCAGATTCCACTGGCCGTAAAGCGGTGTCTAGGGTTGCCAGTGTTGGTGCCGATACTCTTATGATAGTCGGTGTTGTCGATTACCCGACCCGACCACGTCTTGTCACGGGATAGGGAGTAGGCCGCACCGAACTGGACGCCATGAGAGAAGCGCTTGTCCACCTTTATCTGCAGGGCGTAATACTTGGAGAGAATTCCCGGCAACCCATATTGGATTTCTCCGTTTGAGCATGGGATCGCAGCGAAGGCTCTCGGATTCGTCCGTGACAACAAAAGCTCGGCTCCCGTACACGCCCGAATAACCGGGTTACGAACAAGGCTCGCAAGATTGGCGCTCCCGCTCGCGGCAAGTGTATAGGTGTTGGGAACGAACCTGTTCCAGAGGTTCAGGTCAGGGAACATTTGATCGAATCCCGAGTGTCCGGATCCGAACCCGACTCCGCGCCGCATCACCAAGTCAGCCGAAACCGAAAGGTTGTGCATTACCTCGCGTTGCAGGCCGAGATCGAGTTGGATGATATAGGGCGTCCGTGCGGAGTCCTTGTTGTAGATCGCATCCAGGAATTGCGCATCGACAACCGCCTTTTTAGTATCAACGCCTCGGAACGTAAGATCCTTTCCATCAAATGGCAGGGCGGCCAGGAACAGGCCCCTGGCCGTTGCCAGATAGTTGAGCATATCCCCAACTGTCCAGTTAGAGGGAGCGGTGAAGTTTAGAAATCCGGCCGGATTTTCGGGATTCGGCAGCGTTACGCTGGTGACCTGCTGCAGTCCGTTACCGGCCGGACCCAAAATCTTCCTCTGCTCGAGACTGAAGAAGTTCACGCTTTGGGAGTTGTGATGAAGAGATGCGCTCGCGCGAACAACCGTCTTTTGATCGTTGCCAATCGCCCACGCGAAGCCCAGTGCAGGATCAAAGTTCTTGTACCTTTGAGGAATCTTGCCCGAATCATTTCCGAACAGCGGCTTCAGGTAGCCGGAAGGCGGGAAATCAAGGTCGTGGTAAAAAACCTTATTCTCGAACGACCAGCCCAATCCATAGTTGAGCGTAAATCCCTTGAACATCTGCCAGGCATCCTGGGCGTAGAAGCGAACGTGATGGTTGCCAATGGCCTTTTCGTAGTTGTAAGGGGCAGGCGTACCCGGGTTTCCGACTCCCATGCTCAGGTTGCCGGACATCGGAAGCTTCAGCAGGTCAGCAAAGGTTGCGCCCGACCCGCCCGCGCGCAAGCTCGCGGGAATATTTGCCGCCCCGAAAGTTCCGGGATTGCCCAGAATCGTCGTCGGGCTGAAGGCTGTGAACGTTCCTTCGAAATTGCGACCCCAGCCTCCATGTGAGTAGCTATATTCCCAGTTGCCACCAAACCGCACACGGTGGGAACCCTTCGTCCAGTTGACGTTGTCAGTCCACTGGAGTGTACGGGGATGGCGATTCTGCAGAACATTCGGATCGTTTCCAATCGCAAGCCCTCCGAAAAACGTAATTCGCGGACCGCCCACACCGAAGCAAGAGCCAGGGCCTCCACCGAGAGCCTCACACTCCGCTAGTGTCGGCGGATTGAGGAAGTTTCTGAAATACGAGTAGGAGAACCTGAAATCGTTTACCAGTGTGGGCGTTAAAACGCTGGTCAGACCCATCTGGGTCTGGTACGCGAAATTGCTGGAAGCGATCCACGTCGACTCCAGGTTGGTCCCAGCGATACCATCATTAGCATCGATGTTGCCTCGCAGATAGGCGGTGTGCTTCTGGTTTATTGTAGAGTCCAGCCGAACGCCGAGGAGATGGCCATCCTGGGGCTGCTGCGCGACGTGGTTGAACCCGGAAAAGACCGCGTCGCTGAAAGTTATGGTACGCGCCCCCACCTGGTCATTACGCTCATAGTTGGCAAAAAAGAAGATCTTGTCCTTCTTGATCGGCCCCCCGATGGTGCCTCCAAACTGTCTTCGCACAAAGAAGGGGTCCAGGGCACGCTTGCAACCTTCAGACGCAGGATCAGCGCATAGTATGTTGCGACGAGTTATACCGTTCGCCAAGAACTCTGTCGGGCGTTTGAAGTCCGGGAACGCGGACATATTGTGGTCGCGGAAAAAGAAGAAGCTGCTCCCATGAAATTTGTTGGTCCCGGTTCTGGAGACGATGTTCACGGCCCCCGCCGAGACGGTCCCACTGGAGAGGTCGAAGGCCGTAGTGCTGATCTGAAACTCTTGCACTGTCTCACTGGAGAAATTCTGCGAAGTGCCGCCGGTTATGCGGTCGTTGACCCTCGCTCCATCGACAGAAATCAGCGTCATCATGGAAGGGGCCCCTCCAACCGAGACGGTGAAGTAGCTATTGGGATTGGCAACTCCGGAGTTGGCGTTGTAATTCACCGTCACGCCAGGCTCCAACAACGCGATCGATAGAAAACTCCGCCCGTTCGTAGGCAGGTTTTCGACTTGATGCCGAGTGACAACGCCGCCGACAACGGTATCGGTAGTGTTGATGATCGGTGCCTCGGCAGTCACCTCGACAACCTGGGTAACTACGCCGACGGTCATTGAGAAGTTGGCGGTCGTGGTGGCGCCGACCTCCACAGTCAGCGTCTGGATCTGAGTAGAGAACCCCTGACTCTCGGCTTTAACTTCATATTCTCCCGGCACGAGGCTCTCGAGCGCAAAAATGCCATCACCCCCGGCGTTCATCGTGCGGACGGCGCCGGTTGCCTTGTTCGTCGCAGTGACGGCAGCGTTCTTGATAACTGCGTCATTTTGGTCTTTAACGACTCCTTTGATCGACCCTGTCGCGTTTTGAGAAAAGGCCTGGATACCCATGGCCATCAACAAGACCAACATCGTAAGCGAGCGGAATAGATGGTTGACGTGAGTCTGCATAGACTTTCTCCTTGTGGCTGCACCATTGAAGGATGATGCGATGCCTTTTTTTTGCAGGCGTGTGTCCGCCTGCAGACCTAGCGAGAAAAGGGTGAGAGTAGCGCCTCTCATCCTGCAAAAGAGAGTTGCTCAATGACCTTAGCCCAGGGCTTGGTCCTCAGGTTAAGATCCGCAGGTAGCTTGCTAACCGAGGCCGACTTCAGAAAGTTAGCTCAGGCCCGAATTGCACCAGCACAGCGGATCCGCCCCTGAAAACAGGAGCAGGTCCGCTAAAGAAACTCGATAAAAACTTGCCTGTAAGAAGAAGAATTGCGAAATACTGCCCGGACTCTGATCCCGACCGGCCAGTCGGGCGGCATATTATCGCAGGTGCCTATTGTTGTCAATCAGGGAAATCGCCTGGCGCCAACAGCAAAAAGAAGGGCCTTAACAATTTTCAAAACTTCACAGGCCTCTAAGCGTGTGCTATATTTTGCTGCTTCTTTTTCAGACCGCAGAAGCTATGGGAACCACTTGAAGCTTGGCGACGGTGAGGCAGACCGAAAACACTCGAGTTCAAGGTCAGGAGGACTAATGAGCGATCACGATCAGGCGATCAACGTTCAAGATTTATTCTCGATCAAGGGCAAGGTCGCTCTTGTTACTGGCGGCTCTCGCGGTATCGGCTTAATGATAGCGCGTGGCTTCGTTGAGGGTGGCGCGAAGGTTTATATTTCATCGCGCAAGAAAGAGGTTTGCGATGGCGTGGCCGCAGCGCTCTCCAAGATCGGTCAGTGTTTTTCGATTCCGGCTGACCTGTCTACTACCGAGGGACGCGGGGATCTCGTTCGGGAGGTGTCGGCAAGAGAAGAAGCCCTGCACGTCCTGGTGAATAACGCCGGGGCCGCCTGGGGTGCTCCGTTAGAAGAATATCCGGAATCTGGGTTTGATAAGGTGATGGACACCAACGTCAAGTCGATCTTCTTTCTTACACGGGACTTTGTGCGGTTACTCGAGAAGGGCGCCCGTCCCGATGATCCTGCCAGAGTGATCAACGTCGGCTCGATCGATGGCCTTAAGGTGCCGAGCGTCGAGAATTACGCCTACGCTCCGAGCAAAGCTGCCGTCCACCACTTGACGCGGGTGCTTGCCGTGAAGCTTGGCCCGCGCGGCATCACCGTCAATGCAATCGCGCCCGGTCCATTCGAAAGCCAGATGACCAGGTGGCTGCTTGATAACTTCCAAAAACAGATTGAAGGCGACTGCCCGCTTGGGCGAATTGGTTCCCCATCCGACATGGCTGGAGTAGCGATCTACCTTGCGTCAAGAGCCGGCGCTTATGTTAATGGCGTGGTGATCCCGGTCGATGGTGGGATCTGCATAACCTAAAGTTTCGTAGTCCTTTGTGTTCTTTGCGGCTTTGCACCTTCGCGCGAAACTTGATCGCGCGTAATTAATAAAAACGATAGAGGAGATTCCAGCGTGTCCGAATACAGATTGCTCGTAGGCAAGTCGGCGATCGTCACCGGCTCCGGCCGCGGTATAGGAAAGAGCATTGCGAAACTGTTTGCCGAGCACGGAGCTTCGGTGGTGATCAACGACATCGACGCCGATGTCGCTGAAGCGACTGCGAAAGAGATACAAGACGCGGGCGGCAAGGCTGTCGTTTGCGCAGGCAGCGTCACGGATGTCGAGTTTCCTGATCGGCTTGTTAAGACTGCCGCGGAAGCCTTCGGCGGAATCGACGTCGTCGTCAACAATGCGGGATACACGTGGGACGCCGTCATACAAAACATGACCGATGAGCAATGGTACGCGATGCTCGACGTTCATCTGACCGCGCCCTTCCGCATCATCCGGGCGGCGGCCCCGTATATGCGAGAGGCAGCCAAGCAGGAGATCGCCGAAGGCAAACGAGTACAGCGAAAAATCATCAACGTCTCTTCGACTTCCGGTGTAGCCGGGAATGCGGGCCAGGTCAACTACTCAGCGGGCAAGATGGGAATCGTCGGTGTGACAAAAACGATGGCGAAAGAATGGGGCCGCTTCAACATAAATGTGAATGCGGTCGCCTATGGTTTCATCGACACGCGACTCACTCAAGCGAAGGAGAAGCAGGAGACGATCGAACGGGCGGGCAAGCAGGTCGAGCTTGGCATCCCTGAACAAATGCGCCAGATGGCGGCTCAGTTTATCCCTCTAGGACGCGCGGGTAGCCCGGACGAGGCGGCTGGCCCAGTGTTATTCCTGGCTTCGCCGCTTGCGGATTATGTGAGCGGACATATCCTTCTGGTAACCGGCGGGTCGTATGTGTAGTTAGCTTGAAGGTCGGTTTCGCCTGGGCGGACGCGTTGATCGCTCCGACCCGGCCCCGCACAGAAGAACGAGTCTGAGACCTTTGGGGAGCTTCTTCAGAGCTTCCGTCGGTAGACTGCAACAAGATTGTTCGCTCCGTCACGGGCTTCCAGTAGCAGTTCAGTTTTCCTATCGCTACTTCCCAGGATTACCCTTCTGGCACGTATCGACCCGTCCTTTGCATCGAAAGATTTGCACGGCCGTCCGTTCACCGAGAGATCCAACCGTGAGATCTTGCTCCGACTATTACGTGGCTCGAGCCTCGATACCGCTGTGATAACCAGGCCGAAAGACCCTTCCTTTAGCGTGAAGGGTTTGACCGAAAGCGCGTATACGGGCTTCGACTTCAGGCTTCTCCCAGCCCTCTTGATCAGGTCATCATTCCGGTTGAGGACATCCCGTTTTGTCATGTAGTGACGCTGGTCGGGAACGATCCCAAGTTCTTCAAGAGGCCGTCCAGCATGACGGCCGACGCGTATGCTGCGGCGAACCGCAACGAGCATATCGGCTCCTCTTGGAAGCGGCCTGAATGGAGACCTGTGGTGATTCCCAACCGCCTTTATCAAGTCCTCGTACCACCAAACGTTCGCGCCGCCGGCTCCCGTATTGTCGCTTGTACCCAGTACCTCACCGATCTCGTTGTCCTGGAAACCGGCAGCAAAGATATCCGTCGTGCTGTAGGACAGCGCATCGGTTATGAGCACGACAGGACCGTAGTATGTCTGGCCGATGTCATTACAAGATTCTTCAGAGTTAAGCGGAAAGCCGCTGGAATAAGTTGCCCCGGTAACCACGGACTCTGCGATAGAGTCAGCCCATTGAGAAAGGAACCACTGCTTTGGGGCCATACGACAAATCTCAAGATTCAAGGGAGTGTTGAGGAACTCGAATAGCTCGGGCTTGATCCTCCTCGGGGTAAACAACTGCAGCAGCCGCTCGCCTGCTCTGATCTTTCCGCCTCCGTTACCGCGCACATCAATGATCAGACCTTCTTGGGGGAATTCGTCCGACTTGATTACCCGGGCAAACTCCTTAACGAATTCGTCCGGGTCATCCACATCGAAGCTAAAGAGGCGAATGTATCCGAATTCTCTCCCGTCTACCTTTCTAGACTCCGCGTGAAATATGTGCTGCAGGGACTTCCGCACGCGCACGTCACGCGGAGCAAACAGTGTTTTCCTTACTTGATTGATCTTGGTCTTCTTGATGTCGATAGCGGCTCTTTTTTTTCTGGTCGACTTCGAGGCTAACTGCGGCGTCCCGGCTGCGCCAGTCGTGTGGACCAGCCACTCTTGATTGAGCGTCAGGGTCTTCCCAGTCTTAGATCGGTAAGTAATATTCACCCAGACCTCGTCGGGCGGCAGCGAAGTCTCCAGTGGTCTTATCGTGAGGTTGTCGAGCCCACGCGCGAACCGTGCGTCAATATTGCTGCCGGCTTGCGACTCCCCGTTTAATTCGATTGCTCTGTTGATAGGCACGCCGTTCCAGAAGAGCACCTCAACCCCCGGCTCGAAGGAAAGAACCTCCTCCCCCGGGTTCGGAATCGATTGGTAGAATTCCTTGACCACCCGCGAGACCATGAACTTCTCTACTCGTTCGCCGTCCTTGTTCCTTTCGAAATACTGCTCGATGAGGAATGGGAGATAAGCAACGTGATCTTTGAACGGCGCGGGCAATAAATACATCGTGTGAAGATCGCGAGTAGATGCGAAGATTTCCATCATCCTCTGGTGGAACTGCATCTCACTTGGCAGGTCGCTTTCCTTCATTTCCAAAAGCCGGAATCTGAGTAGCTTGAGCCGTTGGATTGGATCAACAGCATGCATGGCGCGTTTGAGCGGGAGGTGGACATAATTCATGTTTAGAAGCAGGAGCGCCTGCTCGACGATTCTCAGACGATCCCTTCTCGATAATCTTCCCTTTCTCTTGAAGGCCTTGAGAAATGTCGAGAGCCGCATTGGGGCGGCCAGTTGGACCTCCTGTAGCCGGGCCCTGGCTCCGGTTTCCATATCCTGGTCGGCCATAAAAATTGCTCCGTACAAGTAGCGACGATTTGATACGGGCTTGGAGCGACTCGTCGGTTCACACCCCTATCCAACCGTCCAATGCTGGGTAAAGCACTTCGACGCGCCGGTATTCAATGGCTTAGCTGGTAAACTCAACTTGCCGAAGTGGAGAGTCGGCAGCTCTGCGAGTGGGCTCGCCTTGCGCGGCCAATTGACCGTTTGTCCGATTGCAGCAAAAGCGCGGCTCGGCACCCTATTCGCCCACGTCCCTTGACACCACGAATAATGGTGTTGCTACATCGTTCTGCAAGCCCGTCGCGTCACTCTACCGATCATCTCTAACATTCAGCTTTGCTGGTGAAGAAGACAGCATTCTCACATGTTCAGTTATCGTTTGGCGCCTCGCTTCTTCGTGGTCTTTTTCGCGCCTGCTTTCTTGGCTGATTTCTTTGGGGGCTTAGGGCTTGGCCTTTTGCCGCCACCCCCAGAACCACCTCCGGGAAAGCCTTCGCTGCTGCCAAAGCATATGTGGGGTAATCGGGTGGCACGTTGCAGAGTTATCTCAGTTTCTAGCTTCATTCCTGTTCTCCTTTTTGATTGAGTCTCACTTCATTTGCTGCGGTTACGTACCTGGGCAATTTGCTTGCGATACGCTTGAATGTCTGGCCTGCGTAAATAACCTTCATATGCTTCCGCGCCCCATTTCTGCTGTAGACCTGCGCACAGAGCATCAGCACGGGATGCATAATCCTGCATGACTGATTTGTCGCCAGCGAGTTGGCTGGCGCGCGCTGCGATGAGCCATGCACGCCATTCCGAATCTTGCTGGCCTGACCGCGTAAACATGGCTTGCGCCTGCAACGCAGTGGCCAATCCGGCTTGCGCGTCGTTGCCTAACAGCAATACCTCGGCGAGCGCCAGAAGCGCGCTCGAGAGCAGTCGCGGACTCTTCACTTCCTTCGCGATGGCGACTGCTTCCTCACATAGCTTTCTGGCCGGTTGAACAACGCCGGAACGTGCCTGTGCCAGGCCGATAACGTACTTTGCCTGGAGAGTCACATCTCTGTACTGCGTCCCAGCCAGGTCCGCTGCCTGCTGACCCTTTGATTTGGCGTCTGCAAAGCGCCGCTCGCTCAGCGCCATCTGGGAATCTGTTAAATGCACCCAAGCAACAATCGCCTTATAGCTCGCTTCAGGCCGGTTAGCTATGGCGAAGGCTTGATCGAGTGCCGCGCGCGCTTCCTGGTAGCGTCCCAACTGCCAAAGCAAGTTGCCGCGATTCAACTGGTCATATCCCATTGTGACTTTCGCACCCACTGATTCATTGATCCTGTAACTCTCGTCCAGATGGGGAAGCGCATCAGCATATCTTTCCTGCTCGACGCCAAGCAAAGTAGCCATGCTTGAATGCGAGGCAGCCAACTGTGCAGGATCGCCCAGGTCCTCGGCCAGTTGAAGTTGCTGTTCGAAGGTCTTCAACGCGACCTCGTACTCGCCTTTGTCCCGACGGGCACGTCCGAGCATGACCAGCGCAATTGAAGTTTCTTTGCGATATCCTGCGGGTTGATAAAACTCCAGCGCCTCTTCAAGGAGAGCAATTGCTTCATCAAGATTACCCTGTTGTACATTCAGACTGCCCAGGGCCAGTTTGGCCCTTACCTCGGTCCGTCGCGCTTTGTCTGCCCGAGCGAAGTCGAGCGCTTGTTTGAAGTACTTGCCAGCCTCGTTGAATTCGCCGCGAGAGACAAGCGTGTAACCGAGATCGATCAGACCGTTGGTTGCAAGGTTTCGTATGTTATTCGCCTGCGCGAGGCCGATGGCTTCAGTTGCAATCTGTTTGGCGCGCTCAGTATTACCTTCAGCGTAATAGACGCTGCTCAGTTGCAGTTGTGTCTTCACAAACTGATACTGGTTATCGGCGCTCCGCGATATGTCCAGCGCCTTTTCCAATTGGGTTTTTGACTCAGCCAGTTTCCTTATTTTGCTGAGAAGGGTGCCTCGCTGGTAGAGCACTTCCGTTTGCCCCTCCAGATTGGTCATAGCCTGATAGATCGTTTCCGCTTTGTCTAATACCTCCGTAGCGTTCTTAAAGTCCTGGCGTCGACCGTAGAGGATGGCCAACCGCAGGAAGGCCGCCGCGGACTGCGGGTCAGCCTTGGCTGCTTGTGTATAGTAATTTATCGCCTGGTCTATGTTCTCATTCTTCTCATAGGAGCGCCCAAGGTCGACATATGCGCTGGACTTCTCCGAGTCCGATGCTCGCTCGGAAATCTTGGCGTAATACTGGATTGCGCTCGCAAAGTCCCGACTTATCGTGGCCGCGATGGCGTCCAGGTACATCGCGTCGAGGTACGGAAGTGTCGATCGGTCGGGCACCAGCGACATCGCACGTAGCAGTTCCTCTCTCGCCTTGTCTGTGTACTCTATTTCGACGTACGCCTCAGCCAGCCGCGCATGGCCGAGCGCGAATTTATCGTCCAGCCCGACCGCGCTCTCGAGCGCCTTGCTCGCCTGGTAGTACGCGCCCTCCCGTATGGCATTTGTGCCTCGGTCGTACCAGCGTTGAGCTTCCGGCGAAGGTCGATGCGGAGATGGATGCCAGATTCGGAAAGCTGACCATATTCCGAGGATGACGACAGCGATTAGGACAAGTCCCACCTTGACCCTGACAGGAACTCTTCGAATCGTGCCCGACAGGCTGACCCAGCCCATTGGTGGCGACGAGCCACGTTCGGGAGTCATCGGCCGAGTATTGAGGCTGCTGCCTTCCAGCTCCTCCTTCATCTTGCGGAGATCTGCGAGCATTGCGCCGGCTGACTGGTAACGGGCTTCAACGTCCTTTGCCATTGCCTTAAGTATTATCTCATCCAAATATGTAGGAATACCGGGATCGAGCTCGGAAGGTCTTGGCGGATCGACTTGAATGACCTGCAGGCATATCTGAATTTTGCTGGAGCCAGCGAAAGCGGACTTGCCAGTGGCGCATTCGTAAAGCAAAACCCCGAGCGAGAACAAGTCGCTGCGAGCATCGACCGGAAGATCCCTTAGCTGCTCAGGAGACATATACCCAGCGGTGCCTACTACATCGCCGGTGTCTGTCAGCCGACTCTCCGTCTCGGCCCCCGTACGCATCGCATGTTCACCCTGGACAAACTTCGCCAAACCGAAGTCGAGGATCTTCACGCGCCCGCGAGGGGTAATCATCGCATTCTGGGGCTTGATGTCGCGATGGATAATGCCGTGAGCATGTGCTTCGGCCAAAGCCTCAGCCGCCTGTATGCCTATGTCGACTACTTCCAGCGGTGAAAGCGGATTATCTTTGATAATGCGAGAGAGAGTGCGGCCTTGGATATACTGCATAACAATGAAGGCGCAGTCTCCTTCTTCCCCAACTTCGTAAATCGCGCAGATGTTCGGGTGGTCTAGTGTGGCAGCAGCTTTTGCTTCTCGGAACAGCCGCTTCTTAGATTGTTCATTTCCGAACGATTTGGCAGGCAGCATCTTGATCGCGACCTTGCGATCAAGCCGGACGTCCTGGGCCAAAAACACTTCTCCCATTCCGCCCGCACCGAGTCTATCGAGAATGCGGTAATGAGAAATCTCGTGTGGAACCAAACAAACTACCTCGGGGCCATTGAGAACATCCATTACTCAGAAAAGGCAATTGAACTGCAGCGGCCGGTCAAGAATGCCGATTGCACCCACGCGCGTGATCCAGATATCGGTCAGGCTCGCCCGTGGAGCGTTGTACTCTAACCCAGCGTAATTTGTCAATTGCGAAGACTCCTTGTTACGAAGAACCTCTTAACGAAGCTACGGCGTTTGTCGCGGCCAAAACCGCAGACCTGATGCCTTGTTTGTCTTGATTGCCGGGTGGCTGACGCAGCCGATGTCGGTTGCCTTCACAATGATTTTGTCCGCGTGTTATATTGCTCGTCTTTCGCGGTAGTTCAACGCGCCGACACTGTGCTGGGAGAACTGCTTGAGCATACTCATCGATAAGAACACTCGCGTCGTCGTTCAGGGGATTACCGGGAAAGAGGGATCCTTTCATACCGGCCAGATGATTGCGTATGGCACAAGAGTCGTCGCGGGCGTAACACCGGGCAAAGGAGGAACGGAACACGAGGGTGTGCCGGTCTTTGACACGGTTGCGGAAGCTGTCAAAGAGACTGGCGCTAACGCGAGCGTGATATATGTTCCTCCGCCTTTCGCGGCGGACGCGATTATGGAAGCTGCAGACGCAGGCCTGGCGCTCGCCGTTTGCATAACCGAAGGCATACCTGCTCTGGACATGGTTCGCGCCTTCGATTATTTGCGTGATCGCTCGACCCGGCTGATAGGGCCGAACTGCCCGGGTATCATTTCTCCCGGCAAGTGCAAGATCGGAATCATGCCCGCGCACATTCATGCTGAAGGCCGAATCGGAGTCGTCTCGCGCAGTGGGACGCTCACTTATGAAGCGGTGCATCAGTTGACGAATCTCGATCTTGGCCAGTCAACTGCGATTGGAATAGGCGGCGACCCGGTGATCGGCACAAACTTCGTCGACGCACTCAAGCTCTTTCAGGAAGACACCGAGACCGACGCGGTGGTGATGATCGGCGAGATCGGTGGAACTGCTGAAGAACAAGCTGCCGAGTTTGTGCGCGATCTTATGACTAAGCCGGTGGTCGGCTTCATCGCTGGACAGACTGCGCCTCCCGGTCGCCGAATGGGCCACGCAGGCGCCATCATCGCAGGCGGGAAGGGAACTGCCGCCGAGAAGATGGCTGCGATGGAAGCTGCTGGCATTCACGTCGTGAAGAGCCCCGCTGACATCGGCGCAATGATCAAACAAGCGCTCTAGTCCTTCGGAGCAGTAGAAGCAAAACTGAGATTATGGAGTCAGCTCCGAAAAAGCGAAGTGCGAAGAAGAATGCGCGGATCGTGTGCGCCAACGAGAATGAGTTTTGGACCACTCAAAAGCAATTCTGGCAATGGGTGCGAGAAGGGTTGGTGGACGTAACCGGTCAGAATCCGCTATCGGGCCGTTTTGCCGGAAAGCGCGAGAAGCTTTTAGTCATGGTCCGCCACGTCATCCTTGATAAAGGCAGTCCGCATCATAAGCAAGAAGTCCTGGATACCTACACCAAGCTCAAGCCTAACGTAAGTAAGCGGCGCGTTGAAAATTGATGCGCTTGAGCACTTACAGTGAATGGGTTGCATCGCTAGATGAGGCCTGCAGTTCCCTCTGGCTGCGCTGGCTTTAAGATCCCATGCCTGCGGATTTACTTTAGCTTTCCGTTTCATGCTGAAGGAATACTTTAGCCTCGAAGAAAGCGGTACAACCCTTCGCACCGAAGCTCTCGCTGGAGTCACGACCTTCGCGACGATGGCCTACATAATCTTTGTTCAGCCCGTAGTGCTTGGCGCAGCGGGAATGGACGCGGGTGCGGTCTTCACCTCTACTTGCCTCATATGCAATCGGAACGGTGGGTTCGGCTCTGGTGGGGAACACCACGATGGTTAGCTACATCGAGAGCGCGTCTGGAGTGGCAGTTGGCGGACGAACTGGCCTGGCGGCGCTTGTGACGGCAGCATTGTTTCTCGTCGCCATGTTTTTCTCGCCGGTAGTGCAAATGATTAGCGGAGGCTTTTGCGATTCACGACGTCATCTCGGTTGAAGGACAGCAGGTCGCGCGAACGTTCACGCTCTATCCGGTAACCTCTCCCGCGCTGATAGTGGTCGGAAGCTTGATGATCCGATCTGTGCGCGATATTGAATGGGACGACTTCACCGAAGCGTTTCCGGCATTCCTCACCTTGGTCGTGATGCCTCTAACGTTCAGCATCACGGATGGGATCGCCTTCGGTTTTATCTCATACGCGCTTTTGAAGCTGGTGACTGGCCGTGCCCGCGAAGCTCACTGGTTGATCTATTTGTTCGCGGTTCTCTTTGTCGCGCGCTATACGGTTCCAGGGCTGCATTAAACAATTGCGGTACGCTTACGGCCTGCCTCGTTGACAATTATCGCGGCCGCGACTTAACATTAGCGCTGTTCAAATAAGGGGAATAATATAGTTGACAACTCCACCGTCTTAGGGTAAAATCCTGAGCATGGAACAAGAACCAAAGACGCTTCAAGAAGCCATCCTGTACTTCTCGAATCCTGATAACTGCCGAGACTACCTTGTAGCCCGTCGCTGGCCCGATGGCGTCACTTGCCCGCGATGCGAAGGCCAGAACGTCAAGTTCCAGCCGAAGTATAACCGCTGGCAGTGCGCGAGTCATCACGAGCGGCGACAGTTCACGCTCAAGAAAGGAACGATATTCGAGGACTCGCCAATCGGCCTCGACAAGTGGCTCTGCGCGATGTGGCAAGTAGTGAACTGCAAGAACGGCATTAGCTCCTATGAGGTTCACAGAGCCATCGGTGTCACGCAAAAGACGGCTTGGTTCATGGATCATCGGATTCGCCTAGCGTTGGGTCTCGCTTCAACAGAAAAACTGTCAGGCGAAGTTGAAGTTGATGAAACTTTCATCGGCGGCAAAGCTCGCAACATGCATATCGCACAGCGCAAGCGCAGGATCACCGGCACGGGCGGAAAAGATAAGGCTAAGGTAATCGGCATCCTAGAGCGCGGCGGAGCGGTTCGGACTAACGTAGTCCCTGATCGAAAGAAACAGACGCTACAGTCCGAAGTTAGAAAGCACGTTCAAGCGGGCGCGGCGCTTTATACCGATGCGCTGCTTTCTTACAACGGCCTAGAGGGTGACTACGCGCATCAGGTTATCGATCATGCCGTTGCATATGTGGACGGGAACATTCACACGAACGGCCTAGAGAGTTTCTGGTCGCTCTTGAAGCGTGGTATAAGTGGAACCTATATCAGCGTTGAACCGTTCCACCTATTCCGTTATCTTGATGAGCAAACGTTTCGTTATAATCATCGCAAGGGTATGAATGACGGCGACCGACTTGATATTGCTGTTCGTCATATCGTTGGAAAGCGACTCACGTTCGACCAGTTGACCGGGAAGCCAAAAGCAGGAGCGTGGCCCAATTGAATCCCCGCGTCAAAAGCGCGGGAAGAGAAAACGAAAAGCATAGCGTGTAATCATGCCGACACAGTTAAAAATTGTTTGGGAAGGGAGCGCACCGGGACTAGCAGAGCACAGGCTAAGTCTGGGCGCATTCGGCGTGCCCCTTACTTTGCTGCTGGCGGCTGTTAGGCGAATAGCAAGTAACACGGTTAGCATGGCTGTCGATGAAAAGGTCACCGGGCGCTTTGCTGACCCAGCACGACAACTCGATGTTCAGATCGACAAACTGGTAGAGGGTTCCAGCGGTTTTGAGGGCGTGTGCACGTTCGATCCGACGCCCGGCACTAATGCCCTTCTTTTTTTCCGTGATCTCGTCGAACAAACTACCATCACGCTGCTGGACGCCCTAGAGGCTGAGAGCAAAGGCCAGCTTCGGCACTCGTTTGTCCGCAAGTATCTACGTTCGCTGCCCCCAGGTGTCGCCCGTCAGACCTATACGCTGCATGATAACGGCAGGGAAATTCACAGGCCCGTTGTGATTGAGGATATGATGCTCCAAGACCTGCCGGATGACCTGCCGTACCTTAAAGAACTCACGGGAAATATCATAGGTGTCGGTTTTGAACCCGGTAGAACGGAAGTGCGAATCAAGAGCGAAGCGGAGCAAATTTCCTTAGCGGCTACCGCCGGTCAGGTTGAGAACGCGTTAGACCTGCGACACTCAGAAGTGCAAGCACTCGCCGTCATCGGGAGACAACCTCGATTGCTGCGATTGCAGCCGCCAAACTCTCTGGCTATCAACGTTACTCCTGAGTACATAGAACAGCATATCTTCAAACGATGGGATGCTCTTCTTCGGAGATTGGCAGAATGAGCGCCGCCAAGCCGTGGGATGATCTTATCAATATGGCTGACGTACTCTGGCTTTATGCCGAGGGTATCAAGCGGTTCGGTGGGGAGGGCTCGCCACCGAAAGAAGGCTGCCTTGAGCAGAGTCTGGGAAACGCTTACACCGCAGAATTGTATAGCGAATCAGACTCTGTACGTGGGTTAGCATTTAGCGGCTACCTGCTCTTTTATCTCACACGCGACCATTGCTTTGTAGACGGAAATAAGCGGATTGCATGGACTTGCTGCATGAGGGTACTTGCAACTCTCGGCTTAACGGTTGACGCGTCCCAAGAAGACGCAGAAGCATTGTGCATGAGAATCGCAGACTCCACGTTAGAGGATGCGATAAAGGATGGTTCAGAGTGCGTTGTGTGGATTGCTGAACACCTAGTGGCAATCGAGAATCAATGAAAGGATTAGCCAAATGAAGCCAGCTTCAAGCGTGCCAGTGCCGGGCGATACCCCGTGGGAACGGCTAGATAGTGCCGTGCGCACTATATTCAAAGTGCCAAAGGATGCGCTGCTGAAAGAAGAAAGGCGTCAGAAGAAAATGAGGCAAAAGAAGCGCGATAAGAAGCAATCAAAGAAGGCCGCGTAAACCAGATCATGTCGCGATCAAAGGATGAGCAAATCGCCAGAGCCGTACTCGAAAATAAAAGGATTGTGGACTACCGATGGGGCACAGCGTGGGTATCGGCCAGCGGTCGCTACGTCTCTTTCGCGTGGAAAGCATGGCTGCTTGCAATTGCTCTCAGTTCCATCGTTATGCTCATCTTAAAAGCTCTGAACTAATCGTTTTCGTTCTTTGAATTTTAAGCACCGTTATGATTTGGGAAGAGAATATCAAAAACATAGGAGAACATTTATGACGAAGCAAATATTAGAACATTCGATTGAAGTAACGAAGTTGGTTTGCCATGAGTTGTCAAAGGCTACTGAAAAAGCTGTTCAAGGAAGGGGCAATGAATACGATCTGAAATTCACGGCCTCGAAAAGAATCGGAAATCCATATTTCACCTTGTCATCGTCTGCCCTTCGACGCGTCGTATCGCCGAAACTCGATGGTTCAATTGAATATGATAGCCCCGGTTCGACGCGTCCCGAATCGGGGAAGTTCTATGTCGTAGTTGACGGGAGTCGCGTTAAGTTGATTCATCATGGCCAGCCGATCAGTATTGATGACGCGAGCGACTTACTGCTAACCCCGTTTTTAGGTAGTCCCGTGACCTATTAGACAAGAATCAGACTTGAATGAAGTGACACCTGCTTACAGTCGGGCGTCACTCTTTTCGCCTCCAGTGGAGTTGTCAACTATATTATTCCCCAAATAAGGCTTCTGCTTCAGCGGGTGTAACTCAATGGTAGAGTGTCAGCTTCCCAAGCTGAAAGTTGCGGGTTCGAGCCCCGTCACCCGCTCCATTTCTTAATGTGAATCATCAGAGGTCGTCGCCACGACTCCTGAAGGGCTCCCTCAGCTTTGGGCTTTAGAATTTGTGAACATACACGCGTCAGGGAAGCACCTCTACTGTTAGCGTGACAGTGGCGCGAACATCAATCGAGCCCGACTCGATTGGAGTGGTGGCCGCTTGAGCGCGCAGAACCTGAATCTCGGCTCCGTATTCCACACCGGGTCGCGTTGTTAGGCCACCTTCTTCGACGCGGAGCACTCTCTGAATCTTCAGCCCAAGTGCTGAAGCGATAGCTTCGGCCTTCGATCGCGCTTTGGTCGAAGCTTCACGTAATGCTTGAGCACGCGCGCCGGATTCATCCTTAAGCGTGAAGCGCAGCGATTGAATAGTGTTCGCGCCCGACCCGGTTGCGAGGTCGATCACCTTGCCTACCTGAGTGAGGTCTGGGGTCTTTACCTGAACTACGTTCGTAGCGGTGTATCCGGTAATTGTGGGCTGGCCTCCCTCTTTGGGATAGCGATAGTTCGGGCTGAGCGAGTAGCTGATAGTTTTGATATCCGCCCCCGCTCCGAGCAATTTCCGAAGCTCGGCAATGACCGTGTCTTGCTTCTGAGCATTCTGAGCGGCTGCGGCATGCGCGGCTTGCGCTTGCGTAACAACCCCTATGCTTATCTCGGCCTGATCGGGTTTGACTGTTACCGTCGCATCGCCGGACACGCGGATCGACGGGCGAAGGACCCGGTCGGCCGCGTCCTGCGCCAGCGTTGCACTGCTACACACACTCAAGGTGCAAACAATCACCATTAATCTTCTAACATTTCGAGTCGTGTTAATCATGAGTCCTCCGAATGCCAGCCTCGGGTACAAAACAGTCGATCGGCGAAATGATGCTCACTCCAGCCCCACGTCGGCATTGTATTATGGGGCTCGTGACGCGACAAGCTGTAACCCTGCGAATGCAATTCGACTCTTGCGATGGGTCGCTCGATCAGGTGTTTCACGCTTCTGCAGGTCATCAACACACCACCGAATCGTCTGTGCTATTATGCATGCAGCGGTGCTTCGCCAGGCGCAACATCGCATTGCTCAGCAGCATCAAAGCCAACAAGGCATCAAGTCATGTCTGAAAAGGTAAAGTTTTTCATGAGCTTTCGAGCGCGGCTGATGTTGTTGCTCACAGCCTTCCTCCTGTTGACGATAGTGCTTGTGTTGGCGCTCGATAAGTGGGTGCAAAAGCGCGCGGCTCAAGAAGTGGCCGAGCAAAGCGAGCAAGTCAAGAACGCGGTTAACAAAGGCTTCAGCGACTTTGCGACGGCGATCGGCATCGCGATCAAGAACTTGAATTCAGAGAGATATCTTTACAAGCAGATTCAGGCCGGAGAGGTTGAGCTCCCCGAGACGGTACAGCACATAATCGTTGCCGATGAACACGGCGCTGTTAGGGATACGACGCTCGAAGAGAAGATCGGGGGGTCAATACCAGTTCCCGATACTGAAGTAATTCGAGAAAACCCAGGAGACCCCGTCGAAGGCGAAGTTGACATTCACGGTAGTTCGTCGAGGACCTACGACATACCTTTTACCTCATCAAAGGGACTGTTTTGGATAGTGATCGTAACGAACCCTCAGTCTATCATTAACAAAATCGATGATGCTTCGCGGACACTCTCGGACAGAAGCCGCGAACTATCTAACGTCAGGCTGCTGGCTACTACTGGGCTTCTAATGCTCGCGCTGGCGATCGCGGTGGTTATCGGCTGGAGCTTTACAAGGCCGATTCAAAAACTTGCCAGCGCCGCCCGGCAAGTGGCGGCCGGGGATCTCGATTTTCAGGTCGACATCAAGCGACGCGACGAAGTAGGCCAGCTTGCCGCTACGTTCAACGAGATGATTGCGGGGTTGAAATCCAAGCGTGAGCTGGAAGAAAAGTTAAACAACGCCGAGCGCCAGGCGGCTATCGGTAGACTCACCCAGGCTGTTGCTCACGAGATTCGCAATCCACTTAACGTTATCAACCTGTCGATCGACCACGTTGCTACAAAGTACGCTCCTGAGGATGAAAAACGGCGAGCGCAAGTCACGCGCATCCTCTCATCTATCCGAGACGAGGTCGCGCGGCTCAAGCGGCTCGTGAGCGACCTCCTCAATTACGGCCGACCCCCCCGCCTGGCAGTCGAGACGGTCGACATTCGCAAACTAGTCGATGAAACCATTGAGCTCGTTAGCCCGCAAGCTGACGAGCAGGGCGTTGAAGTAACACTTGAGGGAGACCCTTCACCTGTGGAGGTTCAGGGCGACCAAGAGCGTCTGAAGTCGTGCTTCTCGAACATCGCGATCAATGCGCTTCAGGCGATGCCTGGTGGTGGATCTCTTCGCGCACGCGTTGCGAAGCTGGACGGGTCAGTGGAAGTAACCGTAAGTGATACGGGTGTTGGTATCAGCGAGGAAGCTTTGAGTAAGATCTTCGAGCCCTACTTTTCGACCAAACAGGCGGGCTTTGGGTTGGGGCTGGCCGTTACCAGGACGATAGTGGAGGAGCACAAAGGTTCGATTGAGGTACGAAGCGAGCCGCAACGTGGAGCTACATTCATCGTGAAGCTTCCAGCGAAACCGGCAGTTGAAGATTAAGGCTTCAGATTTCACATTAAGTTTGTGGACAGTAAGCCGGATTCGCCCACCGATCAATAAACCGAGGAGAGGCCTAGACATGGCAAGAAACAAAGTGCTGGTTGTTGACGACGAGAAAAACCAGCGCGAAATATATACGTTGATTCTTGAGGATGATGGCTATCAGGTGACAACCGCCCAGAGTGGGGAGCAAGCCGTGCGGCTCGCCCGCGAAAACCAATTCGATCTAGTACTCACAGATTACAAGATGGCGGGAATGGACGGGCTGACGCTGTTGAACGAGCTGCTAAAGCTGGATCCCTCTATCATCGTGGTTATGATGACAGCGCATGGCTCAGTCGAGTCGGTGAAGGAAGCCCTCCGCAGCGGCGCGTTCGATTACCTTGAGAAGCCCATCGATCGCGATCAGTTGCTCAAAGTGGTTCAAAACGCGCTCGGCCGGCTGAACCGAATCGACGACGAGATCATCGGCCAGTCAGAGGAGATGGAACGGGTCAAGAAGATGATTCTCAAGGTCGCCGGTTCTTCCTCAACCGTGATGATTCGCGGGGACTCGGGTGTTGGGAAGGAGCGCGTCGCTCGCGCGATTCATAAAGCCAGCCCACGGGCGAACGAGGTTTTTCAAGCCGTGAACTGCGCGGCGATCAATGAGAATCTTATCGAGTCTGAGCTCTTCGGCCATGAAAAAGGTTCGTTCACGGGCGCACACACTCAGAAAAAGGGTCAGTTCGAAACCGCCGACCAGGGAACTCTGTTCCTGGACGAGATCGGCGACCTCAACATAAGCATGCAGGCCAAGATCCTTCGCGCGCTTCAAGAGAGAGAAATAATGCGAGTAGGCGGCACAAAGCCGATCAAAGTTGACGTTCGCGTTATTGCAGCCACTAACCGAGACCTTGAAGCGATGGTAAAAGACGGGCGTTTCCGCGAAGACCTCTACTATCGCTTGAACATTATCCCGATTGTGATTCCCCCGTTGCGCAATCGTCGCGACGACATTCCCTCGCTGGTGGACTTCTTCGTAGCCAAGCATAGTGCAAGCTCACACCGGCAGATAACCGGGCTCACTGCGGGAGCGCGCAACTTGATAATGAGCTATTCGTGGCCGGGCAACGTTCGCCAGCTCGAGTCGGCAATCGAGCGCGCAATACTTCTATGCGAAGGAAGCGAAATCGAGGTGGAAGACTTACCCGTAGAGATCCGTCAAGAAGGAACATCAGCCGCAGCTTTCAACTTCAAGCTGCCACCCGAAGGAATCTCATTTGACGAAGTGGAGAGGTCGCTCATCACCCAGGCGATGGAGCAGACGAACTGGAACATCACACGCGCTGCCAAGCTGCTCGGACTTTCGTTCCGTACGCTTCAGTATCGGCTTGAAAAGTTTGGAATCAAAAAGGCGTCTAAGGAATGATCTACGTCAGCAGTTGGGCCCGTGCATTATCGCGCAGTAGCGGCGCCGCGCGAAGCTGAAACAACTGGCTGCCAGCGATTCACCATTTAGAAAGCGCCTTGTTATTTGACCAGCAGGAACTTCCTCGTGCTGTGCTGACCCACAGCGATGCGTTCTTGACTGGCTGATGATTGTGATGACTCTTCGACAACGCGCTCAGAGGAAAGCTTCGCAGCTTGCGTTCTAGCAGAGGCAAGCGAATGATTGAAGCGCTCGACAGCAAAGTCATCCTGGAAATCATGCACCGGACGCTCGGCGCCACACTCGTAGCATACTTGAATTAATCGTTTATCCGCTGACCGGTGCGGTATGCACCAATAGTGCTTTCTGCTCAACCGACAAAAGAATGACATCCCTTCTCCTCTAGTCGAAGCTCGAGTTGGAGTTACTCTCGACCTGACTTGCGCACCTTCAAGATAAGCGAAGGGGGCTGTATCTCGTAGCTCTTCTCGCGAACCCTCTTGCGATCCATGAAGTTTGGTAAGGTCCGAGGTGCCGCAAGTATAAGCAACAAATCGAGGCAATTGCAAGGGTTTTCTTAACAGTTGTCGCGAAGCTTACTTAGGTATTCTGGTTGTGCGTGGGCCGAGCCTCTCACTCGCCCTCGCGTAGTCTTCAGGGGTGTTGACGTTTTCGAAGAATAGCTCTGAGCCTTCGAGATGACGCAGTTCCTCGAACGCAACAACCCGCGTCGGCAGTCGATCAAAGAGAAGACTGATCTTTCTCTCGCCTTGCGCGATAAGGCTTGTTACGACAAGGAGCGCTCCTGAGCGGTAGATTGCGCAAAGTGGCTCAAGTTTTCCATCAGCCCCTATCGGTACCACTGCTTGATGATCTCCCGGAATGCTCAACAAGAATCTGAACAGTTCGGCGGTAACGAACGGGAGATCGCAACCAGCCAGAACGATGCAAGACGTGTTTGAGCTTGCCAGCGCAGTGCGTATCGCCTCAAGCGGACCAATGCCAGTTTGCTCGTCAGCGAAGACCGGAAAGCCGAGCCGGGCGTACTCGGGGCCGTTGGCAATAATCGCAACGCTGGTTGTGACGGGCACGAGCGCGGCGATCACGTGCTCGATCATCGCTCGTCCGCCAAGCTCGAGCCAGGCTTTATCGGTGCCCATCCGCGAGCTTCGGCCGCCAGCCGTAATGAATCCCGTCGCATCGATCATCTTAGTCTCCGAGTATAACAGGAGAGGTAAACTTCGGGACTTCGGAGCATAAACCTAGTACCGGCGAAAGGATGTTTTCTCAACGGACTTTGTTTGGTACTGTTACTGGCGAAGCAAGTCGGCGAGCTCCAGATATATCTGGAGGGTGCGTGATGATCGATATAGAACAGAATCTACTCACAATTTTTCAGAAAACCGACGCGTTGTTGGAAGGGCACTTTCAACTTTCCTCGGGCTTGCACAGCGCGCGCTATCTGCAATGTGCGCTCGTTCTTCAACACCCTGAGCATGCGGAGTTCGCAGGCCGCGCGCTTGCCGCGAAGTTCAGCGACGACCGGGTGGACGCGGTGGTTGCCCCGGCAATAGGCGGGATAATCGTGGCTCACGAGACTGCCCGTGCGATTGGTGTGCGCGCGCTTTTCACCGAACGCGAGGCCGGTGTGATGACCCTTCGACGCGGGTTTAGATTAAATCGAGGTGAGCGGGTGCTGGTAGTCGAGGACGTCGTGACCACGGGAGGCTCGACTCGCGAGACCATGGAGGCGGTGATCAATGCAGACGGCGTTGTCATCGGCGCCGGCTCATTGGTGGATCGGAGCGGCGGGACTGTTGACCTCGGCGTGCGCCGGCAGTCACTGCTGACGCTCGAGGTGCCTTCATACGATCCTTCAGAGTGCCCCCTCTGCAAGCAAGGAGTCCCGCCGACTAAGCTCGGCAGCCGCGGACTTAAGTAGTGACGCGTGTGATTGCTGATTCCTGATTCGTGAAGCGTGATGCTGGAAGTTTAAGGCGCCTTGGGAGGGATCACAGGTTGGGAAGGGTGGTTTACCCCCGCTCCCTGCTGAGCCTCCTCCGGTAAGGTTGAAAGAAAAGAGCGGGGGCAAACCACCCTTCCCAACCTGTGATCCTTATAAAGGGGCCTTGAACTTTCAACATCACGCATGGCGAATCACGCATCACGCATCACGCGTCACGCATCACGCATCACGTTTCGCTCATCGCTGATGCAGAACTTCAAAATCACAATCCAATACGACGGGACGAACTATCATGGCTGGCAGATACAGTCGAACGGCCGCACGGTTCAGGGCGAGCTTACGAGGGCGCTTTCAATCCTGAATCATCGTCCGGTGACCGTTTATGGAGCCGGCCGCACTGACGCCGGCGTACACGCGGAAGGCCAGGTCGCAAACTTCTTCGTGGAACGAGACTTCGATCTCCGCGAGTTGCGTAACGCGATCAACGGCAATCTCGACCGCGATATTCGAGTGCTCGAAGTCATGCCCGCCTCAGACTCGTTCAACGCTCGCCACTCAGCCAGGCAGAAGACGTATCGGTATCGCATATGGACTGGTGACGTGGTCAGCCCGTTCGTCTATCGCTATGTTCATCGTTATCGCTCGGGCCTTAACATTGAGGAGATGCAACGCGCCGGTGCCTCGCTGGTGGGCACTCACGACTTCAGCGCGTTCACCGTTGCAAACTCTGAGGCTGAAGACCATGTTCGCACGCTCATAAACCTGGATATCGAGGAGGCAGCGAACGAAGTTTCTATTATTGCCTCGGCGGATGGCTTCCTCCGTTACATGGTCAGGACCATTGTGGGAACGCTGATTGAAGTGGGTAGCGGTAAGCGCACGGCGGCGAGCGTGACGCCAACACTCGAGAGTTGCGATCGCTCAAACGCAGGTCCATCTGCTCCTGCCAACGGGTTGACTTTGGTTCGCGTGGACTATTAAATTGACGAGTGCCGAGTAGCCTCCGTTGCTCGCCACAATCACTCATCACTTCGACGAAACAATGAGCATTAATATTCTTGGAGAATTTGAGAGCGTCATTGAAAGCGGTTCCGCAGACGAGTTCCTGCTCAGGCAAATCGACTCCGACAAACTCCCGTCACACATCGCGATGATCATGGACGGCAACGGCCGCTGGGCTGCCCGGCGAGATCAACCCCGAGTTACCGGACACCGCGCGGGTGCCGAGGCCGTGCGGGCAACGGTAGAAGCTGCGGCGAGGCTGGGGATTTCGTACCTGACGCTCTACGCGTTCTCGACCGAGAATTGGAAGCGGCCAAGGTTCGAAGTGGAAGCGTTGATGGGATTGCTGCGCGAGTTTCTTCGCAAGGAAGTACGCAGTCTCAAGGCAAACAACATTCGTTTCCAGACCATCGGTCGCGAGCAGGGACTTGAGGGTGCAGTTCGGCGCGAGATCGATCGCGCGCGACGCGAGACCGCTCTCAACACCGGGATGGTTCTGACGGTAGCTTTGAATTACAGTGGGCGATCCGAGATTGTTGAAGCATGCCGCGAGATCGTGGCCGAATGCATCGCCCTGGGGCGCGATCCTTCGGAGATAACCGATTACGACATCGATCAGCACCTTTTTACCAGGGACCTGCCCGATCCCGATCTACTAGTCCGCACGAGCGGCGAAATGCGCGTGTCTAATTTCCTGCTCTGGCAGATTGCTTACAGCGAGATCTATGTGACCGATGTTCTGTGGCCCGACTTCCGACGCGCGAATCTGTTCGAGGCCATCGTCGAATATCAGAAGCGCGAGCGGCGATACGGTGACGTCAAATCCGATGCGAAGACTTCGCTGATCGCAGCAAACATGAAATGAGTGATCCTTGAGGCGTGATTCGTGATCAGTGAAGATCAACGTTCACATGGCCGTTTCCCAGGATCACAGGTTGGGAAGGGTGGTTTACCCCCGCTCTTCT
>JBBPIH010000096.1:0-11700 GCA_038040455.1 Acidobacteriota bacterium
GGCTATTGGGAAGCTCGGTCAGTGGCTTAGCCTTCACATTCCTGACGCACACCCCTTGCGCTACTTCAAGGCTTGAAATGAGCAGGGTGTTCGGCGTGACACCTTGAACGCCTACGCTGTCGAGCGTGACGTTGCCGTACTTGACGGGCTTCGAACCGCCATCCTGCGCGCCGATTTGATCGGCGAGGGTAACCGACTCGCGCAACGCCGCAAGGTCATCGACCGTCAGGTCGGGGTTGCGGCGAAAAGCTTCGAGGAATTTTTGAAAATCGCCGAAGCTGGTGACGCTTGCCTTCTGCAAGCTGAACACTCCCGCGCCGAGCGTCGCGATCTTCTCCTTGATATAAACGTTCGCGCCTTCGATGACGGTGGCGACAGCGGTGACCACTGCCACGCCTATGATAACGCCCAGCAAAGTCAGGAAGGACCTCAGCTTGTGGGCCATTATTGAAGATAGGGCGATGGCGGCGGCTTCAATAAACTTGTTCATAGAATGCGATTGCGTGAGGCCCGCGCGATTCCGATTATAGCAACTGGTCAGGTTTTGCATAATGCCGGGACGGAGAGGTAGCCGATCAGAATCGGAGCGACCGAGCTAGTGACCGATGCTTGTTATGCCTGATGGCCCGCAATATAATGACATCGTCTCTTCTACAGAGGGTTGAACTATGAAAGTCTTTCTCAGCTATGCCAAGTCAGACGAGAAGTTGGCAAGACGGATAGGGGATGGTCTTAGTCAGGCTGGCTTGACCGTTTGGGACTATCGACGTGACGTATTGCCGGGTGACCTTTGGTCGGAGAAGGCGACCCAGGCGCTACGAGGGTCTGATGCGATGGTTGTCCTGCTGACACCGGATGGTGTCCATTCCGAACAGGTGCGCTGGGAGATCGAATACGCGCTAGGCAGCCAGGCGTTTAAGAACCGTCTGATCCCGGTCATCGTCGGTTCACCGGATAAGATCCAAAGAAACAGCGTTCCTTGGATCCTATGGAAACTGCAGACTATCAACGTCCCGGAGCATGGCAACCAGAGGAAGGCAATCCAACAAATCGCCCAAAGGCTCGCACAAGCTGCGTGAAGCGCGCGCTAAGACCGATTAAGCTCACCCTTGTGTATAGGAATTGTGCAATCTGTCGTGCAATCTGTCGTAGATTGGCCTCTAGGAAAACGGTGCACAGGTGATCCGGCGCAGCCGCTGATTTGCTTTGGTCGCATAACCTCTAAAGTGAGAGCGATTCTCAACTCCGGGCGGAGACTATGCCCCAACGAGAAGTATTCCTTTCTCACTCGAGCCGGGACCGCAAGTTCGCTACTGAACTGGCCGAAGTGTTGCGGCGGCATGGTATCCCGGTGTGGTACAGCAAGACTCATATCCGTGGGGCGCGTCAATGGCACGACGCAATTGGGCGCGCGCTGGCAAGATGTACGTGGTTTGTCATCATCCTCTCGCCAGGCGCCGTTGATTCGATGTGGGTGAAGAACGAATTGCTTTTTGCTCTAAACCAACGGCGATACAGAGACAGGATCGCTCCAGTGCTTTACAAGAAGTGCAAGTACGAGAAACTTTCGTGGACATTGTCCAGTTTCCAGATAGTGGACTTTACAGAGTCGATCGAGGCCGGCTATCGCGAGCTTCTGAGGGTCTGGGAAGTCGACTTCGATGCGCAAAAGCGAACGAAGACTCGTGCTGCGCGAACGAGAAAGCCTAGCCGAAAATCGGGCTAGGCCACTTCTCGCAACATTAAAGCGAAGGATCGTGTAACCTTATCTTCGCTCGTCCCGATTGATCCGGCCGTCGAGGATGTGAAGCACGCGGTGGGCATGCAAGGCGATGTCGGCTTCGTGCGTGACCAGGATTATCGTGTTTCCCTGGCGGTGAAGCTCGTCGAAAAAGCGCATGATCTCCTGCGAAGTTTGCGAGTCGAGGTTTCCTGTCGGCTCGTCGGCCAGGAGTATCGATGGATTATTCACAAGCGCTCGGGCGATCGCCACGCGCTGGCGCTGGCCACCAGACAGCTCATTCGGCTTGTGATTCATTCGGTCTGTAAGATCGACGCGTTGAAGAGCTAGCTTAGCCATTTCGATCCGCTGACTTCGCGGCGTGCCGTTGTAGATCAAGGGCAGCTCGACGTTGTGCAGCGCCGTAGCGCGAGGCAGCAGATTGAACGTCTGAAATACGAATCCGATCTCTTTGTTCCTGATGTGAGCAAGCTCGTCGTCATCCATCTCGGATACGAGTTTGGTGTTGAGAAAGTAATGTCCCGAGGTTGGAGTGTCCAGGCAGCCGATCAAATTCATCAAAGTCGACTTGCCCGAACCCGAGGGGCCCATGATCGCAAGATACTCGCCGCGTTGTACGTCGAACGAAACCCCGCGCAGCGCGTGGACTTCCTCGGCACCCATTTGATAGGTCTTCCAGAGATCGTCAGTCCGTATGATGCTGTCGCCTCCTGGAGCCACATCCAGATAGGCCAATTCCTTGTCGAGCACAGCTTCTTCGATCATCATATCTTTGCCCCGGTTTGTCTCTGAATCCCCCATCCCCTCCCGCTAGCTCTTGGCTTCAACCTTTGCCGGTCCAGCTTCTCGTTTGACCTGATCCCCATCTTTGAGCGTCCGCAGAGTCTTGTACGGGCCGATGATTATCTCGTCGCCCTCGTTCAGTCCGCTCTTAATCTCGATCTCCTGATCGCCTTTTATCCCGGTGGTAATCGGAGTGAAGTGGCTCCGGCCGTCCTTGCTGAATACGAACACTCCTTCCACTTCTTTCTTCTTCGTCGAGCCGCCGGCGGGTTGTTCCGCGGGCTGCTGATCCTTTGGCAATTCGCGAGGAACTATCGCCTGCAGCGGCGCGGTCATCACCTCGACAACCGTAGCCGTAGTGATCACCGCTGTCGACGACATGCCCGGTCTAAGTTTCTCACGAACCGGCTCAGTAGGGTTGAGCTTAATCTTAACTACGAAATCCTTGGCCTCTTGAGTATTCGCCGACTGCGCTATGGTTTGACCCGATCGCGTTATGGCGGAAGCACCCTTCTCGATTACCTCGCCTTCGATCTCGAAATCGCCAAGTGCATCGACTTTCACTTTGGCTTTCTGACCTACCTGCACGTCAGCAATGTCGGTCTCATCAACTTTGACCTCAGTGTTGATCTGCGACATATCGGCAACAGTCATCAGCGGGGTAGTCGAAAAACTGGCCAGCGCGTACTCGCCGACCTTGACGGGCAAGCTCGACACTACTCCGTCGATTGGCGAGTATCGTGTGGACTTCTTAAGCTGGTCGGACTGGCGCGCGAGATCGGCCTGACCCTGCTTGACGCGCGCCTCGCTTGATTTGAAACCGGCCCGCGAGCGCTCGACTCCAAGCTCTGCATCGCGTACCAGCACCTTCAGTTGACTGATTCGCGCCTGCTGAGCGGCGACCACCGCTTTCGCCTGATCGTAGCGAGATTTGGCGGAGTCGAATTGAGACTTTGTAGCCACCCCGTTCTCGACCAGTTGTTGGTAGCGATTGTACTCGCCTTCGGCGTACACGAGGTCGGACTTAACGCGGTCAAGTTCCGCCTCGGCGGATAGAAGACTGGCTTTAGTCTGATTGATGTTATTCTGCGCCTGCTGGACCCCAACCTGTTGGTTGTTGGCGTCGGCTTGCGCCACGCGAACTGAGGCCTCGCCTGCGGTCACTGCGAAACTTGACTGAGTCGGGTCCACGCGAACCAGCGGCTGACCCTTCTTAACCGGATCCCCCTCGCTGACGAAAATCTGTTCGACACGGCCCGGAACTTCCGCGGTCAGGTTGTACAGGTGGACTGGACGAATGTCACCGGACGCGGTCACCTTCGATTCAAGCCGCGCTTTGCGCTCGACCTTTCCCACCTGAACTGGCTCGCCTTCCTTTTTCTGGACGGCTTTTGACAGAATGACAATTGTGATCAGACCGACGATGGCGGCTGCTATTATTACAGTCTTTTTCCTACGACTAGTTTTGAACTGCATGGAAAGGATTGTCCTCCGAAAGTTTTAAGCGAACTTGCAACCGCCTCGTATTACGCCCCTGTTCTTACAGAGGTTCAATAAATCTGGGCACTTGCTGCGACGAATCTTCCGTCGCGTGATCGCTGTCTTTCGCTCACTTTCTCAGTAAATTCATCGGCGCAATGGCCTCACATTATCGAAACGAACCGTGCATGGGTTTATTAACAACCGAGGCCTGTAAATCAAATGATAACGATGCGGCGAACGGCTGTCAAAAAAGTCTGGATCAAAAACGCGTCAATCATGTGCGGCAGCCACCGCGGTCTAATTGAGGCGACTCGCCACAGACAAGGAACTGCTTTTTCATGACAACCGATCGGTCTTTGAAGAGGCTCCGAAGCCGCACCATCGGGCAAGAAACATGATCATTCGGATTCGGCGTCGGCAGATTGGGCTTGTCGTGTTGCCCCGGTCGCCGTGCCGTAATACCGTGTTCACCCTGGCTGGCGCGTTGCCTGCCCGTTGCCCTTGACTGGGGAATCAGCAGTTGGTACTTTTCACAGCGTTCGAAGCGTGGTGTTAACGACTTATTTCTTTCCGGGCGAGACCGTCGAGGCCGCCTCCGCTTATTCCCGAGTCCGGGGCACGCTATCAATAATATGTTTTGTCTGAGCCATGGCTTCGGTAAGACTCCGGGAATCCAAATGAGGTCACTCCTTCTAACCTTGTCGATTGTTATTCCGATCTCACCGATTGTTTGGGAGGGCACAACCAGCGCGGTAGTCGGCAACGTGAATTCGGCATCGCGTTTGGCCGAGGTTAATGACCCGGGCGCGCGAAGGACCGTGGCTTGCCTGCTCGCGGACTCTCGCTTGGTTTTGATCGACGCCGACACAGGTCGCACGATGGCCGAGCGCCGGCTCGCAACGGGAACCACCATTAGCGCGATCGGCCATTTTATGGCCTCCAGTATATAAGAATTCGCCCCGATTACCGCCCAATTATTCGTGACGTTCCCTACGCTGACTGCAGTGCCTTCTCTTGTTGACATGAGTCCGTCCATACAGAATGTTCATCACACTGTGAGGATGCTCGGTATTTGTCGTGTTCGTGTTTCCGTGTGATTCAGAATCATAGTGTTGCCTTGGCGGAGGGTGATCGCAAGACCGAATAAATTTCCTGCGACGCCTCAGAGGCTGGGTTCTCCGATCGTTCGTTCGCGAGATTTGGGAGATTCAAACTGAACGGGGCTTGTGTTATCCTAATGTGCCCCATTCCTATGGATGAAAGATCGAGACAATTAGAAGAGGCTTGCCCCAACTGCGGTTCCGCCGACAGTGAACCGGACGCAACCTTTTGCCAGACGTGCGGCTCGAAGCTTGACTCTGCGTTGCTCCGCCCACCGGCGCCTCCCATCGCTTGCGAACCTGGCAAGACAATAGCCGGCCGATTCATCGTGCAATCGCTGCTCTGGACCGCGCCGACATACAACGCCTACGAGGCGGTCGTTGAGGGCTCTTCCTCCTCGCGACACACGATAATCGAGCAGAGGCTGAGCTTCGACGATCCACTTGCAGGAGTGTCGCCGGTCACGCCTGCGGGCAGCGCTGAAGGGACAGTCTCCGGTTCGCTCGAAGAAGCTGCTCCCGCATTTGAGCGCTTCGGGCTGTTCAAGCCCATTGAGCACGCAATCGACGGCGACGACGTCTACATTGTACTCGAGCACATTCGCGGTCACGCCGCTGCACACTTCGATCAGACTGATGAGAAGGAAGCACGCGCGATCGGCCTGCAGCTTTGCGCGCTTGCTGAGCAGTTCCACCGGCACGGATGGGTTTACAACGGATTCGAGCCCTACGGCATCGTGCTGGACCAGGATAGGCAGGTGCGACTGATCGGCTTCGACCGTGCGCGGCAAGCCGGCACGCTTGTCGAAGACGCACCTATCTATCCGAGTCGCGGTTTCACGGCGCCGGAGTTGTTCAACCACGACGCAATGTACGACGTCAGGTCGGACGTCTATTCGATTGGCGCGATGTTGCACTTCTTGCTGGCTGGTGAAAGCGCGAGCACGGGCGACCCATCGGGCCTTTATCCGATCGCAACCGTCTTCCCGAACTTCGAGCGCCTTCTGACTCGAGCGTTTGCCGAAGAGCCCGGCGACCGGTTTCAAAGCATAGCGGAGCTTCGACAGGCGCTGACCGATTTGAATCTCCCTGTGGTGCTGAACTCGGGCCACTTCACTGATGTCGGTCTGATTCGCGAGCTTAATGAGGACAGTGTCCTCGCGCTGAACCTGACGCAGTACTACGAGTCGGTGCAGACGCAGATAGGTCTCTACATCGTGTCGGACGGAATGGGCGGCGAGGCTGCCGGCGAAGTGGCTTCACGAGTGACGGTGCGCGCGGTTGCCGAATGGGTAACGGATAAGCTGATCTCGGCTTCGCTCAAGTCAACCCGCGAAGAGAAGATTGCTGCGCCTACTCAGACCGGAGGCTTGACGCTCGCGGTGGCCAACGGTTACGAGATGGCGACTACGGAAATGTTGAAGCAGGCCGTGATCGCCGCGAACCGCGAAGTGATGGCCTACGCTGTTGCGAATCCACACGAGCGCGGATTGGGCGCGACGGTGACCGTGGCGATGCTTGTAGGCGAAATACTGACGTTGGCTCACGTCGGGGATAGCCGTTGTTACTTGTTGTCAGGCGACCGGCTCGAGCAACTTTCTGAAGATCACTCGCTCGTTCAGAAGATGGTAAACACAGGAAATCTCTCGCGCTCCGATGCGCGCAGCCATCCTTATCGCAATGTGATCTACCGCTCGATCGGGGCCGATGAGCAGATCGAGATAGACATCGTGCGGCGCAAGCTCACCAGCGGCGACATGCTGATGCTGTGTAGTGATGGGCTGAATGGAATGCTTGGCGATGATCAGATCCGCGATATCCTCCTGGTGAACCCAGATCCGAATGCCGCAGCTAAAGAGTTGGTGGTAGCCGCGAACGCCGCAGGTGGCGAAGACAATACTTCAGTGATAGTCGTGCGGATTAGTTGAGGGGCATGTCAAACATCCCGCTTTAGATGATCCTACTTGAAACGCTCTCCCGGTTCGTAGATTCGACGCGCCTGGCGCTTACGATCGGGACTCCTGCGTGAGTTATCCGGGGAGGACGGCAGTCTACGTCCGCGACGACACGAACATCAGCCTCGAATACCGGTCGAACTGGTCCCGGTTGTCGCTCATCACGCTTGCCTGCGCGACGGCGCGAAAACCTAAGCCCGTCCGCTTGATGCCGCGTGATTCATTGCGGGTACGCTCGGGCCACGCTCGCTCAAGCAGACTTCCTAGCTTTGAAAAATCGTCATCGACTATCGTGCGCGGCGAATTAGCAGACAGAGACGCAACCGCGGCCTGGAAATTCACATCCGTTCTGACGGACAACGGCGAAACCAGTCCAGAATAGTCGAATGCACCGGACTTGACGCGGAAGCTCCTATCCAGGCTCGCGGTGTAGACGTCCAGTAACGTTTCTTCGGCACGATACTCGAACGAATCGAGCACACTGCCGGACTGACCTCGCCTTCCGCTGATGCCCTCTGTGTGGTCCACACGCCTGTTGCTCAGTTCGCCCAGCACCATCAGTGTGACTTCGGCTTTGTTGACGGTCGCCTCGCCGCCGGAGTGGTGGACCTGAACCTCATCATCGCTCACAGCAATGCGGCGCGCGCGAAGGAGTTCCTGGTCAAGCTTCAGATCTTCGTCAGCAATCACGATGGCGTTCACTCCGCACGTGCGAACAAGCGCGACGATCATCTCGGCTTCAGAGCGAGTGTGGGTGCGCGCGAGCGGAACGGGTTTGCCCGCTTCTATCAACGCCTGGGCTTCCGTAACCTCGAGCTGAAGCGCGGTAGCAAGCGCAACAACAACGCTTTCAGTGGTGCGCGCGGGAAAAGGTTCGAGCACTGCGTTGAACGCGTGATCGCCAGGATCGATGTTTCGTTGAGGCGGAGCGGATTCGATCATAGCGAACGGCAACGCCGCGCCACAGTAGATACATTCGCCGCGAGCGGCGGGTGTCCGCCGCTGACAGCTCGGGCAGATAGTTACGTTTTGGCTCAAGGGCTTCTCTCTTCCGGGGGCTAAGTAGTTGTGAGGGTGTCGGCGCGCATTATACACCAAGAGTCGAGGTTCCGGGTAAGAGTTGGCTAACGAAGCCGGATCATTGATCGACAGCCAATTTTCAATTCTCAGCTTTCTCAACTCCGGCCCTTGCCCGCTGCTCTCTAAGCCACTTGCCATGTTACATTGAGTTGGATGAAGGTGCGTGATCTCCTAACTCGAAAAAACATCATTATCGCTTCCTCAGTCCTGGTCGTTGGTCTGGTGGTCGCCGCCTTTTTCCTCTTGCGACGCCCGCCCCGAGTCGCGATGGATCGTTATATACCCGCGGATGCTCTGGCATTTGTCGAGATCACTAGCCTCGCAGATCTAGTTGATGGTTTTACTAGCACGAAAGCATGGCGCGAACTGGCTCCAGTGCTTGGCCTGTCTAGTCAGCTTCGACAAGTTGGTCTCGTGACAGATTTGATTGGCCGCACCGGCCTCGGTCCCGACGAAGCTGTAGTCGCCGGTCGGGCTCAATATGCCATCGCGATCACCGGCATCGAGTCCCGAGCCGGAGAGACTGAGGACGGCGCATATATTCATCTTAAACCTAACTTTGCGCTGATAGTCGAGACTCACGCGAACCCCGAGACAGTGTCGCGGCTGGTGAGTGAGCGAGCTTCGCTGATCGCCCAGAAACTCTACGGCGAATCGGTCGTTGAGCACACGGATGACTATCGCGGATCTCAGTTGGTGGTCTTCCAGGGCCCGGAGGCCGCGCGCCAATTGATCGTCTCTACGCTCGGAAGCTTGATACTCGTAGCTAATCAAGCGGACGCGATGAAGTTGTGCCTGGATACGATTGTGGGGCGAGCTCCTGGTCTGGCGGAAGATCCGACGCTCAAGCAGATGCGCCCGGAGGTGGGACGCGATCCGTCGGTCTTCGCGTATGTGACGCCAAGTGGGATCGGGAAGCTTGTGGAGCTGTGGCCCGTGTTGATCGCCGGCCGCGTGGCTGAGCCTGAGAGCATCAGCTTGTTTGCGGACCTCATCGAGCATTTATCGAAGCAGGCCGGCGCCGGGTTGCTCTACTCCTCGGAGTTCGAAGCGGACGGTGTAACTGAAAAGTATCTGACGGTTCTGCGTCCGCAGGTCGCCGAAGCGTTGACCCAGCCGCTGAAATCGGCTTCAGCAGCCAGTGTCGGGTCGCTGGTAATGATCCCGCGATCAATTGAGAGCCTGACGCTGCTGAACGTAGAAAGAGCTGGCGAGCTTCCTGAGCGCGTTCTCAAGCAGCTCTCGCCGACTATAGACCTTGTGGCCGGTGTGGCGCTTCGAGAGTTCGTCATCGGGTTTCGCAAACAATACGGGCTCGAGTCGTCGGATTCAGTCGGAGATGCTATCGGGAACGAAGTCGCATTGGCTAACTTTGGCGACGATCAACCGAGAGCGATGCTCATTCGTGTGAATGACAGGGCTCGTCTCGCGCCGTTTGTAAACAGGTACCTGACCCGCAAGGCGGCGTCAGTAACCACCGAACAAGACACTGGTATAGAGGTCCTGGTTTCGTCGAACGATGACCGTCGCGCCGCCGCGTTTGCTGGAGACTTTCTCGTGCTCGGCACGCGCGATCAGATTGCAATGATTATCACCACGCATGCGAAACGTGATGGCATTGACGGTGATGAGCGGCTCAAACAGTCTCTCTCAGTCAGCCCGGCGAACGCTTCGATTGTCTCTTATCGACCGCGAGTGGAAGCTGCCGGCAAGCTGTTGCTGGCTATTTCGAAGCTAATGCGTGTCACCGACGGCTCGCAGGAGTTACTCGACAGAGACTCAGCGCGCAAATCGCTCGATCGGCTGCCGCCCTCGATTAGCTTTACAGAATTTCGCAACTACGGCGTTTACACCGAGACTCGTTCCGCGGTTGGGAGTTTTTGGTTTCTGGTTTCTGGTTTCTAGTTTAAGGAGGTTTCTAGTTTCTGGTTTAAGGACGTTTCTAGTGGTGACTTGTACCAGGTATTTCGCTAGCGATCAAATCGGCAAGAAAATCCGTGCAAATCCGTCGAATCAGTGTCATCGGTGGTCTATACGTTTGGAAGAATACGTTTTGCTAGTGCCAGATAGACCACGGATGACACTGATCCGACGGATTTGCGCGGATACTACATCTTCACTGGCGAAATGTCTGTTACACGCCACTAGTTTCTATTTTCCGGTATATGAGCCAGTCAGCCGCTAACCAGCAACCAGAAAGTAGACTCAGAAACTAAAAACCAGAAACTAGAAACCAAAAACCAGAAACCCTATCCCTTAATTCCTTCGCCGCTCACTTCCTCACTCCGGCTTGAGCCCAGCACTGCGGCGGCAGCCTTTCTTCTTCGTCGTCGTAGGATGCGAGTGCGGCGGCGTTCGCGAACTTCGATTCGATCACGCACCTTGCCGTAAAATTTGGTGAAGTAGTCGTACATCGACCACAGTGCGAAGAACACCACGATCCACAGCATCGCTCGGCCCGCGCCGTAACAGAGCACTCGAAACTCATCGAGAGACATCGCGCCGTTGCCAGCGATGGTTACAAGCGTGCGGCCTGTCTCTTCGAACGAAGCGAAAGGGACCTCGGAGTTGACCCCGTGTGGCGGCTGGAGCCCGGACGGTCCGCCGGGGACGCTTCCCAGGATCAACAGCGTCACCGAGATCACCTGGGTCAGCATCTTGAACTTGGCTTTCTTTGACGCGCTGATCGTGAAGCCTTCGGCGGCAGCAATCGAGCGCAAGCCGGACACGGCAAACTCGCGGCCGATGATGATCACGATCGCCCACGCCGGGGCGAGTCTGTTTTCGACGAGCGACACCAGCGCTGCCGAGATCAGCAGCTTGTCGGCGATCGGATCGAGTAGGATTCCAAGCGTCGAGACCTGCCCCCGCTTTCTTGCGATGTAGCCGTCTGCCCAGTCGGTGATAGAAGCACCAACGAACAACGCCAGCCCGAACAGCTGTTGAGGTATGCCCAGCCAGTCGCTTGGGAACTTTGTCAGCAGTACGACAACCAGCAACGGGACGACGAAGATTCTGGACAGCGTTAGCGCGTTCGGGAGGTTCAAGTTCCAGTTTCCTGAATTAGTCTCTTGGGCACAATCGTTAAAGCTAAGACGAGGGCGTCAGTCGAAGCGGCACATCCTTGCTTCTTACCTGCTTGACTATATTTTTACGCTGCTTCATTGTCAATCCACTTGGGAGCGCACGCGTCCTGCGTGCATACCTGCTGAATGGAAATAGATGCACGCAAGATGAGTGCGCTCCCAGGCCGAATCGTTTTTCAAAATTCCGCATCTAACGCAACCGACAAACGCTTCAGATGGGGCTCTCATTCACAAGATGAAACTTACTCGCGGCCGGGCGGCCATTATAGTTACAGTGGGTGCTTTGCTGCTGGCTGCCGGCATCGTCATTTATCTAGTCCGGCTTAACCGGAGCATCGGCGGAGAGCGAGACCGCCAGACAGCCGCAACGCGCGTCGAGGTAGAAGAGCGTCCGTTGCGCGCGCCTTCGACTGACGGATTGACTTTGTACCTGAACGCTTCCGAAGTGCGGGCCGCTGCAAGCTTCCAAGGCA
>JBBPIH010000097.1:0-11666 GCA_038040455.1 Acidobacteriota bacterium
AGTTTAGCCGCAGGAGGCACCAGCTTCATACCATCACGGATGACACTGATTCGGCTGATTTGCGCGGATACTCCTCTACTGATTCTTGCCCCCAGCCGCCGGTTTCGCGCCCTCTTTCTTAGCTGCTGGCGCGCGTTTTACCATTGGCTTTGGCGTCCAGAACTGCGGATCGGCCGCGGCGAATTCCTTCGATGGGTTGCTCATGCTGGGATTGAACGCGTACACGTTACTTTCCATGCTCAGGAAAATATCACCCGTGCCCTTCATCAGGTTCTTCATGTTCTCCTCTCCCATCGCCTGCATGAGAGCGCCTTGATTTGCAAAGTCGTCATCAATGTCTTTGAACGATTTTATCGGAGAGAAAAGCAAGTAGGTCCCCTCAGGCGCGCCCATGATCACCTGATACATTACGTAAGGCTGTTCGCGTTTCATCTTCTCGAATGCGTCACGAAACAGCTTTCCTCCCGCCGCGAAATCGGCGTCGCGCCCAAGCCGCACCCGAAACGTTTCGATGTTGAAGTAACGTGATTGCGGCAGAATGCTCATCAGGCGTTCCTGCTTGTAACTCAGATCCGGACGTAGCACAGCCACCATCGAACGTATGCTATTCACCAGTTCAGCTTCCTGACGTTCAAGAGCTTCATACTCCGGTCCGTTAGCCGCTTTACCGAAGGCGTTATAGTCCTTCTCCATCGCCGCAAGCGAATCGTAGCCCGACAAGAACATCACCTCGGTCGCGTTACCCGACACCGCTTCCATCGCCAGAAAAGGATCCACTTTGTTCTTTGCCCAATGCTGCGCGAACCCACGCTCTACTCTCTCGTGAGCCGTGCCGCGAGCGGGTTTAGTGTCTTCGCGGTAAATCCAGAGCACCTTGGGCAACTGTGGCTGCGTCTGCGCCGCAGCGCCCTCCGTGCCTAATAACACCGCAGAAACTGCAAGCACGAGACAGACAAATCGTTTCATTGTTCTCACCTCCCTAAGAATGTTTGGAACTCGTGTGGTTTCCGAATAACAAGAGTCAAGCCGTCGGCCGCGCCAACGCTGAAACAGCTAAGCCGCTGGCGATAAACTTAAGTTCCCGGCCAGTTGATTTCAAGCGGCCGGAGTGACTCGCTGAATACCTTGAAGGGTTCGAACCCAGCGCGCAAAGCCCTTACTACGGACGCTGCTCCCATAGCGGATTTCTATGCCTACATTGCCGCTAGCTGCCATCGCTCGATTCAAGCCGTCGCGAGCGCGTCGAGCCGTATTCGACCAGGCAGTCGACATCACTCTTGATCCGCCGAGCCCAACCGTAGAGGCTATGCATCGCTTCGCGCTGTTCGTCCGTAAGGTCGCCGTATGACCCGCGTTCAAGCAACTCGGCCAGTCCCAACACAGATTGAAGCGAGGCTTCTATTTCGTGCCCTGCGTTCACGATGAACTCGCCCTTGAGCTTGTTAATCTCGAGCAATTGCTGAGATGAGCCTTGCACCTGTTTGTGCTCTTCCTGAACCTTCTCAAGCTGGAGTCTGACTTCTCCCTCAGTGTGCTGGGCGAGATCAGCTTCAGCACGGGCCTGCGCTTCGAGCGCTGATGCTTCGGCGAGCATCGCGCGCGCTTGTTCCTCCATATCTCGTGAGTGCCTAAGTACCCGCTCGATGCTTTCGAGCTTCTGTTCAAGCTGTTGTATGCGCTCCGCAGCATCGCTCGACTTCACGTGACTCAAGTCCGACACGACAATCAGGCGGCCCGTGATCTCACCCTTGTCGTCGCGCAGGGGCGCAGCAGAGATGCTGACGGGTACCGTTTCATCATTCGCACCCGAAGATAGTTGAATCTCCGCATCAAACCGCGTCACTCTCTGACATACTGCTATCTTTTCCCAAATGGGGTTTCCGGGATCCGTCAGCGCTTCCGCCGGGCGGCCCAGATCATCAGTTGTGAGGCCGCGCCGCTCTGCCGCTGCGGTGTTGAAAAAGCTCAGGTTACCTTCGCGATCCACGCCTATCACCATCTCCGGAAGCCCGCTCAACATAGCTTTCGCGCCGCTGCTGTCTTCGCTCGCGAGTCGTGCTTCGTTGCGAGCCTGTTGCGCATCACTGAGCGCCACTTCTCGCGAGCGCAGATTCGAGAGTGAGAGCGATAACTGACGCGCCACGCGCTCGGCAAACTCGATTTCGTCGTGCTCCCATTCTCTGACTCGATCGCACTGATGAACATAGACGATCCCTTGCGTCTTGCCGTCGACTCTTATCGGCACAGCCAGCTCCGACATAACATCGAGCTCGGCCGCCATCTCGGCGCCCATCAACGACGGCTCTTCCGAGCCGGCTATCGCTATTGCCTGGGTGCCGGCCGAGGAAGCCACTCTAGAAACCAGCGCCTCTTCAAAAGTGGCTCCTGAAGCCGATTTCGCGGAGGGTTGCCGGTACTCTTGCGTGACCGGCTTTGTGTTGCCTTTCTCGTTGAACTCAACGGCCATAACGCGGGACGCCCCGAGCGCATGGCCCAGCACTTCGACTACTGCTTCTTTGACCTCGTCGGGCGAACGCAGCCGTTGAAGCGCCTCCGACAAGCCGAGGTACGCGCTCTCGACTCTCAGCCGGTTGCCCCGCGAGTCGGTGCTCTTGACTAGTTCGGAAATGACTGTCGCAGCCGATTCGAGCGCGCGCCGATCGCTCTCTGTCCACGAGCGGCGGCTCGCGGAATGGACCTCTATGACGCCAAGCGATGTGCTATCCGCAGTGAGAGCTGCCCCCAGATAAGAGACAATGCCGCTTTCGCGTGCCTCGCGCGGGAAGAGGCAACGCGGATCGGCGGGCGCGTCTTCGATTGCAAGCGTTTCACCGCTCTGAGCTACGCTGCCTGCAAGACCCTGCCCAATCGGAAGCGGCAAGAACTCGGGCGAGTTCAACCCGTGAGCCGCGACCATCCTCACCATCCCGCTAGCTTCATCAACCCGCCACAACGCTGCGCTATCACCGCCAATAAGCCTCGTCACCTGCCGCACGATTGCGTCAAGCGGCGACGCCTCTTCCAGGCACGAAATGAGCGAGCGAGAAAATTCCGTTGTGCGCGTGGCGCGCTCATCGAAAGCTTCAATCGCGGCATCGCCGACTTCAAACTCAAGCGCGACGGCAAGCCGGTCAGTCAACCGGGCAAGTGGCTCACGATAGGGATCCAGTGCATCCACCATGATTCCCGCGGGAACTGCCGTCACGATCAGTCCGTTCCACCGAAAGGGACCGTGCCATGGCAGAAGCATAACTTCATCAGCGCGCTGGATGGCTGACGCTTCATTGCCGCTGGTGGTCCATTTCTGACTTTGCTCGGTGTGTTCAGCATCCGTGGTTTTTCCTGGGCCCTCTTCTGGTGTGTGCGCAGTTTGCTCTTCTCGAGGTTCGTCGAGAACTGCAGAGATGTCGGGCTCCTGACTCGCGATCGTAGCGAGCTTCACGACGGCCGGCCGCGCGTGTTCTCTAAGCAACGATGCGGGCACCGAAGCCGGCAATGACATCGAAAGCGCACCCGTTGCACCCTCGGGGCTCACATCTGAAAGGCTCATTTCCGTCTGGTGTCCCGCATAAACAGCCAGCACGGGAATGGACATGTATTCGCGAAACAGGCCGGCAATGTGCGCGGCAACCTCGGCGGGCTGCCGCGAAATCGGAACAAGTTCGGCTGCCGACGCGAACTGGGCTTCGCGTTCCATCTCCAGCAGTCTTTCACGAACGCGCGCCTCGCGTTCTCGTCTGCCAACGTTCGATCGCATGAAAAGGAAACCCATCAGCGCGATCCCCAGGAGCAGGACAACGATGGCAACCACTATCGTCGCGGTGCTGTTGAAGTTGATCTGAACTAATTCGGCTGGCATGTCTAACCTCAAAATGAAGCCCAAACCAATGCTGGGGAATAGTCGCAGCCCTGTTCCGCGGTAAGACTGGCGGCTCAGTTATTGCTAAACGCAGAGGGAAGAGTCTAGTCGGAAACGCGGAACTCGCGCAACGTGAAACGAATGACATACTGACCTGGCTCGAGGCTAAACAACCTCAGATGCGCATCGCAACCTCTCATCGTGTTAGTTTGTACCCTACGTAACCGCGCGGCGGAGTGCCGGCGCTTTGCTTGCGCGCCCCGAATGCGAACTGTAGAATTCGCGCAGTTCCCGATCAGGCACCAACATCGACGAGAATCTCAGGAGGATCTGCCATGGTTTTTAACGACTCTCTTCGCACGCGCGGCTCGCGCAATCAAATCACGCACGCGAACGGATTCAACGTAGCGCAAGTTTTCGCCGCGAACGTGAAGCGGTTCGTGCTTGCGGCTTTGTTGGTCTCTTTCGCGCTATCGACCAGCGTAGCAGCGAAGACCTCGGCCGAAGCCAGGGCCGAGAAGGTCGCCCGCTCGGTCACGATCTATCGCGACAGCTACGGCGTCCCGCACATCTACGGGCCTACCGACGCCAGTTGCGTGTTCGGGTACATCTACGCGCAAGCCGAGGACAACTTCTGGCAGATAGAAGACACCTTCATCCGCGCACTTGGACGGGCGTCGGAAGTCTACGGCGACAGAACTCTGGCCGATGACATGCTCAATCGCGCGCTCGAGATTCCGCGACTCGCAAAGGCCGAATACGATCGCGTAGCCGGACGCGAGCGCGAGCTGAGCGAAGCGCTTACCGAGGGGCTCAACTATTTTCTCGCGCGCAACCCCCAAGTAAAGCCGCGGCTCATCACTAAGTTTGAGCCCTGGCAAACATATGCAACCACTCGGTTCCTGGTCTATCAGCAGTTCATCTACGGGAAGTCGGGCGTGAAGGTCGATGAGATCAAGACCGCGGTGCAAGCGCTCGAACCCTCGGGCGCGGCTGGATCAAGCACAGTGTCGCTCAGTATTCCGCTCAATGGGCTCGATGAGCCCGAGAGCGAGGCCATCGTCGGCTCGAACATGTGGGCGGTGACGCCGTCGAGGAGCGCGAGCGGGCACGCGCTGTTGTTCATCAATCCGCATCAGCCGTTCTTCGGTCCGGGTCAGTGGTACGAGGGTCACGTTCACAGCAACGAAGGCTGGAACATGAGCGGCGCGTCGTTCTTTGGCTCGCCCCATCCGACCATCGGGCACAACGAGTATCTCGGCTGGAGCCACACGGTCAATGATCCTGACATCGTCGATGTGTTTATCGAGAAGTTCGATGATGGTAAGAACCCTCTCGCATATCGCTACGGCGACGGATACCGAACGGCCACTGAATGGACCGACACGATCGGGGTGAAGACCGCGAAGGGCGTTGAGCCCAGGAGCTTCAAGTTCCGCAAGACTCATCACGGCCCGATAGTAGCAATGCGAGAGGGCAAACCGCTCTCGATCAAGCTCGCGAAACTGGAAGCCGGCGGCTCGGGCTATCAGCGGTACTTGATGGGGAAAGCGAAATCGCTGGGTGAGTTCAAAGCGGCGGTCTCGGGGGGCGCGGTCCCGATGTTCAACGTCATGTACGCGGATCGCGATGGAAACATCTTCTACGCGTACAACGGAGCGGTGCCTCGCCGCTCGACTAAGTTTGATTGGTCGAAGCCTGTAGACGGCAGCAACCCCGAAGCGGAGTGGAACGGATACCACAGCTTCGACGAGCTGCCGCAGTTGACTAACCCGAAGACCGGGTTCATGCAGAACTGCAACCAAACTCCTTTCACAACGACTTCCGAAGGCAATCCTGTGAAGGAGAGCTTCCCTGTTTATATGACACGCGAGTCGGACAACGCTCGGGCAAAACTCTCGCGAAGGATACTGTCGACCCGCGAGAAGTTCTCGTTCGACGATTGGACACGCGCGGGACTCGACACTGCCGTGCTCGAATCAGAAACTCAGATACCCCAACTAGCCGAGGAATGGGAGAAGCTAAAAGAGAAAGACGCAGCGCGCGCAGCGAAGCTCGCCGACGCAATCGCCGAGCTCAAAGCCTGGGACCACGTCAGCACGATCGAATCGAAGCCGATGACACTGTTTGCTCTCTGGTTCGAGCGGATGGGAAGGCTTCGGGCTCAGAAGGTCAGCGACGATTGGCTGAAGATTCGCGCGCTTGAAGAAGTGACTGCCGATCTGAGTCGGGACTTCGGAACGTGGCGAGTCGCCTGGGGTGAAGTGAATCGCTTGCAGCGCATTCAATCCGGAGGCGAGCTTGAGAAGTTCAGCGACGAGCGTCCGAGCTTGCCTATAGCAGGCGCGCCCGGACCCGTGGGCATCGTCAACAACTTCTACACGCGGCCGGCCGAGAAGGGGCAAAAGCGCCGATACGGAGTCGCGGGCACTTCATTCGTGAGCGTGGTCGAATTCGGCCCTAAGGTTCAGGCGCGGTCATTGTTGGTATTTGGCCAAAGCGCCGACCCGAAGTCGCCTCACCACTTCGACCAGGCGCAGCTTTACTCGAAGAAGGAGTTCAAACCCGCGTGGTTCACGCTCCCGGAGATCAAGGCTAACAGTAAGCGTGTGTATCATCCGGGTCAGTAGCGCCGGAAGTCCGCTGCATCAACAGTGATTGGGAAGGATTCCGCAAGATCGGTTGATTGAGCTTCGTAATGCGAAACGCGCAATCGTCGTGAGTTGGATTCACGTCGGAAACGCTAAAGCTCGGGGCTCCGGGCTCCCAAGCGGGATTCCTTAGTTCAGTTATTCCAGCAGTATCCTAATTGGACCAAATCCACCGAAGATCACCAAGGGCTCGTAGGTCAGAACCAGTCCGCTAGCCTTTTCTCTCACTTCGAAAACGATGTTGCCGCGAACCTTGTCGCCCTTGTAGAGATTACCGGATGACAGGGAGTCTTTTGCAGTGGTGAACCCTGAATTGTACTCTACGCCGTCGCTATCCTTGACCTTGAAGTACATTGGATTATACGGCGCTTCATTACGGTCGGTGGCCTCAAGCAAGACGTCCACAATCACATAAGAATGACCTTGATCGGCGGTCTCAAACCTGCCGAGGGATTTCTTCCTGCTCACAGTCTGGACTGTTAATGCGACCCCGCCTTTCTCGACACGCTGTCCGATTCTCGCGACAGGGCTGTTGTTGGAAGCGCTATTCTCTTGGGCTTGCCGTGCTGCTTCTCGGGAGCCAATTCCCAACATCAATCCACCGCACGCCACGCACGCCCCCATACTCAGTGCGAGTATCAGAACAATACCGATTACTATGCCGATGCCGATTCTGACACCGTGTCCCATGCTAGAAGGTTGAACCTGTTGCGGCGGTGGGTAATTTGACATCTTCATACTCCTTTGGATCGCGTGGCTTTGCCTACTCGCTTAGGCCGCCGCCAACCCCTTCAGCATTGCCCGTGTCTCAGCCTTTAGCTGATCAATCTCTGCCTGATCCTTTCTCATGTGCTCTAACACTTGGCCTATCTCGGCGGAAGCATCGTCGATTGCCAACACAATGGCTTTGTCGTCTGAAGGGATGTCTGACGTCAACGTTTTTTTTCTCGTGGTTTCATCCAGCGGTAGTTTACCACTCGATTATTTGAGGGCCTAAGCCTCCGATGGGGTCAGCCCGAGGTTGCCTTACTCGACTACCTGGGGGGTTAAGGGGAACGCCAGACGCTTTGAATGACGTCCCTCATAACAACCAGCAACCCAGGCCACTCCTGCTCTGAAAAGCGGTTGACCGCCTGCATTACTCGCTGGTGTATCTTCTGCTCATTGGGCTGCCGCAAACGGACCACCAGAATTCCCCAATGCGATTCGTCGCGGCGCCAAACAAAACCCTTGTCGGTGGTAATCAACAGTCGGTATTCTTCTTGAACTTTAGCCCACAGAGTATCGTCGTCCATTCCCTGATCGGCTGTGCCACGAATGTCCAGCACGTCATGTCCGAGACTGCCTAACTCTTGCACAGTGACGTTCGGTATGTTTTCGTCCACACATATCTTCATGCGCTTGGGGCGAGTTCCGCGATAGGAGTGACCTGTTCTTCAGCCAACAACGCGGCATAGTCCAGACAAGCCAGAATGTCAGCTAGTTCGATTGATGGGTACGCCTTCAGCAACGCGTCGCTGGAGTCACCATTGGCGAGCATGCCTAGAATCTGAGAGACAGGGATGCGAGTGCCCTTGATGCACGCCTGCCCGTGGCAGACATTCGGGTCGATTGAAACTCGTTCGTGCATAATGAAACCTCCCCAAGAGCATACGATACGCCGCGTTCAACGGAAAGTATGTTCGCGCTCGCCAGGTGTGCCGGGTCCGCCTTTGCCGGCCGTGGGCGGCCCGTGATCACGGAAGAGCGAAACTCAAGCCGGACACTCAGGCTGTCCCCCATTCAACGTTACGCTGCTTGATCCTTCAGTTCACTCGGATGAACCGAAAGGTACTCTCTAACCTCAAGATTCATCCGGTCTATTTCGGCAAGATAACCTCCTGCCGACAATCGATAGTTCTGTGGATTGGTTTCCACTTGACGCAGTTTCTCAACCTGATCCTGAAAGTATCTGATGCGCTCTTTCGTTGCCTCAAGTTCCTTATCGTTCTTAAGCATCGCTCGTCACCTCAACTATTCCGCGCCGGGTTTTGTCGCGTTTGATTTGCCAGTGTTCTACTGCAGCTTGCTCTTTGCACACGGCTATCGAGGCGGCGCACTCAAGAGATCTCAACCTGCCGCCGTGAAGCCCAGCACTATGTCGAACTTCGCCGCAAGCTCGCCAATGCGCGACGATTCGATCGGCGCGAAGTCAACAATAACCGACTCGCGAGCCTTCGCGTTCTTAATTCCCTTCAACACAAAGTCGGTCGAGTTTCCCGGGTGCCCTTTGATGTAGCACTGAGTCGTGAACTCATCGTGGCCCTTTACCTTGACCGCGAAGTGAATATGAGGAGCCTGACGACCGGGATACAGCACCGGCTTGATCGTGCGGAAGTGGTACTTGCCGGTTGAGCCGGTCTCGTACCGGCCGAAGCCCTGGAAGTTCGAGTCTCGCTTGGCGTAGTTGTCGCTCTTGGTGTGGAGATAGGCGGCGTTGTTGTCCACCTGCCAGATCTCTACCTCCGCATTCCTGATAGGGTCACCGCGCTTGTCGAGAATGCGCCCACTCAATTGAGTCACCGTTCCAACGGCAGGCGTGATCGAATCGTTTATGATCAGCAAGTCGTTATCGGTGTCGAGCGGCATTTTTTCCGGATAGAACGGCCCCGCGGTTTGCGTAGGCGTTTGAATCAACTGCTCCGCAAAAACGCCAGGCGTGAAGAAAGCAGCAGCCGCAAATGCTCCGACGCCAGTCCGCAGAAAGTTCCGTCGTGAAAAGTTGTTTTCATTCATGTTCAGTTTCTCCTGGTTTATCAGCCATCTTTATTTGAAATATTAGGCCAAACCTGCGTCAGTATATGCGCCTCGCTTTCGGACCGCAATCCGCGCAAGCAAAGCATGTTCGTGGCTCAAACGCCAATCCCTCACCGCCGTAGGCACTCAGAACAAAGTGCCCTGGGAGATTCCTCTCTGCGTCACCTCCGCGCGTTCTCGGCGGCTCCGCGGTGATGCAGCGCTCTCATCGGCGGCGTGATCATCACCTGAAGGTGCGTTGCGACGCGCTGAGGTGAGGAGTCGCGTTGAAGGAGAACAGTCTGAGATCGCCGTTACGGACCCTCATCACCGATACGCTGGTGTTATAAATCACGCCCAGAATGCTCAATAACTTCTCTTCGCTCAGTCCTAGCGCCGCGCCGGCGGTAATCGCGATGGGGGTAGCCGAGGTGAAAATTGCAATCGCTTTTTCGGATCGGTGATTAGACGAGAGGTCGGCGGCGCACAATTGAATCCTGTCGCGAAACGAAGCCCAGGATTCGCCTTCATAGTCTGGATAGCGTTGCGCAATCCACGCTCGTATCACCGCCTGGTCGCAGCGGCCAACTGCGCCTCCTGTTGTGTGCGGATCGCGAGCGATCGCTTGCTGCATTTCTTCAATGTCGCGAGCAAAGGCCGCGTCCTCCTTCATCATTCGTTTCGCAAGCGCGCGGTACACCGAAATAAGACTGAACTCATTCCACCGTTCGTCGGTCATTACGCAGGGCGTGGACACCGCGGCCCGGGTCAGCACGTCACAAGCGATCTGGGCGGTCTCCCGCTGGCGGCGCATTCCGCCTGAGTAGACGGCACTAAGCTCGACCCCTTGGGCTAGAAAATGTTCACCTAACAACCGCGCTTGCTGCTGACCAAGCTCCGACAGCACGTCGTAGTTGTCGCGCGACCCAGCCTGCGCATGGCGTATGAAATAGATGTAGCTCAAGCCAGCCTTTCAAGAATTGCGGATCGCGGATTGCGGATTGCGGATTTCATTCACGAATCCCGTACAATCCGAATTCCGCAATCCGCAATCCGCAATTCTCAGATTCCCGATTTCTCGGCCAACTCCAGCGAGGCACTTGCGAGGCCCTTAACGCGCCGATCAAACTCCTTGAACCGCTCGTCGTGGGTCTGACCCTTTATGAAACGGAAGTAGATCTGCTGCAGCACGACCGCTGTTTTGAACAGCGCAAACACTTCGTAGAACGCGCTGCCCGATAGATCCCGCCCGGTCTTTTTCGCGTAGCGCTCGATGATCTCTTGCCTGCTAATCCAACCCGGCTCGGTCGTGACCGGGCTAATAGATTCGCGGCGCGCTTCGGGATCTCCTTTCATCGCCCAGTAACACAGGAAAATCCCAAGGTCGATCAGGGGATCGCCGACCGTGCACATCTCCCAATCGAGTACCGCAACTACACGAGCGGGGTCTTTCGGATCGAGCATCGTGTTGTCGAGCTTGAAATCGTTGTGCACTAGCGTTGCGGGTCGTCCCGCTTCGGGATCAGGCTCGAGTGGAATGCGATCCGCGAGCCATTGAATGACCTGATCAATCTCGGACAATTCACTTGTCTTTGAGCGCTGCCATCGCTCGGTCCAGCCTTTCACTTGCCGAGTTACGAACCCTACCGGCTTTCCGATGTTCACTAGTCCTGAAGTATAGATGTCCACCGAGTGCAGGGTCGCGAGGGTGTCGATCATGCCTTCGCTGACTCGTCGCCGCAGATCAAGATCATCGCCGATCTCTTTGGGTATGTCGCGGCGAATGACAAGACCTCGTCTTCGCTCCATAAGATAGAAGGGCACACCGATGATGGACGTGTCTTCGCAGAGCAAGTAAGGTCGAGGCGCGAGTGGGAACAGCGGATGCACGGCTACAAGCAGTCTATACTCGCGGGGCATGTCGTGGGCCGTCGGCGCGACCGGACCGAAGGGGGGCCGCCGCAAAACAAATTCGTGCCCGCCGAGCCTCACCAGGTAAGTGAGGTTCGAATGTCCGCCTGGAAACTGCTCGACTGCGATGCTCGCGTGATCGAGCGGCTCACCCGGAAGCAAGTCAGGCAGGTGCTCACGCAGATACTCTTCGAGTGCTTGAAGGTTGAGCTCTTCACCCGGCCTGATGGGCGCGGTGTCGCCGGTCTCTGAAATCGTATTGGATTGCATTGATATAGTCAGCGAATATTAAGCGGTGAACCTTCTGAATTCAAGGTGAGGTGGCGCAGACTTTAGTCTGTGCAACGCGTGGCCGAATTGAAAATTGAAGAATGAAAATTTCACATGCGCTTTCGTAACGCACCCAATTTTCAATTTGCAGAGCCTCTTGCAAAACTCTCCGGTTTCGAGGTCATAACCGATTTGTAAGA
>JBBPIH010000098.1:0-11592 GCA_038040455.1 Acidobacteriota bacterium
GCTTAGCCTCAAACGTAAGCTCTTCGCTTAAGCTTTTCAGATCGATCAGCAAGTCCTTAGAGGTTTGATACCGTTCCTCTCGGTCTTTGCGAAGGGCTTTACTCACGATCCGCTCTAATTCGCCCGGAACTTCTCGGGAGTACCTTGCCAGCGGCGGAGGTTCCTTCGTGAGAATTGTTGAAGTGGTCGCCGCCGCGCTCTCGGCCGCGAAAGGCTGACGACCGCTCACCATTTCATAAACCACCGCACCAAAGCTGAATATGTCGCTGCGATCATCTAGTGTCTCCCCTCGCACTTGCTCAGGCGACATATAAGGCACCGTTCCAATTATCATCCCTGGCTCAGTCAGCAGGCTCTCAGTCTCGGCCGCGCTATCAGCCAATGACTTCTGCTGAACGATCTTTGCCAACCCGAAGTCGAGCACCTTAACTTGCCCACGCGCAGTGATCATTACGTTCTGAGGCTTGATGTCTCGATGAACGATCCCGCGAGAGTGAGCTTCGGCGAGCGCGCCGGCTATTTGAACGGCGATGTCGAGCGACTCGCGCAAGTCGAGCGGCTTGCGCTGAATCAGTTTGGCGAGAGTTTCGCCCTCGACGTACTGCATCACGATAAAGCCGGCATCTAGCTCGTCGCCGACTTCGTAAATAGCGCAGATGTTCGGATGATCGAGTTTGGCTGCTGCTTGCGCCTCTCGTATCAGCCGCTTCCTGGCGCGTTCGTCTGCGGTCGATTCTGGCGGCAGCACTTTGATAGCCACCTTCCGATCCAACCTTGCATCCTGCGCGAGGTAAACCTCTCCCATCCCGCCCGCGCCGAGAGAAGACACAATTCTATAGCGGTCCGGTAAGCTCCTCCGGGAGAATTCTGCTTTCACCGAACTTTTAGATTGCGAGTCCTGTTTGCTACCCTCTGCTCGCTTCTCCGTTCCAAGAAAACGCCTCACTTCCGCAATGAAAATCGCCCACGCCGACTCGCTTTCGAGGAGCAAGTGGTTCCTGCCTTCGAGCGGGACGAATAGCGCGCCCGGGATCGACGCTGCAAGCAGGCGACCTTCCTCGAAGGGGACCACTACTTCATCGCGACAGTGCAGCACCAGCGTGGGCACTCGTACCTGCGGCAGAAGATCGAGCACGTCTATTTTGCCGAGCTCGTTGAGGAGCCTGACTGCATTCTCCGGCGACGCTGAGACTCGCTGGAGATCATTGAACCATTGCATTTGTTCAGGCGCCGCATCGGGTACGTAAAGCGTTGTCCATAGTTGCCGATACGCGGGATTGTCCTGGCCCCACCCTAGCTTTGTGAGCGTAAGCAGAGCCTCGCGCCGGTCTATCTCTTCTGACGACCCGCGCCTGGCCCAGCCTCGGGCATAGGCGCCGTAAAGGATGAGATGGGATACTCTCTCAGGATGGCGGACAGCGTAAGCGATAGCAACGGCGCCCCCCTGAGAAATTCCTAATAGTGGGAAGCGACTCAGACCCACAGCGTCCACCACCGACTCCAGGTCTCGAACGAATTCCTCAAAGGAGAGGTTTTCGACGTCCCAGTCTGAGAGGCCATTGCCTCGCTCGTCGTACCGGACCAGAAGATGGTCTCGCGCAAACTCTTCAAGCAAGTGACGCCAAATCGGGCTTTGCCAGTCGAACTCGAGATGGTTAAGCCAATTCGCGGCTTTCACAAGCGGCGGCCCTGCACCCACGGTGGCATAGGCGATGCGGACACCGTCGCTCGTAGTGCAGAAATGAATATGCTGTTCCATGTTTTCTAACGCAGACCTAGCCCATCCCAACCGCACCGAGCCGAGCACGGATACGGTAGTGAGAGATGGTTGTGCCTGCGGCCGGCGGTGTTTCCTCCATATTCAACCGCGTCAGCGCACGAGGCCCACGCGGCTTACCAGGTCTGCGAACTTCCGCTCCGGCCGCAGGCTGTCGAGTTTGGGCTCCATTTCGAGGTAAACCAGCAAGTCAGACCGGTCCACATAGGCCTTTTCCAGCCAGGTGAACGCTTGATCCTTCTCCTCTAGACCTGCGTAGATTAACGCTATGAAGAAGGGCGAGACGTACCTTCGCTTGGATAGCTCCTTCAATTGATCCAGCACCCTCAGTGCATCGCCTCTCTTTCCTGATACCGCATAGATGTATCCGAGCGCCGTCTCAGCTTCACCGCTTCCGGCGACAAGGGCCTTCGCTGTTTGTAGCTCTCCTATGGCCTCAGCGTACATTCCCTTTCCGATATAGGCCCAGCCCAGGTACAGGTGCGCCTGCTGGAAGTACGGGTCCATCTCGAGCGTTCTCCGGAATTGCTCTATCGCTTGGTCGTAATTGCGCGCATAGAGATAATGCCATCCCAGGTGTAGGTTAAGAACCACGAGGAGCGGGTCAAGCTCCAGAGCTCGACGGCTCTCGGCCAGAGATTCTTCGATCCGGCCCATCGCCATCAAGTAGTGCGAGTACCAATGGTGCGCGTTTGGATAGTTCGGGTCCAGCTCGATCGCTCGCTTAAATGATTCCTCGGAGCCCGGCCAGTCCCAATCGTAGAGCAGCTTGATAAATGCCAGCGAGGTGTGAGCTTCGGCCAGCGTGTCGTCAATCTTCAGCGCCTTCCGCGCTGCCGCTTCGGCTTGTGGGATCGTCTGCCTTGGGGACACTGCGCCGACATCGAAGGAGAACGCTAGTGAGGTATGGCAGTCGGCCAAACCGCTATAGGCCAGCGCGTAGTTCGGCTCCTTTTCTATCGCCTGATTGAAGTACTCGATTCCTTTTCTAAGGCCTTCCTCTGTTCTCTTGTTCCAATAGTAGCGGCCTTTCAAATAGAGCTGGTAAGCTTCGGCATTGACCGTGTAACGTTTGACCAGACGCTTCTCCTGTTCGCCGGTCAACCGCAGCCGCAACTTTTCTGATATTTCCCTGGCAATCTCTGACTGCACCGCCAGGATGTCCGTCAATTTCCGATTGTATTGCTCGCCCCAGATATGGCTATTGTCCCGCACGTCTACAAGCTCAGTGCTGATCAAAAGATTACTTCCACGCTGAACCACTCTCCCCGTAAGCACAGCTTGCACGTTGAGGTCGCGGCCCACTCCCTGCGCCGTGGTCTGTTGTCCCTTGTAGCGAAAGACTGAATCGCGCGACATCACTCTCAGATTGGGCAGTCGGGAAAAGCTATTAATCAGGCTTTCGGTGATTCCGTCCGAAAGGTATTCAGTGTCGGCATCCTCGCTGGCGTTAACGAAGGGCAAGACCGCAATAGAATCTATCGCCCTGCCACGCTCCATTATTAAATAGATTCCAACACTGCTCAGGGCAAGCGCTGCCCCAACGAGCGCGACAATAACAAACGGGCGGCGGATCCTGCTGCGCGGCTGAGTTGCAATTCTCGAGGTTGCTTCGGTATCCGCGCCCGCTTCGCTGTCCCGCTTGAGGTTACCCAAGTCAATCAAAAGATCTCTGGCCGACTGATAGCGGCGCCTTTTATCTTTCGCCAGGCATTTGCGAACTATTCGCTGCAATTCCTCAGGCAGGCCGGGAGCGTAGCGAACTAGCGGCGCAGGCTCGCGCGTTAGTATTGACGAAATTGTCTCCGCTGCGGTCCCGGCCGAAAATGGTGTCCGCCCGCTCAGCATCTCATACAGGACGCTGCCGAAGCCGAATATGTCGCTGCGAGCGTCCAGGGTTTCGCCTCGAATTTGCTCCGGCGACATATATGGGACGGTGCCGATTATTAACCCTGGGTCCGTTAGAAGGCTTTGCGTTGCGGCCTCGCTCTCCGTGACCCTGGGCGGTTGAACCAGTTTGGCCAGCCCGAAGTCAAGCACCTTAACTTGTCCTCTGGCGGTTACCATTACGTTTTGCGGCTTGATGTCGCGATGGATGATCCCGCGAGAATGGGCTTCGGCGAGCGCGTCCGCCATCTGAACTGCGATGTCGAGCGCTTCACGAAGCTCGAGCGGCTGTCGCGCAATTAACCTGGCGAGAGTTTCGCCTTCGACGTACTGCATCACGATGAAGCTGCGACCGTCTTCTTCGCCCACTTCGTAGATCGAACAAATGTTTGAGTGATCGAGCTTCGCAGCAGCTTGAGCCTCCCGGATCAGCCGCTTCTTCGCTTGCTGGTCGGAGGTTGCGTTTGAGGGCAGGAACTTGATAGCCACCTTCCGATCAAGGCGAGTATCTTCCGCAAGGTAAACTTCGCCCATCCCGCCCGCGCCGAGCTTGCTGACGATTCGATAAGGGGAGATGGTTTGCACAGCCACTTAGTCTTATCTCATTTGAGCAGCACTGCTATTTCAGGTTTTGATATTCTTTCATTGCTTCAACCACGATCGGGATGCCGTTGTCGGCTTCTTTCCACAGCGCGAAGAAAGCCTCGTATGCCTTGCGGCTTTTATCTATCTCGCGAGTAAGCGCAGCGGCGCGCGCAAGCCCCATTTGTGCGAGCGGATATAAAGGTGAAAGCGGAGCCTGGCCTCGGTGGTCTAGAATCTTCTGGAACTCTGCCGCTGCCTCGTTGCCCAAATTCAACCGTAGATACGCCTGGCCGCGCAGATATTGAGGCCAGAACTCTGCTGCCGCTTCATAACGGCTCGTTGCTTCTAATGACTGAATTGCTTGTGACGGATTGCCGCGTTGCAGCTCCATCGCAGCGCGGATCGCAGGCAGCCAGAGCCCGTTGATCAATGTGTCTTTGGGATACCGCTGCACGAGCTCGTCCACGAGCGGCTGCGCCTGAGCCGCGTCCGCACACAGCGCCAGCGCGAGTGCCGAGCGCGTGAGCGATACTCGATTGCGTTCGAGCGAGAGCGCCCGCGTGATGTTGAGAGTACAGCCTTCAGGCTGCTGCCCTTGAAGAGGCAGGCTAAAGCCTGGACTCTGAACTACCGCGCCTCGCAGCGCTTGTTCCGCCTCATACCGCGCGGCTACTTCTTTCCGATCGCTGCGCGAGGCCAAGTCAACCGCGCGGCGTGACAGTTCCTGCGCTCTGCGCCACTGCCCAGCAAAAGCCGTCGAGCCGGTTTGCCAGTCGAACGCTACGTACTCTTCCGGCTTCCCGCTCACCCAGTCAATCTGCTGCTGCATCCCCGCCGTGTCGCCGTGGATGAAGGCGATTTGATACAGCAAGGAGTGATAATCCGTCGTATCTAGTTTCTGCTGGAGCGCTTGCGCGAGAACCTCTTTGGCTTCCGCGAAACGATTGAGGCGGAGGAGCGCCAACCCCAGGCTCCGGTGTGGGGCGTAAAAATTGGGGTTGAGGGGGATAGACTCGCGGGCTTCCGCGATAGCTTGGTCGAATTGCCCGATCCGATTGTAAGCGCCGGCAAGGTCGCTCGGCCCCGTCCACTCGCGCGGGTACATCCGCTTTTGCAGCATCAGCACTTCGATCCGCTTGGCCTCGTCCCCAGTGACAAGGCCGTGATATCGAGAAGTGATGCGGAGCTTCTCGTATTCGCCCACTCGATCCCTCAACGCATACGCCCTTTCTGCGTACTCAGCGACCAGCCTTAGCCGGCCAGTGGCGCCGTGCATGATAGACAGCATGCTATAAGCAGTGGCGAAGTCGGGATCAATCTCTACCGCACGTTCAAAAATCGGAATTGCTTCCATCAACCTGCCGCTGATTGATAGCTCATAGCCTAAAGCGTATGCCTGGAACGCTTCCAGCTTTGAAGTTGTGGCCTCCTCCAGCGGCTTATCGAACCTTTGGATCGAGCTGAGCGACTCGCCCAGCTTCTCGCGCAACTGCGTCGCCGCCTGCGAGAGCGCCTTCAGCACCTGATCTTTCCCTTCGGTTTCGACCTGCGTCAGCGCAATCGTTTCGCCCGTCTGACTGTTGATCGCTTCGAGCGTGAGCGAATAGTTGCGGTCGAATTTCGCAATCGTCCCGGTAATCACCGCCTTGAGTCTCTGCCGCAGCGCAATCTCCCGCCCAACCTCGCGTGTCACTCGTTCATCGGGCAGCTTGTTCATCAGCCCTAGCGCCTGCTGCACGCGCGCGTCGGGGAAGAGATTCAGAAACGGCGACTGTTGCAGTTGCACCGCGAGACCCTGCTTGAGCGTCCCCCCGTCAAAGACCGGCTCGCCCGTCGTGTTGACGAAATCAGCAAGCAGGACCGTATCTTTGTCGGTCAATGCGTGCGTTCGAGGGAAGTAAGTGAATATAGCTACTGCCGCAACGATGAGTATCAGCAGGGTAAGTAACGCTATTCGTTTATGCTGATTTACCTTGCCAATGAGAGATATGATGTTTGATCTGGTGCTTACTGCTGCTATCTGGCCGGTCTGGATGGCTGGCTCGTTTGCAGTGGCAACTGCCAGCCCGCCAGTCATTGAAGTCGATACTGCATCAGTGGTCTCTGCTTGTTTGGAGCGAACTAACTCCTTCTGAAATTCCAAATGGTGTTTCAAGCTCCTGAGATCAATCAGCAGGTCCCTGGCCGATTGATAGCGCTCTTCTCTATCTTTGTGTAGCGCTTTGCTCACGATCCGCTCCAACTCGGCGGGCACTTCTGTCGAGTATCGGGCGAGCGGCTGCTGATGATGAGTGAGGATCGCCGAAAAGGTAGCGGCTGCGCTCTCGGTAGCAAAAGGTTGACGCCCGCTGACCATTTCATAAAGCACCGCGCCGAAGCTGAACATGTCGCTACGGGAATCCAGAGTTTCTCCTCGCACCTGCTCGGGTGACATATAGGGCACTGTGCCGACGATCATCCCCGGTTCTGTCAGCAGGCTCTCCGTCTCAGCCTCGCTCACGGTCAACGATCTCTCTTTAACAACTCTAGCCAGGCCGAAGTCCATCACCTTCACCTGTCCACGCGCGGTGATCATGATGTTCTGAGGCTTGATGTCACGATGAATGATCCCTTGAGAGTGAGCTTCCGTAAGCGCATCGGCAACCTGCACTGCGATATCGAGTGACTCGCTGAGCTCGAGCTGCCTACGATGAATACGGTCAGCAAGCGTCTCGCCCTCGACATATTGCATCACGATGAAGCTGCGGCCGTCTTCTTCTCCGACTTCGTGAACGGCGCAGACGTTCGGGTGGTCGAGCGTCGCCGCGGCCTTCGCTTCGCGAATCAGTCGCTTCTTGGCCTGCTCATCGGTGACGGACTCTGGGTGGAGCAGCTTAATCGCAACCTTGCGACTGAGTGTCGCGTCTTCGGCAAGATACACCTCACCCATCCCGCCCGCCCCGAGCTTCGACACGATGCGGTAGTGTGAGATGGTCGTGTTAGCCCATAGCGACTCTTTCATCGGCTCTGCTCTTTCAATGAATCACTGCGACAAACCCATGCGGCGCAACAGGTCGGCATAGCGCGGGTCGCTGCGGAGGTCTTCAAAATGGAGCCTCCATGCAATAGTTGGCAGCTGGCCGCTGCGCTGTTGAAAATCCCTTTCGAGCCAAGCGAACGCCTGATCCTTATCTCCGAGACCGGCATACACTCCAGCTAAGAACTGTCCGCTAGACTCGCGCTTGGTATGTTTCTCTTCTAGCTCTTTCAGTATCGCCAATGCTTCAGCACGCCTTCCCGTCACTGCGTAGCAATATCCTAAGTTGCCCAAATATGTGCCCGCTCGGCCGGATAATTCGACTGCTTTCTGAAACTCCGCCGTAGCCTCTTCGTCACGTCCCTGTTTGAGGTAGGCAAAACCCAGAATATAGTGTGCATCCGCGAAGCTCTCATCGAGTTCGATAGTCTTCTGGCACTGTTCAATCGCTGAATTGAGGTCGTTTTTTATGAGATATACAAGCGCGACGTTCTCGCTGATGACTGGCGAAAGAGGATCAAGCTTATGCGCCCGCTTAATCTCTCTCATCGCATCATCGAATTGCCGCTTTATGTAGAAATAATAGGCATACCAGTGATGCGCCGTCGGGTAATTGGGATTAAGGCTGATGGCGCGCTTGAGTTCTTCCTCGGCTTCCGCCCAACGCCACAGCTTCTGGTATATGGAGGCTGAGGATGCATGTGCCTCCGACAGCGAGTCGTCAAGCTGGAGCGCGCGATCCGCGGCGGCCCTCGCTTTTGGCAGTGTCTCACTCGAAGGGACGCCGGCGTACTGCTCCAGCGACAAGTAGGAATCGGCCAGTCCGACATAGCCGAGGGCGTAATTCGGATCTCGGTCTATCGCCTGCTGGAACTGGCCTATCGCTTGCTTTATTCCTTCCGCAGTGCGCTTGTTCCAGTAATAACGCCCCCTCAAGTAGAACTGGTAGGCTTCCGCGTTCGTCGTATCGCGCTTCGTAAGTTGCCGCTGCTCGTGACCGGACAGTCTCAGCCTCAGCTTCTCCGTGACCTCCCGCGCAACAGCTTGCTTGATCGAGAGCACGTCCGAGATTTTGCGTTCATACTCCTGGCCCCAAAGCTGCGCGCCCGTAGTGGCATCAACTAAGTCCACCTGGATGTTCAGCGTGTCACCCATCTGACGCACTCTTCCCATCAGCACCGCCCGCACATTCAACTCGCGGCCAACCTGCTGCGGGTCAACCTCCTTGTTCTTGTAACGAAAGGCCGTGCTGCGCGCGACGACTCTCAACTGTTGCAACTCGGTCAGACCGTTAATGAGCGCCTCGGAGATGCCGTCGGACAGATATTCCGTGTTCGGATCATTGCTCGCGTTGACGAGAGGCAGGACCGCGATCGAATCTATAGCCTTGCTGTTGGGAGCAAAGTAGAACAGGTAGGCCGGTGTGGCAATTGCCAGAACCAGTGTGGCCAGGGTGATAATCACTGCTCGTCTGTGACGGTTGATCCCGCTCACCAGATACGCGCCGGTTGAAGCTGTTCGCGATGTTAGGACTTCACCGGTGTCAGATGGTTGATTCGCATCGGTAGCCGCCGGTTTCTCACTCGTCACGCTTGTGGCCGGCGACTTGGAGCGTTCCAGTTCCGCCTCAAACTCAAGCTCGTGCTTCAGGCTCTTGAGATCTATCAGCAGGTCTCTGGCTGTTTGATATCTTTCCTCTCGGTCCTTTCGAAGCGCCTTATTAACGATCCGCTCTAACTGGCGAGGGACCGCTATGGAGTAACGGGCAAGCGGAGCAGGCTCTCTGGTCACGACAGCTGAGATAGTCATTGCCGCGCTCTCAGCAGCAAAAGGCTGATGGCCCGTGATCATCTCATACAGCACCGCGCCGAAGCTGAATATGTCGCTGCGACCATCAAGATCTTCGCCTCGAACCTGCTCTGGAGACATATAGGGCACTGTGCCTATTATCGCTCCTGGCTCAGTCAACAGACTTTTGGTCTCCGCTGTAGTGTCCGTGAGCGACCGCTCTCTAACAACTTTAGCCAAACCGAAGTCCATCACCTTCGCCTGATGGCGCGCAGTCAGCATTATGTTCGCAGGCTTGATGTCTCGATGAATGATTCCATGTGAATGAGCTTCTGCCAGAGCATCTGAAAGTTGCGCCGCAATCCCCAAGCACTCGCCGAGCTCAAGCGGCTTGTTTCTCATTCTGCTGGCAAGCGTTTCCCCTTCGACGTATTGCATAACTATGAAGCTGCGGTCATCTTCTTCCGCGACTTCGTAGATAGAGCAGATATTCGGGTGGTCGAGCTTGGCTGCGGCTCGTGCTTCTCGAACGAGCTGCCTCTTCGCCTGCTGATCTGCAGTTGATTCTGGTGGCAGGAACTTGATCGCGACTTTGCGATCAAGCTTTGTATCTTCTGCGAGGTAGACTTCTCCCATCCCGCCCGCGCCGAGCTTCTTGAGAATACGGTAGTGAGAGATAGAGGATTTATTCACTGCATCATTCTCAATGCTTCTCCAGCCCAACGCGCCGCACGAGGTCAGCGAATCTTGGATCGGAGCGCAAGCTATCGAAGTTCGGATCAACTTGCAGCCTGGTCAGTAAGTCAGATCGGCCTTGATAGGCTTTTTCCAGCCATTCAAAGGCTTGTTCTTTCTCGCCCAGGCCGACATAGATGCGCGCGATTTCATACGGGGAGACATATCGCCGTCCAGAAATAGCCTGCAACTCAGCAAGAGCCTTGAGTGCCTCGGCTTTGCGGCCGGCTACGGCGTAAGTGTAGCCGAGCAGGCCTAATACAACAGTACGGCTACGGTTTTTTTGCAACTCGGTGATGGCTTGCTCAGATTGCCCCTTCTCCAGGTAAGCCGCTCCCAGAAAATAGCGCGCCACTGCTAGGTCCCGGTCTATTTCAAGCGTCTTGAGGGCTTGCTCGATAGCCTGGTCGTAGTGGCGCGTGTTATAGAAAACAATCACCGCACCGATGTTAGCGGTCACTGAGAATGAGTCGAGTTGCAGCCCACGATTCGCCGCTGCAATGGCTTCATCAAACCGGCCTGGCATTCGGGAGAGAAACCCACCATACCCAACATGAACTGTCGGCTCATTCGGGCTGAGTTCAATGGCACGCCTAAATTCTCGCTCGGCTGCCGGAAAATCCCAATCAGCCCACCAGTGGATCACAGCCAATGAAAGATGAGCCTCAGCCAGCGACTCATCCAACGCCAGCGCCTTCAGCACGGCCTCTTTTGCCTTTGGCATGGCTTCACTCGGCGGCAGGTAAACACTGGAGATGTCGGCATAGACTGCGGCCAACCCGGCGTAGGCCTGCGCGTAATTCGGATCCAGACCGATGGCTTGATTGAAGTATTCAATGGCCTTCCTTTCACTCTCTCCCGCAGCGTGGTTATAGTAATACTGTCCTCTCAGGTAGGCTTGATATGCTTCGGGCAGAGTAGTGTAATGCCTGGTCAGCCGCTGCTGCCCTTCGCCGGTCAGCTTCAGGCGCAACTTCTCTGAGATACCTTTCGAGATTTCATCCTCCACAGACTGAATCTCCGAGAGTTTGCGGTTGTACTGCTGGCCCCACAACACATTGTTGCTCCCCACCTCCACCAGTTCGGCATTGATGACCAGCATCTCGCCGCGCTGTACGATTCTTCCCGTGAGCACTGCCTGAACGCCCAACTCCCGCCCCGGCGTCTGCGGCTCAACCTCTTTTCCCTTATACCTAAAGACTGAGCTATGCGACTTGACTTTCAGATTAGGTAACCGTGAGAGGCTATAGATGAGCGAGTCGGTCACCCCGTCGGAGAGGTACTCGGTATTCGGGTCAGCGCTGGTATTGACAAACGGCAAGACGGCGATTGATTCAATCGCGACTTCCGTGTTCCTCGTGTGAAAGTAAAGGCCTAGTCCTATCGACGCAGAGACGACGACCAGCAGAGCGAGGAGCACCGCAAGTTTGTGGCGATTGATTTCATTGATGACGTATTCGGCGCTTGAAGTCGTGCGTGCCGGGCTGATTTCATTGCTCGGCGTGCCCGCCAGTTTTCCCGTGTCGAGACCTTGATTGATCTTCCTCGCGCCCATCGCCGTATCAGCGCTCTGCGGCTGATCGGCGGTTCGGCTCTTCGCTTCATAGATCAGTTCTTCTTTGAGGCTCTTCAGATCCAGCAGCAAGTCTTTGACGGTTTGATATCGCTCGCCTCTGTCTTTGCGCAGCGCTTTGTTTACGATGCGTTCCAGCTCTGCCGGGACCTCTTTTGAGTACCGTGCCAAAGGGGGCAGCTCTCGCGTCAGGATCGCAGAGAATGTCGCCGCCGCACTTTCACTAAGGAA
>JBBPIH010000019.1:0-106859 GCA_038040455.1 Acidobacteriota bacterium
AGATTGAGACTCTTGTTCTAAGATCGCTCGGCATAGTCGGGAACTCGGCATAGTGACGAAGCGTGTGCGGAGTGACGGGCTTACGGACGCCACTGTCGCGACGAGCGAGCCGACAGGCGAGCTGGAGTGTGGATGCGTCGAGGGGTTAATCTTTGCGCCTTCGAGGAAAGAGCCAGGTGGTCGGCCGTTCCGCCTTCCAGTACTCGCGGAGCAACTCAAGGAGCTTAGGCGAGAGCATGACGTAGCGGTCCTTGTGACCCTTAGCCTGGCGGACTCGAATCATCATACGTTTGGAGTCTATGTCAGAGACCTGGAGATGGAGTGCTTCGCTGATTCTGAGACCGGCGGCGTAGCAGAGTGAGAGAATGGCTCGGTACTTAAGGTTCTTGATAGCGGCGAGAAACAGCGCAGCTTCATCGGGGCTCAAGACGACCGGGAGTTTCTTCTGCTTGCGGGGAAAGGGAATGTGAGTGATCGCCCAATCACGTCCCAGCGTGTTGCGGTACAAGAAGCGGAGAGCGCAGACCGTTTGGTTGAAGCGGCTCCAGGAGCACTTCTTTTCATCGACGAGGTAAAGCTGGTACTGGCGGATGTGTTCGGGTTCGAGAACCTCGGGCGAACGCTTGAAGAAGCGGGCGAACAGCGATACGCATTCGACGTAAGCCTGCTGAGTCTTGAGGGCGTAGTTGCGCAGACGGAGGTCTTGGAGGTAGCGTTGACGTAGTTCTGTCATGGAACGGCTCCTTTCGTGAAGTGATGTAGTTTTGGTTAACCACATTATCCTCCAGGAAGGAGCCTTTTTCTTAGGCGATTCTTTCTGAGATTGTTATTGAGGCGAGCCTATAACGAGAAGGAAGAAGCCTCACTGCCTACCGCGTAGCGGTTTAGTCCAACGCCCGCCGTCTCGGGCCGCCGCCCGGACGCAGCCTTTCAGAGTCAGCAGCATCCGCCACCGGGCGGCGGTCACGAGCACGGCGTTTGTTAGGTGGCGTCTCTTCCACTGGTGGGCACAGCTGCACTTTTGTCCACCTTCCTTCGCTACGGGGTGATGATCGTCCCCTCAAGCGTGCCGCTGAATTCTCCAAAGAAGTTGCCCGCTGCATCCTCGAACAACGTCTTTGCCGTCCCACTAAAGGTGATAGAACCCGTCGCTCCAGCAAACCGGCCAGTGCCGCCGGTAATGTTCTCGGTCCCACTGAAAAACCGAATCAGCGTGGCGGGATCAAAGCAGATCGTCTCGGAAATCTCGGTAAAGATCAGGTCCCCCGTACTGTTGACACGGCGGACGCCATGCCCCGTTCCCGGCAACAACGTGGAATTAAACCCCGGGTTGCCATTAGGACAGGTCCCAGGTCCAGAAAAGACAAATTCGCCCACTGTCTGAAAGGTTCCCGGATCGAGGGTGCCTTTGAATCCTCCACTGGTCAAGAAGCCCTTCTGGCCATCCACATTGGTGTCGGACTGGGTATTGACAAAGCTGCCGGAAAAACTCCATTTCAAGGGAATTTTCCCCGAGTCTGCCTTGCCGATACCAAGGGTGATCACACAACTCAAAGTGAGACCTATCGTCAAGCTCTTCCTATTCATAACGTTCCTCCTTTATAGGGTGTCTGGTTGTCGGGTGTCTGGTTTACGTTATAGATGTTCGATACTTACTTGCGGAGAAACTGTGCTCTGACCCTCAAAGGACATCACCTCCTTTCTTCCCTCCATTCTTGTGGTTTGACTGTGACAGGAGCCAGCTAACGCTGGGCGTCAGCGGGCGCGCGCCAGGCACTCCGAGGTATCACACGACTTACGCTTCGCGCGCTCCGCTGCACGCCGGAGTTCGACGTCGGGACGGGGACACAAAACGTTTGGGCGTGTGTTGGTCACGCGAACATTAAGCGGCCTTTCGGCTCCGGTATTGCACGACCCAATTCTCTTGCCGTTTCAATCCACTCCTGAATGATCACATCTACATTGGCTAGAGCCTCTGCATAGGTCGATCCATCTGCAGCGCAGCCTGGCAACTCAGGTACTTCGGCGATGAACGCTTCGTCCTCGTCGCTCCAATAAATGATTATTTCGTACTTGTAGTTATTGTTCATCACTCTCACCTGCCATTCTATGGAGAGCAATTACTCGACGGACTTGCTTCACCTGATATGGTTTGGCTTTCGCGCCTCTTGGCTGAAGATTGAGAATCTCTTCGATACCTTCTTTCGTAAAGATGTGATGGCTGCCTCGAATGCGTTCATCAAAACCCAAGTGCCGGAGCAGCGCACACAAATCTTCGAATGAAACGTTTGCGTCCGATGCGCCTCGTAAAACCTGAAGCAGAGTCCTCTCGTGCTTGCCCACGCCGCAACCTTATCACATCGCTGGGCGAGTACTCTATGACGTCGAACATGAATTATACGGCCCTGCATAAATCCTTTATGCCAGAAGATTCTTTCCGCATAATCCAACACAATCCGAGACCCGTCTCGATCCCGTATTTCCTATCATTCAATAGTTTGCTCTGCGACAGTTAATATCAATTCTCGCTGTATTAGCCAGACCGTTCATTCCGCATATACCGTTCCGCATAATCACGCCGTCTGCTCGTGCCCTCTGGTCTCACAACACGTCCGCAGGGCTGCGTACGCCCCGACCACCTTTGTTCAACACGTGAGTGTAGATCATAGTGGTGTTGAGATCGTTGTGCCCTAATAGCTCCTGGATCGTTCGGATGTCGTAGCCATCTTCCAACAAATGCGTGGCAAATGAATGACGCAAGACATGAGGCGTGGCTGGCTTGCCGAGTCGCGCACGAAGGACGGCTTGCCTCATCGCCTTCTGCACCGCTGTCTCGTGAAGATGATGGCGGCGCTGGATTTTGGCCTCTTTGTCAAAGTAACGCATTGGCGCCGGGAAAGCCCACTGCCAGCCCCACTCGCGGTCGGCGTTTGGGGTACTTCCTCGCTAAGGCATACGGCAGCACGACTCGACCTGCGCCCTCGCGCAAGTCGCTTTGATGCAGCCTCCAAATGTCTCTTAAATGTCCAAGCAGCGGTTCTTTCACGGAGGCTGGGAGCGTCGTAATCCGATCTTTCTGGCCCTTGCCGTCGCGAACCAGAATCTGGTTGGTCGTGAAATCAATATCCTTGAATCGGAGCTCCAAACATTCGTTGAGACGAAGCCCGCCGCCGTAAAGCAGAGTTGCCACCAGCTTTGGCGCGCAGTCCATCGAGCCGAGGATTGTTCGCACTTCCTCGCGAGTTAACACAACCGGGAGGCGCTTAGGTTTCTTGGCTCGCACAGCGGGATTGACCCACTCAAGGGGTTTGTCCAGCACTCGCTGGTAGAGAAACAAGATCGCGCTTAGTGCCTGATTCTGCGTAGACGCACTGACCTTCTTGCTGACTGCGAGGTTCGTTAGGAACTGGTTGATCTCGGGTTCGCCCATCTCCAGAGGATGACGCTTGCCGTGAAAAAAGATGAACCGTTTGATCCAATCTATTTAGGTCTTTTCAGTACGTTTGCTGTAATGCCGGGCGCGAATCGCCTGCCGCACCTGATCGAGAAGCTTCGGTTTGGGGGCGCCAGATTCAGCCGGTCGCTGGTTGCTGTCGATCGTTACACGCGAAGTGCCATGCTGCATGACGGGGCTCCGTTAACCGGCGCGACTATACATCGGGGGCATTTCACAAGCAAGGGCAAACAGGCAAAGAACAAGCTTCAGTCTCGTGGGAGGTTCGCGGTCGAGCAAGGGTGATCAGAGCCAGTATCCGTTGCTTCAGGCTTGCCGTAGAGATCGAGGCGCAGATCGCGGCGATACTTCTTCCAGGACCCCTCCAGCATCTTGACCTCCTCGGGCGAGGCTATTTCAAAGCGAGACAATGCGAGGAACATGGCGCGAACGGATAACCTGGGTGGCCGGGCGCGCCCGTAAGCCCCGCACCTCGGGCAAAGGAACATCGCAGTCAGGATATTGCGCGTCGAACGGAGGGTTTGGAGCATCGCATCGAGCCGGTCACGCAGTGCGATCAACTCGGTGAGACTCATCGACGAGTCCCATTCAATCCGAAGGACCGCAATCATCTCGGGAAACCAGGTTCGTTGAGCGTCGCCTGAGGGCATACTCCAATACTCGCCTTGTTGAGTCACCGCGGTGTGGCTGCCTTCATCTTCGGAAGGCTGACAAGATTTGCAAACACTCGATAAGCACCCGCGTTGCCCGCCATTAGTTGCCGTCGCCATTCATAACTCGTGTAGATGTACGTCCCTTCTCCGTAGCGCGCGGTCAACAACCCTCCTTGCCTCGGCTCTTCGCCGGGGTCGCTCGACTCGAGCATCGGCTTATACTCGCTTGACCACTCTCGGGGAACCCCGACGGCTTGATCGACGATCCAGCCCTCGAAGTCTTTCGGAGAGATCTTGTTCGGCCAGGACATAAGTGGGTGGTCTGGGTCTAGAATCTTCACCCGCGCGCTCTCAAACGCGATTCGATCCTTTGATAGCTTGATCGGAAAAGGCGCGAACGGAGTGTGGGACAACGCGAGATTCCAGTCGTCCGGCCGCTGGCCGAGCACGACGAGATTTCCGCCCTGCCGCACGTATCGAAGCAAGCACCTGTTATGCAGCGAAAGCTCGGGCCGCGCGAAGTAGGCGTTGACGTCTATGACGATTGTTGCGAACCGCGCCAGATCACCGCAACCAAGGCGAGATTGCGCGGCGACGTTGCCGTTTCCGTGCTCGGTGCTGCTTATGCCATCGATATTCAACTCGCTGTGCCCGACCCCGAGTTCGGTCAGCGCAAATGAGAGCCAATCATCCCACCCCCGGATGTAGCCGGCGCTGAGTCCATCGGCGACATCGAAGTCGATCGCCTTCACCGCGATCTTTGCCGCGCCGAGCGGATCAGGCGGATCCGGTTTCTCTCGGCGAAACTCGATCAACACATCGGGTGTAAGCGGCGGCTTCAAGATCGGCAGACGAAGTTTCAGATTGACCGTCACTTCTTCGTCTTCGCGTCCGAATGCGATGTGTACCGGGTCGTAGTCGTCGTCGCTCAGCGCTAGCGGGACCACCCACAGAGCGCCGGTCAACCTCTCCGGGGTGCGATTCCGCACCCGGACGGGGAAGTCGATATCGCGCGGCTTCGACCAGTCTTTGAGCAACGCGAACGGAATGGTTGAAATCTCGACCGGCGGCGCGACATCAAATCTGGCCACCGAGGCAAAGCGAATGTACACCTGGCCCAGACCCACTTCGACCGAACCCAGCAGGCGGCCGCCGAAAGGATCTGCGGGTTGGGTTCCCGGCAGCGCAGAACCTATGGCGTAATATTCTTCATCATAGAGGTGGGCCGAACGTGGCAGCGTAGGAGCCGCATCTTTAGGGATCTCGTATTCGAATTCTTTCGTCGCAACCCCGCCCGTCCCAATGCCAATGATTTCGGAGTCTTTGTAAGCTGAATCCGCAGTGATGGGAACGCGCTCGGGGGTGCTGAACACCACGGGAAATGCGCGAGCGCCGCCGTTGCGAAGGATCAGACGTCCGGAGAGCTTCTGGCCGGGCACGACCACGCGGTCAGAGAGCGTGACTTCAAGACTCAACCCGAGCGCCAACGCAAGCGCGCGCTCGAGCGCGGCAGTAAACCTGATGACTCGAACAAACTCAGCGCCGTATCGCTCGCGCATCGCATCGGCCGTTCCTTCGGCGCGTTTCTCGATGAGTTTCTCGATCAGCGCGTCGATCAATCGCTCGCCGGTAGCTAACGCATCGACGACTCCCAGATCGCCCATGCGAGGCTGAGCGATCGAGCGAGTCACGTTCTCGGGAAGCGTCAGCCCCCCAAGCAGTCCATCGCTCAAGCCAGCGCCCGCCTTTATATCATCGTCCGGAGGCGGGGCTAGCTGTTTGAAATAGCTCGTCTCTCGTTCGCGCGTCAGTCGATCGAAGCTTGCGCCCCGCGACAAGAAGCGGTGGTGCGCTGCCAGTCCGATCTGCGCATAGCTCTTCCCGCGAGCGTGGTCGTATTCGTTAAGGTTGATCTTGACGTGAGCACTGGCGTCATCGGTTCGCCCGAAGAAACGGCGAACTGACCACACCCCGGATCCCGCTTCGGGAGCCAGTTTTGTCTGACTCGACGCGGTAAAGGCTTCGAGGGCCAGTCGCGCAACGGCTTGCTCGACGCCTTCGCCGATCCTGGAGTTGTGATTGGTGATGATCACGTCGGGGCGCAGCAACCGAAACGCACGGACCATTCGGCGCAACGCTTCATCGTGTCCCCAAATGCTCAAAGCTTCATCGGCCGACTTCGAATATCCAATGTCGCGAAGGTTGAGGAAGAATAGGTCTGCGCCGATGATCCGAGCTGCTTCGATCGCCTCACGAGTGCGAATAGCGCCCAACTCCTGACCCAACTCAGCGCGTGCCGGGCTGTCTTCGCCTTCACCACGGGTGGCGAACAATATAAGCGCGCGCGCGCCTAGTTTTTTGCGAACGTAGGCAAGCGCGCCATCGTCTTCATCGCCGGGACGGGCCGCAATGCACAGAACGGTGAAGGGGTTTGTGATCTCGCGCAGCGATTGGTCGAGCGCGACAATCCCGCGTTCGTCTTCAACCGCCCCCCGCGGAGGTTGAGCGTGCGCCGCTTGCGCGAAGCATGAGGATTGAACGAACCTGACTCGCACCGGCGCTCCGCCAGGGATGAGAGTCAATGCCACGGCGATTGAAAAGGTCAGCTTCATATTCGAGTACTTAAACGCGATTCCGATGCGAGCGATCATTTTATCATCGACAGAGCCATATGGGCCGCCTGGTTTAGCTGACCGCGATGGAGTTGGAGGTGACCGGGCACAAATAAAAGTCTTTTTGTGAGCGACAGCGGCTGAATCCAGCAACTGAAGAGAATGTGCGAAAAGGCCGGAATACCCTACACGGCAAAAAGTGTGGGGATCTGAAACCTCCACCCACTGCCAGAGACTGTGTAACAAGTGCGTCGGATACCATCGCGCTTTAGCCGATGGAGGTTCAGCTTTAGCCTTACAGACGACTTGCGACTCCAGGATACCATCGTGCTTTAGCCGATGGATGTTCAGCTTGAGCCTAACAGACGACTTGCGACTCCAGGATACCATCGTGCTTTAGCCGATGGAGTTTCAATTTCAGCCGTTTACGGATGGCAGGAATGTGGTTCTTTTGCTGGTAGGTTAGGTCGAAACTGAAGCTCCATCGGCTAAAGCCCGATGGTATGTGCGCCCGAAAGGCGCGATGGTCAGAGGGGTGAAAGTCCCCTCCGGGCAAACGCTCTGCGGCCCGAAGCCAAGAGCAACTGCGTCGCCGCGAGGCGGGGTGGGGAGCAGCAGGAGGCGAACGACCAGGCCGTAGGATGACGAACTCGATTCGGACTGGCGAAAGCTGGTGAGCCTGCATACCAAAGGCGAAGCCTGGACCGCGAAAAGCGGAGAACCTGTCGAGCTGAGGGGTAGCGTGATAAAGCTGCGACAGGACACGCCGGATGGTTGGAGACGGAAAGGTCGGAAGGCCACACGCGTAAATCGGGGAGACCTGTTCGCAGAAGTGCCGGAGTTCAAGCAATAAAGCGCGGAAGCGCATATAGGCGGAAGAGCCGGGCGAACAGGAGTCAGAGCGCCCATAGTAGCGAAGAAGCCTCGTAACTGAGGTGGAGCGAAGGGAGCGCAGGAAGGTGGATCGGTGACGGACACAACGAAGGAAAAGAAACCGGCGACAGTGCCAGAGGCTAAACCAGCCGGAGAACCCCGCGACCGCTGGAAGTGGGTGGAACCGACGATGTGGACGGAACGGATGTTGAGTGCCCTTGAAGAAGGGGTCAAAGGAGGCATGGCCGAATGCATACTTTGAGGAGCAAGGGTTGATAACACTTGAATCAGCCACTGTGGAAGCACGCCAATCCTCGTTGAGGTAAAACCACCAACTGGAGAGCCGGATGCGGGAGACCCGCCAGTCCGGTTCGGAGGGAGGGGGAGCCGAAACCAATCGTCTCTCCCTACCCCTATCCGGGACACGCACCTCTTGTTAGGTTGAAGTTGAACCTCCATCGGCTGAAGCCGATGGTATCCGGGACACGCACCTCTTGTTAGGTTGAAGTTGAACCTCCATCGGCTGAAGCCCGATGGTATCCAGCAAACCATCGCGTCGTTCCTTAGGTCGAAGCTGAACCTCCATCGGCTGAAGCCCGATGGTATCGCCGATCGTTTGAACGCGGCTATCTTTGAGTTTTCGCACAGTCTCTGCCGTAGGTGGGGATTCCAGGAGTTTTCACAGTCTCGAAGCCGGTGGATCGTTCAAGACCCAGGCTACATCAGCGTCGCAGGAACATCCCCTTGGCTCCCTTCCCGCGCGCCGTGTTAGCATTCGTGCTGTTTGATCAATGGATAGATCGACAAGAATAATAAGTTCTAACGCCATATATCCTCGGAAGATGAAGACAAAAGCTAAGACGAAAACGAAAACGAAGGCGGGCAAAGCGTCGACAGAAGAAAGCGGTCAGCAGGCCGCAGCGGAGGAACGCAAGGCTAAGCTGCTCATTGCCCTGTTGTGCATTGGGCTGTCCGCGTTTGCTGTAGTGCCTTTCTTTTTCATGGGGCGGTCGGAAACGGGCGGCAGTGCGCTCGAACTGCGAATGCCAACTACTCATGACATGTTCTTGCAGTACGATCAGATGAGATCGTTTTACAACGGGCTAGCGGCGGGCGAGATATATCCGCGATGGGAGGAAGACACGAACCGCGGATTCGGCGCGCCAACGACGAGCTACTACCCGCCGGGGATTTATTATCTGACTTCCGCCTTCTATGCGATCACGCGTGACTGGCTGCGGACATTATTGGATACGCACCTGGTGATGATGATCGCTGCGGCAGCGGCGCTGTACATCTACGCGAGGCAAGTGATGGAGCGCCCAGCGGCGGTGGCTGCGATGGCTGCGTACATCTTTCTTCCTTATCATATCGTAGACCAGTATCAGCGCGGCGCTATGGCCGAGTTGCTCGTTTTCGTGTGGATGCCATTAATGTTGTTGTTCGGTGAGCGGCTGATGAAAGCGCCGCCGGACGATTCAACCGGCGGCCCCAAGACGAGATCAACGCTGCTCAACGTCACTGGACTCGCGGCAACCTACGGCGCATTTTTGTGGTCGCATCCGCCTACGGCTTATCAATTCACGCTCGGGTTCGGCGTGTACGTGATCGTGTTAAGCGCGATGCGAAGGGAGTGGAAGGGATTGATAGCGGTCGGCGGGGCGATGGCCTTAGGGATCGGGCTAGCCGCGGCGTACTTGCTGCCAGCGGTGATCGAGCAGAACCTGATTCATAGAGAGTACATCTCAGAGACGTGGCCGTATCACAAGACCTACATTTTTGTGCACGATCTGTACAACTCGGACGTGCACAGCGGCTTCTTCAAGCTGATCGACTGGATCTGGATAACCGGAACAGCCGTTATCGTCGTTGGCGCGATCACGTTGCTCTGGCTGAAGCGTCAAGCCTTAAGCTCCGCTTCAGCGTTGAAGCAACGCGCGCTGTTATGGGTAGTCCTCGGCGGCCTTGCGAGCTTCATGATGACGAAGGCTTCGATGCCCGTCGGGAAGCTCATACCGAAGATCGATATCGGCGTCTTCGCGTGGCGAATGCTCTCGATCACGACTCTGGTAGTAGCGCTTCTGGCGGGAGCCTTCGCCCAGGCAGCCCTCGATGCCGCCGGGCGGCGCTTGCGCTCTGAGCGCCTGCTCTTTGCTTCACTTGTTGCTTTCATAATCGTCGGAAGTGTGGGCTTCAGCGCGGTTGCGGTTGCCAGGCCGATGATGCAGGCTGCGGTCTTCGAACCTGAAACCGAGCATCTGAACTGGGCTACGATACCGAGCAGCGCCCCTGCCGATCCCACAGAGTTGCCCGTTGACATCCCTCAAGCCGAACTGGCGGGAGACAACGGTGCGGTTGCAATAGAGGAGTGGAAGCCTGAGCACCGCGTCATACGAGCCGATCTAACCGGCCAGGACGAATTGTTAGTCCGCACCTTCAACTTTCCGGGCTGGACCGCGGCTGTGGATGGTGAGCAAGTACCGATTAAGAGCTCCGAAGAGTTGGGCAACATCGAGATCGAGCTGGGCGCTGGCACGCACACAGTCACGCTGGATTTCCTGGAGACTCCGGTGCGCCGGGCATTCAGGATTGTAACTCTGTTTTCCTTCGGTTTGTTGATCGTGCTTGGCTTCGGTCCGTTCATTCGCCGAACTCGAGCGAGCGAGAAGGAAGCTAACGTTTGAACTCGAAACCTCACGCTTCTTCTTGACACCAGAGCAGGCCTGTCTGACAATGCGACATCGATTCGCTTGAGTCCCGCTCCAAAGGGAGGGCTTATGCCCCACAACTACAATGACGTTGCGGTTCTGGAAGAGCTGCGCGAGTCAGGGGATTACGAGAAGATCGCGAGTCTGTTGGGCGGTGGTTGGCAAGCCACTTCTGAGTTCGACAACGATACGGTTCGGCGAAGACTGATAGCCGCGGAGCTCGCCGGGCGAAACGGCCTCATCGAGGAGATGGAGACGGCGCTCGGTCCATATCTGGAGAGCGTCGACCGCGTGCCATTCGCTTTAGCCGCCCGTGTTCTGTTGACGACAGCCCTGTATCATTACCGCCGCAACGAGCCAAGCGAGGCCCTTCGGTTGGCAACTCTGGCTCAGACGATTGCGACAGTTCGAGATGACGAGTTCACGAGAGGTGAGGCGTTGCAGCTTCAGGGGCAAGCCCTCTGGTCGCTGGAGCGATGGGAAGAAGCGGCGGAATGTTTTGAAGCGGCTGTTGACATCTATGCTGGCGGGTCGCGCTCGTACTGGCTCGGCGTCGCTTATCTGTGCCTCGGCGCCGTGCGCAATCGGATGGGCGCGGTTGAAGAGGCGCGCACTACGCTTGAACGCGGCATAAAGATACTGTTGAAGAGCCACGACAACTACAATCTCGCCGTTGCCAGGGTCAACGTAGCTGTGGCGCTAAACATCATTGGCGAGCACGAGACCGCCCATAAGTATCTTCTGTTCGCTCACGATACGTTTGAGCATATGGGACACGAACAGTACACCTATCTGACCCTAAACAGCATCGCGGCGACGTTGGTCTGGCTCAAGGATTACGACCGCGCAGAGACATACGTTACCCGCGCGATCGAGATGGGTGTGAAGGTGCGGAGCACTCAAATCGCTTCAACCTACGAGATCAAGGCGAGAGTGCACCTGGCGCGGCGCGAATGGGACAAGGCTCATAAGGCTCTCGGGACTGCGAAGGAGATCGCGGAACAGGCCAACAGCCAATCGCAGAAGGCCGACGTGCGGCGAACGCTGGGCAAGTACTATCTCTCGCAGGAGCGCGACGAGGACGCGGCGGCGGTGCTGCGGGAAGCGCTCGACATTGCGCACGACCTTCGCGCATCGCTGTTGGAGCTGGAGATCAAAGCGCTTTTGGCGCAGGCGACTTGCGCGACCAATCCCGTCGAAGCTTGCAAGCTGCTGAGTGATGTCGAAACGTCACTGGGCTCGCGGCCGCTGGCTGAGTTAAAGAGAGAGACTCAAGCAGCGCGGAGGCGAATTAACGCGCTCGATCAGGAGCAATACTTCATTCTGTCCGATGCGAAGATCCCGCTCCTGGCCGATGCGAAGATATCGCTGTTGAAATGGCTGTGGGCACGTGCGCTTCACAAGGCGAGAGGGAACGCGCGAGAAGCTGCGTCGATTCTCGATGTGACGCCTACGTACATTCGCAAACTCACGAAGGTGATTCCGCGCGATTTGCTCCGGCCTGGAAAGAAGAGATCGAAGAGGAAGTAGCACAGACTTCAGTCTGTGTGGATTCGCTGAGATAACCAGCGGACAGGCCTAGTTGACCCCACATGGGCTGAAGATCCGCTTCTTGAAGCCCGGACACAGACTAAAGTCTGCGCTACCTCCGCGACATCCACACCGGGTCAGTAGCTGCCGCGAGATTCCCCTTGATCTCTTCATAGCTCCGGGCGAACTCAAGACGTTCGTTCGCCTCGAGCGCTGGCGTGCCTTCCGCGACCAGGTCCGACGTGATCACACCATCGAGCTTCAGCGCATGCTTGAAACAAGCGATGCTCTTGTCGACCGGATCTCCTGCTTGCCAGAACCGGGCTGCGCTGAACTGCTCGAATGCCGATTTGTAGATCGACATCAATCGCTCGTCGCCCGCATAGCACGCACGCCAGGCTCGCTGCCATTCGCGCGGCATCGCGTTAGCCGGGCCTGATACCACACCTATCGGAAGCTCGTTGTGAAGCAGGTAACGATTCCAATACTCGCGCACACGGCCCAGCAATCCGTCTTCGAGCTTCAACATCTGAAACATTAGCATTGCATTGCCAATATAAATCCCAAACTCGCCCTTGTCCTTGAAGTGCCCGGCGCCTTTCGTGTAGTTGCCCAGTACGCGCCGGGACGCAGACACTTTCATACCGAAGATGAACGGCAGGCGGCTGAGCCGTTTCACATCGCGCGTTCGAATGTGTTGGATTCGGGGATCCGCTGCGATGTCCGCATTGTCGTAGAGAAAAACCGGCAGCCAGCGGCCCCTGTGGTCGAACAGATCGCTCACGTCCTGCTGAAAGAACAGGACAACGTCGCCCAGCCCTGCGATCGAGAGCGGCGCAATTACCGCGGCATCGGCCCCCGCCTGAAGCGCACACTCGAGATTCGCAAGCGTCTCGCTTCGCGTCGCGGCTGTAACTCCGACCCACGCTTCCAAAGGTTGAAGCCCGCGCTGTGACGCATCTTGATTGATGCGAGCAGCCTCGTCGGTCTCGATCCATATCAGTCGTTGGCGTTCGCTGTTTGCTATGCGATTCCATTCGCCTGTGGTGCCTACGCCGAACAGAATGTCCGCGCCCTGGCCTTGTTGGGCGAGATAGCGAAATACGCTGCGTTGTTCTTTCTCAATCACGCGGCCGGCTGCGTCGAGGACGGTAATGGCTGGGATGCTCAGCCCGCGGCGAGGTTGATAACCAAAACGATGCGACGGGGAACGTCGCGGTGCTTCTGCGGCTTCTGACTCAGCGTATGAAGGACTGGGTTCCACGTTTTTAAGAAATCTGTCAGATTCGATCCAGCTCCGCGACGGTCCTTTTATTCACCACTTGGCCGGTGTTCAACGTAGACTTCGGCTCGAGCAACAAGACGTGAACTTCTTCTTCGGCGACCGGCATATGTTCGACGCCACGAGGAATGATCAGAAACTCGCCTTCTTCAACTCGAATATCACGATCTCGGAGCCTGATCAACAAGCTGCCTTTCAGGACAAGAAACAACTCGTCCTCGGCTTCGTGATGGTGCCAGACGAACTCGCCTTTGAGTTTCACCAGCTTCACAAAAGAGTCATTCAGCTCGCCGACAATCTTCGGGCTCCAGTGATCATGAAACGAGCCGAGCTTTTCTGTCAGGCTTACTTTCTCAATCGCCCTTGTGTCTTCCATAGCAGATCAGAGCGTAGGCAGAGGGCCGATAGGTGTCAAGTAGAGAGACCTTCACGTTGAAGCGGGTGTGCCTGTTGTGTATATTGAAACTTAAAGCGGTTCTCGAAGAGGTGACTGGGCCGGGCGATTTGAAGTGAATTTGGCATTCGTTTTTGTCCCGCTTGCAGACCCGGCGCTTCAGTAACGCACGCCGAGGTCAGGAGCAACAAGCTCGCCGGTCTTTTTGCTGGATCTTCATCACTCTCATTGTCGAGGAGCAACCGATGGAACAACCTGCCAGAACTAACAAGGACTTGATTCAAGCTCTGGAAACGATGGGCAACAAGTTGCGGATTCACTCCATCGTTGCTACGTCCGAAGCCGGATCGGGACATCCGACAAGCTGCATGTCCGCGGCTGATCTGACGGCGGCGGTGTTCTTCTACGCGATGCGATACGATGTCGCAAATCCGAAGAACCCGGTTAACGATCGCTTCGTGTTGTCGAAGGGCCATGCGGCGCCGTTGCTCTACGCGGCGTGGGCGGAAGCGGGCGCGTTCCCGGTCGAGCGATTGAAAACGCTTCGCGAGTTCACCAGCGAGCTTGAAGGTCATCCCACCCCGCGGCTGCCGTGGGTTGAAGTTGCCACCGGCTCGCTCGGACAGGGCTTATCGTGCGGAGTCGGGATGGCGTTGAACGGCAAGTACCTCGACAAGACTGGTAATAACATTTTTGTGTTGATGGGTGATGGTGAAGCCGCGGAAGGATCGGTCTGGGAAGCGGCCGAGATCGCCTCCTACTACAAGCTCGATAACTTGATCGGCATCGTAGACGTGAACGGGCTGGGACAGAGCCAACGGACTATGTACGGCCACGACACCGAGGTCTACCGGCGGCGCTTCGAGGCGTTCGGCTGGCACGCCGCTGCAGTTGACGGTCACAGCGGCGCCGAAATCATCGCGGCGCTTGATGAAGCGATGGCCGTCACCGACAAGCCCTCGGTGATCGTTGCGGCAACCAGGAAAGGGAAGGGCGTTTCGTTCGCGGAAGACAAAGAGGGATGGCACGGCAAGGCTTTCAAGAAAGGAGAAGAACTCGAGCGCGCACTGGCGGAGTTGCAGCCGAAAGTCGCAAACGCCGATGGGCTGAAGATGAAGCCGCCCGAGGGACGAACGGCAAGCGCGATCGTCGGCGAGCGTGCAGCAGACAAAGCCGCGCCTTCAAGCGAGTACAGTCTCGGGCAAGAGGTAGCTACGCGCGAAGCTTACGGCGCCGCGCTGGCCAAACTAGGCGATGTAAATCCGCTGATCGTCGCGCTAGATGGCGATACCAAGAACTCGACCTATTCGGAAAAGTTCATGAAGGCGCATGCGGACCGCTTCTTTGAATCATTCATCGCCGAGCAGAATATGGTGGGCGCGGCGGTCGGGCTCAGCGCGATGGGTAAGATACCGTTTGCCTCGACGTTCGCGTGCTTTTTGACTCGAGCTTATGACCACATTCGTATGGCTGCGGTGTCTCGGGCCAACTTGAAACTGTGTGGCTCGCACGCAGGCGTTTCGATCGGCGAGGACGGGCCTTCGCAGATGGCGCTTGAAGATCTGGCAATGATGCGTGCGATTGAAGGCTCGACGGTTTTATATCCATCAGACGCGATCGCGACGGAGCACGCCGTTCGTTTGGCCGCCGAACATCGCGGGATTGTTTACATTCGAACGAGCAGACCGAAGACGCCGGTGATTTATTCGAAGGATGAGCAGTTCGAGATTGGGCGCGCAAAAGTGATCAAGCAAAGCGCCGATGACAAAGCGACTATTGTCTCGAGCGGTGTGACTTTGTTTGAAGCTCTGGCGGCATATGATCAGCTCAAAGCTGAAGGCATAGCGGTGCGCGTAATAGATCTCTTCTCTGTCAAGCCAGTAGACGAAGAGACGCTGCGGGCTTCAGGCACGGATACCGACAATCTGATCATCACCGTCGAAGATCATGCGGGGTGGGGCGGAATCGGCGACGCTGTTTCAAGCGCTGTGTCGCCGGCAGGAATCCGTGTTCATCAACTTGCTGTGCGCGAAGTTCCTCGCTCGGGGAAGTCTGAAGAGTTGCTTGCGTCATATGGCATCGATCGCACGGCGATTGCCAACGCGGTCAAATCGCTCGTTGTCGGCGAGAAGGATTCATAACCGAGAGATTTACGTCCTGCAATCCCACCAACGCAGTTGGTGGTGCGTTCATACTCAGCCTACAAGCGACACTGCGTGGTGGAGGCCCAAATCCCACCAACGCAGTTGGTGGATTGTTTATATCCAACCTGGCTCAGCCGGAAGTGAATCCGAGAGGAGAGTAGGCTGAGTATGAACGATCCACCAACTGCGTTGGTGGAATTCCGGGTGATGTGCGCCAGCTTTTTTGTAGGCTGAGTATGAACGATCCACCAACTGCGTTGGTGGAATTATCGGTAGTACCTTGGGAGAGGCTCCTCTTGGTTTTTTCAGCACTCTGCCAGGGATTGTATCTGGCGGCGATTTGATCAGAAAGCCGAGATGCTTGCACCCGGCACGATTTTGCGCGACAGCTACAGCATCGTGCGCTTAATAGCGCAGGGCGGTATGGGCACGGTCTACCTCGCCAGGCACCTCGGCAGCGCGTTTGCCGTGAAGGAAACATCCTTTGACGACCCTTCACTGCTCAAAGCGTTCAAGCGCGAGGCCCAATGGGTTCACACGGTTGTCGCCCACCGAAAAATAAGACCTGATCATCAGTGCGTCGGGGTGTGCTTAAAACTGGACTTGTCCAAAGGAGCGCTTTTGACATCGGATCACTCAGTGGGTCACGGATGATGTTCTCATTAACACCTAACTTCAGTTGGGTGTCGAGGATGCTTCGCCCCACGCGGAACCGTTTCAACGGTTTGCCATGGGGACCACAAAACTGTTGAAACAGTTACAGTCACGGCACGGCCGCCCCCTCCGACACCTCGATGAATCGAGGTGTTAATGAGAGCCGCATCGTCATTACAGCACCAAGTCCCACTTTTAATCACACCCGAGGCTTCGTTAAGATCCGACGGTTTCTTGACAAGCGACAACGCGTTCGATAACTTCGTCAGTTAACTTTCACCGCCAAACTTCAACATGCAGCGCGGACTAATAAACGGGAGGTGACATATGGCAATCAAAGTAGGCATCAACGGCTTCGGGCGCATCGGGCGCAACGTGTTTCGGGCGTCCCTCAATCGCGGCGAGATCGACTTCGTTGCGGTTAACGACATAACCGATACACGAAGTCTTGCGCATCTGCTCAAGTACGACTCGGTGCTTGGAAACCTGGACGCCGACATCAAGGCGAGCGAGAAGACGATCACTGTAAACGGCGACGAATTCAAGGTCTTCACCGAGCGCGATCCCGGAAAGATAGACTGGGCATCAGTTGGCGCGGAGATCGTGATCGAGTCGACGGGCCTATTCACCACCCGCGATGACGCCGCCAGGCACCTGCACGATACAGTGAAGAAGGTCATCATAACGGCTCCAGCTAAGAACGAAGATGTGACCATCGTTTTGGGCGTCAACGAGAAGGCTTATGATCCGAGGGAGCATCACGTGATCTCGAACGCATCGTGCACAACCAACTGCCTGGGGCCGATCGCCAAGGTGCTGCACGAGAACTTCACAATCCGAAAAGGACTGATGAACACGATCCATTCCTACACCAACGATCAGCGGTTGCTTGATCTGCCCCACAGTGATCTGCGGCGTGCTCGCGCTGCTGCACTCTCGATCATCCCGACAACCACAGGCGCGGCAAAAGCAATAGGGCTCGTGCTGCCCGAGTTGAAGGGAAAGCTTGACGGCATCTCGTTGCGCGTTCCAACTCCGAACGTCTCGATTGTCGACTTCGTCGCCGAAGTGGGAAAGAACACGAACAAGGAAGAAGTGAATGCGGCGATGAAGAAGGCCGCCGATGGGCCGATGCGCGGCATACTCCAGTACTCTGAAGAACCTCTGGTCTCGGTCGACTTTCGCGGGAACTCTCACTCGTCGATACTGGACGCGCCCTACACGAGCGTGATCGACGGCAACATGGTGAAGCTGCTCTCGTGGTACGACAATGAGTGGGGATATTCCTGCCGCGTCGTCGATCTGATCAAGTACGTCGCCGAACAGGGACTGTAAAAGTGATGCGTGATGCGTAATGCGTGAAGTAGCATAGACTTTAGTCTGTGTCTGGCGATTGCTCTTGTAGCGAAGTTACCAGACACAGACTAAAGTCTATGCTACTTCTCGCATCACTCTCCAATGCCTAAGCTCTCAATCACCGATCTTGATTTGAACGGAAAGCGCGTGTTCATGCGCGTTGATTTCAACGTTCCTCTCGATGAGAGCGGTAACGTGACCGATGAAACTCGAATTCGCGCCGCGCTGCCGACGATTCGGTACGCGTTCGAGCACGGCGCTCGTTTGGTATTGGCCTCTCATCTCGGAAGACCAAAGGGCAAACCCGAGTCAAAGTATTCGCTTGCTCCGGCGGCGCGTGTACTCTCGAAGTTGCTCGGTAGAGAAGTGAAGCTCGCCCCAGATTCGATTGGAGACGAAGTGCGCTCGATGGTCGACGCGCTGAAGCCCGGTGAAGCGTTGATGCTCGAGAATCTGCGCTTCCATGCTGGCGAGGAGAAGAACGATCCTGAGTATGCGCAGCAGCTCGCCGGCCTTGCGGATGTTTACGTGAACGATGCATTTGGCGCTGCACATCGAGCTCACGCATCGACGGTAGGCATAACGCACTTCATCAAGCCGGCGGCTGCCGGGTTGTTGATGGAGAAGGAGCTTCGGTACCTCGGCCAGGTGCTCGAGCATCCTGAGCGACCGTTCATAGTGATTCTTGGCGGAGCAAAAGTGTCAGACAAGATTCCGGTGATCGAGAACCTGTTGAAGGCGGCGGATGGGATCTTGATTGGGGGCGCGATGGCTTACACATTTCTGAAGTCTCAAGGGCTTGAGACTGGACGCTCGCTGGTTGAAGACGACAAGCTCGATCTCGCGCGTGACCTGCTCGCCCGCGCCCGTGAGCGAGGCGTCAGTTTTCTGCTTCCAACCGACATTGTCGTTGTTGATAAAGCCGCCTGGGACGCCGACCCAAAGGCAGCGGCGCCGCGAGCTTGCTCGGTGAGGGACATCAGGCCGCAAGAAGCGGGGCTCGACATCGGGCCAGACTCGATTGAGAGCTTTTCAGAAAAGCTCAGCGGCGCGAAGACGATCGTTTGGAATGGGCCGATGGGAATGTTTGAATACCCGCCTTTCGATCTCGGGACTCGAGCTATTGCTCAGGCCGTCGCGGCGGCTGACGCGACCAGCATAGTCGGGGGAGGCGATTCAGTGGCCGCGATTTCCGAGGCGGGAGTTGCTGATCAGATCACTCACGTGTCGACCGGCGGCGGAGCTTCGCTCGAGTTTCTCGCTGGCGATGTTTTGCCCGGTGTTGCCGCTCTAACTGACAAGTAGAAAAGCCGCCTGAAGCGAGAGGATCCTAATGAAAAAGGAAAAGCGATTGCTGTGGTTGTTCCTGGCGTGGGTTGCGATCGGGACCTCCGCTGGTTGCCGGCACAAGCCCGCTTATGAGGATATCGATCCGAATAAAGCATCGAGCAATCAAAATCAAAACAGTGCGGTTCAGGCAGCGACAACGCCCTCAACTGCCGTCGAATCGCCACCGGCGGTGGCCACCCAACCAGCACCTTCGCCATCCCAAACTCAGAGCTTCAAGACTCCCCGGTTTCTGGATCAGACCAAGGGTGAAATCAAAGACTTGCCCAATTATCCGCGCGCCAGGAGGGTCAGCGTACAGATGGGACCGAACCAGGGAGTCAATGTGTTTTCGCTGGTACTTCAGACCACCGATCCAATGGATATGATAGCGGCGTTCTACCAGCAGGCGATCAAAAACAACAAGTGGACCGTGATCAACAAAAGTGTGGATCCCGAGATGTCTGAGTGGAGCCTGGAAAAGGGCAAAGAGGACAGTGCGAAGATCCAGGTGAGGAAAGACCCTCAGACGGGCACAATGAACATCTTCATCGTTCGCGGCGAGAAGCTGGAAGAGGCCAGTAAGTAATCGACGGATGGCGTGGGACAAATGCGACGACCAATCATAGCCGGAAACTGGAAGATGTATAAGACGATTCCTGAAGCGTTGGAATTCGTCCGGGCTTTCAAGCCGCTCGTTGTGGCTTCCACCCACTGTGAAGTTGTGATCGCCCCGGTATTCACTGCGATTAAGGTGGTGTCGGACCGGCTTGAAGGATCGAACGTGGAAGTTGCCGCCCAGGACGTCGCAGCCGAACCCGGTCCCGGCGCGTTCACTGGTGAGGTATCGGCCTCGATGATCAAGGATGCCGGCGCTCGCTGGACTATTATCGGTCATTCGGAGCGACGGCAGTACTACGGTGAGACGGACGATTCGGTGAGCTCGAAGATTCGCGCGTCTATCGGCGCCGGTTTATCGCCCATTGTCTGTGTGGGTGAGCGACTAGAGGAGCGAGACGCGGGGCGCGCGGAGCATGTTGTCGAAGCGCAACTAACCGGGGGAATGCGTAACTTGACTGAGTCTGATGCCTCTCGTATCATCATTGCTTACGAACCGGTATGGGCAATCGGCACAGGGCGGACCGCAACGCCCGAGACCGCCCAACAGATGCACGCTTTCATCCGATCCCGAATCGGAGCCCTGTTTGGAGACAGGGTTGCAGCGGAAACCAGGGTCCTCTACGGCGGCAGCGTAAAGCCTGACAATATAGGGGAGTTGATGAACCAGGTTGACATAGACGGCGGACTCGTTGGCGGGGCGAGCCTGGAAGCCGATTCGTTCGCGCGGATCGTTAACTACAAAGAGCGCAGTTAGGAGTCACGAAGTGCTTGGAATAATTTTGACGGTTCTTTACATTGTCTCTTGTTTCGTTTTGATAATGTTTGTGCTTTTGCAGCCGGGTAAATCCGACGCATCGCAAGTTTTTGGCGGCGGCGTGAATTCGGCAGCGTTTGGCCCGCGCGGAACTCAGACGGTTTTGGCAAAGATCACGATCACCGCTGCTATTTGTTTCTTCTTGATCGCGTTCTTGTTCTCGATTCCGGGACTGTTCGATAAGAGATCGCTCGGCGAAGGCGTCGGTCCGGCTGAATCCGCGCCCGCTCCCGTAGTACCAGCTACTCCTGCGGACCAGACCCCTCCGGCGGCCGCTCAGCCATCGAGTCAACCTGCGACTGCTCCGGCCAAGCCTGCGGACGACAAACCGGCTAAGCCCGCGGAGTCAAAGAAAGCAGCGAAGCCCGGGACCGACAAGAAGAATTAACACCGCTGTTGAGCGCAACGAAGCGGCGCGAAGTTTGACAATCGCAGAGTCTCACCCAAAAAGCCGAAGTGGTGGAACTGGTAGACACGTACGTTTGAGGGGCGTATGGGGCAACCCGTGGGGGTTCGAGTCCCCCCTTCGGCACCACTCTACTCCAGCCGCCGTAAAGCAGGTGACCAGGCTTTCTTCCTTCATCGTTGAGGTGTGATCCTGCTTCAGTCAAAGCCCGGGCTCTTTCTTCGGATGGGGCGCCTCAGGCCTTCCGGTGGGCTGAGGCCGGCCCTGCGCTCCGTTGCCAAACTTTTCGATTTTCCGGGTCTTCATGTTGAAGACGTCGCCCGCTGAAAGAACGTAGTAGGGCTTCTCCCAGGGCTGATACTGTCTGGTGTTGTCGTGGACGGCTACCTTCCAGGTTCCCATCACCTCAAATTGATCTCCTTTGACGATGATCGCCGTGCCCTCAGACAGACCGATGCCCAACAGATCAGGATATTTCTTGATGACCTGAATGAGATCGTCCCATCTTAGGCGGGTATTGATGTGCTGATCAATCGCAGATCTACGGAGGAAGCCAAACCCGGACTGGTGCTCGGGTTCCGTAGTCATCATAATGTCCGGGCCAGCTACCGCCCCGCGCACCAGGTAGGCGCCCTGAATTGTAGCGCCCGCCGAGCTGCCGCCGATCACTCCCCCGCGATCAAGCACCTTGTGGAATTCCGTATACGTCAAGGTGTTCGCGTAAGAGTCAACGATGTTCCATTGCCGCCCGCCCTCGAACCATACGGCGTTTGCCTCTCTAAGAGGTTTCACGAACTCCTGGGTGTCTGCGGTTTTTGGGTCGTGCGTGTGAAGCATCTTGACGTTTTTTAGAGCCCTCTTCTTCCAGGACGCGACCACGTCCTCCTCCTTGTAGAAGCGGATTTTCCCGGCGGCAGTCTTGTTCCCGGCGGCAGTAGGGACAATGACAAAGTTGGCATCCGGTCCGCCAGCCAGTTGGATGAACTTCTCAATGATCCCGGTATTATTGGTTGGGCCGCCCCCGACGATGACAAGCGTCCCCTTGGCCGGTCCGTATTCGGGTGCTTCCTGACTCGCTGCGCTCTTTTGTGACTGCCGCGCCCCGAAACTCCCGGTGACAACCAGCACCAGGAGTAAAGCGGTCGACAGACCGGGGACATACTTTTTCTTCATGAGCCCTCCTCTATTTGCTGACACAAAAAAGTCGGCAGCTAGGTACGGAGCCGGGAGATCGTTTGACTGCGCCGCCAGCACAGTGCCCGCTTACCTGCTTACTGTTTGGTGCTCAATAATGGCCGGCACATTGTATTTTTCAGAGAGACGGTAAATCAAGGGATTTGACGATGGGACCCGGTCAAGGTGAGCGCTGCTTTTTGAGCGTCTCTCTGAGGTGCTATCATAATCACGAACGAAGACTAGTGGAGGTATTGGCATGACTTGGGCGGGAGGCTGGCTTGTCGGGCTTTTTCTGATCTCGATTGAACTCGGCTCCGTCTCGGTTTCAGCTCCTCGGGGCCAGTCCAGCTCAGACTTCGCAGTTTCGGACGAGGAGTATGAGATCTATTCGACCGTAATCAAGCAGAAGTACGTCCAGCCAAATACTAAACTTTTGATCGTCGAAGAGCGCACGTTCCGCTACGACTTCGCCATCGAGAACGATGAGCCGTGGCGAGAAAAGCGGAAGGGCGTGACCATAGATCAATCAGCCGCCGAAGACTATGAGGCCAAGAACAGCCGGCAGTGGCTTCTGACCAAGGCGTCGTTTAAGCTCCCGGTTAAATTGAACCTCATAACAGACCTCGATTTGAAGGCGATCTTCCACGGCATCTGGGGGGATTTGGAATGGACCAATTACTACAGAAGATATCCGGAATCAAGCGGCTTCGTCATGCTTTCCAGAATTGGGTTCAATACTGAGCGCACGCAGGGTCTGCTGTACATTGGAAGCCGATGTGGCCCGGGATGCGGCGACATAAACTTTCTCCTCCTGGAAAAAGCTAACGGGACCTGGACGATCAAAAAAGAGCTGAGGAAGAAGGACCTGGGTTGAGTTTCGGGAACGCCTGTGCGACAAAAGCGTACATGAGAGACAGTTATGGGAACAATGTTTTGCGACAACTGCGGTGTAAGCCTCCTGGAGGAAAACGCCAAGTTTTGCCGCGCCTGCGGGAAGCCTACTCCTCTTTCGGAAGCTGCTACAAAGAGGTTCGACGAACAGCCAGGGTTTCAGACCCCGACCAGTCCAGTCGGACCCTCACTGACCACCCCGGCTTACATGGCACCCTTCGAGATGCCTGCGGTTCCTCAAACTATTGACCTGAAGCGAAACACAAAGCGCAACCTTATTATCGTTGCCAGCATGTTCGCAACGATGATATTCGCGCTTGCGGTCTTGCTGATCTTCTGGAATATAGGGCGGGGGACTCCACCAGGCTCTCCTCCGGTCCTAACGCCACCAACCGCGACGGTACCGCCCGTACCGCCCGTACCGCCCATACCGCTGATTCCACCTGCGCCCCCGGCGATCGAGGGTCCATCGAAGATCGATCAATCGCTGATCTACCCCGGGTCGCAGCAGACGATGTCGATCGGAGAGGAAGGTGCCAAGCGCGTGCTCCAGTTGCACTCCGACGATGCAGCAAGGAAGGTCGTCGACTGGTACGTAGCAAAACTAAAAGCTAGCAAAAAGGTCTCGATAGTCGGCCAGACGATTCTGCAGGCTGGAGATATAAGTGTCCTGATAATAGGCGATGACGGGGGAACCCAGATACTGATCACGTGGGGCGGTGAGGATCCAGACAAGTAGGGGATTGGACCCCTTCCACGATTTCGGCCACTGTTAGCGCGTAACTACGACGCCAACTTTGCGACTCAATTGCAAGAAAAAGAAAGCGGCTGGTTGAGCCGCTTACTGCGAGAAATCATTGGTGGAGCTGAGGGGATTCGAACCCCTGGCCTCGTGAATGCGAGCCACGCGCTCTGCCAACTGAGCTACAGCCCCATATCGATTTGCGTTGAAATGGTACGAAATCAACTTCTGCTCTGTCAAGGAATCGCACTTTCGGGTAGTGTCCTAATCCGATAGTTTTCTCTGCGTGACCTTTGCGTCCTTTGCGTCTCGGCGGTGAACCCCAACCCCGAGAATCATTCACCGCGGAGACGCAGAGATGGCGCAGAGAATTGAAGTTAGGACACTACCCACTTTCGCGCATTGCAAACCCCCTCTCTAAGCTGGACGTGTTACTTACCGATCACGTCCGCGGACACCTGCGTATACCTGCCTAAAAGATCCTTCGACCGCAGAACTGTTGTTCTCGAATCCCTTTTTTGCTATGTTGAAAAGTTGCGGACATAGCAAAAAAGCTAACAATGGGCGCGCTGGCTAACTTTCGCCGTGTGCGAAGAATTGCGGGAAGGATTTAGCGTGGCGCGCCACTGATTAGCGAGCAGGAGCAGACCAGCCAGAGGGAATAAAAAAGAATGAGTGCAGACCATGTGGGAGAGATTGCTTACAAGCCGCTGGCCGATGCGCCGGGGGCAGTCGAGATCGAGAAACAACTCGAGTGGTACAGGCTGATTCATCTCGGCCGATTGCTTGACGACAAAGCGCGGATTTACCTGAGGCAGGCGAAGGGCTGGTCCTATCACGCTTCGCACGCGGGTCACGATGGAATACAGGTTGCCGTGGGCGCCGCGTTCAGGCCAAACAAGGATTACCTGTTCCCCTACTATCGGGATATGCTTATGTGCCTGTCGGCGGGTATCACACCTTATGAAATCATTTTGAACGGCTTATCGAAAGCTGCGGATGTTGCTTCCGGCGGCCGTCACATGAGCAATCACTTTGCGAAGATCTCCATCGGCATCTGGAATGTTTCATCGGCTACCGGTAATCACACCCAGCATGCCGCCGGGTTGGGACGCGCGGTGAAGTACTACGATGCGGACTCGATAGTGTTTTCCAGCCAGGGCGAATCGTCTTGCTCAGAGGGATACGTATTTGAAGCGCTGAACGGCGCAAGCCGCGAGCGTTTGCCGGTGATCTTCGTGGTGCAGAACAACGGCTACGGTATATCGGTCCCGGTAGCCGAGCAGACCGCGAACCCGATCGTGTCTGAGAATTTCCGCGGGCTTCGCAATCTGACAATCATCAACTGCGACGGCACCAATCCATTCGATTCGGTGAAGGCGATACGCCGTGCTACGGATGCGGTGCACAATGGCGACGGGCCCGTGCTCGTACACGCGTTCTGCGAACGGATAAACGCTCACTCGAATTCGGATCGCCACGAGCTATACAGAAGCGACGTGGAACTCGCCGAGATGCGCACTTATGATCCATACGAGCGGCTCCGGCTGCATCTGCTCAACGTTGAGGACGTGGAGGAGGTGACGCTGCTGGCGATAGAGGAAGAGAACAAAGCGCAGGTCGCAGCGGCCGCCGAAAAGGCCGAAGCCGCTCCCGACCCAGATCCAAAAACGGCTACTCTGTTTGTGCTTCCCGAGGAGTCGAAGGTTGAGGCGGAGGCGGCGGTTGCTGCGGAGGGAGGCGCACCCATTACCTTGCGCGAAGCCATAAACGAGACCCTGAAGAAAGAGTTTCGCAGCAATCCGAACACCTTCCTGTGGGGTCAGGATGTAGCGTCGAAAGAAAAAGGTGGGGTGTTCAACGTCACCAAAGGTATGCAGCAGGAGTTCGGTCCCAGCCGCGTCTTCAACGCGCCGATCGCGGAGGATCATATTGTCGGAACGGCGAACGGCTTCTCTCGTTTTCGCGAAGATATTTGGGTTGTGATCGAAGCAGCACAGTTTGCCGATTACCTGTGGCCGGCGATGGAACAGATCGTAGACACTTCGCACGATTACTATCGTTCAAACGGGCAGTTCGTGCCCAACATCGTTGCGCGATTGGCTTCAGGCGGCTACATCAACGGTGGACTTTATCATTCTCAGAACCTCGAAGCGCTCTTCGCCACGCTTCCTGGTTTGCGTGTCGTGATCCCGGCGTTTGCTGACGACGCTGTGGGTCTGCTGCGTCACGCCATGCGAAGCCGGGGCATGACCTTTTTCCTCGAGCCCAAGTATCTTTACAATCAGGTGTTCGCCAAGGCGGCAAACCCCGGCGACAACTACGAGATTCCTTTCGGGAAAGCCCGGGTGCGCCGCGAAGGCAGCGACCTGACCATTGTCACTTACGGTACGACGGTGCACTGGTGTCTGCGCGCGGCCACTCAGTTGAACGACGAGCACGGCATCGAAGCTGAAGTCATCGATTTGCGATCGTTAGTCCCCCTGGATATGGACACTGTTGTCAACTCTGTGCGCAAGACGGCAAAGGCGCTTGTCGTGCACGAGGACAAAGTGTTCGCCGGTTTCGGGGGCGAGATCGCCGCGCAAATAACTGAGAAATGTTTTGATTGTCTGGATGGGCCCGTGTTGCGCGTCGGATCGGAGTATACGCCGGTGCCTTTCGCGAAGGTGCTCGAGCGAGAAGTTCTGCCACAGGTGGAGGACGTCGTCAGGAGAGCTCTTGAACTAGCGCGCTACTAGAGTTCGTTTCAGACCAGAGCGATTCATTAGTGTGTAGTGTCCTAACTTCAATTCTCTGCGCCATCTCGGCGTGCTCTGCGTCTCTGCGGTGAACCCCAACGCCGAGAATCATTCACCGCAGAGACGCAGAGGACGCAAAGGTCACGCAGAGAAGAAAATCGAATTAGGACACTACCCGTTGGTGGATTATTCGGTGTGATCCGTTATAATCGTAGTCGAGTCGTGTGGACGCAGGAGATCAGCACAATCTAGACAAGGGTTTCCTGGTCAGTGAAAAAACTCATAATCCTCCCGCTTCTGATTCTGTTGCTTCCCATACAAGTCCAGGAGCGGGGAACCTCAGCCGACATCAACAACTCGGGGAGCGCCAGCGCTTCGGAGGAGCCAGGACCGCTTCAAGCACTCTCGGAATACATCGATGTTATTCAGGCGCGGGGTCAGAGCGCGGGTGACCAGGGAGTGCTGATAGAAACGCTCTACCGCGGGCAAAGAATCGCTTCGCACAATGCGGACGTAACGTTCAACCCAGCCTCTGTCATGAAGCTCGCCACTTCGCTTGTGGCGCTCGCGAAGCTCAGGCCGGATTATCGCTATCGAACCAATGTTCTCGCCGACGGGACGATCCATCCTGCGTTGCGCACTCTCGAGGGCGACCTAGTCGTCGAAGGCGGCGCCGATCCGATGTTCTCGTCGTACGACGCTCAGGAAGTAGCCGTCCAGCTATCGCGGCTTGGCATTTCACGTGTGAGCGGAGCGCTCAGAATCGCTGGGCCATTCTATTACTTCGCGACCGGCTATCACTCGAATCTCTCGCTCGAGACTTCCGCCTCCAAGCTGCGAGCGGCACTGCAACGGGCAGGAATCACAATCGATGGTCAAACCGCTTTCGGAGAAAAGTCCGGGACCCTCTTGCTCTCACACTATTCGGACCCGCTCGTCTCGATCCTTCTTTATCAGAACGCACACAGTAACAATGCCGTGGCTGAAGTCGTGGGTGCGTCACTCGGCGGTCCAACGGCGATTCAGAATTATCTGGTTAAGAAGTGTGGTCTGTCCGAAAGCGAGATCTTCGTGGGCCGCGCGTCCGGGTTGGACTTCAATCGCATAACCCCGCAGGCTACGTTGAAGGTGCTTCGCGCGCTGATCAGAGTGCTCGGCGATTATTCGCTCAAACCTGAAGACGTGATGGCGGTGGCGGGTGTCGATTCAGGAACTCTGCTGCGTAGACTGGGTAGTGAGGAGGTTCGAGGGGCTGTGGTTGCTAAGACGGGCACGCTGGTTTCGCTTGATAACGGAGTCAGCACGCTGGTGGGCATCGCTTACACCAGGGGGCATGGGCCGCTGTTGTTCGCGGTGTTCAACTCTCGCGGAAGCGTTTACGGTTACCGCCGGCTTCAGGATCAGTTCATCGAACGAATGATCGCAGAGGAGGGCGGGGCGCTTTCGGCTACGCGGAATGAGGACGCGTTGGGGGATGCCACGCGCCAGTCGATTGTTCAGGTGTTCTACAGGGGAGCGAACCAGTCTGCGGAAACATCCGCCGAGTGACACTAGTCGAGACCAGCGCGAACCTTAGAACCATTGCTTGCGTTGTCCCATCTACCAGGGATACTCGTCTCACACTCAGGACAAGCGCCAGCCTTGATCCGATTACTCAACACGCGGAAGCCGTACCGCTCGATCAACGTGGCTTTGCAGTTGGGACAAAACGTATTCTCGTAGTGTCCGACGCGCCCCGGTAGATTGCCCGCGTAAACGTAGTTGAGTCCCGCGCCGTAACCTTTTTCAGCCGCACGAATCAGCGTCTCGATGGGAGTGTTGTCGGGGCCGGTCATCTTGTAGTCTTGATGAAAAGCGGTAACGTGCCAGGGAATGTCCGGCGAGACGCTGGCGATGAAATCCGCCGCCGCCTCTATCTCATCGTCGGAATCGTTGAAGCCAGGAATCAGAAGCGTTACGATCTCGAGCCAGAATCCGCGTTCGTGGACCATCTTGATTGTGTCGAGCACGTTCGACAACAACCCGCCAAGCTTTCGATAGCTCCGATCGTTGAACCCCTTCAAATCGATCTTATAGAGATCGACCCACGGCTTTATGTAATCCAGAACCTCGGGGGTCGCGTTGCCGTTCGAAACGTACCCGCACACGAAACCCGCAGGCTTTGCCTCTTTGAAGATCTCAACGGCCCACTCACTCGTTATGAGCGGCTCATTGTAGCTTGATACGACTAAACGCGCTCCCGACCGGCGCGCCATCTCGACCATCTCGGGCGGGCTCACTTCAAGCGGAGGCGAGACCGCGTTCGGGTCGCGCAGCGCCTGTGAAGTAACCCAGTTTTGACAGTAGCTACAATGATAGTCGCAACCGAGCATTCCAAATGTTAGCGCCAACGATCCCGGGAACGCGTGAAAGAATGGCTTCTTCTCGGTGGGATCACACTGAATTGCGCCGACGTAACCGCTCGGAACCATCAGTTTGCCGCCCTCGTTGTACCGCACACGACAAATCCCATCCAGCCCCGGCAGTATCACGCACCGATGCCCGCACGCGTAGCAAAGCACACGCCCGCCCTCGAGCTTCTCCCACAATTCGCCTTCGGTCGTGTGCGTTTTGAGAACCTGTTTGAGCGTTTGTGTTGCCATTGCGTGAACAATCTTCGATTCAATCTGATGGAATTCTATCATGGGCGGTCTACGCGGCCCATAACGCACAGCCTTTCACTAAAACCCTTCTTCCGCGGTACAAATGCCCTTCACGATTCATGGCCGGAGGTGCTAAATTGATTGGCTAGAATAGAGCCGCCAACACGAAAGACCAGTCCTCAAAAAATGAAACTTAGAATTCTTCATCACGACCACTGTTTCGATGGCTTAGCATCCGCCGCCGTTTTCTCTCGGTTCTTTGCTGACCAGATTAGACCGGACGCTGAGATCTCTTACACCGGGCTTGCCCACAAGCCGAACCAGAAGCTCATCGAGGAAGAACTATTTGACGGCGACGACAACGCCATCGTCGATTTCAAGTACAGCCCCTCACCGAGGCTAACCTGGTGGTTTGATCATCACCAGAGCGCGTTCCTCTCGCCTGAAGACGAACAACACTTTCGTACCGGAACATGGCCGGCTAAGTTTTACGACCCGAATTACAAGTCTTGCACAAAATTCATCGCGGACACGGTCGCCAGAAAGTACGGCTTCGATGAACGCAGCTTGAGCGACTTGATTCACTGGGCCGACATCATCGACGGTGCTCAATACGAAGACGCTAAGACCGCCGTGGAGCTAAACGCTCCGGCGTTGCAGTTGATGCTGGTTATCGAAGCGAGCCGTGACCGCGCGGTGATGCAGAGAATAATTCAGGGCATGCAGACCGAGACACTGGATAAGATTATCTCCGACCCGATGATCAATCGCGAGTTTCGCCCGCTGTATGAGCGTCACCTCAAGACGATCGACTTGATCCGCGAGACCGCGCGTTGCGATGGAGGGGTGATCTATTTTGATCTCAGCGATCACGACGCTGAAGGCTACAGTAAGTTCGTTCCGTATTATTTGTTCCCTGAGTGTGTGTATTCAGTTGGTGTGAGCTTGTCCGCGAGCCGGTCGAAGATATCGGTCGGATTCAATCCCTGGAGCCCTCAGCCTCGCCGGCACAACCTGGCTTCGATCTGCGAGCGATACAACGGCGGGGGTCACGCTGTGGTCGGTGCGATCTCGTTGCGTCCGGATCAGATCGAGCATGCGCGAGAGACTGCTAAAGCCATTGCCGCCGAGCTTCGCGTGTAGCTTAGACTTCAGTCTGTGCTCTAGGTTTGGACCTTGTGAGAATTCTGACGGCGGAACTCCTTTAGGAGTTCAATGTTTATAGCAGCGGGAGGTGAGACTTGGCGAACTCCTTTAGGAGTTCAATGTGCCCGGTCGTCCGTCAACACATTTCACTCCTAAAGGAGTGAGCATCCCAGCCGCCTTCGTGACTATAAAACATGCAACCACTACGTGGTTGGTAGCATAGATTTTAGTCTGTGCTGCCGCGGTGCCACGGCTCGCGCTCTCTAGGTTCAGTTTGTATAATCGACTCTGCTGACTGCGCACGAGACCTTGGCAGGTCTAGCCGGCCAATATTAATCGAATACCCACCTGGTAGCGCTGCCAGCGAATTCGCCAGAAGTAGTCGTCAACCCGAACACTACAGTAGGATGAACGGCGTAGAACGGTTCATCGAATCCTTCCATGTCCCAATCGTATTTTGGGCCGTATGCATCCGCGAACCGTTGGCGCGACTCCGAGTCGCCCATTAACTCGGCGACACCCTCCAAGATGATCTGGTCGTCGCCGAGCTCGCAGCCAATAACGCACCTTGGATTCTCAGCCAGGTTGCGAGCCTTTCGCGATTGCTTCCCGGTGCTGAAGTAGAACGCGTCGTCAAGCCACACGCCCCACACGGGCATCATGTGGGGGGTTCCATCGGGACGCGTCGTCGCCACCCAGTAGTTCCGCGCTTTGGCTAAACGCTCGGTCGCCCAACTCCAGGGTAGCAGTCCTTTCCCGCTGTCAGCGTCGAGAATTCCATATCCCGGCATGTGCGGCCGGCTCGCCTTCGGTTGTGTCATTGTCTACTCTCCGATTCTAAACCGCAGAGGACGCCGAGGGCGCAGCGTAAACTTCCTCTGCGCACCTCGGCGTCCTCTGCGGTTAACTCTCCTCATTTCTTCTCCGACACAAAATCATCCATAGCCGTGACGCCCTGCCCGCGACATTCAAGCCTGATTGCATAGAGGTGTCAAGGGCCCGCAGTCGAGATCATGAAGCGTTGGATCGCACAAAGAGGAACGTCGATGCTCCCGACGAAGGGAGCGAATTAAGTGTTTGCGACCGGTTCTTTTGCGGTGGGACTTCGCGATAAGCTGAGTTACAATGAGGACCTGTATGGATCGGAAGCTGACAATCGAATACGGAGACGATGTGTTGTTCAGCCTCGGCATGTCCGCCGAGCAGTTCTCGGAGGAGGTCTTGCAACGATGAAACTGCGGGTTAGACCATATGTTGCGCTCGTTTTTGCTACTGTACCTTTGGTATGAATTTCCTAACTGCGATGGTTCGGCCTTGAATACGCGTTCCATCAAATCCCTTTAGATAGCAAACCGCCTCACGACGCCCCGCCCACGGAGTGCGAAAGACGACGGACTGTCGTCGCGCAAGTCTATGGAGTGCGCCGCCAGCGGCGGCGCTTTGGCTCGTGCGGGAGAAGACACGATTCTCTCGCGAGGGCTATTGCTTAAATATTGAGCGTAGAACCAAAGCGGCGGCGCTGCCGCCGCAATTCAAATCAGGCGATTGCCCACGCTAGTCACAGGCTGAAGTCTCTGCCACAACAGGCTCATCGGCTTGGGATTGTTCGGGTCGCTGTAGTCGTAAAAGCCGCGGCCGCTCTTTCTTCCAAACAACCCCGCCATTACCATCCGCTTCAACAGCGGAGGCGGGGCGAACCGCTTCTCTTTGAACTCGTCGAACATGATGTTCGCAATATAAAACGTCGTGTCGAGGCCAACAAAATCACCCAGAGTGAGAGGTCCCATCGGATAGCCGCAGCCGAGCTTCATCGCGTTGTCGATATCGACGATCGAAGCGACGCCTTCTTCGAGCGCGCGTATCGAATCGAGCATGTAAGGCACCAGCAGCCGGTTCACTATGAAGCCCGTGCGGTCAGACGTCTGCACAGGCACTTTGCCGATTTCTCGACCGAACTCAGTTGCCGTGCGGAAAACTTCCGGGTCAGTGAGAATTGTGCGGACGACTTCGACAAGCCTCATCACCGGCACAGGATTGAAGAAGTGCATGCCGATGAAGCGCCGCTGTCGTTCGGGGCTGGCCGCAGTCATCATCTGAGTTATCGAAAGGCTCGACGTGTTCGAGGCGAAGATCGTTTCGGGAGGGCAGATCCTATCGAGCCGCGAGTAGGTCTTATTCTTCTCCTCCATGTTTTCTATGATTGCTTCGATGACGATCTCGGCGCCTGCCGCGTCCTCAAGCCGAGTAGCCCCGTGCAGTCGAGCGAGCGTCGCGTCGCGATCCTCTGCAGTGAGCTTGCCTTTCTCGACCATCTTGCCGAGTTGCTTCGTTATACTGCCGAGCCCCTTGTTCAGGTATTCCTCAGAGACTTCGATGACTGTGACCTCGCGGCCCGCCAGAGCGCACACCTGCGCGATGCCGGAGCCCATCAATCCACATCCGAGCACTGCAACTTTATTAATTCCCATCAGGTATCGCCTCCGTTTGAAAGACTCAGGAACCAGCGCTGTCCCTTCAATCTAAGAGAGGTAGCTTATTACGTCGAATGGGATTCTTCAACGGAAGGGAGCGCGAAATGGACTCTTGAATAAAAAGCCACCGTAAGGTGGCTTTCTCTAGTTTGGACGTTGACCGGTGCATTTCCCAACTCCGTTTGAGCAACTCCGCTAGGAGTTGAATGTCTATAGAAGCGGGTCGTTCGGCGTGGCGCACCCCAGCGGGGTGCTATGTCGGTCACTCGCTCACTTTACGAGAGTTGATCCGGCACATTGCACCCCGCTGGGGTGCGGCTCTCGCACGGACCACGTTTCTATAAACATCGCACCCCGACGGGGTGCCAAAAGCTACCTTAACGGTGGCTTAATCCTGTTTGTTTCAAGGACTAAGCATGAACGAATTCAGACATCAGACTCAGCGACTGACTCTGGGGGCCGATGGTTACTGATCGCCATCCGTGTCGCGACGTTAGCTCTGACGGCTTCCAGGATTACGTTTTCAATGAGGACGGTCAGAGTGTCAAAGACTTTGGGCCCAAGCTGAATGGGATCACCGTCTCCCAGCAGTAAACGCTCCGATGGGTCGAGCCGGAAGAGCCCAAACCCGTAAACAAACGAATTCTTTGCTTAACGACACCGCCACAAGCTCCTCAAGAATTAATCAAGAAAACCTCAACTTACCGTAAAGACTTCCAATCCGATTTCGGTTTATTCTCAGCGCCACAGTAGGCGAAACGGAGGCCGCCGGATTCGAAAGCCTCGGAGGTTCGCGCTCATTGTAAGACCAACTTCTGGTCACGGGCAATGGAAGCCGCGAGTGACCGGATCATTGGCACAACGTCGAATCACGTTTGTTCAGAAAGGTAAGGAGACAAGTCATGAAGCGTAGAGTACTTTTTGCGATTAAGGGATTCTTTCTTGCGAGTCTGGCGCTGAGTCTGGTTGGATTAAATACCGGAACTCTGGCGCACAATCCATCAGAACGAGAAGGCCCATACGAAGTTTGGATACTGGACCAGTCCGACACAACTTCTGACGGCGGCGGCACTCTGTACATCTACAAGGGAAAAGCGCTGGAAGGCGATGACCCGGCGAACGCCACGCCCGAAGTGATTGATCTCGGTGGCGCGGCCCGTGATCTGTGCCTGGCCGAATCCGGCACTGCGCCACGCCGGCCTCACATGCTCTTCTTCAACAAAGAACACACACACGCCATCATCTCCTTCGTAGCTACCGGCCACATCCTTTTCATGGACGCGAGTGCCCGCGTTCCCATCGCGTGCATAGACGTGGGAGAGCAGGCTCACGCGGCCGTCCCATCTCCCGATGATGAGTACTTAATCGTGGCTAATCAGAACGGCAAGCTATTGCAGCGCATCCGCACCGACTACGAAACCAACACGTTCACGCTGGAGAATGCGGCCACGCTTAATCTTGCGACCTGCACCACGCCTAACGGACTGCCATGCCAGGACGCGACGCTCAGGCCGGACAATGCGCCGATCTGTCCTGACTTTGACGAAGAAGGGCGGTTCGCATTCATCACATTGCGCGGGGGAGGCATGTTCGTCGTCGACGGCACGGCAACGCCGCTGGCTATCGTGGCCGAATACGACAGGGCGCACATTCACGGCAACGGCTGTGGCGGAATTCACCTCCACGGCAGGATGTACATAGACGCCGGAGGAGGAACAGCTGCGAACCCGCTCGAATCCGATCTATACTCATTCCCCCTGGCCGCTTTTTCATCAACGCCCAATCAGCCGAACACGCCTGCACCAACGGTCATCTTCAGCCACGACGACCGGGGATTCGTAGATTCACACGGCATGGCGCTGACTAAAAAAGAGCGCTATCTATGGGTCGCCGACCGCGCAGCCAATCGAATAGTTGTGGTAAGCACTGAGGACAACACTGTGGTTAATGAAATAGACCTGGTCGGCGAGTTGTCTTCTGATCCGGCTCCTGACCTGCTTGAAAGATCGCCTGACGGGAGCCTGATGTTTATGGCGCTTCGCGGGCCAAACCCGCTGACGGCCAATGTGGCCGGTGTTAACAATGCCGTCGGCGCAACCCCCGGCCTGGGCATAGTGAAAGTTAAGAGTAGCGGTAAGAAGGGTGTGCTTAGAGCTGTCGTGCCTATCAGCCACGTAGTCAACGGCGTCGAGCGGGCTGACCCTCACGGCATCGCCATCCGGGTGAAGTAACAATCAGTAACCATCGGCCACCAGAGTCAGTCACTGAGTCTGATGTCTGATTCGTTCATGCTTAGTTCCCATATCACTACCGCGGCGACTCCACCACCGGCGCCGCTATGTATGACGCGTGCTGGCCCGAGCGGAACACTCGCTGGGTTGCCCGCTGGAAGTCTGATTCTTGCGCAAGGTAGATGTTCGGCACGAATCGCTGGGGGTTGCGGTCGATCACCGGGAACCAGGTGCTCTGCACCTGCGCCATGATCCGGTGTCCTTTCAGGAAGACGTGGTCGTTAGCGGGGAACCCGATCTCGTAACGCGTCACCGAGTCCGGCACGATCGGCTCGGGCTTCTCGAAGCTGTTGCGGTAGCGCCCGCGCAGTACGTCGCCCGCGATCATCAGTTGGTAGCCGCCCATCTTCGGATCGGGCGGGTACTTCTCCGGATACACGTCGATGAGCTTCACGATCCAATCGCTGTCCGTGCCCGTGGTCGACGCGAAGAGGTTGGCCACGATCTTCCCGGACACGACGACATCGTCCATCAGCGGGTCGCTCACCCACGCGAGCACATCAGGGCGACGATGCACGAATCGCTGGTCCTCAACCAACCACGTGGACCACCCCGAGCGCACATCAATCGGACGCTGACGATAAGGAACCGGGTTCGCGGGATCCGAGACGTAACTGTCGAACGCATCCTCGCCCTTCGTGCGCGGTGGATCGAACGACAACTTCCCGTCCGCCTGAAAGTAGAGTCGCCGCGCGACGACATTACGTTTCGGCGGCCACGCATCGTGCCGCACCCACGCGTTCGCGCCGGTCCTGAACGTCAGCGCCTCAGGTAGGTCGAGGTTCCCCTTTCCCTTAAGGTGGTACGCCAAGAACCGCGCCAGCACGTCCCGCCGATAGTACGCCGCGGTCGCACTGCCAAAGTCGATGCGGCCGAGCTTCTTCCCTTCGCCTCTTGACCATCCGCCGTGATTCCACGGACCGACCACCAGGAAGTTCTTGTTCGCCGAATCGTGCTGCTCAAGCAGTTCATAGATCTTGAGTGGGCCGTAGAAATCTTCCTGGTCCCACCAGCCGGCCACGTTCAACGTCGGCACGGTCACGCGATTCAGCCACGGCGCGAAAGCTTGCCGCTTCCAAAACGCATCGTAGTCAGGGTGGTTCACGAAGTCATTCCACGTCGGGAGCCGGCCCTGGAAGTACTTCGCGTTCACGTTGCTCAGCGGCCCGAGCCCCAGATACCACTCGTACGCATCGAAGCGATCAATGACTGACGAGACGTCAGATATCTCCTTCGACGATTCCATCATGTACGCGTACTCGAAGCCGTAGCTCAGGCGGAATGCGCCGTTGTGGTGGAAGTCGTCGCCGATCCACATGTCCGCCGGAGAGGCTTGCGGGACGGCGGCTTGGAGGGCCGGATGAGGATCGAGCATCCCCATCACGGTCAGCCACGCGCCGTAGCTCGTGCCGGCCATTCCAACGCGCCCGTTGTGGTTGGGCACGTTCTTGAGCAGCCACTCAATCGTGTCAAAGGTGTCGGTGCTTTCATCAATCGCCTTCTTGTCTTTAGGATCTCGCGGCTGCCGGAGCATGACAAACTTTCCTTCCGACTTGAACCGGCCGCGGATGTCTTGCGAGACGACGATGTATCCGTCCGCCGTCAATTCCGGGAGCGCGGTCGCCATGCGCGCCGGGTTGAGCTGGCCAGTCCCGTAAGGAGTCCTGAGCAGCAGGATCGGAAGCCGTTCGGCGGCCTGCGCCGGCGCGTACACCTGGGTGTACAGACGCACACCGTCGCGCATCGGGATCATGACCTCAGTGCCGGTGAGGAGCGAATCCGCGGGTTGCTGCGCATTGAGGGGAGGAACGGCGGCGAGGCAAACCAGCGTAACGAGCGCGCGCAAAAATAGTGTGGCTTTAGTCATGTGAATTATCTCCGAATCGGCTTTCCTTCCGCGTCGAGAATGGTGATCTCGCCGCTACTTCATCAGTTGTTAGAGCCTCGTACCGAAGACGGAGCGCGAGACCCGTTGTGATAATTTGGGTAAGCTGGTTTCTTTGGCTTCGGCAATGGGTTCTTCCTGAGCGCGTCCAATACGACTTCGACAGCCTTTTCAAGCTGTGGGTCGCGGCCCGCTCGCCAAGCTTGTGGGTCGAACTCGACTTCGATGTCGGGGGCGGTTCCGTGATTCTCAACATCCCATTCGCCGTTGAGGTTATAAAAGGCCACTCGTGGCGCGGTTACTAAACCGCCGTCAATCAACTGCGGGTAGTCGTAGATTCCGACCAGCCCGCCCCACGTTCGCTTGCCGACCAACGGGCCTATGCCTGCGCGCCGGAACAGCCAGGGTAGCATGTCGCCGCCACTACCTGCGAACTCGTTGATGATCATGGCCTTCGGCCCGTAGATCGAACCAACGGGCGTGGTGAAGTCTTTGCCCTCGCGCGTCGACCACATGTTCATCAGCGGCCGTCGCATATAATCAATGATGTAGTCGGCTGCCGTTCCACCGCCGTTGAATCGCTCGTCTATCACCGCGCCTTCTTTGTTGATCTGCGAGAAATAGTAGCGATTGAAATTTGTGTAGCCGCCAAGTCCGGTATCAGGCAGATAGACGTAAGCCACGCGACCTCCGCTCAGCTCATCAACCTTGCGGCGGTTGTCTTCAATCCACGCGAGATTACGAAGGCCGGCTTCGCTTTCCACAGGCACGACCGTCACTTCACGTGAGTTTGTTCCATCGGCGTTCGGCCCCACTCGAATAACAAGAGATTTGCCTGCCGTCTCTTCGAAGAGCGCGTAAAGGTTGTCCGTCGCGCGCACTTCGCGCCCGTTGACTGCGAGCAGGTACTCCCCTGCTGCGACGTTCACACCGGGCTGGGTGAGTGGCGCGCGAAGCTGCGGATTCCAATTCTCGCCGTTGTAGACGCGGGCGAAGCGGTAACGCCCGTTTTCAACACGGTAATCCGCGCCGAGCAAGCCGCCCTTGGTCTTCTTCGTTTCAGGAAGATCGCCACCCGCGATGAATGTGTGTCCTAGCACCGTCGCGCCGAGCATCTCTGTGAATAAATAGTTGAGATCGGCGCGATGCGCGACTGAATCGAGATAAGGTCTGTATTTCGCTTCGATAGCTTTTATGTTCAACCCGTGTATGTTCGGGTCGTACATGAAATCGCGTTGAATTCGCCACGCTTCAGTGTACATCTGCTGCCATTCTGCTTTCGGGTCGACATACACCTCCACTTCGTCGAGCTTGAGCATGCCTTGACCGGGCTGGATGGGCGCGGCGGTCGCTGCTATGAACCATGAGGGACCGAGACGATAGAGCATCTTTTCGCCGTTCGCCGATAATTCAAAGGTTGTCACGCCTTCGAGTACTTTGTCCGTCTTCCGTTTTTCGAGATCGAACTTGTGCAGTATTACACCGCCGCCGCCTAAGAGCGCAGCTAATCCTCCCGGCGGAGTTTCGAGCAGGTAGAGTATCCCGCTTTTACCTGTCGTCATTCCTGCGTAATTGCGGGCCGGAATCGGCAGCGCAAGTATTCGCTGGCCGATGTTGTCGAAATCGATCGTTACCTTGACCTCTTCCTTCTTCGGAGGAGCGGGTGGAGTGGCACCGTCCGCGGGCTTCTTTTCTTCCTTCTTTTCCTCTTGAACTTTCTCTTCATCGCTTTCGGGCGCAAGCGGCGAGGGCAAGTCTTTGCGAAGAACGACAACGTAGACACTGCGAGTAACGGGATGGCCGAAGCTGGACATATCGAGCCATCCGGTCGTCGGTCCCGCATCGGTGCTTGCGGTGAAGTAAAGGTGCTTGCCGTTCTTGTCGAAGCTCGCAAAGCGGGCATCGCTCAAGCCGTCTGTTATTTGATTGCTCTTCGCGGTTTCGACTGAATAAATGAAGACCGCAGCCAGGCGGTTGTCGAGCTGCTTGGTGTAAGTAATCCAACTGCTGTCAGGGGACCAGGTTGGATCCATCACACGCCAGGGATTTTCATAGGTGTTCGTGTCAACTTTGACCGGCGCGCCTTTTTCAATGTCAACGTACCAGAGGTTCAACCGCTTGTCTGTATAAGCGATCTTGCGACTATCGGGCGACCATACAGGCGAGTAGAAAAACGAAGGTGGATTACCGAGATTGATTTTCTTCACTTCGCCCATTCCCGTTTGAGCGCGTAAGTGCAGGGCATATTCTCCCGACTCGTCTGAGAAATACGCGATCCATTTGCCGTCGGGCGACCACGCGGGATCACGTTCAGCGACACCCGGCGACTTGGTGAGGTTGCGAGCGTCGCCTTTTTCGCCTGGCACTGTGATGATTTCGCCGCGAGCCTGGAAAACGGCGCGCGCACCAGTTGGCGATAGCCCGGCCGCAGTGATGTTTCGTGCTACCTTTACAAAGCGCGAGCGCACTCCGGCCAGATCGCCTGCAATCGAGATGTTGAGCTTTTTCTCTTTCCCGGAATCGAGGTCATAAAGATGCAACGAACCGAATTGCTCATAGACGATTGCGCCGGGACCCGCGGACGCCGACTTAATGTCGAGGGCGTCGTTTCTGACAAGCTGGGTGATTTTCCTCGTAGCCGTGTCGTAAGCGAACAAAGTCACAGGGCCGCTTCGGTCTGAAAGAAAATATATCCTGTTGCCGGCCCACATTGGATTTGAATCGTTCGAGTTGTCGCGCGGCAACTTCTCAATACTTGAGTCAGAGAGTTTGGCTATCCAGATTGGAGTCGTTTGCCCGCCGCGATACTGTTTCCAGGCTTCCTGCCATTTAATCGTAGGCACATAGGCCAGGCGTGTTCCGTCAGACGAATAGGAGCCTGCCACGCCCATTGGCAAAGGCGCTTCGGATGGGAACCCGCCGTCAACTGGAATGGTGAACAATCGCGGGACGGGGTTGGTGCTGTTGCGGGAAGAGCGGAATAAAATCCTCTTGCCATCAGGAGTCCACCCAGCAGCCGAATCAGGTCCAGGGTGATAAGTCAGCCGGCGCGGCACTCCGCCCGCCGCATCTACAACGTAAACATCCGTGTTGCCGTCGTACTCGCCCGTGAAGGCGATCAAACTGCCATCAGGTGAAAACGCCGGGTCGGTCTCGACGCCTGCACCTGTTGTCAATCGCGAAGCCGCGCCGCCTTCCCGCGCGACTATCCACAGATCGCCCGCGTAGGCGAATGCGATTTGGGTCCGGCTCAACGTGGGCTTCTGAAGCAGCGGCGGCCTCTCTGTTTGTGCGAGACCAACGCCAACCGCCGCTACCAAGAATAAGAGAGTCAACAGGGATTTTCTGATCATTTTTGCAATCTCCTTTTCAAATTCAATCGGAACCTTGAACAAATGGACCTTCAAACTTCGGGAGGTTACGAAGCAGTTCTGGAAAATGAACCATTTGTTCCTCCTCCTATGATTTACTTCGAGCGGCGAAGGATGCGGCCAAGTTTGGTCCCGTTGTGTTGTCCCTTATCAATGACCACCTGCCCATTGACCAGCACATAGTCTACGCCATCCGCATACTGCTTCGGCTGCTGGTAACTGGAGCGGTCACTAATCGTCTTGTCGTTGAAGATCACGATGTCGGCGGCAAGCCCTGGCCGCAGCAGTCCTCTTTCCCACAGGCCGAAAGTCTGAGCCGGCAACGAAGTCATCTTCCGAACGGCCTCCTCGAGGCTGACCATTCTCTTTTCTCGCACGTAGAGGCCGAGCACCCGTGCATTGTTACCAAAACCACGCGGGTGCGGGATGCTGGGATCATCTGGGTCAAGCACGCCGCTGTCGGAGGCAACCATTGTAAACGGCGCTCGAAAGATTCGCGCCACGTCCTCGTCAGACATCTTGTGAAGCACCATCTGCGCCCCGCCCGCGAGCAGCATCTCAATGGCTTGCTCCGCCTCTTCTTGAACGCCGGACTTTTGACGGACCGTCAGGGAAATCTCAGAGACGTTCTTCCCGTTGAAGGCCGGGTTCGCTTTGTAACTGGCGACATAAGCGAAAGAGAAATCTTTGAAGCCGCCCCGGCCGGCCTTCTCGATCATCTCGCGCTTAATGCGAGCGCGGGTGGCCACAGTTTGCAGCCGCTCTTTAGTTTTGCCTGGGCCACCCTCAAAGATCCACGAGGGGAAGAGAATGCCGATGCCAGTGCTGCCTGCCGTGTAGAGGTATTGGTCGACGGTTACCTGCTGCCCGCCCGCCCGCGCCGCTTCAACCATTCTGGTGGTTATCGAGCTGGCCCCCCACCGCTTCTTGCTGGAAATCTTGAAATGAGAGATCTCAACCGGGCATTTTGCTGCCGCGCCCACCTGCAATGATTCGCTGATAGATTGCTCTACGGTCTCATCTTCATTGCGCATGTGAGTGGCATAGATTCCGCCATAGCTGGCGGCCACTTTGGCCAGTTCTACAATCTCATCTGTCTTGGCATACGCGCCCGGAACGTACTCCAGTCCGGTCGAGAGACCAACCGCGCCATCGCGCATCGCTCCATCAATCAACTCGCGCATGCGTTGTAGTTCTTCGGGCGCAGGCGGCCGGTCAAAGTCGCCCTTCATTCCTGCTCGCCTGACGGTATTGTGCCCAACCAGGGAGCCTATGTTGATTGAGACGCCGCCCTTTTCGAGCTTTGAAAACCACTCGCCCAGCGGCAACGCCGAGCCGCCGCAATTGCCGGTAATCACCGAAGTCACGCCCATGTGAAGAAAGTTATCCGCCGTCGGCCGGGCTTCGATGCCGCTTTCGATGTGAGTATGCACGTCGATGAAACCCGGCGCTACGATCAGGCCACCGGCATCGATTCTCCGCGCCGCGCGGTCCGCCGCTATGTGGCCAATACTCGCGATTCGTCCGTCCTTGACCGCTAGATCGGCCTCAAACCACGGATTGCCAGTGCCGTCTACGATGCGCCCGCGAATGATGATCAGATCGAACTCCGGCGCGGCAGGCTGAGCATGATGTTTGTGCGCCAAAGCAGGCAAGACCAGGAGAAGAATAACGACGTAGCTCGCGGGCCTGATATTGACAATGTGCCTCAACTCATTTCCTCCTTAAGCAGCATAGAGCTTCGAACCTGGTAGTCCTGCAACGAGGTCGACATACTTTTGAGCTGCGCTGCACAACTTCCGCGCTGATCGCCGCGACCTTCTGGGTGGGTGTCCCAGTAGTCGGCAGGCGGGTTACTCGTATCGAAGCGCGATTATCGAATCCACCTTCGTCGCTCGACGCGCCGGTATCCAGCAGGCCAGTAACGCCACGAGCGCAAGCAACAACGCGATCACGCCAAACGTCAGCGGATCGGTTGCGCTCACGCCATACAGCAAGCCCGTCATCAAGCGGGTCAAGGCGAAAGAAGCCGACAGGCCAATCGCTACGCCGAGCAGAGCCAGGATCATTCCCTGCCTGACGACCATCTTTAGCACGTCACGTTGTTGCGCTCCCAGGGCAAGGCGAATGCCGATCTCGTGCGTGCGCTGAGTGACTGAATACGACAACACGCCGTAGATGCCGACCGCCGCCAACACCAGCGCCACGGCGGCAAAGAGGCCGAGCAGGACCGTGTTGAAGCGCGGCTGCACGGTGGCCGTCGCTAAAATCTGCTCCATCGTCCGCACTTCGGTAATGGGAATGGTGCGATCGAGCGCCCAGACCTCTTGCCGGATGGAATTAGCCAGCGTGAGTGGTTCAACCGAGGTGCGCACGGCCAAAGACATCTGCTGCGTAAAACCCATACTGGCGACCGCTGCCGCGCGCTGCCGCACTGGCACATATATCTCTTGCCCCGGCGCTTTTGTCAGGCTGCCATTCTTCGCGTCGGCCACGACACCCACCACGGTCAGAAACGCCGTCGTCGCGCGTTCCGGCGGGGCATTGAGTAAGCGGATACGCCGCCCGAGCGGGTCAACATTGGGCCAGTGAGTGCGGGCCAGCGACTCGTTAATTACCGCCACGGGTGTCATCTGCTCCTGATCGGAATCTTCCAGGAAGCGCCCGCGCAGGAGCTGGATGCCCAGCGTGCGGAAGTAGTCGGGCGACACAACGCGGAATTCGGCGAGATTGAGTGTGTTCAGTTCAAATGGCTGTCCTTCGGTTTGCATCCCGGTGGCACTGTTCCCATCGGCAATGGGCACCCCACTAGCCACTGTCGCGTCCTTGACGCCGGGCAGCGACCGCACGCGCTGTAGCAAGCTTTCGTAGAAGGCCGCGACGTGTTGGTCGTTGGGATAAGCTGACGCCGGAGGAAAGAGTCGCATGGTCAGCAACTTCTCAGTCCTAAAACCGGTCTCAACTTGTTGCAACCGCCAAAAGCTTCGGATGAGCAGCCCCGCACCAACCAGCAACACGAGCGAGAGCGCCACTTCGGTCACGACCAGCACACTGCGCAACCGGCTGCGCCCTTTTGGCGAAGCCGAGGTGCGTCCGCCCTCTTTGAGGGCTGTGTGCAGATCGAATTTGACGGCTTGAAAAGCTGGCGCCAGTCCAAAAACCACGCCCGTCAGCAACGACATCAACATCGTGAAACAGAGCACCCGGGCGTCCAACGCGACCTCTTGCAAGCGCGGAATCTTTTCAGCACCGAGCGTGGGGAGCAGCCCCAAGCCCCACGAAGCCAGCAGCAGCCCCAAGCCGCCGCCGATGACGGCCAGCAGCAGACTCTCCACCAGGAGTTGCCGGATGATGCGGGCACGTCCGGCTCCCAAGGCCGTGCGAATGGCGATCTCTGAGGCGCGCGACTCGCTGCGCGCGAGCAGCAAATTGGCAACGTTGGCGCACGCAATCAACAACACGAAGCTGACGGCGGCGAGCAACACCCAGAGCGCCCGACGCAAGTCGCCGACAATCTCCTGTTGGAGTGGCTTGATGAAGGTCTGTGACAAGCCATCTTTCGGATAGGCCCCTCGGTAATCCTTCATCACACCGGCGACGATCGCGCTCGTTTCAGCCTCTGCCTGTGCGAGCGTGTGCCCCGCGCGCAAGCGTCCGATGACGTTCAGTCCGTGACTACAGCAGGGGTTGGCCAAGTCGTAGCCGGGTGGCACCCACAACTCGACCGCCCGCTCGGACTGCAATTCGAGCGGGGATTTGAAGCCCTGCGGCAGCACGCCGACTATGGTGTAACTGCGTCCGTCGAGGGGGAGCGCCTGACCAAGCACGTCCGGACTGGCCGCGAACTTCCGCTGCCAGAATCCGTGACTGAGAATCACCACATTGCCCTGTCCCTGCGGCTCTTCTTCGAGCTTGAAGCTGCGACCGAGCGCCAGCGGCACGCCGAGCGCCGCGAAGAGATCGGCCGAGGCTGTCCCGGACAAGACGCGCTCCGGCTCTCCCGCCCCCGTCAGCGTGAGCGTGGTCGAGGTGTAGAGCGACACACGCTCAAGAGACCGCATCTGATCGCGTAAACGCAGGAATTCGGCTTCCATCAAACCAAACTTTCGAATGCCGAAGCCCGGCGCGGAATCATAGATGAAGACCAACCGGTCAGGCTCGGCATAAGGCAGCGGGCGCAGCAGCACAGTATTCACGACGCTGAAAATGGCGGTGTTCGCGCCGATGCCCAGAGCCAGCGTGATGACGACAATAACCGTGAAGCCGGGTTTCTTCAGTAATATTCGCAGACTGTAGCGCAAGTCTTGTAAAAGGTCTCCCATAAAACTTCTCTTAATTGTTAAGATTTGCCCAATCTGCAAATGTCTCTACTATCACCAAATTCTCTTTCCTTTCAGTCCTCCCTCTCAAGGGACGTTTCATACCATTGTCAGGCTTCATGGCTCGGAGCGGCGGGCAACACACCGCGCCTTTGCCTGACCCTCTACTTTACTTCACTGGGACGAGTGCCGAGGCGCCCTTATCCTTCACAAAAAACACGAGGAACTTGGCTGGTTGGGAGTCGCTCGCATTCTTCGAGACTGCATGGACGTCATCGGGCGATTCGTAAAACGTCTGGCCCGGTCCCAGGGTCACCGCTTTCCCGCCTTCGACCTGCATGACGATGGAGCCTTCCAGGACATAAACGAATGTGTTCGCGTTATGCCTGTGCTTGCTGGACGAGGCGCCCGGCGCATACTCCACCGTGAGCATCACCGCTTCCTTGCCGGTCAGCCCGGCCAAATCCTTCGTCACTAGCGGGGTGACTTTGGTCTCCTGAACTGCGGATGCAACAAGGCACAGCACTCCCATCAAAACCGTTTGCGCTGCGATACGATACCTCATCTGGTTTCCTCCTCTTCAGTAGCCTTTGCTCTCCTCGATGAAGTGGTATTCACCGTCGAGCACGCCTGATGCCCTCCCCGCTTCTTCGGCCTCCGGCGCATTGATGAAAGCGCGCGCCTTCTCGATGTCACTGACCTCGAACACGAAGAAGATGTTGTTAGGGTCTTCCACGCTACGCCAGAGATGCTCCAGCCTGAGTCCGGCCTCTCGCTGTGCGTCGGCGTGGGAGTCAAAGACGGCTTTCCACTTCTCGAAATCGGCGATCTTGTTCCTGCAAAGCATGCGAATCATAATGTCTGTTTTACTTCTTGTCGGCCTTACCATACTGCGGCAAGCTGTACGTCACTTTGCCGGTCTCGTCTAAAAACTCGAGTTTGGGCAAGCCAGCCACATCCACCGAAAGCTTGATCCGCGGTTTGCCATTCGCGTCGGAGAGCCGAACCACTGCCGCCTGCTCACGATCCCGCCCAACCATGACCCGCTCCGCGCCACCCGGCATTTCTCTCAGCTCTTTCATTGCCGCCGTCTTTTCCGGCCCCTCGCTCATTTTTTCTATCGCGACAAGCTTCTCAATCACCGGCCCCAGCGAAGTATCGGGCCTATCCCAAACTCGCAGACCGGCGAAATACTGCCCGTTGGCTTCGCCATACTGGATGCCGACGGTCTGATCTTGCCGGAACCTATCGAAAGCCAGCAATGCGCCTGCATTTGCCTTGCCATCTTTTTGATTGCCATCAAAACCTAAACCACCACATTCATCGCCCTTCTCATTGAAGAAAAGCATTCCTGGCGGCCTCTTCCTCGACAGAGTCTTCCCGTCAACGATGCCAGGGTGCTGGCGTTCGCTGTTGGAAATGACCATCTTTAACTTGCCATCTTTCTCGATAATGTTGATGCGCTCGACATCTATCTCAGTAAACTTGGTTTTTTGATTAGCCTGCTGAAAAGCCGAGAACACCAACACCCCGAACAACAAGGTCGTTACAACGGCATAAACCTTGAGAAAGCGAATTTCTTTTTCCAACTTGCTCATCATAAATGTTCCTTCCCACTCGGTTCGATAGAAGACCTCGATGCTGCGAAGGCATATTCTACCCTGTCCATCGAAGTCCGCTAACAAAGAAAGCGAAGGCTCCGTTCTGGAGCGCAGTGCATCCGACGTTCGTGCTCGCGGCGTTCATAAACATGCCTTCAGAGCGAGGTCAGCCAGATCGCCGATGCGGGAAAACGAATTCAACCAACCCAAGTTCCCATTGGTTAGATAAGCAAAGCCTAAACCGCGGTCGGGATCAGCCCAACCCACAGTGCACCCAGCGCCTGCATGGCCGAAAGCATGGGGGCTACTGGTCTTTCCGAAAAGTGGCACGCTGGCCTCCCCCCCGAGCTGGAAGCCCAACGCCCACGGCATAGGCACGCGCATTATTCGGTCAATCTCGCCGCAGGAATTGCTGCGCCTGGTGGCCATCTGAATGGTCTCAGGCTTGAGCACACGGACGCCGTCTAACTCGCCGCCGTTTGCCAGCATCCCGTAAAAGCGGGCGAAATCTCGCGCCCGAGTTATCCCGCCACCGCTCGGAAGAACCATCTGGTGGGCCTCGGGCCGGTTCCAGACGAACTTCCATTCCGGCACCGGTGGCTCACTCTCATCGCCGAACCTGAACTCAGAACCCGGGGTCCGCGACTCCATCTCGTAGACATACGCCACGCGTGCCTCCAACTCCGGCCGGTCCGCAGGTAGACCCAAGTAGCTTTCAACCAGTCCTATCTGAGCAAACACCTCCTCACGGAGGAATGCTTTGATTTCCCGGCCATCGACCCGCCGCACGAGTTCACCAATCGTCTCACCAAAGTTGAAAGCGTGATACCCATTCGCCTCGCCTGGTTTCCAACTCAGAGGGGTGTCCTCGATGGCACGGGCAGACGATTGCATCGCGCCCAGGACCAGGTTGGTGGTGGAGATCGGGTAGCCCCCACGGTGGGAGAGGACGTGGTAGATGCTCACATTTCCCTTGCCGTGTTTCGCGAACTCGGGCCAGTATTCCGCCACCTTGGCCTGCAAATCGAGCTTGCCGCGTTCGATTAAGAGGTGAGCTGCGACGGCCGCCCAAGCCTTGGTGGCTGAGAACAGCACGAAGAGGGTGTCGGGCGCCACGGGCTTTTCCGGCGACCGCCGTGCTATGCCGCCGCCCATCTCGAGCGCAAACATGCCGTGACGGTAGAGTGCAAGTTGGGCCCCAGGGTGGCGGTGGTCCTCAAGCTGAGACTTAAAGGCCGCTTCCAGATCGGCGAACGCCTTGGGGTCTAGTCCAAGCTCTCGCAGCTCATCCGAGGAGCGCTTGAGGCGTTGCCAGATCATCACTTTATCCTTTGACCCTGCGCGTTCACCAGAGCGGCTACCGGACTTCGCATCAGTATGCTCAGCGTCCGCACTGAAGATCGAAACTGAGTTCATCAGAATGACAAGCCTTGCCCGCGTGTGAGCCAGATCAGAGATCGACTGTTATATCGCTGTTGGGCGTTTATATAGCTGTTGGCCTTCGACTGTTCTCGCTCATTGCTTTGGCAGCAATGTGACAAGAGCAAGGCTAATGACAGGGCGAGAAACTTGTGCAAGCGCATAATCGTTCGATTCTCCTTCTACACCAGGCATTCTTACTTCGCGGTTTGACGGCTGCGTGAATTGAATTCGATCTCGGCGTAGTGAGCAGGAGGTCCTTTGAGCAGCGTGGCATCCTTGCCCTTTAGATGCTTGTCAAAGAAAGCCAAGACGTAGTCATTGATAATCCTCTCCATCCGCCCGCCTTCGACATCCCCAAGCAGTCCGGCGTTTTTATATTCAGGTGAAAAGAGGGAGAAGTCCGAGTAGTTGAAGTGCTTGGCTCCCTTCACAGTGACGTAATATAGGCGGCGTTGTTCGCCCGCTCAAAAAAGAGGCGGTTGATATTTCTAGCAGCTTCGCTCTGCATGAACATGAACGGGCGTTCCATGGGATGATCAATCAAATCGCCAGACTGCATGCCGTCGAGATTGATGCCCGCTTTGCAACGCTGATCGACCGCGCAAACCTGACCTGCGGTCGCGCCGCCGAAAGACATCCCGAAGACGCCGATGCGCTTCAGGTCCAGCTTCCCGGCGAACATGCTTTTCCGTTTCCCCGCGTTCATCCTCTCCAGTTCATTCAGCACGAAGCGCGTGTCTGCGGTCCAGACGCTGAGGCTCTCGCTCAGGACCGGCCACTCGGCGACTATGCGTCTTAAGATCGCTTCTTTTTCAGCCGGGTCGGTTGCGGCGGCGTAGTTGGCGTTCAGTTGATTCGTTTTTGCCGCGCCTTGGGCGAACGCCGCGAGCCGGGCCTGACTGAAGGGAACAACTCGCCCATCAGGGAAGATGTTGACCAGCGTCTCGTAGGTATGGCCGATGCTGACCACGATATACCCGTGACTGGCCAGCTCCTCCATCTGCGCAGTGTTCTGGGAGATCAGACCCGGGATGTAACCGTGCGAGAAGACCAGCACAGGGTACGGCGAGCGCGACTTTGCGAGCGGCGCGTCCGTGTAGGCGTGAGACGGCACACGGGCGAGATCATCGAAGGCGCTCTTAGGCAGGCGCATGAACTCCGCCATGCGTGTTGCGATCTCCTGTGTTTCTCGGCCCCAAAAGGGTTCGGGCTGCGCGCCGGGCGCGGGTTTCGCGGGATACCAGACGCGAATCAGAACCTCGCGGTGGTCGCTTCTGTCGTCGGTGAACGTCTCGGGCCGGGTCGTGTCCACGAGTGAGGAGCGAGTGGTGCCGACGGCGTAAGGGCCAGTCGGCGGCGGCAGCTTAACGGCCCACTGCGCCGTTGTGGTGGTTGCGCTAAGAAGCACTAACAGCGCAGTCGTGCTCAGGAATTTTCCCATAGCGTCCCCCTTAGAAATAACGCGTGATGAAGTGCGTTGGCCGCTATCCCGCTTTGCGGCAGTACGGCTCGCGCAGCTCTTTCTTCAAGACCTTTGCGAGCGCGTTGCGCGGCAGTCCGTCGCGATGCCTTCGGTGAGGCCGTACAGCTTGTAAACCCGGCCGCCGAACCTCCGCAACATTTGCGCCTTCGTGTCGGCGCGCAACGGGGCGCCCGCCGAGAGCAGCGCCTTGAGCGAGCTGAGATCGAATTCGTCAAATCTTCCGCTTTGCTCTGACCAGCGTTCATCGGTGTTCTATTCCGGTTTCGAAAAAGGTCGCTACCCCTCCTGGTCCGGTTCCTTACTACGACGCGACCTCGGCCCCGAGCCGTAGTCTCTGAAAGGATCGTCGCGTTGACGCACCGCTTCGCGGAAGCCGGCTCTGGTCGCCAGTTCCACGAAGTCCAGCCCCTCCTCGGTGTGGCGCGCGACCCCGTCGAAGAGAATGCCCAGCGTCCGCGTCGACGAGATGCCCATGTTCTCGGCTATCTGGTTGCAGTAGAGCTTGATCATCTCAAGCTGGTTTGTGGGCAACTGAGCCATCCGACGGGCGAGCGCCATTGCTCGCTCCTCCAGCTTTTCATCGGGGACCGCTTCGAGAATGAGGCCGATGCGGGCCGCTTCGGGCGCGGGAATCTCGTCGCCCGTGAGCAGGTATCTCTTCGCTTTCTCGAACCCGATGCGATAGACCCACATAGCGGTGGTCGGAACGCCCCAGACTCTGGAAGTCGGATAGCCGAAGACCGCCGACTCTCCGGCGATAATGATGTCGGCCCAGAGCACAAGGTCCGTGCCGCCGCAGATACACCACCCCTGCACCGCAGCGATAGTGGGCTTGGAGGCGTACCAGAGCTTCTGGTAGACGGCGACAAACCTGGAGATCACTTGCAGGTCAGCCGCCGAGTCCCAAACGCGCTCGCGCCCTTCCTCATCCGCCTGCGCCCTGGTTGACCAGTCCAACCCGTAGCCCGCGCAAAAAGCCTGGCCTTCGGCGCCGAGCAACATCACGCGCACCTGCGGGTCCGCATCAGCCTCGTCGATGGCCGCGCCGAGTTCGTCGCGCAGCGCCGGAGTGATCGTGTTGTATTCATCGGGACGGCAAAGAATGATTGAGCGGACGCCGGACTGAGTCTCCGTCCGCACAGATGGACGTGTGGTCATAGATTATCCTCTCAGTTTCGGTCTTGAACGTTCGATGATTGAATCAAAATCAGTTCCTGCCGGGAGCGTGCCGAGCGCCAGATGCTGCTCACCCGGCAGACGCGAAGAGCAGAAGGCTTCTGTCACTGCGCCACGCCCGTGTTGCAGCAGGATCGCTGTCTGAAGCGCCAGACCCAGGGCTTCGAGAATTCTTCGCGCCCGCGCTTCAATCTGATTCGTGTCCGACAGTTCGCGCTCGATCGAGGCCAGGAGCTGATCGTAGCGTGCATCAATGCCCCGCGCGGCTCTCAGTTCTTGAAACAGCGCTTCGACCGTTTCGGGTTCCTTCTGCATCGCGCGCAACACGTCGAGACACTGCACATTGCCCGATCCTTCCCAGATCGAGTTGAGCGGCACATCGCGATAGAGCCGCGCGAGCGGGGCTTCCTCGACGTAGCCATTGCCGCCCAGGCATTCGAGCGCTTCAGCGACCATAGCGACCGCGCGTTTCGTGACCCAGTATTTGCCGATGGCCGTCGCGATGCGGCTGAAATGTTTCTGCTGCTCATCGTGCGGCGCTTCATCAAAGCTGCGCGCCAGCCGCAGCGCCAGCGCGGTGGCGGCTTCTGATTCAAGACACAAATCCGCCAGCACGTTTTTCATCAGCGGCTGATTGATGAGCCGGTCGCCGAAGGCATAGCGATAATGTGTGTGATGAGTCGCTTCGGCCACCGCGCGCCGCATCGTAGCCGCCGAACCAAGCACACAATCGAGCCGCGTGTGGCGCACCATCTCGATGATATTCGCCACGCCGCGCCCTTCCTCGCCGACCAGCCGCACCCACGCGCCGTGAAATTCGACCTCGCTCGAAGCGTTTGACCGGTTGCCGAGCTTGTCTTTGAGGCGCTGAATGTGAAAGGCATTGCGCGCGCCGTCCGGCTTCCACCGCGGCATCAGGAAGCACGACAATCCGCCTTCGGCCTGCGCCAGCACCAGAAACGCATCGCACATCGGCGCCGAGCAGAACCATTTGTGACCGGTGATTTCATACGCTTCGCCGGGGCCGCGTTTGCCAATCGGACGCGCGCGCGTGGTGTTGGCGCGCACATCGCTGCCGCCCTGCCGTTCGGTCATCGCCATGCCGAACAGCACGCCGCGTTTCCGATCCGCCGGAATGAACCGCGGATCGTATTCGTTCGACAGCACGCGCGGTTCCCATTCGGCGGCCAGTTCCGGTTGCAAGCGCAGCGAGGGAATCACGGCGAAGGTCATCGTCAGCGGACAACTGTGTCCCTCTTCAAGCTGATGACTGAGCATCATCAGCGCCGCGCGCGCGACGTGCGCTCCTGATTTCTCACTCGTCCAGGGTAGCGAGTGTGTGCCGTAGCTGATGCTCAGCCGCTCAAGTTCGTGCCACGCCGGATGGAACTCGACTTCGTCAATGCGATGACCGAAGCGGTCGTGCGTGCGCAGCACCGGCGTGTAACGGTTGGCCAACTCGCCAAGCCGCAGCGTTTCCGCGCTGCCGAGCAGCTCACCGAATTCGTGCGCCTGTTCATCGATCCAGCCGCCGCCTTCGCGCTCGACCGCCTCGCGCAAGGGTCTGTCGAATTCAAACAGATTGTAGTTTTCGAGCGCAGGCGGCTGATTGAGCACCTCGTCAGGCGCGCGGGCTGCGAATTCCTGAGCTGTCATTGCTGTCTCCTTTTGGGAAATTGCTGCTATTGGTTCCGATTCTGTTGCGGCGGACGAGTCATCTGCTGCGCGACCATGCGCCACTGCCCTTTTTGCTTCACGAAGACGGAGGTGAAACGGCGCTCGTCGTCCACTTCGCGGTCTCTGTTTCTGACGCGCCATCTGACGCGCCCGGTCACGACAACCGCCTGGCCGTAGACCCGCACCCGCAGATCATCAGTGTTGACAAAAACCCAGCTCAGGCCATCGGCCAGCTTCAGGTCTTCCAACTCTCCTTTTTTGTCGCGCAGCGTGGCGTTGCCGGAAGTGATGATGAAATCGTCAGCCAGAAGCTGATCCAGCGTCTCCATCTCGCCTTTGACGATGGCGTCGCACCAGGCTTTATGGCGCGCGAGCACCTCATGTTCCGCTTTGATCATCTGCCGTGGGCGATTGCCGGATGTCTGACCGTGGCTGGAGCCGTTGCTTGAGAAAGCTGCGAGCAGAAGCATCCCGATGCAGGCAATGATTTCCTTCATTTTCTCCTACTTCCATTTAGATGGGCTGCGGTCCAGAAGGCCAGCGAACCTCTCTTGAAAGCAGCCAGATCGCCCATCAGAAAGGTTGAATCCAGGTGAACAGAAACATCCATTACTTCTTCATCCCCAGCAAGCGCATCTCGTGTTCGAGGGTTTCGGCCAAGCCTCGCTGCAACGGGCGCGGGTTGTAGCCCAGCTCGCGCCGCGCCTTGGCGTTGTCGCCGAGATAGGTCACTCCGGCGGTCACGCGCAGCGATTCTTTCGTATAGGCCTCCGGCACCGGGAGCACCTTTTCGACTGCTCCCATCATTGCCGCCATCGCTTTTATCATTCCCGGCGCAACTTGCATCCGAGGCGCGGGCACGCCGGTGATCTGCTCGGCCAACTCTATCGCCTCGATAAATGTATGGGGCGGCCCGGCGAGAATATAGCTCTCGCCCGTCCGGCCTTTCTCCATAGCCAAAATGTGCCCGCGCGCCACGTCGTCCACGTGCGCCCAGCAGTAGGCGGACTCTTTGGGAATCATCGGCAGCTTGCTTTGCAGGAATTGAATGAGAGTCTGGCGGACGATGCTCGTATCGCCCGGGCCATAGATCAAGCCCGGCTGGACGATCACCAGCGGCAAGCCGGCGGCCATCATCGGCTCCGCGACCTCGCGATGCGCCATGGCTTTGGTGCGGTCGTACTCGCTCAAGTGCGGGCCGCTGTAGCGGAATTCTTCGTCCACCAGACGCCCGTGCGTATCGGAGAATACTGCCAGGGTGCTGGTGTAGACGCCTTTGGGAATGCCCAGCTCCCACATCAACTCCAACACATTGCGCGTGCCCTGAACATTGGTCGCCTCGGCTTCGCGCTTGTCTTTCACGCCGACCTTGTACCACGCGGCGACGTGAAACACGCCATCCACGCCACTCATCGGAGCGCGCAGGCTTTCTTTGTCCGTCACGTCGCCCTGATGGACGGCGATGCCAAGGTCGGCCAAGTCTTGGGCCTTGGCAGGATTGCGTACGACAGCGACTACCTGATGGCCAGCCTCGACCAGTTGTCGCGCGAGGCGTCCGCCGACAAAGCCTGTAGCGCCGGTCAGAAAGTATTTCATCTTCTCCTCCAAGTAAGAGTCGAGACACGAACATGCCTCTGAGGGAATCAATCGCTGGAACCCCTACCGTCGCCACCCCTCAAGTCGGGTGGAAATCATGAGCTTAGTGCCGTCGGGGTCAACGATGGTCATGCATGTTCGGCTTCATCTCCTCCGTTTTCCTGGGAACTGGTCGGGGTTATCCGTGAAGAGCGCATCCACGCCCAGTTCAAACAGGAAGTGGTACATTTCTTCGCGCACATTTTTGAAGCGTCCGGTTGCGCTTGATCCAAACGTGTAGGGCGTGACGGTCAGGCCAGCCGCGTGCGCCCAGTCAACGATCTTCGGTTCGCGGTCAATCAGCAGCTTGTATGGGCCGATGCCGTCGGCGAACTCTTTGACCTTCTTCAAATTTAGACCGTGACGCGAAGCGCGCCAATAGCGTTAATCAGTAGCGTTGATAAGTCCCCTTGATCGGCGCTTGCCCGACGCCGGGTTTGCTGAAATCGCAGACACCCGTCGGGTAAAGAGCTTTCAGCCGCGACTTCTGCGCGTCACTGAAAGTCACCTTGTATTCGGCAAAATTGATCGGCTTCAACTGGCATTTGCCGATGTCGTTGGTTAGCGGCGCTCCGGCAACCATGCGCGGTTCGCTGTGAACCGGGTAAAGCGTGTTGCACTTTCCCTTGCCGTCGAAGGTCGCTTTCTCTGCGATCTTTTTGCCTGCCGTATCCCAGCAGGCGTCCGTCGCGTCTGCCGGTTTGTGGCGCACGACTTTGCCGGTTGTGAGCGGCGCAGGATCGGCGGCGATGGCGTCCAGCCATTTGTTCATCGTGTCCAGCGAGAGCGCAGCCAGATCAACTACGCCAGTTTGATTACGTTCGCGCGGCGGGCCAACCCAGATGACCTGATGGTCAGAATGCCCGTTGGCTCTTTCCAGCCGGGCGCGGATCGTCAGGTCACGGTGGCGGTCGTCAATGTCGCCCAGCGCGTCGGAATAACCGCGCGCGTGCAGAATCGGCACATTGGCCAAGCCTCCGCCGCCGGAGTTGACCAGACCGCTGGCGTAAAGTGCGCGTAGCGCAATCGGATCGCCAACCGAACGCTGAGTGATAAAGCCGCCATCAATGTCGTTGCCGCCGATCTTCTCGTTGAGTTCCAGGAACTCAGCAACGCTGATAGCGCCGCTGTTCAGCCCAGCCAAACCGTACTGCCAGCCCACGTTGTCCTGCGGTTTGCGAGCAAAACCCGTCTTCGGATCGCGCCCGTAAATGTTCGCGCTCATTTCCTGCATCGTGCAACGAGCGCCTTTCGGATTTTTGACCGGGTCGTAAACCTTGCTTTCGTCGTGCAACGCGCAGCCGCGTTTGTTTGTCGCGGTCAGCACAGGCACGTACGACTGCTCCCAGGCGGCGCAGGTTCCTTTGGTGAAACCTTCGACGGCAGTTTTCTTCGCGTCTGTCCAGACTGCCGGATCGGCTTTGCGCCAGAAGTTTTGCAGCAAGCCGTAATCAGCCGTATGGAGCGATGAATCAGGGAATGAATCCGTCGGCTGCAACCCATCGAGCAAGCCGGGATAAATCTGCGTGATAACCAGTTGCTGAATCGCTCCACCCGAACCGCCATTGCCGACAGTCCATTTCGGCACGCCGTAACGTTCGATGAAATACTCCTTCAGCATCATCAAGGTTTCGCCCTGCAGGACTGGGTTGCTGTGCAGTTGGTTGACCAGTTCGGTCGAGATCATGAAAGCGAAGCCGCGCGACAGATACAGATGATTCAACGCAGCGGTCGCCTGATTCGTGCCCTGATTGTATTGCGTGCCTGCTCCCCCGCCGAAGCTGACGGCCAGCTTGCGATTCCATCCCTGCCCCGGCCCCCATTGCCCGGCATTCGCTTCAGGGTTCGGATCGTCCAGAATCGCAATGCGGTAAATGCTGCGGTTGATCGTGCCCGAATTCACCCGCACGATGTACGGCACTTTCTTGCCGTCGTAAGTCGTCGTTGTCACCAAGTCAGCCGGGCGCGCGAAAGCATCGGCCAGCGGTTTGAAACTGTTGTTCGAGGCGCGGTAAAAGTATTCGATCTTTTGTTTGGCAGAACAGTTGGCGTCGAGCGGCTGGCCCAAACCTGATTCGACAGTGCGGCATTCATACGGCGTCAGATGCGGCCCGGAAAGAATCGGCCCCGTGATCGGGTAGTTTGTGACTTGCAGGCTGGCCCGCATCTTTCCGGCTTTCGCCGCCAGCAGGTTCTCGCCCTCCTTCAAACCACTGACGACGCCGCGCAAGCTGCCAGTTGCTACATCGGGTTTCAACTGGCTGGTGACATCTTTGCCGTTGAGAGCAACGGTAATCGTGGTCAGTCGTGTTCCGGCAGGCGCTTTGACTTCGACGAGCGCATCGCCTCCGCTGACTAAATCGGGACGTGACGACAGCGTTTTGATCTCCAGGCGTGCCGCAGACTGCGAACCAACGCTGCCGTTGAAACCAGCCAGAATACCGACAATCGCAAAGGCCGCGATGGCAATTCGACTGCGTAACAAAACCATTTTCGATACAAAGCTCATGTTCGTCTCCTTAATCCGGGATGAAGTTGGCGTGGTCAAAATTCCTCGAATACAATACGGTTTTAATTAGCATTAAGGTAGCCGCCCGACTTAAGATTATGCTCACCGCCGTGGGACAACCGGTAGAAGAATGCGCGAGAGGAAAGCAGCTCCGCGGTAGAGTTGTATTGTGGGCGGTTCGCCTGCGGGCGGGTCGAAGTGGTCCTTATCCGCGCCGGCGATAGCGACCCTCAGTCGCCGGCCTTTGCGGAAAAGGTACGAGGTCGGCAGCAGGTCGAATGTAAGCTGAGTGACCTGCCCCGGCACGAGCGGGCTTGCGTCCCGCCGCAGGTACGTTCGATACGGCACGACCGTCTTATACGGAGGGCGCCCGCCCAGCTTGCGATGCATGGCGCGAAGCTCCCCCTCGGTCACGTAACGCACGCGGCCCGCCTCGTCCACCTCTTCCAGGTAAACGAAAAACTGACCGTCGGTGGCAGTGGAACTGACGAACAGGGTCACTATGGTGTGGCCGGTCACCTCCATGTCCTGGTCGAGCGGCTCGGAAGTGTAAGTCAGGAGTTTCCGGTCTTCAGCGCTCCGGTCGGGGTAATCCACGGAGCCCCCGCCGACGAGCGTGTTCCACCGCGACAGGTTGCCAGTGCCAGCGGTGTAATCGACGCGGTAGGTGTCAAAGACTTTTCCCGCTGCCAGCCGCGCCCTGCTGAGTGAATTATCATCCGCGAAGAACCACGTCTGCTTTCGCGCCTGCGGCAGCGGCCACGTGTTCGCAGAGTGCCACCGCTCCTCGCCCATCGTGTAATAGTGCACGGGCGGCTCGGCGACGATGCTTGTTTTAATCCCTTTGACGTGGTAGTCGAAAAATCTGAGCAGCTCAAGAGTGTGTGGGAAGCTCGAATTCAGCCCCCCGTGCGCGGGGCTGAAGTAGAAACGACCCCCGTGGTTCCAAGGGCCTATCACCAGGCGGCTGCCGGGGTTCTTCACCGTCATGAATCGATTTACGGCCGCATGAGGGTAGCCTCCGTCGTACCAACCGCTGTAGCTATAGATCGCGGCGCGCGAGGCTGCCAGTTCGCGGAGGTACGACTTCGGGCTGATCTCTTCAAGCGTCCATCCTGAGGGGGCGCGGTCGTCGCGGAACGTGACGGCCGAAAGTTGCGCGTTCACGTCGATGTTCGAAGCGTGATCGCGGACGGCCTGCGCCAGTAACTTCCGGTCGGGGTTGTCATCAACAGGACGGACCCCCACGATTTGCTGCCGCTGCTGCTCGGGGATGATGTTCTTGTCCATCGCGTCGATTACCTGCGACCAAATCTTGATGAACCACGTGTGCTTGACGCCCCCGGGAAAGGCGATGTCCGGGTAGGCGTCGAAGAGGGAGAATTGCGGCACGACGGCTTTAACCGCCGGGTGTCGGTTGACGAGCAGCAGTTCAGCGGTCGTCCCAACATAGGAGACGCCCGTCGCCCCCACCTTGCCGTCGGACCAGGGCTGGCCGACGATCCAGTCCACGACGTCCCTCCCGTCCCGTGCCTCCAGTGGTGACAACTCCCCGCGGCGCCTGCCGAACGAGGTCCCGCTGCCGCGAACGTCCACGATGACGAAAGCGTAGCCGCGGATCACGAACTCAACTACCTTGGACGACGGACGATCCACCACAGCCCTCACTTCGGGCTGGTACTCGAACGAGCGGCCGTAGCGGGTCTGCTCGAGGATCGCCGGAAGTCGCACACCCGCTCCGAGTCCTTCGGGCAGGTAAATGTCCGCCGCGAGCCGCACCCCGTCGCGGAGAGTTATGTAGCGCGAGGTGCGCTTGACGCCGCGATAGTGCGGCGTCGAAATGCCGTCGGGTAGGGCATCGGAGACCCACCACGCGCCGTCCGGCGCGGGGGACTGTGTCGGTAAAGGTAAAGCTGCGGTCTGCTGCGAGGCCGCGGTCGCCGGCGCGTCGCCGCCCACAGGTAATAGCGCACAAAGGGAGAGCAGTATTGCAAATACTAAAGCCCAACGAGAAGTGCGACTCATCCATCCTCCTTAGCGGCGGAAGCTAAACCCGGTTCCAGCAAGACAGCGCGAGCCGTGCCTGATTGCTTTAGGAACGCGTTCATTATGCTATCGCGGGGTCGGAACTCCGCTCCCTCGTTGTATGTGTCCCTTTCCTTTCTTGAATGTGACCTCAGGATACCGGTCGGACGGGGCTTTGAGCAGATCGCTGCTTTGGCCACGCAGATACTTATCGAAAAACGCCAGCGTGTAGGCGGTGATGATCTCGTGAGCCCGGTGGGGGTCGAGCTCGGTGGGATTGCGCCGAAAGAAGAGCAAGAAGTCCGAGAAGTGCCCGTGCTGCGTCTTTGCGATTGTGACCTCGTACCACTCATTCGTCGAGTGATCGATTAAGGAACGGTCCCACGCCTTTGTCTTGGCGGTCATCTCTTTCATGACATCGGTCTGCTCTGGCTTTGGAGGCTTGTCCTCGAGGCCATGATGAATCAACATAAACGGACGCGAGGTACCCTTGTCCCGCACGTCGCCGAAGAGCTGTCCGTCCTGATCCACCACCGCTTTCACCCGCGGATCATTCCTGCTCATCTGCATAGCAGTCGCCCCGCCGAATGACCATCCCATCATGCCGATCCGCGAGAGGTCCAGCCGTTTGTAGAACAGTTGTCCGGGCGTTCGGTCCAGTTCCGCGATTTTGTCCAGTGTGTAAGACGCGTCGGCAATCCAGGTAGGAAAGACCTCATCGTTCAGCCAATCCCAGTTTTTCAGCACGTCATCACGGAAATTGCCTGTCTCCTTTGGAGCGAGCAACATATCCGCTTTAAACTGAGATCCGTCAGGGAAGCGAATCGTCTCGCTGAAGCCCGGGTGATCGGCCCCTATCACCACATACCCTTGGCTTGCGAACTGCTCAGCCTGGAATGTTCCGATGAAACGCGCCGTGCCGCCTCCAGGTTGGTAGATCAGCACGGGGAAGCGGGATTTGCCGCTGGCGAGCGGGGCATCCGTAACGGAGTTCGTCTTGACGGTTACGCCTTGTCTGTACAAGCTCTTTTCGGGGAACTCACTCGCGTCCAGCACATACCAGGCCGTCTCCTTTCCCGGAGCTTTTTCGGCGGGATACCAAACACGCGCCAACAGACGGCGCCGATCAGCGGGGTCTTTGGTAAATGGCTCACCGCGGGTCTGATCGATCCACAAGTACTCGTGGGTGCCGACCGCGAATGGTCCCGTGGGCGGAGAAAAAGGTTCGGTTACGGAGGGCTGTCCGCTCTGAGCGACAGCGGTCACGAGCAGGGCAAGCGAGACCAACATTCCGCCGAGCAACCGGCTGGTGGTAAGGTCGTGTCCGTCGTTCCGTTTAGGAATCCTGCTTTCTCGGTCAACGAATCGGGTTTGCCGCATGTCGTTCACCTCCCGGAAAGTAGCTCTTTATTCAACACCGCGAGTCGGCGAGAAGTTGTTGTTATCTAGCTTTTGCTTTATTTGCTGAACCCCATCAAGTGACGGATGTTGTCGGCATTCTCCGCGCCCGTCAATTCAGCTAGCAGACATAGCGCGACCTCAATAGCTGTTGCGGGCGAAGTGGAAGTAATGATATTCCCCTCGCGCACTAGAGATGCATCAATGACCTGGACGCCAAACTCAGCTAGTTGTTTCCTGCGCCGACCTCCATCAGATGATAAGTCGTTCCTTGTCGCCCGATCAAAAGTCCCGCCTTTGCTACGGGTAATGCTCCTACACAAATGGAGGCCACCGGCCTATTCAGTTCGCCAAAACGCTTGATGAGCTGAGTAACTGAATCAGAGTATGCATCGCCGTAGAAGCCAAAGCTTTCGAAACCGCCCGGAACAGCTAAGGCGTCAAATTGTTCGATATCTACTTCTGGCAGGCACGCATCGGGAATCACTTTCAAACCAAAGGCACATCTCACTGGTGCACGCAACCCTACGGTTACGACTTGCACTGGCTCCGTGCCGTCCGTGCCTGACCAGCCCAGTACATCGTAAAAAGCGGCTGCTTCGAAGATTTCTGTGCCTTCACAAAGCAATAGTAGGACTTTTCTTCACGTCTTCTCTCCACTGGTGATTTAACGGACCCCAGACTGCCGCCTAATGTCAGAAATGAGCCGCGAGCCAAAGCGAGTGGCCTTCATCACATTGTTGGCGTCTTTATCGAGCACTCCAAACAAGCGGGAATCGTTCGCAATCGAGCTGTTCTCCGTGGACCAATCCAGGGTCCTGAGTTGGAATGGCGATCTCACCCGGACGTCGACAGTAACGGGCGTCGTCTCCGGCCCATCGCGTCGCCAGCGCCCGTCGTCGGTGTTGTCCAGTATTGCCGGGCGCTCCGTGCACAATCAACGCCTGGAACACCAGGCAATCTCCTGGCTGCATGGCAAACCGGCTAATCTTATACTTATGCAGATTGGCTTCGATGTCGGGCAGTGGTGGCAATCCGGTGCCTACGTATGGCCGTCCATCGACAAAGTGATAGGGGTTAAACTCAGGCCAGCGGTGGCTGCCACAGACGTACTCCACGCTCACCTCTTCAGGGATCGGGTCAAGTGGCAACCAGACAGAACAGACCTGATAGCCGCTGATAGCCCAGTACGGTTGGTCCTGGTGCCACGGTGTGCGCTCAGAGGTCCCGGGTTCCTTGACCAGCAACTGATCGTAGAAGAAGTTCACTCGCGAGGCGCCCATGATCCGTCCTGCGATCTCGCCCGCAGGCGATTCGAGCGCAAAGCGCCGAAACTGGGATAGTCGCAGTGAGACCTCAATGTCCCCGAAGAACCGGCCCGAACCTTTGCGCGTACCGAATTCCTGCGCGTAAGGCCCCGGCGAGGCTATGGCTTCTTCCACTGCGTCTGACAGAAACGCAAGCCACGCAGGTGAGAAGGCGCCTCTGACACAAACGACACCGTCCCGTTCATACGTACTGCGATCCTCCTCAGTTATCTGCATCGCTTGTCGAGATGCGTCCATCTATCAGTTTGCTACCTTTTAGGAGCGGCGACCGGTGGCCTAGCTGGCCGTCCCGCTACCCCCGGACGGGGGACTGCGTCGTGGTAGTTCGGGTAGGCCGGCCGCTTCTGCTGCCGTGGCGGGTTCTTGCGGAGCGCCTCCATCACCACCTCGACCGCCTTTTCAAGCTGCGGATCGCGTCCTTGCCGCCAGGCCTTCGGGTCCATCTCAACCTCGATGTCCGGCGCGACGCCGCGGTTCTCAACCTCCCACTCTCCCTCGGGGGTGTAGAAGGCGAAGTGCGGCGCAGTCACCGAGCCGCCGTCGATCAGCACCGGGTAACCTCCGATGCCGACCAGCCCGCCCCAGGTGCGCTTTCCGATGAGTGGGCCAATGCTGTGGCGGCGGAACATCCAGGGCATGTAATCGCCGCCACTTCCGGCGTATTCGTTGATGATCATCGCCTTCGGGCCAGCCAGGGTGCCGAACGGCTGGCGGAAGTCCTCGCCGTCGCGCACCGCCCAGTAGCTGTTGAGCGGCTTCTTCAGGTAATCAATAATGTAGTCTGCCGCGTGGCCGCCGCCATTGAAGCGCTCGTCAATCACCGCGCCCTGCTTGTGGAGCTGGGCAAAGTAGTAACGGTTGAAGTTGGTGTAGCCGCCTCCGGCAGTGTCGGGCAGCCAGACGTAAGCCAGCTTGCCGTTACTCATCTGATCCACCTTGCGGCGATTGCCTTCGATCCAGGCGAGGTTGCGCAAGCCGCCTTCGCCGGCAACCGGCACGACCGTGACTTCGCGCGAGCCTGAACCGTCCGGGTTCGGGCCGACGCGGATCACGACCTGCTTGTTGGCGGTGTTCTGGAAGAAGCTGTGGATGTTGTCATTCGACGTCAGGTTGCGGCCACCCACCGCGACCAGGTATTCGCCCTCCTCTACGTTGACGCCCGGTTGCGTGAGCGGGGCGCGCAGAGACGGGTTCCAGTTCTCGCCGTCGTAAATCTTTGCGAATCGGTAGCGCCCGTTCTCGATACGGTAATCCGCGCCAAGCAGTCCGCCAGGCACGCGCTTCGCGTCCGGCGCGTCGCCGCCCTGAACGTATAGGTGGCCGACGGTGAGTTCGCCGAACACCTCCTGGAAGAGGTAATTCAGGTCAGCACGGTGAGAGAGCGAAGCGAGGTATGGCTCGTACTTCTTCGCCGTGGCCTGCAGATCGAGGCCGTGATAATTCGGGTCGTAGAAAAAGTCGCGCTGGATGCGCCACGCCTCGCGGTACATCTGTTGCCACTCGGCCTTCGGGTCAACGTGGACTTCCATGTCCTCGGTCTTGATCTTCCCTTCGCCTGGTTTGAGCGGCTGCGTGGTGGAAGCGATGAACCAGTTCTCGCCCTGACGGAAAAGCATCTTCTCGCCGTTGGCTGAGATGTCGAAGCTGGTGATGTTGTCGAGGACTTTCTCGAGCTTGCGTTTTTCAAGATCGAACTTGTGCAGGGTCACGCCTGTCACGCCGGGCGAGGCCGCCAGGAGTTCGATGAGGAAGATCGTGTTTGTCTTGCCCGCGGCAAGGAAAACAAAGTTCCGGGCCGGGATCGGCAGGGCGAGGACGCGCTGGCCGATCCGGTCGAAATCAATGGTGACACGCGGCGGGGCTTTTTTATCTTCGGGCTTTTCTGCGGGTTTGGCGGCACTCGCTGTATCAGCTTTCGTATCGCCCTCGGCTGGCTTGCCGCCCGGGCCTTCGTCCTTTTTCTCGTCGGCCTTTTTCTCTTCGGCGATCTTCTCTTCATCGCTTTCGGGCGCGAGCGGTGAAGGGTCGGTCTTTTTCAGGACGACGACGTAGGTGCTGCGCGTTGGCTGATGCGGGTAGCCCGACATATCGAAGCCGGAGAGCTTCGGGCCGATGTCGGTGCTGGCCATGAAATAGAGATGCTTGCCGCTCTTGTCGAAGGCGGCAGAACTCGCATCGCTCAGCCCGTCGGTTACCTGCTGGGACTTCGCTTCTTCCAATGAATAGATGAAGACCGCGCTGTACCACGACTCGAGCGGTTTTGTGTATGCGATCCAACGGCTGTCGGGCGACCAGCTCAGGTTGAACCCGCGACCGCTCCTGGAAGTGTCAACCTTGACCGGCGCGCCTTTGTCGAGATCCACGTACCAGAGGTTGAGCCGCTTGTCGGTGAAGGCAATCTTCTTGCTGTCGGGTGACCAGGTCGGCGCGTAATAGAACGATGGCGGGTTGCCCAAGTTCATCTTCCTGACTTCGCCCATCCCGCTCTGCTGTCTCAAGTGCAGCGCGTACTCGCCCGACTCATCTGAGAAGTAGGCAATCCACTTACCGTCGGGCGACCATGCGGGGTCACGGTCAGCAACGCCCGTCGTGTTGGTCAGATTGCGCACGTCACCCTTCTCGGCGGGCACTGTAAGGATTTCGCCGCGTGCTTCAAACAGAGCGCGCGCGCCGGTGGGAGAAAGCGCGGCGTTCAAGATGCGGGTGCCGACCTTCTCGTACTTCGCGCGGACAGAGGGGATATCGCCGTTGATGGTGACGTTGACCTTCTTCGTCTTGCCCGACTTCAGGTCATAGAGATTGAGCGAACCGAACTGCTCGTAGACGATGGCCTCCGGTCCCCCTCCTGTAGAAACTGAGGCCGACTTGATGTCGAGCCCGTTGTTGGCAATCGCCTGCGTGACCTTCTTCGACCCTGTGTCGTAGACAAAGAGCGTAATCGCGCCGTCGCGGTCAGATAAGAAGTAGACCTTTCGGGCGTCTTCCGCGGGCCACATCGGGTTGAAGTCGTTGGAGTCAGTGCGCGGGACTTTCTCGACGCTCGAATCGCTCAGGTTTGCGATCAAGACCGACGTGGCCATGCCCCCGCGGTAGCGCTTCCAGGCTTGAAACCCGCGTGGCAGCGGCACGTAAGCCAGCTGCGAGCCATTCGGGGAGTACGAACCCTCGTAGGCCATCGGGAGCGGCACTTGAGTTGGATGGACGCCGTCAACCGGTATAGTGAAGAGCTGCGCCGTCCGGCCCGATTGGTCGCTGCGGCTTGAGACGAAGAGCACCTGCCTGCCATCCGGCGTCCAGGCAGCAAGCTGGTCAACGCCCGGATGGTAGGTCAACCGCTTCGGCACCCCGCCCGAAGCCGGCACGACGTAGACGTCCACGGTGCCGTCGTACTCTCCCGTGAAAGCTACCCACTGGCCGTCGGGTGAGAAGAGGGGATTGAACTCCCGGCCCACACCGGTCGTCAGCCGGCTCGCCTCGCCGCCATCGCGCGCGACAGTCCACAAATCACCGGCGTAGGAAAAGACGATGTGCGTTTTGCTCAGCGTCGGCGTCCGCATCAGCAGCGGATTGTCTTGCGCCCAGGCGATGGATGTCGCGCTGAGCAGGAGAGCAACGGTCAGGGTTAGTTTCTTCATTGCGATTATTCCTTTCATCAGTACTCACTCGTATCTCAAAGCAACCATCGGATCGACTTTCGTCGCGCGCCGCGCCGGAAGCCAGCATGCAAGCAACGCCACTCCTGTGAGCAGAACTGCAATCACAACAAATGTCATCGGATCAGTCGCGCTCACTTCAAACAACAAATTCCTCATCAACCGAGTCAATGCCATTGAGGCGACGATGCCAATTGCGACACCGATCAAAGCCAGCTTCATTCCTTGCCCGATTACCATCTTCAGCACATCGCCCGATTGTGCGCCGAGCGCCGCGCGGATACCGATCTCGTGCGAGCGTTTGCTGACCGAATAAGCCATCACACCGTAGATGCCCACCGCTGCCAGCGCCAGAGCCACGCAGGCGAAGGCGCCCAGCAAGATCATAGCGAAGCGTCGTCGACCGACCGCTTCGGTCACGTACTGCTCCATGGTTTTGATCGTCGTGACAGGCTGGTCCTTATCAACAGCCCAAACCTCGCTGCGCAGGGCCGAGGCCATGCCCTCAGAGCTGGCAGCATTTTTCACGACAAGCGTCATAGAGGTCGGGGAACGCTGCGGGGAGGACCAGGGATTTTGCAGGTACGGGTAATACATATGCGGCTTCGGCTCTGCGTCTAAGGCAGAGTCTTTCAGGTCCGCCACGATGCCAATAACCGAAAGCCAGTGGCGCGCCGAATCCGCTGGATAGAACTTGATTCGCTTTCCGATCGGGTCCTCGCCGGGCCAGAAGCGCGCGGCCGTCTCAGCGCTTATGATGGCGACCGGCGGCGACTGCTGCTCATTATCTTCCTCCTTAAAGTCACGCCCTCTCAAAATGGGAATTCCCATCGCGCGAAAATAGTCGGGATTGATCGCGCGGCTGTTGACTAAAGACAATTCTGCAAGGCTTACCGGCGGACGACCCTCGATCAGGATGCCGTCGATCTGTGCGCCTCCGCTCAACGGAAGGTGAGAAATAGCGCCTACCGTTTCGACTGCGGGCAAAGTCTCGACTCGCCTGATGACCTGCGTGAACAAAGATCCCCGTTCAGTTTGACCTGGATACTTAGATTGGGGCAGATCCAACTGCATCGTGATAACACCGTGCGGATTGAATCCCGGGTTGACGCTCAGCAGACGCAGAAAGCTGCGAATCATCAACCCGGCGCCAACCAGTAAGACAAGCGACAGCGCGACCTCTGATACAACGAGCAAGCTGCGCACGCGGTTGCTGCGAATGCTCCCTGTTGATCCTCGCGCTCCTTCCTTCAGGAGTTCGTTCAGGTTGGTGGTGGAGACTTGCAATGCTGGCGCGAGACCGAAGATCACTCCTGTCGCCAATGAGACCGCGAGCGTAAATCCGAGCACCGTGAGATCAACATTGACTTCCTCCAGTCCAGGAAGAGCATCGGGACTTAAAGTGAGCAGAAGGTCAGTACCCAGGCGCGCCAGCAAAATGCCAAGCGACCCGCCCCCAAGAGCGAGTATCACGCTTTCGGTGAGCATCTGGCGAACCACCCGCAGACGACTGGCTCCCAGGGCCGTGCGGATGGCCATCTCTTTTTGCCGGGACGAGGCGCGAGCCAGCATGAGGTTGGCGACATTGGCGCAGGCGATCAGCAACACGAAGCCGGCCGCTCCCAACAGCACTAGCAGAATCAATCGCACGCCTCCGACGACTTGCTCGCGCAGCGATATTATAGTCACACCGAATCCGGCGTTGTCTTCATACTGCTGTTCGAGCTGGCGGGCAATCGCGGTCATCTCGGTTTGGGCCTGCTCTATTGTAACGCCCTGTTTGAGGCGTGCTAACGCAGCATAACCGCGGCTCAGCCGGTCGTTGATTTTGCTGGGGCTGAAAGCGATCGGCGTCCACAGCTCGGTCTGTGGCGGAAGCTCAAAATAGGATGGCAGGTCGGCCGCTTTGGGAAAATTGAAGCCCGCAGGCATGATGCCGACGACCGTATGGTTCTCACCGTCAAGCCTCAGCGTCTTCCCGATGAGATCAGGGTCGGAGCCGAAGCGGCTCTGCCAAAGGCCGTGGCTGATGACGACCACTCGGTTCCTGCCGGGGTGATCTTCTTCCGGGAGAAAGGTCCGACCTCTCGCCGGTGCGACACCGAACAATAAGAAAAAGCTGGCGGAAACCCGCGCGCCTCCAACGCGCTCGGGCCGGTCTGTGCCTGTGAGATTGAAGCTTGCGCTGACGAGCGCCGTAATAGACTCAAATGACTGGCTTTGATCTCGCCAATCGGCGAAGTTGGCCGCAGAGACTGGTAGCAAATCAGATCCGAACTGAATATTCGGGTTGTTTTCCCAGAGCGACACGAGCCGTTCGGCCTGCTCGTAAGGTAGCGGGCGCAGCAGCACCGAGTTGACGACGCTGAAGATGGCGCTGTTGGCGCCAATGCCCAACGCCAGGGTGATCACAACCATAGCAGTAAAGCCCGGCTTATTGACCAAAGTGCGGACGCTGTAGCGAACGTCTTGCAAAAGCGTTTCCATACATTCCTCTCAAAGAATGCGTTTCACATTCGCTCGTCATGTTATCGGGAAGCTTTTGGAACACTTCAACCAGGCTTCGGTTGTTTTCACCATCACTTAGCTTTCCGGGTATGCACAAGCTCGCCGTTAATGTAGACGCGCTCCACCCACGTCTTTATTGATAGTGGCGGCCCGTCGAGCACTATCACGTCTGCATCTTTACCCGGAGCGAGGCTTCCAATCCTATCACTAACGCCGAGTATCTCGGCAGCGTTGATCGTCACGGCCTTGAGAATATCCTCGTCCGACATACCGTATCCGCCCGCAGTCGCCGCATCGACAAGCAGCCATTTTCCCGTGCCGCCGGGGGCGAGCCGGCCGAACGCGCGGGAGAAAGTTGCGATTGCGAATTTGACCCCCGCCGCCTTGAGCTTTGCCGGCGTGCGCTCATCCACCGGCGGATACTCGGTGCGATCCGGTATCTCGTCGTTGCTCACGAACGGATGCGTTATCTGGCCGAGCACGACTGGAATCCTGCGCGCTGCGAGTTCATCCCGGTGTTCATAAGCGGCGGCGGCGCCGTCTATGATGAGGTCGAAGCCGAACTCCTTAGACAAAGCAATCGCCGAGCGGATGTCGCCGGCGCTGTTGGCCTGGATGCGCCCCGGAAGCTCGCGCCGCAGCAGCTTGCCGAGAGCTTCCATTGCGAGGTCGCGCGGGGTCGTTGGCTTCTCTTTCCGCGCCCGCTCGTACTCCTGCGCCTTGATGAGTATCTGCCTGAGCATAGCCACTTCAGCCATGCGCGTCGCGGGGTCGCGGTTTCTCGACCGCGCGGCTTTCTTAGGCTGCTCGCCTAATGTCATGTCTATTGCAGCGGGTTCGCGCACGATGATGGCGTCCAGATTCGGGCCGGCGACCTTGACGACTGCACCCTGTCCGCCGATCAGGGCACTATCGGCAGGCGCTATATACATAGTCGTCACCCCGCCTGAAAAGGATTCGCTCATGCGAATCGGCCCGATGCCTCCCTCGCCAAAGTTGCCGAACGGGTTGTAGCTTTCGATTGCGCGGAGTTGCGGCGTGAGCGGATCGGTCGCCTCGTTGAGGTCAGTCGAGTCTATTCCTATTGAAGTCATCGCATCTATGAGACCGGGCATGACGTATTTGCCCGTTGCATCCACAATCTCAGCGCCGGCAGGAACCTGCACGTTAGCGCCGACGACTATGATCTTTCCGCCGCGCATCAGAACGGTCCCATTCTGTATCGGCGCTCCGGCCATCGTGAGTACGGTCCCGCCCTTGATAGCAATCACCCGCTCTGATTGCGCGGCCATAGGCACAGCAAGCGAGACTGCTATCACTGCCAGAGCGCAGGCCAGCGAGATCAAACGAATGGGTCTCATCATTTATCTTCCGTGCTACGGTCATAAAGAAGCGCGCCGTTGCCGAAGACCATCTCGATGCGGGTCTTCGGCTCGTACCACGGGCCGTTCATGACTACGAAGTCCGCATCCTTGCCCGGCTCCAGGCTGCCTACGCGGTCGCTCACCCTGGCGATGATGGCAGGGTTGATCGTGACTGATTTTAAGGCTTCCTCTTCGGGGAGCCCGTAGTGCATTGCCAGGGCCGCGCAAAGTCTCAGCCACTTCTGGTTGATGACCGGATGATCCGTGTGCATTGCGATCCGCACGCCCGCTTTCCAAAGGATGTACGGCCCGGCCATCACATCTTCAGAAAGCCCTATGCGGGGGCCGAGCGGGAGCACGACGGCGCTCACTTTCCGTTTCGCTATCTCGTCGGCAAGCTTGTAAGCTTCCGTAGAATGATGAAGCTCCAGGTCGAAGCCGAATTCGTCTTTGAGCCGCAGCAGCGTCATAACGTCAGTGGCGCTATGCACGTGCGCGCGGACGCGGCTCTTGTTCGTCAGCACTTCGGCCATTGCCTCGTAGCCCAAATCGCGCGCGGGCGGTGGCCCCTTCTTCCCTTCGTCTTCCCACTTCTTCCATGAAGCCATGTACTCCTGCGTCTTGATGAGATAGGATCGCAGGGCGGCGGCGACACCCATGGCTGTCGAAGGATAACGCTCGCGCGACTTGGCTCCCATCGCGAATTTCATCCCGCCTCTTTCGTTCAGGATGCGTTTCTGAAGGTCGCTGCCGAAAGTCTTGATTACGATGGCCTGACCGCTGACGTTTTCGCCGCTGCCGGGTCCTGTGACGACTGTGGTGACGCCCCCCTTTATCGCTTCCCTCCAATCCGGGTCGTCGAGGTTGAGCGCATCAATGGCGCGGTGCTGCGGCCCTATGACCATCGGGGTATCGTTTAAGTCAGTAGGGCTCGCGCCGATATGCGAGTGGTTGTCCATCATCCCCGGAACGATTATCTTTCCTGTGACATCGTAAATCTTAGCGCCTGCCGGGACGGAGAGATTCTGCCCGACTTCTGCGATCTTTCCCTGACGGACGATTATTGTCGCATTCGCAATGGGCGGGCCTGCGGCGGTGTGCACGGTCGCGCCGCGCAGAGCGAGCACTTCCTGAGCTAGCACGACGGGAAACTTGTCTCCACTTTTCGGCACATAGACATCCGCAGCGAGATGATTGCCGTCGCGCATCGGAATCTCTACGGTGCAGGCAGTGAAGGCAGCCGACGAAGCAAGAAACAATTCCTGCTCGGTCGCTGCGGGCTGCCGCTCGGCGGACAGCGGCGCGCTCGAAGCGAGCGCGGCGAAGGCGATCAACAACCACATCACTGCTCGCCGTTTCATGATTTTCTCCTAGCCAGGTTGATGCCGGCCCAGCCTGCCGGGGCAGGGAATGCTTACGCTCCTATGGTTACTGCTTTTTCAACTCAACCCAATGCGTCAATGCATTCCCGACGCGTTTTCCAGGTATTGATTGTGCCGTCATCGCCCCATTCATAACATCGCCACGCAGCTTCAACAATAGCGACAATGTATATCGAGTGCGGTTCGCGTCTTCAGTCCCGATGTCGCTCATCATCTGCCCCGTCAAATAGCCATCTTTGAAATCCACTCGGTTGAGCAGCGTTCGCAGTTGATTGCCAAGCCGCGTGTGAACATCCGCGTCCGGTTTGATCTCTATCGTGAAGGGGATCTCTTCCTTGTAGGTATGAACCGTTCCCTTCCAGATGCCGATCAATTCGCTGGTTGGTTTGAAGACAGGTTCCGGCGGCGGCTGGTTCTGGGGAACAGGTTTGCGCGCTGCGTCGGGCATGAGAAAGGCGACGATCTCATCGGAGATCAGGTGAGGCGCGGACGAGCTTGAATTGGTCAGCACGACTATGGCGATCTTGTCTTGCGGGAAAAGGCGCAGACTCGTCGCTACACCGCCCATCCCGCCGCTGTGCGCGACGATGGGATGATTCCCGGGAAAAACGCTTGTGTTCCAGCCGATGCCGTAACCAGTGTCTGGCCCAGACTGAGCCGTAGGCCGATGCATCTCATCAATCGTTTGATCGCTGAGGATCGGTTTCTGATCAGGCAGATGCGCTTTCAAATGAAACATCGCGAACCTGAGCAGATCGTGTGCGCTTGCATAAACCGCGGAACCGCCGGGATGATCGAACGCATAGAACGGAATCGGCAACCCATCCGCGCCATAACGAACCGCCTGGTGTTTCTCCAATCCCGGCGCAATGTCAACCGACATATGCGTCAGCACGAGAGGCTGAAAGACCTCCGCCCGCATGAACTCTGCGTAGCCCTTCCCTGACACTCGCTCGATTACATAATCAAGAATGCCGTAGCCCAGATTTGAATATTGATGCTTCTCGCCGGGCGCAGTCACGCTATTGGCGTAACGCCTAATGGTTTCGTCGCGCGACGGCGCGCGATGTGGCTCGTCCTCGTAAAAGAACTGGTAATGCAGAGGCAATCCCGAAGTGTGATTGGCTACGCGGCGCACCGTGGCGTCGGCAGGGTTGCCTACGCGAACCTTTAACTTCGCCTCGCCGAGGTAATCATTGATTGGGCGGTCGAGATCAATCTTGCCGCGCTCTTTCAGAATCATCAATCCGGTCGCGGTAATCGGTTTCGAGATCGAAGCGAGCGAATAGATCGTGTGTGGCGTCGCGGCAATGCGATTCTCTCGATCAGCCCAGCCGAAGGCCTCCTCCCAGATTATTCTGCCATCTCGCGCAACGGCTACGGCAACCGATGGGACATTGCGCTCAATCATCTGCTTGCGAATAAACGCGCGCACGCCGTTGAACTGGTCGTCGACCGCGTGATTGCCATTCGTAGTTTGGGCGGAAGTGACAAAGATCAGCGAAAACAGCAGGAATAGCGTCAATGAGGTCCTTTTAATAAGACTCGATCCTCTCGAAATCATCTTTACACGCCTACCTTAATAATGCTTGAGCATGAGCGAAGAGATCGGGCATGTGGCAGCTACATGAACAGAAGGCTGCGTTGGACAGAGCCGTCCACCGCGCGGGACGTGGGTTTGGCCGGCTCCTTCTCCCATCAAATGTTAGCCGCGCAGTTAGACGATCCGGCGTCGGGGAGATCCTGTCTCAGTATACTGCCACCCCGTCAACCAGCATTTTCTCTACCTTGAATGCAATCAGAACGCGAGACGCGGCTTGCCCGCGAATGCTCGGATGGGGGAACTCCAACTGCAGCGTTTTGTCCTGAGAGCTTGCCAGTGGGCGGCCTTCGTACTCACGCGGAAAGATCAGTTGAAACGCTCGGCCCCCGCCTTCCGCTACCCAGTAGTCGAGCAGTGGGACTTTTTCGCCTCCCGATCCGATCAGGAAGACAAAGTTCTTGAGCGTCTCGGTGGTTTGGGTCTGCCAGTGGAGGGACAACTCCCGGTCGTTGACCTGTACGTTTGATCTGTATGAAACGTACAGCACCACCGTATTGGGAAAGCGCTTAGCCAAGAACTCTTCCGCCTTCTGGTCGACTGCTCGCTGCTGGTCGGGCTGCATCTGATCGTACTTGGCGTTGATCTGTGACAGCCGGACGAGAGCTTGTCGAATCGGAGGCGCGGATCGAAACTGCGTCTGATAGATGATCTGCGGGCGGGCCTCGCGGGCGCGGCCCGTGTCATCCGACCGATTGGGATCCGGCGTCCGACGGCTATCGATGCTCTCCCCAGGCGCAACTGGGTTTGGGGCCCGAGCGCGTTCCATGCCCGCCGACTGGAGTGGCTCGATAAGCGTCTGAGACAGCGTGTAGGTCTGCGCCCAGGGCGAGTTCTCCAGTAGATTTCGGCATTCCTTTTCCGACCACTGCCGATAAGCCTTCTTTTGCCCGAACTCTCCGCCCTGACTGGCCGCGAGAGACCCCAGCGACAGGGCCATCAGAACGAGCGCACTTTTGATTGTTATGGCGATCATGTCATTCACCTGCTTTGGATACACTTAATGGACTGGCAGGAAATAATGTACCGTAGATCGTCCAGTCTGCGGATTTCGCTACTGTCAAACTGGCTGCAAACAAGCGCGTGCAACAAAGCACCTTTGTCCTTGAATATTTCACCGACCGAGACTTCCGCAGAATGGACAGTCTACGGTACGTCTTTTATTGCCACTTCCCTTGAGACCTTTTCGCAACTTCCACGCTGGCATTCACGTGGAAAGGGCGCGGCGAGCCGAGAGAGATCCGCCGCACCCGAAGCAACACAAGTGATTAGAACTCAATCCTGGCCCCGAATTGGATCTGCCTCGACCCGAAGGCGTTGTCTACCACACCAAACGTAGCCTTGTCGGTGAAGTCGAGGAGAGGGTTGACGAATTGCACGCGGTTGAAGATGTTGAAGAAGTCAGCGCTGATAGCGAACTTCACTCGCTCGCCTATCTTCGTCTCCTTGCCGAGCGACATGTCGAGATTCCACCTCGAAAAGCCGCGCAGCACTCCGCGCCCGCTGCGGCCGTCGGTGGCAATGTTGGCGTGCCGGAAGCTGTTAAATGCCTGCTCCGGGTTGCTGAACACGTTTAAGCCGGAGCCTCCCTCCGCAGGATTCCCGGTAGTTCCGACGGTGGGGGAACCGGCCACGCGCCTGTGGACACTATTGCCGAAGTTCGGTCTGGTCCGTGGGATCGCGCCCGTCTGAGTGAAATTGCCCCCCCCGAAGACCCCGCCAAACCCTTGAAAAACGGTCTGCGGCACGCCGCTTGACGCCGTGTAAATCCCCGACACGTACCATCCGCCTATGATCTTATCTAACCGGTTGCCGGCATCGTACCGCCGTCCCCGGCCAAATGGCAGCTCGTAGACGAAGTTCGAGTTCAGGATGTGGGTGCGGTCGAAGTCCGATGGGCTGTAGTCTATGTCCGGTTCGAAGCTGCTCGTGAACTGCCCAATAAAGTTCTGTATCAGCCCTAACTGGTCGAGCGACCGCGACAGAGTGTAGTTCACATCGAACGTCAGACCGTGTGACGTTCGCTTGTGCAGGGTGACGAACATGCCGTTGTAGTTCGACCGGCCCAGGCTCGTGCGGACGAACAGGATCAGCGACTGTGTGTTGTTGAACGGCCCTTTTTGCACTGGAAGCCCGAAAAGGGGAAGAAGGTCTATCCCTTGTTGCCACAATGTGCTGACGTCGCCATCAACGAATTGAGCAGAAAAAAATGAGGCAAGCACCCCTGTCGCCCCCGGGAATAGCTGATTCTCGAACCAGGCCTGCGGCCTCACCACGCCGCCGGTGCGAAGCGCACCCGCCACCGCATCGAACGCCTCCGCGAATCTCTGACCCGATGCCTTATCCTTGTGGAAAATAGGTGCCGAGTTGAGTTCGACGTTCTGGTAAAGATTGCGCGCGAACCTGCCGATATAGCCAACCTCGATCAGCATTTTGCCGGGCAGTTCACGCTGAATGGTGAAGTCCACCGCGTGATTGTAAGGGTCCTTTATGTTCGGATCCATGGTGAACGAGAGCAGCTCGCCGAACGGCTTTCCAGGCACGACAGGCGAGGTTTGCGCCGTGTTTACCGGCACCGGTATAGGCCCATCTATCCCGGCGCGGAATGGCTGGCCCGCGGCGTTGCGCGGAGCCTGGAAGTTGAGCGTCTGAGCGAATCCAACTCCGAGCATCGGAACGACCACGCTCGACACGGTGTTGAGGCGGTCGTAAAGCAGCGAGTAGCCTCCGCGGATGACTGTCCGCCGCTCCCCAAAGACGCGCCCGAACAGCCCATCTGTGAAGGAGGGTTGCCAGGCGACGGAAAAGCGAGGCGAGAAGTCCTTGCGGTTGATCTTGAACACGCCTCTGCCGCCCAACTCCTTAACCGGGATGTAGGCTATGTCAGGGTTGAAGATATCGCCGTTTTCGGCCGCCGCCGCCTTCTGCCGGAGGTAGTCCTGGGGGTCGATCAGGTTGCCTGTGTCCTTAAAAGCCAGCACCGTTTGCCTGTCGAATTTGTCTTTGGGCGGCGTGTTCCACTGGTACGTCAGGCCGTAAGACAGCGTCAGCGACGGCTTCACTCGCCACACGTCAGCGAAGTAGAACTCCCAGGCACGCAGCTTCGCGTTGTTTTCAAGCACTGTGCCAGGCGGGAGTGGTTTGAGGTTGGCGTCACGCACCGCGAGGAACGACACGGTGTCAACGATCCCCAGCAGCGAGGCGTAGAGGTTGTCGTATCGGCTCACGTCCGCGGCCTGCAAGCAGTTTGAGGTCACGGTGGGGCTGCAGGGGAGCGGGCGCTCAGCGTCCCCTATCCTAACATTACTGCCGAGATCGCCTATCTCCGCGACAGGGGTTGAGAGTGAGCCGATCACCTTGTCATTGCGGGTGTGGAGGGTAGAGACGCTGCGCAGGGTGCCTCCGAACTGAAACGTGTGCGCCCCCTTAGACCACGTTGCGTTGTCTGTGTACTGTGTTGTGCCGCCTCCTAGCGCCTGCCGGCGGGCGCGCTGGGCGTCAACGTCAATCGCCTCATCAAGCTGACCACCACCCACGTTGACCGCCACATTGAACTTGGCAATCGTGGACGGATCGATCACAATGAGATCGAAATTGTCAAAGGCGTGCCCAATGCGTAACTCATTTACGAGGTTGGGTCGTATCGTTCCGGTCACCGCGAACACCAGGTTCTTAGGCCGTTCTGTGATCGCGCCGCCCCCCACAAGGTTAACAATGTCAGCCTGACCCGCAAGGGCTTGGATGTTGCGGTACAGCGAGCCTCTTGCCTCTACCGACCAGTTAGAATTGATCTGGTGGTCGAGCCTGAGCACACCGAAATCATCGCGCAGGTTCGTAGGCAGGTCGGCGGTAAACCCGCCGGTGTTGAGACCGTCGCCCACCGTGAAATTGTTTGGCAGGGGCAGCGTCTTATGATAAGCCTGAATCTGTGGATTTGCGCCGAGGCCGCGCGGGTCGAACGTCCTCGGGTTGAAGGTGTTTACGTTGCCCGAAGCGTCGCGGAACCTCAGTTGGCCATCGCGGTAGCTTTGGGTCGGGACTATGCGCGTGACCGACAGCGTACCGGGCAGCCGGCGGCCTTCGTAGTTGCCGAAGAAGAAGGTCTTCTCCTTCCAGATAGGCCCGCCCACAGAGAACCCAAACCGGTTATCTATCAGTTCCGGCTTTTCAATCCCCAGTCGGTTGTTCCTCCATGAGTTGGCAATGAAGTTGTCGTTGCGATGATACTCATACACGGAGCCGTGAAACGCGTTCCCGCCCCGCTTGGTGACCAACGCCACCTGCCCTCCCGCCGAACGCCCGAATGTAGCGTTAGGGTTAGCCACGGTGACGCGGAACTCTTCGACCGATTCCGACGGCACGGGCACGACCGTCGCGACTGCGCCCCGGAAGCCGACTTGATCGGAAACGTCCAGACCGTCGAGGGTGAAGGTGTTTTGATCGGCCCGTGCGCCGGCAACTTCACCGCCCGGCGCCACTGCGGGTTGACCCAATAGAAGGGAAGTCACCTGACGATTGATCTGCGGCAATTTCTTAATGCGATCTGCGTCGATGACGTTGCCGACGGACGAGTCGTCCTTCTGCAACTGGACTTCTCCAGTAGCCGTAACCGTAACCTGTTCCTCAGAGCCGCCGGGTTGTAGCTCAACGTCAAGGGTTGATACCTTGGTAATGTCCGCCTTGAGGTCAGAGACGACCGTCGTGCGGAAGCCCTGTGCAGCGACCGATACCTCATAAGTGCCAGGGACGGCTGCGAAGCCATAACGGCCCTCACTGTCCGTGACATCCGTCTTCTCCGCCTTTGTCGCCTTGTTCATAAGCTTGACGGTCGCTCCGGCCACTACAGCGCCTTGAGCGTCCGTCACCACGCCTGACACTCTCCCAGTCGTCGCGGTCTGCCCAAAGATATTTGAAGGCAGCGAAGCGACGACCAGAATGAAGATTAAGAAGCGAGCGGTTTTCATATTACCCTCCTTGTGGGTAGTTGGAGCAGGTTTTTCCCGCATCCGGTAATGATCCAGGAATGACCTGAAGAAACACGGCACGGGAATTTTCATGATCCCTCAGTGTCCTCCGCGAAAGTGTCAAGCCTACTGCTTCGGAAGCAGAGTGAAGCCAGGCCCTGAGCCTTGCACCAGAGTTAAGCTCTTGACCTTGGCTTCGGCCATTTCGAACTGCACAAAAAAGCCATCGGGTGCGCCCTCAATGCGGAAGTGGCTCGGGGCGAACTCGCTGGGGTTGATGTCACGCTCTCGCAGCCACTAAGCCCGGCGCTCATCGAGCGGAGGGAAACCGGATTACTTCGAGTTCAAGCGGCATCTCCAACGCCCGTTTCTCCACTGTGGAGTTCGGAGATCCAGGCTTCCATCCCCACCCTTTCCCTTCAACCTCGAATGATGAAAGAACATATGGCAAGCCCTCCGAGCCAAGCGGAGAGTTGGCGTCGCTGATATGAAAGTGCAGGTGCGGCTCGGTTGAATTCCCTGAGTTCCCTACCAGCCCGAGCACCTGGCCACTGCGCACATTGTCGCCCACCTTTACCCGCAGACTGCCTGGCTGGAGGTGAGCGTAAAAAGCGAAGTGGCCCTTGCCTAGATCGAGAATGACGTAGTTGCCTCCGACTGTTTCCAAAGTGATAGGTACCGCACGCGAAGTTGCGCCCGGAACGTTCTCAGGGATACCGTCCTTCACCCCTACGACGGCGCCCTCGGCTACCGCGAGAGCCTCTGCACCGTAGCAGCGGTAGTTCTTGTTGTCTTTCTGGTCTCCGGTGAAGGTTCGGCCGTCCTCGCGAAGCTGCACGAAGTCAATAGCGAATCGCTGAGCGATGTGCGCGCCGCCACCGACAGGAATCAAGGCTCGCCGATGTCCCGAGGTGTTGGATGGACCGTTCGCCGCCAGCCACTCGCCGCCCCGCAATGGAGGGCTGATTACCACCGGTCCCTTCGAGATCATTGCGCGTCCGCACTCGACTGAAAGCTCTTCTGGATAATCGCCTACCTTGAAGCTGAGCCGATGCTGGATTGAGGCGGGAGCTTCCGCCAATGCGTCGAACGTCAGCCAGAGATGGGTCACTAGCCGCAATCCCGCTCCAAGCTTCAGCTTTTCCTGAGTTGTTCCCGCGGTCAGGCCCGGACGAATGACTCTTTTTCCAAGCTCGTCTCCGTCGTAAACGGCAAGCACCTTCTTGTGAGAATCGGTTCTCATCACCTCGACGCGGGTAAGAACGCAGTCGGTTCGGCCAAAATTTGTCATGTGCAGTTCATAGCACAGATGCGTCTTGCCCCCGCCTTTGAACTCAGTTGGTTGCACCGGCATCGTCACGTCGACCGGAACATCTATAGGTCTTTGAGGGGCTGCGGGTTTCGTAGCCTGGGCCGCAGCGGTTGCCTCGCCGGTGCGTTTAAAAGTGAGTGGAAGGAGAGCGCCGCCCTGCGAGAATTGCCCCGTCAGCTCCGAGCGATCCGCGTTGAGCTTGCCTTCAAAAACGGCCCCAACCGCCTTCAACTCCAAGCGGACCGAGTCGCCATTTACCGTAATCACTTCAATGGGAATGCTGGCTCCTTGATCAAGGCTGTCGATCTTTCCGGAATAGGCGCCATCGTTCGCCTTTGAAACCGTCAACACCAGCCTTAGCTTTTCCCCGGCGTCGAGCGTCCCTTGCCAGGCGCCTTCAAGCCCTTTGGCGGCCGTCTGGCCGAAGAGACGAGTGGAAAGAGAAAGCAGAATCAGCAGCAGGGCAATCTTTTTGCTCATAGCTTTCAAAACTCGATGCGAAATCCGATCTGGCCCTCCCGCCCGTTGACCGTATCCTCGTTCGGCAGTCCATCAATCAAGAAGTTGGTGTTGCCGCCTCGCTCAAAACTTTTCTCACTCAGAGAGGCTGGTTCAAACCCTGTGGCCCTCCTTCAATTACGGCGCCGCACGGTATATACATCAAACGTTGCAATATGTCAATCGAACAACAAGTGTTGCACGAGCGTTCTTGTCACTGGAGACTGGGTGTGGTATTTTTGGGGCCGATCAGATAATGATCGACGAATCGTCCTTGCTGCCGACTCTACTCGAAGCATTGAGATGGCGCGAAGGAAAGCATCCTGGAAGGCGGAGACATGTATGCGAAAGTCTAGTAACCGCAACAACGGCGGTGATTTTGACAGGAATGGCGCAAAGGCCTCGGTGACCGCCCTTGAATCCCGGTTTGCCCAGGCACAGATGCGGTTGGGGCCGCGCCGCCAGCAGTTGATCCGCTCCATTCTGGACCACTGCGAAGAGACCTGCTTTCTTTCATCTCGAGAGTTGGCCAGGCGCTTTGGTGTCGACCCTGCAACCGTAGTCAGGACGGTCCAGGCGCTGGGTTACGATGGCTTCACTGACTTCACCGCGGACCTCAGACAATACTTTGTCAGCCGCAGGACGCCCTATACTGCGCTGAAGGCCGCCGCCCAGGAGAAGCGGAGCGTCGCCTACTACATCGATCACAGCATTGATAAGGCCCTGGATAACCTGAACGCTCTGAGAGCCGATCTGGATAGAAATCGAATCATAGAATTGGCCAGGCTCATTCACCGTTCCAGGACGATCGTGGTTGTGGGGGTCGATATGGCCGCCTCGTTAGCGGACTACCTTGCCTATGGATTGGTGGCTCTGGGCGTTCACGCCGAAGCGCCCGTCGGGAGCGAAGGGTACATTCAGCATAAGATCAAGGCTCTGACCTCGAGAGACGTTCTCATTGCCATCAGCTTCGGGAGGTGCCTGAGGGTGACAGTAGAAGCAGTGCTTCAAGCCAGCAAGCAAGGGGTGCCAACCTTCGGAGTAACTGACAGCAACACAACTCCAATAGCTCGCTACTGTGACACTCATCTAGTCGCGGTTGTAGCCAGCCCCTCTTTCAGCAATGGGTATGTCGCGCCGATAGCCGCCCTGAGCGCAATTCATGTCGCCTATGCTCATATCGATCCTAAGCGTTCGCTCACTCAGTTGAAACCCACCGATAAAGAGTATCTCTCGGGAGGACGCTGGTACCGCGAGGCTAGAGGTTCCGTTTGAGAAGTTTCAAGACTCTAACCAGGACTGATGTGACAGGCTTCCCGGTCGGGACAACACTCTAGAGTGAGTTCAAATCTTTGAGAATATTCACTAGGAAAGTGCTAGAGCATAACGAGTCAGCGGTTGTGTACGTCCCAAATCTCACCAGTGTTTTCATTCACTATGTATTTGCTCACATATATTTGCTTACGAATGGGAACTCCTCTTTAGGCCGTAAGCTGAGAGTGAGCTAATAAAATGAAAGGGCCACAAACGGGTTTTGTGACCCGATCCCGCAGGTGGTTGCGGGGGCGGGATTTGAACCCGCGACCTTTGGGTTATGAGCCCAACGAGCTACCAGACTGCTCCACCCCGCGCAACTCTTGAGAGATCAATTCGAAGCGTCAGTATAGCCATCGCTTGGGCGGGGCGTCAAGTTTGCCACACGAACAGGACCGTCCTCCGTCCTTGTTTTAACCGCCACTTTTGGTTCTTGCGAAAGCTTGATCACCACGTCGCCCGAACGAACGAAGCCGAACTTTTGCCGGGCGAATTGCTCAATCACTCTCGAGTTGGTGCGCAGTTGCTGAACGTCGTGCTCGAGTTTCTGAACTCTGATTGTCAGATCCTTGACTCTTTCCCCGGCCATCTCGTGCTTGACCAGCACGGCGCCAAGCTCCGCGCGGGCCCGAGAGTAAACCGAAAAACAAGTAGCCGCTGCCGCCAGGATTATCGTTAAGACTATCGCGTCCGTTAGACGGCGGGCGCGAACCCTTCGTCTGGCTACCGGATTCGCCTTTACAGCAGCAGCGACCCTCTCGACTCCCTCGACCCTATCATCCCAAAATGTACTTGTGGCCTGACTCAAGTAGCACCTCCAATTCTTGCTCGTTAGAAGCTTCTGCGTAAATGCGAACCAGCGGCTCGGTCCCGGACGGACGCATCAAAATCCAGGACCCGTCATCGAGAAGGAACTTAGCTCCATCGACCCGATTTACCGATGTGACCCGGTGGCCGGCGAACGCTTTGGCGCCGGCGGAAAGCTTACTGGCCAATGCTTGCTGCAGCTCAGGTGTCAACCTGACGCCTATCCTGCCGCTCACGACTTGACCCACTTCTGAATAAATTTTTGCGAGCATCTCACCGAGAGACGCGTTGCGCGTGGCGACCATCTCAGCAACCAGCAAACAAGCCAGTATCCCGTCCTTCTCCGGGAGGTGTCCTCTGATTGAAAGTCCCGCGCTCTCCTCGCCCCCGATCGCAATCTTGTCATCGTCTATTAGCTGCCCGATGTATTTGAAGCCAACTGGCGTCTCTATCACTTTAATTCCGCGCCGCTCAGCCACGCGGTCAACCAGGTGAGTCGTCGCGACGGAGCGTGCAACCGCATCGCTCCATCCGCGTGACTCGGCAAGGTAGTCGACCAGCAGAGCGATTATCTGGTTCGGCGTGACGAACGAGCCATCGCGATCAATGATGCCGAATCGATCAGCGTCGCCGTCGGTTGAGATCCCCAAATGATAACCGCCGTCCAACACCGCGTCGCGTAGCTCCTGCAGATACTCCGCCTCAGGGGTTGGACTGTGACCGCCGAAGTAAACATCACGGTAGTCATGAAGCATCAATACGCTGCAGCCCGAGTCGGCTAGCGCCTTGTCGAGATAGCCGCGCCCTGTGCCCCAGAGCGGGTCGTAAGCGACGCGCAGTCCGGCACTCGCAATCGCGCGAAGGTTGATCTTGGTGGCGAGATCGTTCAAGTAATCATCCACCATTGACAAGCTCTCTACCTTCTGACTCGGGCTCGGTTTCGGGATGTGCTGCCCTTCGAGACTTGCGATGTTGCGTTCGATCTCGCTGGTAACCTCGGGCAACGCAGGCGCGCCATCGGAAGACGAGAACTTTATCCCGCAATACTCCGGCGGGTTGTGGCTCGCCGTGAAGTTGATTGCGCCACTCGCTCCTCTCGATCGAACCGCGAAAGCAACCGCGGGAGTTGGAGTCGCTCGATCGCACAACAGTGGGTGAAGCCCGTTAGCCGCAATAATAGCCGCCCCTTCTGCTGCAAAGACTTCAGCCATGAATCTGGTATCGTAACCGACGATGACCTGGGACCCCGGCGCACGATTGGTGATCCAGTCCGATATCGCTTGCGTGACGAGACGCACGGCGTCGAACGTGAATTCATCCGCAATAATGGCTCGCCAACCGGAAGTCCCGAATCTTATCATTCCTTAGAATTGTGCTCGGTCCTGACGGGACCGCCTGAAAAACCCTGCGTAAGACGGGGGCGTCCAAGCCCAAGTGGGGATGGGCAGTGGCAACAGGCACGCACTCTACCATCTTTCGTCGGCCAGCGCAAGAATTTTCTTCTTCAAGTTTACGATTGTTTGCTTGAGGCGGTACATCAACAGTGAAGCGTGGCTCGGACGCGGATCTGGACGCGATTGTGACGGGCCGGAGATTGAGCGATCGGGCGGTTCTGAGAACTGAATTGATCAATGATGAGCCCAGCCTCCTACCAGAAGGTTCAGCGGTTAACATTGCGGCGCGCGGTCCAAGAGACTATCCTTTGTGACTATTCAACGAGTCACTAAGTGTCGAAGTCCATAGATCGTTCGTGAGATCGAGCTCCGAAAGAGAATTAGAGGTCAATCCCTTGCCTGATTCCGTTAGCACTGTTATAGCCCACCTGAAAGGCGAAGTGGCGAAAGCCATTGTCGGCCAGGATGAAGTGATCGAACAGATCCTGATCGCGTTGCTGACCGAAGGGCACGCTCTGATCGAGGGTGTGCCAGGAACCGCCAAGACGCTAATCGTCAAAGTGCTTGCCCGCGCTATCGGCGCTGAATCCGGTCGCATTCAATTCACGCCCGATCTGATGCCAGCCGACGTCACCGGCACGAACATCTTTAACATGTCGACCTCCACCTTCACGCTTCGACACGGACCGATCTTCACCGATCTGTTGCTGGCCGACGAGATCAATCGCACTCCTCCCAAGACTCAAGCCGCGCTGCTTGAAGCAATGGAAGAGCGCCAGGTCACGATCGACGGTGAAGCGCACAAGCTGTCGCCGCTGTTTACCGTTCTCGCAACACAGAACCCAATCGAATACGAAGGAACGTATCCGTTGCCGGAGGCCCAGCTCGACCGTTTTATGCTGAAGATAATCGTCAACTACCCGAGCGCCGATGAAGAGCTTCGAGTGGTTGCAAACTGGAACGCGGGCTTCAACGCGCGTCGCCTCGACGACATCGACATACAGCGCCTTCCCGATGTGGCCGCGGTGCTCAGTTGTCGCTCGCAGGTGCGCGGCGTAACGGTTGAGGAAGGCGTTCAGCGGTACATCGTGTCGATCATTCGCGGGACTCGGAGCGCGATCAACGTTTCATGGGGCGCAAGCCCGCGAGCGGCGGTTGCCCTGTTGCTGTCCTCAAAGGCGGTGGCTGCAATTCGAGGCCGCGACTTCGTAACCCCTGACGATGTGAAGGAGATCGCCAAGCCAGTGCTGCGCCATCGGATAGTGTTGCGCTCAGAAGCGGAAATCGAGGGCACGTTGCCCGACCAGGTGCTCGACGAAGTGATCGCGAGCATCGATGTGCCGAGATGAGAGTGAAACGTGATGCGTGATGCGAGAAACTGTTTAGGAGGGATCAATGGGAAGGATCACAGGTTGGGAAGGGGATGGAGGATCGAGGATCGACGATCGAGGATAGAAGGTTGAGGATTGGGGTAGATGCCCTCGATCATCGATAGTCGATCTTCAATCCTCGATCCTTCATCCTCGATCGTCGATCCTCGATCCTCCATCCCCTTCCCAACCTGTGATCCTTCGTACGTCGCCTTTGAAATTTGAGCTTTATGTTTGAGGAGGATCCATCAATCATCACCATCACCCTTCACCCTTCACGCATCACGGGCGGATCACGTTTCACGCATCACGCCATTTGATATGAGAGAGCGAAAGGAACCGATCCCTGCGGCGGCTGTTGCGTTCGTGAGAGATACCGAGCGCGGGATCGAAGTCTATTTGAACCGCCGGCCTGCGCACTTTCGCTACTACCCGGGCGCGTTTGTTTTCCCCGGAGGCCGGTTGGACCCCGATGACACTGACATCAAAGCAACGGCGCGTCGGGAGGTCCAGGAAGAGATTGGGATCGAGATAGACACCGAGCGTCTGGTGCCCTTGAGGAACATCCACACCAGCGCCCGCGCTGGACCGGTCTATCACATGCTCACCTTCGCTTATCCAGCCGAGAGCGAATTCACTACTCGCCTGAACACCGACGAAGTAGATGAGGAAATGTGGATCATGGCTCGAGAGGCGCTCGCGCGTTTTGAGCTGCCGTATCAGATCAGGGCCGCGGTGCACACCATCGCAAGCTTCGCGAGCGTCGCGGAACTGTTAGGGGCTCTTGCGGAGGGAAGCATCGACGAGGACTACTGGATTTGAGATTTGTTTTCACGACGCGATTCTTTGTCCTGCTGGCTATCGGGCTTGCGCTGCTTTCGCTCGGTTGGATCAGCCGTGGCGCGCTCTACGTAACGGTCCTTTACGATGCCGGGTTGATGGTGACGGCTGTAGCAGACTATCTACTTTCGGAAAAACCGGGAGCGTTCCGAGTCGAGCGCGAAATGGAAGAGCGCTTCGCCATGGGCGCAGAGAATGAAGTCACGATCAGAATTGGGAATCGCGCGAGGCGCAGAGTTACCTTCATCGTCAAGGACGAACACCCGGCGCAAATGGAACTCGTGAGTCCACGCGAGGCGCAGTTAACCGTTCCGGCTGGGCGCTCGCGAGCGTGGCGATACAGCTTGCTTCCAACCGCGCGCGGCAAATATGGCTTTGGCAATACGGTGCTGCGATTTAGCACTCGGCTGGGGCTGCTATGGCATCAACTGACCTATCAAACGGCAACCGATGTGAAAGTCTATCCCGACATCCGTGAAGCCAGAAAGCATGAGATCTACGCTCATCGCAATCGGCGCCCCGAGCCGGGCCTTCGCCGCATGCGAGTGCGCGGGCAAGGGCGGGAGTTCGAGTCGCTGCGCGAGTTCGTTATCGGTGATGAGATTCGCCACATATCCTGGGCGGCCTCGGCGAGGCGGGGAAAGGTCATCACGCGGCAGTACACAATCGAGCGCTGCCAGAATATTGTCGTGCTGCTGGACACGGGCCGGTTGATGACTGCGCGCATCGGAAAGCTTACAAAACTGGATCACGCAGTCAACGCCACGCTGTCGATTGGGTACGTAGCGGCAGCCGGTGGCGATAACGTTGGACTGGTCGCGTTTTCGCGCCGAGTGGTGAGTTACCTACCGCCGCGCCGGGGCAGGGACCAGATCAATCGGTTGATGGAAGCGCTCTACAGTCTCGAACCCCAAATGATTGAGCCGAGCTACAAGCGGGCGTTCAGTTTTTTCAGCGCGAACTGTAAGCGGCGTTCGCTTGTCGTGATACTTACTGATCTGGTGGATCGTGACGCGTCAGCCGAGTTGTTGGCACACACGTCGCAGCTCATTCCGCGTCATCTTCCGCTCATCATCACGATCGGTGATACCGATCTTCGAGAGTTGGTGCGCGCGTCGCCGGCGTCGTCTGCAGACGTGTATCGTCAAGCGGTCGCCGAAGAGATTCTCCGCCAGCGCGAGGAAGCATTGACACGCATTCGCCACGCGGGCGGCCTCGCGCTTGACGTTCCGGCAGGAAGACTCTCGCTGGAGTTGGTGAATAAGTATCTGGAGGTGAAAGAGCGGGGGTTGTTGTGAACGAACGGCTGGCTGATAGTAGAAAAGCTACTGGACCGCTTCATCCTGCTTGCACTGAGATCTTTTGAAAATCATCGTTACGTTTGGCTTAAAAGCGGGCACGGCTACTGGGTGCCACCAATCCGCCCACGCCTTACATCCTGGAAGGTAAACTGGCAGAGCCTGAACGAGGTCGTCCCATCCATTCATTTCCTCATCAACCTCTCTTGCGGTTCCATCACGCAGATTGATGTAAAGGCAGATCAGATCAACCGCGATAGATCTCGCTTGAAGGCGAGCACCGACGTGACGTTATCCCAATCGATTTCCCAGTCGCCAGGCAAATTCTCCATTGTGAGCCGACAGAGTCTCAACTTCGAGCTGTCATGGTAAATGTCGAACGACGCCCTTTGCGGTCTTGACCGACGAGACTTAGACCGCTCCTTGAGCTTATTTCGAACGGCTTGGATTTGCTTCCACAATATCCAGCGATCCTCGACAGCGGATGCTGACCAGTCCAACATTGATATCAATGTATCACCCCGCGTTGTCATGCGACCTGGAATCGGGCTTCAGAAAATACATTGCCATCACCAGCGCGCTCATCGCAGAAATCGAGAATTTGTAGGCTGGCGGAATGTGCGCGGGCGAGATGAACCCTTCGATCAATCCGGCGATCAGCAGCATTGGTATGCACCCGAGTATGAGTTTGATCGCAAGCCGTCCATTCGTGACCAGGGCGTCGATTCGCCTTAGATCGCCAGGCATCAAAAGCGCTTTGCCGATCAACAAGCCCGCGCCTCCCGAGATGAAGATGGCTGTCAGCTCTATCACGCCGTGCGCGGCGATGAAAGTGGGAATCTCCCAGAAGCGATAACGAATGCACAGGCTGATCACCATCCCGAGCAGCAATCCATTTTGCGCCAGCACCCACAACGTACCGATCCCACCAAGGACGCCACCTGCAAAAGCATAGAATGTTACGTTGATGTTGTTGGTCTGAATGGAAGTCGACGCGAGCGGGTTCGCCCTGTTCACCGATTCGGTCCAGTTGTGATGCTCGGCGATTGATTGTCTCAACTGTGGCGCTATGCGATCGGCGAAGCCTTCGTCGATCAGACACGCGGCCGCTGCGAGTGCTCCGGCCAGTATGAAGGTCAAGAAAGCGGTGAGCGTGTAGGGGAAGGTCTTCCTGAACACCGCAGGGAACTCGTAACGAAAGAACGAAAGGAACACGCCAAAGCCCGAAGATTCGTTGCGATAGATGGCTCCGTGCGCTCGAGCGACCAGATGATTGAGGTAGTTCACCAGGCGCTGGTCACGCACTTCTTCACGCGCGATCGCCAGATCAGCGGCCGTGCGCCTGTAGAGCTGTCCGAATTCCCGGACCTCTTCGCCGGAAAGACTCTTTAATCGAAGCCGGGACGCTCGAGCGGTGAGTTCTTCGAGCCGCTTCCATTTTCCCAGTCTGGATTCGAGAAAGTTCTTCAGCACAGGAAGCAGAATACAGGATTCAGTGGTATTTCGCTTCCTCGAAGAAACCCGCATCCTGTATCCTGAATTCTGCTCATGCCATTCTCAACACTCATCGGAAACGAACGGATTAAAAGACTGCTGCAACGCGCGGTATCCGAAGGGCGAATCGGGCAGTCGCTCTTGATGGCCGGGCCGTGTGGAGTCGGCAAATACCACTTCGCGGTCGCGCTCGCGCAAGCGCTCAACTGCGACCACGTGAAGCAAGGGGACGCGTGCGGAGAGTGTGTGACTTGCCGCAAGATTGAGCGCCGGGAACATGGTGACGTGCGGATCGTGCTGCGCGAATGCAAAGACCCTACAATCAAGAAGGACTACAAGAGCCAGTTCATCAAGATTGAACAGACGCGCTCGATGTCTGAACAGGCTCAGTTCCGTCCTTACGAGGGCCGCCGCCGCGTTTTCATTATCGATGAGGCGGAATACCTGCTTCACCAGGCCGCAAACTCTCTACTGAAGACGCTTGAAGAGCCGCCCCCAACCTCGCTCGTCGTTCTTGTTACCTCGAAGCCTTATTCGTTGATTGAAACGATTCGCTCACGCTGTCTGATGCTAAGCTTTGCGCCGCTCAGCGCAAGTGAAATTGAAGAGCACCTGCGGAAAGAGAATAGACCGATGGAGGAGGCGCGATTGCTCGCGCGCCTCGCGCGAGGAAGCATGGGCCGCGCTTTTGAAATCGATCTGAATGAGTACCGCGGGATGCGGGACACGATGCTGGAGCTCGTCGAGACGCTTGGCTCGACGCGCGAGATCACAAAGCTGCTCGGCGCGAGCGAGTACCTTGGCCGGAGGCTCGAGAAGGACGGGTTCGAAGAACACCTCGATACGTTGACTGTCTTGCTCGAGGACCTTTTTCATTTGAAGTTGAACGGCGCTGAAGATTCGCTGACGAACGCGGACATCGCCGAACGCCTCAGGCGAGTCGCCGAGAATATTACGATCGAGCAGATAACGGAATGGGCGGATAGAATCGAGCAAATCTTTGTGGCGCTGCCGCGAAACGTCAACCGCCAGCTTGCGATGGAAGCGATGCTGATAACGGGATAAGCGAGTCCCTGATTAGCGCGAGAACTCATCCCACCAGAATCGCCGTGCTCGAAACGTGGCGATGAGGAGCTTTCGGAAGATCCGGTCACTAGAGGTTCAGGTCGGCAAAGATAGCAGCGTGATCGGAAGCAGCGTGGATCGCCTTCTTCATTTCTTCGTAATGTGGGAACAGCGTTCCGTTCTTGCCTCCCCAGACCCCTTTTCTCAAGAGGCCGCCGGTCTCGACCCGCTGAAACAGCGCAGGCGAGAGCAGAATGTAATCGATCTTATTGGAGGCGGTTCCATTGGCGAAGGTCCCCGGCCGGCCGTCGCTCTGGAACTGAGGATGATCAAAAATGTCCTTGAGCTCCGATGCTCCCCCGAGCAGCGGTTGCAGTGGATCGCTATTGGGCGTGTCGTTGAGATCCCCGAGAACGGCGATCAGCTCGATTCCTTGCGATCTCCGCAGATCATAGATCTCCCGGACCCGCTGGGCCTGTCGCATTCTCCGCGCGTTCGAATCAGCCGCCGAGCCGAAGCCTTTGCTCTTGAGATGATTCACCAGGAGCAAGAGGCGAGTCGTATCGCTGACTCGGATCAGGTACTCGGGGCAGTCTCGGCTGAAAACCCGGATGCCGTCCACCAGGTCGTCAACATGGCTGACCATCGATTCGATCGTTAGGCCGTCCCTGAACAGGAGGCCGACGTCGATTCCCCGGTCGTCGTTGCCGTCAATCAGCATGATCCCATCATAGGTCGCGTTCACTGGCTTCAATAATTGATCATTGAAGTACTTCAATGCGATCCGATCTTCCGCTTCGATGACCGCGAGCACGTCGGCGTTTACCTCGTGAATTACCCTAGCGGTCATTTGTGTCGCCACTTCATTGACCGCTTCAGTTCGGAGCTCGACCCAGCCGATCCAGTCGCCGCGGCCTTCGGCGACTACTTCGGGCGGACCCGACGTTGATCTTTTGAGCAGGTGGCCACGGTTCTGGCGGAGGATTACAAACTTGGATTCGTCACTCTTGTTGAGTCCGAGCTTACCGATGCTTGCGAGTATCTTGTTCTTGTCTGCAGGAGTGTAGACCGCCTTTTGGAGTATCGTGTTCAACCGGCTGTATTCGGTGAGTATGTCCTTGCCTGCGCTCCAGGTTTCCTGGTTCATCACGCGGGCACGCCGGAATAGATTCTCAACATTGAAGGATGCGATTCGCACAGGTGTTGCTCCTTTCCGAGGGCCAGTTGATTAGTCATTGTGTGTTGTCATCCCTTCGCCGTCTCAAGCTTGCTCCGAAATTCGTGCAATTTGCTGCGTTCGAGTGTGAACGCGTGGCGAAGAGTAACCAGTGCAACGGACCCGATTATCCAAAAGAAGTGAGCCGATGTAAAGGCAGATACGTTATGAACATTCCGGTCCTCTGCGCGTTGATGCATCGGCAAGCTCAGTTGATTTGTTATGGCTGTTCGACGGCTCGATTATGATCCTCAGGAATGTCCAGAATCCATCAATGTCTACGACATCATGATTCATTAGGTGGCAGGGCCATCTCTTCGAGGGTTCCAGGACCGCCTCCGCGAGCAACTCCGTAGGAGTTGAATGTCTATAGAAAACGCGTGGAGAGCGATACGCACCCCAGCGGGGTGCTATGTGCCGGCGTAGTCTAGTTCTACGAGCGCTTACGGACATTGCACCCCGCTGGGGTGCGACTATGTAACTAGCTGTCTCTATAAACATGGCACCCCGCTGGGGTGCGACTATGTAACAGCTGTCTCTATAGACATGGCACCCCGCTGGGGTGCGACTATGTAACAAGCTGTCTCTATAAAGTCCGCTAGAGGAATCAACTGGCAAGGGCGCGTCGAAGGGTATCAGCAAGCGTCGCTGTAGTTGTCCTATTCAATGTCTCGTTCACACCTATCAAGAACCTACCGTCCGGTGACGGCGCCGGAAGCATGGCCCCCATCCCCGCGAGCTTCTTCTGATAAGCAGTCGCGTCTGTTCCGCGGACATGAAGATGAAACAGGTTTGTACCCGACGGAATACGCTCGATCGTGAAAGCATTGTTCTCGCGCAACACACGAATCAACTCGTCGGAGCTGCGAATAGCGCGCGTGAAGCGTTCCGAAAAGCCCGAGAGGTAGTGAAGCGCCACAGCCGCAAAAGGCCATGCGTGGCTGAGCCCTCCGCCGAACATTCGGCGCGTGTGATACATTCCATCGAGCAAATCGCGTGGGCCCGCTAGAATCGCGCCCGAGGCTGCGTTGAAATACTTGTACAAAGATACATACACGGTGTCGAATGGCTGCGTGTACTCCGCGACTTCCTTTCCGGCATATGCCGCCTCCAGAAACAAACGCGCGCCATCCAGGTGAAGTCGAATGCCTTCCCGCCGCGCAAGCGCTACGACTTTTTTCAGCTCAGTTGGATCAAAGATTGCGCCCTGCTTGCGGCGCACAGGTGATTCAATAGATATGACCGACACTCGCGACGCAACTCGGCCCGTTCGGGTCTGATCGAGTAGCTGCTGGACTTCGTCCGCAGTGAAGCCCGCGCGGCCTGGTGCGAGCGGCATCAGCGTTATGTTGCTTAGAGTTTGTACGCAGTCGCCACTGTCGAGATATAGATGACTCTCGGCCTGAACGATGGCGCGGCTCGAGCCGCCGGCGAGCGCCCTTACGGCGAGGTGGTTCGCCAGGGTCCCTGTCGGCATGAATACCGCGCGCTCCTTGCCAAGAATGCGGGCGAACTGTTTCTCCAATTCGTCGACTACCCCGTCAAGGATATACGAGTCTGGAACAATACCTTTTTGCTCGGCGAGGTGCGCGAGGAGGCGTGAATACTGTGTCGTAGTGAGGCCGAGACCGTCCCCGCTCAAGCGTATAACCCGGTCATTAGGGTCCTGAGCCGCGTCACCACGTATCCGCTGAGCAGCACCAAACGAGAACCCGGGTGAAACGGCTCCGAGCGTGCCGGCTACGCCTCCGAGTTCGATGAATCGCCGCCGGTTCAATGTCGTCAAGCTTGCACCTCGTTTCGATGACCGCTAACGGCCTAAGCTTCTGGCTTGTGAGAACCTTAGTCCTTCATGCAGCGAGTACTGGACCTGAAGCAACCAGTTTTTTCTTTCTGGGATCAACCGTAAGGGTTAAGCCTTCGAGAGTTCGCGCCCGAGCAGCAGGTCTCCCTTTTCTGCAAAGACCACTTCGTCAACGGTGAAGTACCTGTCCAGCCGGATAACTGCAAAGCCTACGGCGCGAGTGATTCGCTGTCCATTCGCCATCACGAATTCCACGTCCTTCTTCTCTCGCTCAATGCCGATTTTCTCAAGAGTGGTGGCTGGAACCCAGGTGTATTCGCTGCCAGTATCAACCAGAACCTTGGTTAACACCGCAGACTTCTCGCGGTCTGAGACATTCTCAATCTTGCACCTGACAAGAAAAGTTCCCATATTCTTCCGCCCAGTCTTATTCACAGCAGAAGAAGTATTACCAGCGTCTTAGTCTTTATTCAACTGAGTGTATGGGACAGGCAGCTGCTCGCTATCCCTCGTACCGGAACTACGGGCCGCGCGACAGCTCAAGACAAAACCGGAAGAGCCATCGCCGCCTTGCTCGTGCGTGCGGACTGCGTGTAACCCTCGGGCAAGTCGCCGTTGTCAGCTCGCAGGTATTGCAAGTAGTGCGGCTTCAACCCAGCAATCAGCTCCTTGCGAGTCTTCACCTTGATCGGCTTGCCAGTGTAGATCTTGCCCAACCGGCCCATCATCCTCTCTGACATCGCACTCGAAAACATTAGCAATGGCCACTTGAAGTTCGGGCCGTTCAACTTTCTTAGCTTGTACATCCACAGCGCGATCGCGCCCACTTTCCAAGCCGTCGGGGCCCACCAACTGTACTGACCCGGCCGAAGGTTCATTTTCCAACACTTCATCATCAACTGCCACTGAAGCGGTGAGAGCTGCATAGTCTCGGTCACGCCCGTCTTCATTTCCATCCGCGTGTCGTGCAATGGAGTGAAGATCGACGGGATGAAGAACGCGAATAACCCGCGCCGCTCGACTTCGTAGATCAGATCGAGCGTCGCCTTCACGTCTTCGTCGTTTTCGTCGGGATTGCCGATCATCAACGTCATCGCCGGGAACCAGTTGTTTGCGTTCAGCGTGGTCAAGCCTTGAATCACGACGCTCGGCCAGTCTTCGATAGAGAAGGGAACGCCCTTGCTCGGCATGATCATCTTCGCCATCCGCAGCGACGCGGTTTCCAGACCGATCAGCGGCACCATGGCCTTCTTCTGCGGATGCGAGCTGAGGTAAGGCAGGTGAATCGGACTCTTCGGCAGCAAGATGTCGGAGAGCTTCTTGATTAGAAGTGGATCGACGACGGCCGGAGCCATCGTGCAGTGGCTGAGCACGTGCTGCTCGACGCCCGGCGTGTCGACGATATCAGAGTAGAGTGAAAGAAGCGCCTCGCGATTCGGGAAGTAGAACGGCGTATCGGTGTGCACCTGACCCCAGATGAACATGTCTTCGGTAGCAAGCGAAATCTGTTTGTTGCCTTCGCGCACGTTGGAGCGAACGGCTTTCAGGATCTGGTCCTTCGGAAGATCGATCTGAGGGTTCAAGTCCGGAAGGCAGAACTGGCAGCGCCGGCCACAGCCCGTGGTCATCTCGACGACACCGAACGTGGTTCGCTTGTCGGGAAAGAGAATGCTGTTCCGGTCCGTCGGATGTTTGACTTCGATCTCTCGCGGCAGTTCTTCACCACGAATGGCTTTGCGAAAGAGATCGAGGGTGTCGAGAGACTCGCTGCGCCCTTCAACTATGCAGTCGATTCCCAGTTCTTCATAAAGGTCAGTCTGAATAATCTGCCAACCGCCAGAACCGCCGACGATGACTTTGAAGCTGTCTCGATATGGGTTGGTCTTGATCTTTTCGAACATCAACCGCGAATAGTGGGAATTGATGGGCATCTTGGATGAGCCGAAGATCGAAGTGTACACGCCGGCGGCGAACGTAACGCCCAGCGGGTTGTGAGTCGAGACTGCTACGACGCGCGTGTTTGGCCCGATGAACTTGTGAAGATCATCGGGATAGCAAGCGACGATGTCATCAGCCGAATACTCGCGCAGGAGCGATGCTTCAAGCACGCGACTGCCCGCGGGCATGTAGCGAGCCGAGCTGTCCTCGTTATACTCAACGTTGCGCCAATTCGGATACTTGCGATTCAGCACGCCTTCCATCCATATCGGCATGGACGCCATGCCCATTTGAATGAAGTAGCCCGCATGGTCGATCGTCTCGGTTAGCGGCGCGGTGAGGACTATCAGTTTGCCGCCATCGGCGGGAGCTTCCATCGCAGTATGAAGGACGTGGCCATTCGACTTCGCCTTATCTGATCCATTACCGTTAACGTGCACTTGTGTTACCCCATAGTCTAATGTTGTCTGATCCCTTCTTCCCGCCTCACCTGACTAAAGGCGGGTTGATAATGAAGAGCAGCGCCGTGGCTGCTTGCAAAACGGGCATTATTCTATACGAAGCGGGGCGTTCTTACTACTGCAAATTGAACCTGACGTTTTGCGCGCCAGGCCCGGAGCTTAAAACTGCACCTGTGTATGCTTCACACGCCCTGCGCCGCGTGCTATACGTAACTCGACGAAAAAGGGAGAAATCATGAAAGCCATTCGAGTTCACGAGTTCGGCGGACCTGAGGTGATGCAGCTCGAAGACGTGCCCGATCTAACACCAAGTGCGGGACAAGTTGTCGTGCGAGTCAATGCCGTCGGCGTCAACCCGGTAGACACCTACATAAGAGCTGGGCTGTACGCTGTAAGGCCGTCCTTGCCATACACTCCCGGAATGGATGGGGCCGGCGTCGTCGAGTCGATCGGCGAAGGTGTTACGCGCGTTGCACCGGGCGACAGCGTCTACGTCGCGGGAACGATCAGCGGGGCGTACGCTCAGCAGGCTCTGTGCGATCAGTTGCAGGTGCACCGGCTGCCCTCCCATTTAACATTTGAGCAAGGGGCGGCGGTCGGCGTTCCTTATGCGACGGCCTATCGGGCTCTCTTTCAACGCGCTGGCGCTCGCGCAGGCGAGACCGTGCTTGTGCACGGCGCGACCGGCGGAGTTGGCATCGCCGCTGTGCAGCTAGCCCGGGCCGCGGGATTGACTATCATCGCGACAGGTGGCACCGAAAAGGGACGAAGCAATGTTGCCGAGCTTGGTGCGCATCACGTGCTCGATCATCACGCCGCGGGCTATCTGGATCAGGTTCTCGCGTTGACTGACGGCGATGGCGTAAATGTGATTCTCGAGATGCTCGCGAACGTGAACCTGGGGAAAGCCCTCGGCGTTCTGGCGAAGCACGGCCGCGTTGTGGTAATCGGCAGCCGCGGCCCCGTCGAGATAGATCCGCGCGCGGCGATGACTCGCGACTTGAGCATACTGGGAATGTCGCTCGTCAATACCTCTGAACAAGATCGATCGAGCATTCATGCGGCGCTGGTAGCGGGGCTGGAGAACGGCACGTTGAAGCCAGTTGTGGGAAAAGAGATGTCGCTTGGCGATGCGCCTCGCGCTCACGAAGCGGTGCTGGAGCCCGGGGCGTTCGGGAAGATAGTGTTGATTCCATGAGAAGGCGAGACTTGCCAGCAGAGACCTTTCTAAGATGGCATGATGTGTGCGTGCGATGTGATACTCAAGCTCGTGGTCGGGAAGGGTGGCTTGCCCCCGCGTGGTAAATGCTGAGGAATACATCGCTGTGAGTCTAGAAGAGTCTTAGGAAACAGCGGGGGCAAGCCACCCTTCCCGACCGCGAGCCTGAGCATGATACTTCTCGTCTTGGGAAACAGGGGGCAAACCACCCTTTTACACTGGAGACTCAGGCTCTTGTATTCAACTGGCGAGCAATTTGTCTGAGTCAGTGCAACCGGCGAGTAACTTATTTCAGTCGACCCAATCGGCTATAAACACGTTGGTATCGCCTTGGACTCTGGCGTTTCTGTTCGACGCGAACACCAGCTTCTTTCCGTCCGGACTGAACATCGGAAAGCCATCAAACGTCGGGTTGAAGGTGATGCGTTCAAGCCCGGTCCCATCAACGTTGATCGCGTAGAGATCAAAGTCGCGGCCCTTCGGATCGGCACTGTTTGAAGCGAAAATGATTCGCTTGCCGTCGGGGAAGAAGTACGGCGCGAAGTTGGCCTTTCCGTTGTTCGTCACCTGACGCTTGCCGGTGCCGTCGGCCTTCATCACCCAGATCTCAAGCGCGGTGGGTCGAATCAGACTCTCTTTTAGAAGTCCGAGGTAGTCGGCCTTTTCTTTTTCAGTCTTCGGATGATGAGCGCGAAACACGATCCATTGGCTGTCGTACGACCAAAACGGACCGCCGTCGTAACCGATCTCGCTCGTAAGCCGCTTTACGTTCTTTCCATCCAGATCCATCGTGTAGATATCCAGGTCGCCGTCACGCATCGAGGTGAACGCGATCTTTTTTCCGTTAGGAGAAATCACCGCTTCAGCATCGTAACCAGCCGTTTTCGTTATCTGCCTGAGATCGGACCCGTCAGGCGCGGCGCTGAATATGTCGAAGGCCGGATAGATAGCCCACACATATCCCTTCGAGAAGTCTGGCTTCGGTGGACAGTCGGGACTCGCGAGATGGGTGGATGAATAGGTGATCCGCTTTCCGTTTGTGAAGAAATACGAGCAGGTGGTTCGGCCCTTGCCGGTCGAAACCATTCGCACATTCGAGCCATCAACGTTCATCGTGTAGATCTGATCGCAAGCAACCCCGTCACGCGTCGATTGAAAGATCAATTTCTTTCCGTCGGCCGAGAAATAGGCTTCAGCGTTCTCGCCGCCGAGGCTGAGCTGGCGAATGTTGCGCAGGTGCTTCTCTTCCGGCAATCGAAGCGGATCATATCTGGCAGTCGGAGGTGCGAAACCGAACGACGAAACCGCAGCAGCGATCAGTATCAAAGCCATTAGAGCAACTCTCATCATTCCTCCTGAGCGGTAGGCACGAGGCACAACGCGTAGACCTGCCTTACTGCCTGCTGTTTTCCACCTCCGCGAGACGGGCCGCAAGCTTAATAGCTTCGACCATGCTGCCGTGATCGGCAATCCCGCGGCCTGCGATATCAAAGGCTGTGCCGTGATCGACAGAAGTTCGTATTATCGGCAGCCCGAGCGTTACGTTAACAGCGTGGCCGAATGCGAGGCATTTAACCGCGATCAATCCCTGATCGTGATAGCAGGCGGCTACGGCGTCGAACTCGCCGCGCCACGCACGCAAGAACAGAGTATCGGCAGCCCAGGGACCCGAGACGTCGATGCCGAGCTTCTTTCGGCACTCTTCGATTGCCGGCTCGATTTCGCTAGCCTCCTCGGAGCCAAACAGTCCGTGCTCTCCGGCGTGAGGATTGAGTCCCGCCACGGCTATTCGGGGCCGGGGGATTCCAAACCTTCGCAGCTCGCGATCAGCCAACGCGATCGCGCTTGCGACACGCTCTCTTGTGATTGATTTGATTGCCTCCGAGAGGCTGCAGTGGATCGTCAACAGAAAGACCTTTAGATCGCCGGCGAAGAAGCACATAAGCGATTCATCTGCGCCGCACAACTCGGTGATCATTTCGGTGTGACCCGGAAACGGTGAACCGGCGAGCTTGAGTGATTCTTTGTTGATTGGCGCAGTCGTCATCGCTTCGAGCTGACCCGCGAGGCACAGTCTTACGCACGCTTCGATTGCCGTGATTGCTGCGAGTCCAGACGATGCGGTCAAGGCTCCCCAGTTCACGCTTCCGTTCGTTTTGCCGGTATCATAAATGACCGGGTTAACGAAGTTGCCAACAGCGAACTGCTCAGGGGCGATGGTGTCGAAATCAGCAGCCAGTCCAATCACGTGCGCTTGCCTGCGAAGCTCAGCGGCGTCACCGATGATAACCGGAGAGCAAGCTGCGCGCACACCGTCTTCGGCGACGGCCCTCAGGACGATCTCGGGGCCGATGCCGGCCGGGTCTCCAATTGTGATTCCAACACGCGGTTTGTCGGGACTGCCAGGTGCTCGCGTCACAGGGTCCATCGCTGCGAGGTGAGGATAGAGCGGAAAACTCAGCCGCCGGTTTACTCTTCCAGCGCCTCCTCTATGTGATCCCCAATATGGTCCTCGCTATCGCCGTTGCCTTCGGCGTCTTCGGTCTTGTACATGTACTTGATGTTGTGTTTGAGCACGAGCAGGTTGGGCCCTTCGGTGCGATGCAGCTTGATGCAGCCGCGGTCATACCACTCGATGCTTCCTCTAAGCTCTTCGCCATCCTGAAGCACTATTACCATTAGTGTCCTGTTGTCCATCTGCTTCTTGTAGTAGAAGCTCTCGGCGTGAGTCTGTTCGGGTGGCACCCGTTTGCGATTCGGGTCAGACTGGTTGCGGCGGTGCTGGGAATCGCGATCAGATCGCTCCCTTACTTCCGCAAGTGTAGGTCTTATTAGCTTCCTATTCACAGGCACATCCTCCAACGATGAATTGAGGTTCTAAACGGTTACCGAGCGCCGCACGCGCTCCTCGCTGTTTTCGATCGGGTCCGAACCGCAGAGCCGAACGCGGTAACCTCGAGTTAGCGCCGACGTTGTCCGCGGTAGTTTTCCAGCTAGAAATGTCGCGGGTGATGTTCCACCGTTCAGAATGGGTTCATAGTAGCCAAACGGGAAACAAAAGGCAAGCGGAAGAAGTCAGGTCATTGACAAGTGACTCCCCTTTTTCCTTTCTACTCCTGTCCGGTCGATTGGTGTAGAATACCTCTTGTGCGGCTCACTTGCCGGCGCAGTGGAGGAGAAAACCATTAGCAACATCGACGGGAATCTACAGGGACTCAAGCCTAATCAAATTCGCCGCCTCGAAAAGCTTTACCAGAGGCGGATCCCACCACGGCAGATCGTCACCCAGGAGTTTGCGCGCCAACTGTCGGAAGCGTCACATGAGATTCGCCGTCAGATCGGGGTGCTCGTCAATCGCAACGGCTACGTCGAGCACGTAATCGTCGGTAATGCTCGCAGCATAGTGCTGCCAGATCTGAAACGCGTGCGCATGGGCGCCGACCGCTTTCGCGGGTTGCGGTGCCTTCACACGCATCTGGCCGGCGAGGGGCTGACGCAAGACGACTTGACCGACCTCGCGCTGCTCAGGCTCGATCTGATGGTCGAGATTGATGTGCGCAGTGACGGAATGCCTGGGCTCGTTCGCGCAGCGCATTTGTTGCCGGCTAACGGTCCCGGCTCCGCAAGTGCTTCCAATGAGATCGATGATGCGCTTTCGACTGAAGAGCAACCGGCGATGTGGGGCTTTCTGGAGCCCCAGGTGCCGAGCCAACTGGACATCGATTTCATCGACTTGATTGAGTCGCTTGAGGAGGAGCTGGCGCGCGCGCGTCATATCCGAAATCCGCGTGATCACCGAGACCGAGCCATTCTTGTGGGTGTGACCACCGGAAGCGCCGCATCAGCGCAGGAGTCCCTCGAAGAGCTTCGCGAGCTGGCGCGTTCTGCTGGAGTCGTCGTGCTCGACTCAATAGTTCAGCGACGGCAAAAGCTTGACCCTCGATCGCTCATTGGCCGCGGCAAGCTGGACGAGTTGATCATTCGCAGCCTCCAGCTTGGGGCCGATGTCATCATCTTTGATCAGAACCTGTCGCCAGCCCAGGTTCGCGTGATAAACGAAGCGACCGACCTGAAGATCATCGATCGCACTCAGCTAATACTGGACATCTTCGCCCAGCGCGCGCAGAGTCGCGAAGGAAAGATTCAGGTCGAGCTTGCGCAGTTGAAATACATGCTCCCGCGCCTCACCGGGTCGGGTATTGAGATGTCGCGATTGATGGGCGGAATCGGAGGGCGCGGTCCCGGCGAAACAAAACTCGAAGTGGACCGCCGCCGCGTGCGTGACCGAATTCATCTTCTTGAAAAACAGATCGAGAATATTCGCACCAGCCGTCGCGTTCAGCGGACGCGTCGAATGCGGCGCGACCTCCCGATAATCTCAATCGTCGGATACACGAATGCCGGGAAGTCGACGCTGCTGAACGCGCTCACTGCGTCGACGGTCACGGCGGAAGACCGGATGTTCGCTACCCTCGACCCGACGAGCCGGCGATTGAGGCTGCCGCGCGATCAAGAGGTCATCATCAACGACACGGTCGGATTCATTCGCGATCTGCCGCCCGATTTGATAACGGCGTTCCGCGCGACACTCGAAGAGATGGAAGGCTCGGATGTGCTGATTCATCTTGTTGACGCAAGCAGCCCGCAGCTCGATAGTCACATCGCCTCGGTCGAGAAGATACTCGACGAGCTGAATCTGTCAGGAATTGCGCGGTTGCTCGTCTTCAACAAGTCCGATCTATTGAGCCAGAGCGAGAGTTCAAATCTGCGGGAGGCGTCCGCTGCGGTTATAATCTCGGCGTTGGATGGCAAGACGCTGATACCGATGGTTGAGCGAATTAGCGATATGCTTGAGAGCGCGATGGCTGCTCGAACGCCGATTCACGAGAGCAGGCGACCCGACGCCATCGTCGCCACGTAAATTGATCAACAGCGAGGAGGAGCATATGAGCGGTCTTTATGATAAGGGCACGGGTACCGACGAGCGGGAGCAGTTTCGCCAGGAGTTCGCAGCGCAGCAGACTCACGTTGAGTCGCAGCGTCGTTCGAAATCGAGAACGGGGATGTTTGTCTTAATTGGCGCGCTGCTCTTGTTTCTCATTGTCGGCGGAGGAGCTTGCGGCACGTACAATTCGCTCACTGGGAAACGCGAGGTCGTGAAGCAGAAATGGTCGAACGTCGACGTCAATCTCGTACGTCGAGCAGATTTGATTCCTAACTTAGTGAGCACCGTGAAGGGTTATACCAAACACGAAGAGCAAGTCTTCAGTGAAATAGCTCAGGCGCGATCGCGACTGATCAACCCTCAAGCGACGCCGGACGAGAAGATCGCTGCGAATTCACAGTTGGACGGCGCGCTCAGCCGGTTGCTGGTCATCACGGAGAACTATCCTGACTTAAAGGCCAGCGAGCAGTACAAGAATCTCATGACCCAGCTCGAGGGCACAGAGAATCGCATTGGCGTTTCCCGGCAGGACTACAATCAGGTGGCAGCGGATTACAACACGTCCCGGGCACGTTTTCCCGGGGTGATCTTCGCAAACCTGTTCGGCTTCCAGCGGGAGCAAGAGTTCAAGGCTGATCCGTCCAAGCGCGAGGTCCCCGAAGTGAAGTTTGAGTGACTGGACGGTCCTTGTCGTGTTATCGTATGCCAGACTTCCTGGGTGGGGGCTCATAGCCTTGACATCATGTACTGAGCAGTATTAGCAGGTGCCACATGAGCAACGACGAAATTTCCACCAAGCCTACGATCGAAACGGTTCTAGCCCGCATGAACGATTGGGGCGAGCGGTTCACAAGCGAATTGAGCGAAATCAAGGCAGGTCAAGACGGACTGCGCAACGGTCAGGAAGGTTTGCGCAACGGTCAGGAAGAGTTGCGCAAAGGTCAGGAAGAACTCCGAGCCGATCTCAACGCCGGACTTCGTCGCGTCGAACGCAAGATCGAAATCCTCAACGACAACTTGCTCACGATCAATGCAGACATACGCGACCTGGAAGTGCGGCTCGAGAAACTCGAATCCGAATCGCTAGCGAAAAGTTGAATCACACCCTCGGCAAAAGAGCCGGGCTGTCAGCGGGAACAATCCACGACCGATCACGCTTTTTCTGATCTCAAGGGGCATTTATGTCGGTGTGCATCGAGAGGAACGGACCGGTTACGACAGTGATACTGAGCCGACCCGATGTTCGTAACGCCGTCGATCGCCAAACCGCGCAAGCGCTGACGGAGGCCTTCCGTGTGTTCAACCAGGACGACCAGGCCTGTGTGGGAGTACTGTACGGCGACAACGGGACGTTCTGCGCTGGGGCGGATCTGAAAGCAATCGCCACGGGTAACCACAATCGCACTGAACCGACCGGCGATGGCCCGATGGGGCCGTCACGAATGGTCTTGAGCAAACCGGTGGTCGCGGCAATCTCGGGCTACGCTGTAGCGGGTGGGCTTGAGCTCGCGCTGTGGTGCGATTTGAGAGTGATGGAAGAAGACGCCGTGCTTGGCGTATTCTGCCGCCGTTGGGGAATCCCGCTGATCGATGGAGGGACAGTCCGCTTGCCCAGATTGATAGGGCTAAGCCGCGCGCTCGATTTGATATTGACCGGCCGCCCGGTTGGCGCGAGCGAAGCGCTGAACATCGGACTAGTTCATCGAGTCGTGCCGAAGGGGACAGCGCGAGGAGCCGCTGAAGAGCTGGCGCGCGAGTTGGCGCACTTCCCGCAGGTCTGCATGCGAGGCGACAGGATTTCAGCTTACGAGCAGTTCGATCTAAGCTTTGAGCAAGCGATTGCGAATGAATTCAATCACGGCCTCTTTGCATTGGCAGAAGAAACCTCGGCAGGGGCAAAAAAGTTTGCCAGCGGCGCCGGACGACACGGAAGGTTCGGCCCTGAAGTACCGTAGGTTGCCTGCGGATGATTCCCGCCATATTACAGCAGGTTAGACAACCTGCTGTACATTAGAGTTTCAGGGCTTCATTCAACGAGCCTGTCCGATAGCCCTCGAGGTCGAGCGTTACGTACTTAAAGCCCAGCGCTTTCAGGGCAGCCGACATCCGATGCGCCATCTCAGGATCAAGCGCCCGCGGCATCTCTTCTTCCGCGACTTCTATGCGAGCAACATCGCCGTGGTGTCGCACACGGACCTGCCGAAAGCCAAGTTGCTTCAACGCGATTTCTGCTTTGTCTACCATTGACAGCTTCTCAATAGTAACCATTTGTCCGTAAGGCACTCGCGAGGATAAGCACGCGGAGGCCGGCTCGTTCCAGGTTGGAAGGCCAGCATATTGCGACAGCTCGCGGATGTCCAACTTGCTCATACCGCATTCCAAAAGCGGGGACCGCACTCCCAACTCTCGTGCGGCTTGCCTTCCCGGCCTGTAGTCGCCAACGTCATCGGCATTGGTTCCATCGCAGATGACTTCAAATCCGCGCTCGCGCGCCAACTGATCCAACTTGGTATAGAGCTCCGACTTGCAATAGTAACAGCGGTTCGGCGGGTTGCTGGTGTAGTTCGAGTCTTCGAACTCTTCCGTAAAAATGACCTCGTGCCGAATTCCGAACTTCCCCGTGATCTGATCAGCCAGTTCGCGTTGGAAGGTCGGATATGAAGCGCTGTCGCCGGTGACCGCGAGCGCGCGTTCGCCGAGTGCCTCACCTGCGACGTAAGCCAGATAAGCGCTATCGACTCCGCCCGAGAATGCGACGATGACAGAGCCGAAGCTTCGCAGGAGTTCCCTAAGCTTTCGTTCCTTTGACGCGATGGGTTCTGATTCGCTAGCTACGCGTAACTCTGTTGGGGTGATCACGCGTCAATGTTACATGGTCGAGAAGCGCTGGTCAAAAAAGCTAAGTGGTTTCGAGTTGATTCTTACGTGAGGCAACGGAGCGCACTTCAGTACGATCAGTCCGAGAATGTTTTCTTAGGCTGATGAGCCACAATGTAGTCGTGGGCGAATTTCTTCAGCACAGGACTGGTCAGACCTATCTTCGTTGCTTCTTCGAGCGCCTTGTCCTCCGGCCATCCTTGATCGACCACTCTATAGATCATCCAAAACGCGCCGACTCGATTTGCGCTGCCGCAGTGAATCAGCATCGGCTGGTTGTCTTTGTCTTTCACCGCCTTGATGAACTCGCCAACCTGTTCAGGCTTAGGCGCGCTCGAGACGATAGGTACGTTGACGTATCGCATTCCAGCTTTTTCCACCGCTTCTTGTTCGTGTTTTAGATCGATGCCTTCAGATGCGGTGCGAAGGTTGAGCACCGCTCGATAACCGTTCGCCGCGAGCTTCGCGAATGCCGCATCAGTTGGCTGGCCTCCAGTGGCGACGCGTTCATCAACGCAGAGTATACGCGGCACGTCGTCTTTCAATGCCTGCTGAATCTTGTCGAGCTTCGTGCTCTCCTGTTGAGGATTTGCTGCGGAGAGCGCTCCGAGCGAAGCCAGCGCCGCGGTTAGCAGTAAGAACTGTTTCATCTCGCACTCCTGTTGTGTATGAAATCGCGCGCTCAAGACCACTACGTCCACCGCTGCTGTGAGCTTGCCGCGCTCTGATATAATCTCGCGAGCGAGGCCATTTCATCAATGCCACTTCATAAGACAGAGGCCTTTGTGCTGCGCACATACGCGCTCAAAGAAGCGGACAAGATCTGTGTGTTTTTGACAAAGGACCAGGGCAAGGTGCGCGGCGTGGCCCACGGCGCGCGAAAAATCAGAAGCCGCTTCGGCTCTGCGCTCGAGCCATTTACCGAAGTTGCGCTGGGCTACTTTCAGAAAGAAGGACGCGACCTTGTTAGCGTCTCTACGTGTGACATTCTGCGTTCTCATTTCGAGCGGGGGGCGCGCGACGTCGAGACCGCGAGCACATTCTCGTACTTGGCTGAACTGCTTACGGAGTTTCTGCCGGAGCACGAGCCGAACGAACGGCTTTACAGATTGGTTCTCGCAACGCTCGAGGCAATAGAAGGAGAAGAACGCGACCTTTCGCAGATATTGAGGTACTTCGAAACGTGGCTGCTCAGGCTCGTAGGGTTCTTTCCGGACGCATCACATTGCGCTGTCTGTGATGAGGCGATTTCAGCGGATGAGCCGGTTTTTCTGACAGGAGAAGGAGCCCCCCGCTGCCTGGCGTGCAGTGGGGCCAAGGGCTTCTCGGTCGACCAGCAACTGCGAAACATTATCGGTGAGATTTTCCGCACTCATCCCACTGCGTTCGCCCGCCAACAGGTCAGTCGCGAACATATCGTTAAGATCGGCGAGATCAACTATCAGATCATCCGTCACGCTCTTGAACGCGACCTCAAGTCACGGTCTCTGCTGAAACAACTCAGCACGGGCTAGAATCTTTAGTCTGTGTTGGCACCCCGTAGGGGTGAAATGTTTATAGAAACGTGGTCCCTGCGAGAGTCGCACCCCAGCGGGGTGCAATGTGCCGGATCAACTCTCGTAGAATGAGCGAGTGACCGACATAGCACCCCGCTGGGGTGCGCGCCATGCCCAACGACCTGCTTCTATAAACGCATTCAACTCCTAGCGGAGTTGCTCAAACGGAGTCGGGAGATTCACCGGTGTAATGTCCAAACTAGAGGAAGAACTTTAGTCTGTGTGCCGTGACGATTACTCGAGTATGTGCCGCAAACTAAAGACACAGCACAAGTATGTACTTACCTACTGGCCGCCGACGAACTCCTTAACTATGTTGAACAGCGCGGTCATCGCGACATGATTGTAAAACCGGCTGATGGTGTGCATCCGACCGGTGCGCTCCCTGCGTTCCCAGAGGTTTGCAGTGACTGACCCAACCGCGCCGCCTAACAGGAACGACGCGTTAAACTGGTGACATTCGCAGCGATCGCCCTGCGTCACGAACACTCGAGTCACGGCGTATCCCATTTTTGCGCCCGCGCCCCTCTTTCCGGACCGGTGGTAGCGGGGATCCTGTCTAAACAGCGAAGCGAACAACGCCTTCTCGAAGAAGGCGTTCGTGGTGCCAGAAGCGTAACTGCGCACCGCCCGGGTCATGGAATCGGCGAAGTAGTTGCTAACCGTGTCTTTCTTGAAGTCGTCATTGTCCTGCAGCTCTTTCAACATCCCGTTGAAAACTGCCTTCCCGTAGGCGCCCGGCGACAGGAACCGCGAGCGGAACCAGGATCCGAATTTCTCTCCCACAGTCATCGGCGCAGTGCTGATAACGGCCGGCGGGGTTCGCGGCGGCGGCAGCGGCAATGGTCTCGCTGCAGCATCGACCGGTTCAACGAGTCCGGTGACGCGGCGGGGCCTGGATGCGAGCTCGGGCGCTGACTCAATGGGTAAGCTCGACACTCCATCGAACGCCACATACAAAACATTAGGTGTTTTTGGTTCGGCGGTTGTAGAAGTCTTTCCTTTTCGAGCTTCTGCGGCGCCAGCCGCGGAAGAAGCTTCTCGTGCGCCCTTCTCGGAGCCAGAAGGACCATCAGCGGCAGCCGCCTTCGGAGCGGCCAGCGAGAACAAAGAAGCAATCAGCAGCGCGGCAATGAATGCCCGCGCGGTAGAGCGGTGTATCAGGCCTAACATATCGCACCTCTGCAAGTTGGTTTTGCGCATCTTGGCGCTGATACTAGCACAACGCGCAATCTGGAATCGAGGAGAAACTGGGTAGTGTCACAACCGCTCTTGTAAGGGTGCGGGACCGGCGATAGAATTGGGCCGCTAGAAATCGGCACATCCCAGCGGAGGTAGAACAAATGTTGGAAGTCCGGAGCACGCTCAAATCGTCACTCGCTTCAATCGTGTTGATCTTTTCGGCGCTATCGCTGAACGCAACCGCGCAACCGTCGAAGCTAGGCAAGGTTCAGTTTCCGACTTCGGGTTCGGAAAAAGCGCAGGTCCATTTCCTGCGCGGACTCGCCGCTCTTCATTCGTTCTGGTTCGAAGAAGCGCTCGACGAGTTTCGCGAGTCAACCAAAATAGATCCCGATTACGCTATGGGCTACTGGGGCGAAGCTATGGCCTACAATCATCCGCTTTGGGCCGAGGTTGACGTCGAGGCTGCGCGAAAAACTCTTGCGAAGATCAAGGACACGTCGAAGATAACGGCGCGGGAACGAGCTTACATCGACGCCGTGCGCGTGCTGTACGGGCCGGGAGACAAGCTGGCTCGCGACAAAGCGTACTCCGCGGTCATGGAAAAGCTCTACCTTAATTCCCCCGACGATTTGGAGGCGGCGTGCTTTTACTCGCTTTCCGTGCTCGGTGTGGTACGTCCCGGCGACAAGGGTTTCGGGCGTCAGACGTTGGCCGGCGCGATCGCCTTTGATGTTTATCAAAAGAACCCGGATCACCCCGGCGCGGCGCACTACATCATTCATTCGTTCGATGATCCGGAACACGCGATACTCGCTTTGCCTGCCGCCCGACGCTACGCCGAAATAGCTCCCGAAGCTCATCACGCCCGCCACATGCCCGCTCACATTTTCTTGCAGTTGGGAATGTGGCCGGAGGCCGCCGCGTCGAACGAATCGGCGTGGGCAGTCTCGAACGCCTGGGTGAAAAGAAAGAATCTGCCGATCAGTGCGCGTGATTATCATAGCCTCCACTGGTTGGAGTACGTTTACATGCAGCAGGGTCGGTACGCGAAAGCGGAAGAGTTGCTGTCGATGAAACGCAGCGACGTCGAGCAATCAAAGAACGACGCCGGGGTCACTCGCTACAACGAAGATATGGCCGCTGCGTTTGTGGTAGAAACCGAGCGGTGGGACCTGGTGGGTAAGCTCTTCGGTTCTGGAGGAGATGCTGGAGCCGAGGCAGGACACGCGATGCACGGCGCTGCGCCCGCTACGCCCACCGGCCGGCGTCGCAGAAGCCAGTCGCTTCCATTCTTCATACGCGGGCTGGCCGCGGCGAAGACTGGCTCTGCCCAAGCGCTTGAATACTCTGCTAAGGTGCAGGCCCTGACCAAGCAGCTTTCCGAGGGAGGCGAAGCCTACGCCGCAAAGTCGGCTGAGATCATGCATCACGAGATCGCCGCCGCGGTCCACGCCTCGAAAGGGCGTTACGACGAAGCGATTGAGCTGATGAAGCGCGCGACCGCGATCGAAGAAGAGTTGTCGCCACCGTCGGGACCGCCCGGCCTCGTCAAGCCGTCGCACGAATTGTTCGGTGAGATTCTGCTAGGTGCGAACCGTCCTAAGGAAGCCGCACAGCAGTTTGAGACTTCGCTTCGGCGGCAGCCCAATCGAGCGCGCTCATTGTTGGGCGCGGCGCGAGCGGCAGCAAAGATGGGAGACACGAAAGCGGGCCTGGAAGCCTATTCCAAGTTGGTACGTCAGTGGAACCAGGCCGACGCGAATCTGCCAGAGCTTCGCGAAGCCCAAGACTACTTGAAACAGGCTAGCGCCGGCCCGGCTCGATAGGATCAGTTCGATAGACCAGTTCACCTGGATTTGGTTAACGAGCGAGCTGTAACAGACGTTTCGCTAGCGATCAAAATGGCTATTAATCCGTGCAAATCCGTCAAATCCGTGTAATCCGTGGCCTATGAGTTTCGTAAGAATCGCACTGCCAGCGACGAATAGACCATCTATGAAGCGGCAGTTGGTGTCAAGAATTAAATGGACACACTCTTG
>JBBPIH010000001.1:0-165777 GCA_038040455.1 Acidobacteriota bacterium
TTCTTTCGTGAGGCAACGAATCGACTTCGTCTAGATTTTTACGTGAGGCAATGCGTTGGGCGGGTGGCAGCATTGGGCGGGTGGCGGCAGTAGTTCCACGCCGGGAACGGTCAAAACCATGCCGGGCTGAATCAAGTTGCGAATATACTGTATCATTCAGCGTCCGTCACGGCCGGCGATTCCCGAGGGTGCGCGTCAGATTTTCGCGCCGCTACTGACATCATACCCATCTCTAAGGGCTGTTGGTACGCGATCGTTGACGAGGCCGACGAAGGTAGATTTCAAAAACAAAGAGCAGGGAGAACCATGATGAACAGATCAGCAATCGCGGCTTTGCTGCTGGTTTTCAGCATCGGGCATGCTGGGCAGGCACGGCAGGCCTTGACGACAGAAGCACAAGTTGAATCCGGCCAGCTCAACGGGGCAGCCTTTCGCATCGAGGTTCCGGCCGCCTGGAACAAAGGTCTGGTGATGTATTGCCACGGTTACGAGCTTGCCGGAACGCCACCGGCGAACTTGAACGACACGCAGTCCAAGTCCATCCGAGACGTGTTTCTGTCGCGTGGCTTTGCCTTCGCACAATCGGCATACAGTACGAAAGGCTGGGCGGTAAAAGAAGCCATCGAAGACACCGAAGCACTGCGACGATACTTCGTCGCGAAGTGCGGCCAGCCGCGCGAGACTTTCGTTACCGGTCATTCGATGGGCGCGGTGATCTCCATCGCGACTCTCGAACGCTACCCGGAGATCTACGACGGCGCGATGCCGTTGTGCGGACCGCTCTCACCCGCGCTGGACTTCATGGAAGACCGCGTGTTCGACATGCTGGTGACGTTTGAGTATTACTTCCCCGGAACAATAGGCTCGCCGGTCGACGTTCCTGCCGACTTCAAGTTCAGCTTCATGGGATCGGACAAGGTTCGTGAGGCGCTCAAGGCCGCGCCTGAGAAAGCGGCGATGTTCGCCCGTCGCTACAATGTCACGCTGATTGAGCTTCCCGGAGTGTTTAGCTTCTGGCAGGCGATCGTCAAAGAACTGAAGCAGCGCACTGGAGGCAATCCATTTGATAATCGCAACACGATCTACAGCGGCTTCGACGACGACGCGGCGGTGAATCGCGGAGTCAAGCGATACGCCGCCGATCTAAAAGCGCGGGACTACATCCGCCAGTACTACACACCGACGGGTCACATTTCGGATCCGGTGCTGACCGTGCACACGACTTACGATCAGTTGGTGCCTTCGCGCGATGTTTCTTATTACGACGTGATCTCGGGTGTGGCCGGGACGCGTGAGTTCTTCGTCGCCAGGTACGTGGTTGCGAACGGACACTGCAACATCAGCCCGCAGAGGACCGGCGCGGCTTTCGAGGCTCTTCTCTCCTGGGTGCGCAAGCACAAGCGTCCAGTGTCAGGGGAAATTCAATGAGTGAGTCACGGCTAGCGACCTGTAACATGTGCCTCACTAGTGAAGGGGGTATCCGCGCAAATCCGCCGAATCAGTGTCATCCGTGGTCTATGCGGCGCTGGCAATGCGATTCCTACGAACTCATAGGCCACCGATGACGCGGGTTTGACGGATTCGCACCGATCAAGATCACTGACTTTGCCATCAACCTGAGATCCGTAGCTTGTACGTGCCGGATAGTGTGTGATTTCCCGAACCCTTTACTACTTTCACCGGAATGCTCACCCGCGCTTCCTTGAAGAAGCAGAGACTCTCCTTCACCGCTTCGCAATAGTAGACCACGAAGTCGGCTCTCAACACTGCTTGGCCTTCGCTGACCTTTATTGGAACTATGACCGGGAAATTGGGATTGCTGAGCGTCTGTTCTGCGCCGCCTGTAAGAAGGTTCACGACTTGGCTCTGCGATGCCGCGATCGTCAGCGCAGACGGCGCCTGCGCGTTCAGCTTGTAGCCGGCAGGCAATTCGAGCTGCAGCGTGAGCGTCGCGTCGCCCGGCTCGATCGACTGCGCTGGAAGCTCGATGGTCTCGCCGGCAAACTGCTTTGACTTGCGTGGCCGCAGCTTTTCCAGACCCTTGAGCTGAAGCGTCTCGGTTCGGCGAGTCTTCAGATCGGCAACGCGGATCAGGTGGTTGTTTGTGTCGGCGACGTAGAGCTTGCCGAAGGCAACGCTGACACCGCCCGGCTCGTCCAGCGTCGCGCGCTCGCCATCACGCATTCCATTCTCACCGGTTCCGATAAAAGTCTCCGAGGTGCGGTCTTTTGGCGAGACGCGTTTGATCTTGTTGTTGTAAGTGTCAGCCACGTACAACCAGCCGTCGCTGTACGCCACTCCGAGCGGATGCTGCAAGCGGACCACACGGCCTTTGCCGTCACGGTCGCCGAACTCGAACAGGTCTTCTCCGACGATTGTGTCGACCCGGCCGTTCGGATCAAGATCGGCAGAACGTATCGAGCTCACCTCGCTATCCGCAAAGTAGAGCTTCTTGCCGTCGCTTGCGATGCCTGAAGGCTGGGCCAGCGCGGCTTGCGCGAGAGGCCCATCTATTCGAGCCTCGCGTCCGCTGCCTGCGTAAGGCGCTATGCCTCCGGTCTTGGGATTCATTTGCCACAACTGGTGAGGACCGGCCATCGCGATGTAGAGAATGCCGTTTTGCATCGTGAGGTCCCAGGGAGAGCTGAGCGCAGTGTCTTTGCCCTGGCCGCCAAAAGTTACGCGACGTTGCAATTGCTCGCCCGTCCCCGCGATCGTTGCTACCGTCCGCTTGCTAAGATCGATCGCGCGAATGGCATGGTTCTCCGTGTCTGCCACGTAGAGTATGGTGCCGTCTAAGGCCATGCCTTGAGGATGATTGAACGCCGCCGTTTCGAAGCCGCCATCCTTTAAACCGATCTCGCCGCTGCCGATCACTTCTCTGACCGATGAATCGTCGAGCGACACGACAACTATTCGGTTGTGGTTCGAATCCGCGATGAACAACTGCTTCGACTTCTCGTCTGCGAGCACTTTTCCTGGAAACGCGAGCACCGAGGCCGGCGTGCGTTGCCGTTCGAGCTTCAGATTGAGCGGGTGCCGGTCGATCATCTTTTTCGCGTCGAACGTTGCGATGACTTTCGCGATGATCCCGTCGAATTGAGCGTAAACACCTTCACCGCTCATATAGGCAACAACCTTGCCGGCGGGATCGATCAGAAAGAGCGTAGGCCAGCTTTTGGCTGTATATGCCTGCCAGATCTCCATCTCGTGGTCGTTCACAACCGGATGCTCGATCTCATATCGAAGGATCGCCTGGCGAATGTTTTCGGTTCCGCGTTCCGCGGTGAACTTGGCTGAGTGAACACCGATGACTACAAGCTCGTTCGCGTACTTGCGCTCGAGTTTCTTAAGATCGGGAATGATGTGCATGCAGTTGATGCAGCAATAAGTCCAGAAGTCGAGCAACACGACCTTGCCTTTCAACTGGCGTATCGACAATGGCCTCTCAGTGTTGAGCCATTCCATCCCATCGGGAAAGTCGGGAGCGTTCACCTTGCCTTCGTACTCGGGCATCTTAGATTTCTCCTTCTGAACGGCTGCGTGTGAAGTTGACAATCTCGGCCAAAAGACGCTGGCGGCGAGCACTAGCAAGATTGCAAGATGGGAAGGTTTTTTCATTGGTTACTCACCCGGAAACAACAACTAAGGACCTTGGTGGGTCGCTCTAGAATATAGCATAAGACTCCGCGCCTTCTGAGTAGGCGCCTAGTTTGAATCACGCGGCGTCGGGTATATAGTCTCGGGCATACATGAGCACGCAAACGGATGTCAATTTAGTGAGAGAAGAGGCCGCGCGGGCGGGCGAGCTCATATACGAGCAGCACATCAAGTCTCTGGTTGAACCGACCCACGATGGTGAAGTCGTGGCCATCCACATTCCTAGCCGGGACTTTTTCCTGGGCAACTCCTTAATAGAAGTCTCGGATCGTTTGCGTCAGAAGTATCCGCACGCGGGTCGCGGGGAGGTCTATTCCCGCGGTGTTGGCAAGCGAATCGTAATCCGAGCACGAACGCCGCGCGTCACAGGGACTCGCCGGTGAAAGGGTGGCTAAGTTCGGATCGTGCCCCCTATATCGCCGCTCGTGATTGAAGCGGGCGGCGGGCATGAGTTCGTGATTGATACCGGCTTCAACGGTTCTTTGTACGTTCCCGAAGACATCATTGAGACTTGGGGTTTGCCATTCGTGTCTAGCCTCCTGATTGCCCTCGCCGATCAGAGCACCATTGTTGCCGACGTGTTTGAGGCCACCGTAGTCTGGTTCGGCGCTTCTGTGCGAGTCCAGGTTCTTGCGGGACCACCAGGCTGTGAGTCTCTGCTCGGGATGGAGCTTTTGCAGGGATGCCGGATCGAGTTTGACCAACTGATTGGAGAAGTTCGAGTCGAACACCTGTAGTGGCTCTGCGTGAGCGAGATTCACACCTACGCTTCCAGCTTCTTCAGGAAATCGCTAACCGCCGGCCCCAGGCTCGACGCCACCTGCTCATTCCCCTCGAGGGTCATGTTTGAGATCACAAACGCTAGGTGGTCGCGAGTCTCCATTCCTGCCACCTGAGTCTTGTACCAGGATGTCTCGTAAATCGGCACGCCCGACGCCTGCAGTATCGCCGCAGCGGCGCCGGCGTTTGCAAGTGGAACGCGAACGATTAGAAATCGACAAATCTAAAGCGGCTCTTGACCACAGATTCTGGAATAGGAATTCAGGGACGCTTATTATGGCTGTTGTCTCGCTAGCGGCTGTAATAGTCTCTCTAGGTCAAGTGTGGGCCTCAAAGGTTTCTAAGGACAGAGAGCTAGAAATAACATCATTACAAAAGAAGGTAGAGCTTGAAGTGCTCGACAAGCAAAAAGAAAAGGAATTAGCCTTAGTCGATGCGCGAAGTAAGCGAGAATGGGATCTCAGCGTCGCGAAATTCATTATGGATAATCGAAAGGCCCTATTTAGTGGGACGGCCGACGAGAGGAAGATTTTCGCTAAGATCATCCCAACAATGTTCCCCGAAGAGCTTTCAGTTTCTTTACTCCAAAAGTTAGAGTCCGCGAGCCCATCCGCAGCAAAGCAAACCTGGCGAGATGCTAGGGAGAACCTTCAAACAAAATTGATCCAAGGCACTCAAGAGCCTTCCGATCAAAGGACACTTGTTATAGGGCGTGTATATGATAGGAGTTCAAAAGCAGGGATTGAGGGCGCTAGACTGGTCTTGAGCAAGCCTGGACGGGGCCAGGAATACACGACCTTCTCAGGGTCAAACGGAGAGTCTCAGCTTTCCCTTTCAACCGGCGATTATGAATGTCGGGTTTCGCATCCCGAATTTGGTGAAGGATGGTCAAGATTCAAGGTAGTCGGAGAAAAGGAGATTAAGCTTGGCAGTATACCTCTAAGCATAATGGGGGGACCCCTTCTCCCTAGCAATTAGCTACCTTGCTGCGGAACGAACCGCTTCTAATCGCTTCGTTGTCGGTTTGACTCCGAACGCATCCTCGACAGCAGCTCGCAAGACTTCAGCAACGCTCCAGGCTTGAGCGATGCAGCCGCGTGGTTCGTGAGGACTCTCGGCGTCAAGAATCTCAGAGATGTGCCCAAGACCGGCATCTGAAAGATGATCGTGAAGCGGCGCGAGCAATTCTTTCGCGCGTTCGCGTGCCCGCTTCGTCCCGCGTTAGCTCGCACGTAAGCAGTGATGAACGGACCCATCAACCAGGGCCACACCGTGTCTTGATGATACGACGTGTCGCGGCTCCCCGGAAGGGCAGAGATACACTGCGCTCTTGGGCCGCATCATCTCAAAGTAGCCACAAGCTTGCGCTCGATTCGTGGAGGCAGCTCGATTATCTCAAAGCCATTCGTGCTGTAGAGGTAGTCTTCGCCGGATTCATCGACGATTCGGATGTATCCCTTGGGATCGCTGGCTTCCGGAGGAACGACCTTATAGATCTTGCGAAGCTCCAACGATGCTTCATAGCCCTCATTGTCCAGGCAGATTGCGAAAGTCATCAGATGATTCTCAGTCCAATAGTCTCTTGATCTTTACTTCCTTCCTGCCTATGCCGTGCGCTTCGTACCAATGCAACTCGGCGAGTCGAACTTCGCCGGTGAGCAACTCAACATCGGCCGAGCCTTTCACCTTGCGCCACCGCCGCCCGCCATAGAAGCGTCTAAGGCGAGCAAGCTCTCTAATGCTACCAGAGACGGCGATGTTTTCAATGACCGTTATCGAAGAAGCGATTCGCCGAAACTGAATCATAGCACGGCAGAATATACCACGGTTTGGAACGCTTTCTGGTTCTCAGGCAATCAAGCCCCAGGCAGAATTCCTCTTTCAATCGGAGTTATACTCGCGCGCTCCATTGCAACGGGAAGCGGCGCCGTTGCCTCATTCGATAACCGCTATTGCCTCGATCTCGATCAGGAAATCCCCGACCGCCAGAGAGGAGACCCCGATCAACGTGCTCGCCGGAGGATGCTCTCCGGGGAAGAACTCACTGAAGACTTCGCCAACCGGTCCGGCATCCTCGGGCTTGTAGTTGACGACGTAGATTCGCACCGACACGACATCAGCCAGCTTTCCCCCAGCCGTCTCGACAGCGATTCGAATGTTTCGCAACGCTTGTCGGGTTTGCTCGCGCAAGTTCATCCCGCCGACGATTCGCTTCTCGGCATCCCAGGCAGTTTGACCGGAGATATAGATCGTCTTCCCGCCCCGCGCGGTCACGATCTGAGAGAAGCCGTGTTGAACGCTTGGGAAGAGGGTGCTTGGATTGATATGTTCTTTAGTCATTTCTCTTCATCGGACACGGACATGTTAATCGCACCCCACCCCACCTTTACGTCGTCGCGCTCGCCTCTCGACCCACCGCCGGACTCGCGGAGGTCAACGCCTCAAAGAGCACAAGTAGCAGACAGGCAACAACGAACAGTGCCGGACCGATTACCTCCAGTCCGAACTTGCCGGCAAGCAGGCCAACAAGGCTGGGCACCAGCGACTGCCCGAGTACGGCGGCTGCAATCTGAAAACCTACGCCGTTCGCCGTGTGCGCTTCGCCAAGGCGCATCGGTGTTGCTGAGATCATAGACGGGAAGACTGGCGCCGAGGCCAGACCCATCAGACCGAGGCCGGCGAAGCTCAAGAAGCTTGCGCCGCCCAGCCAGATCAACGTTGCGCCCAGCGCGATGCTAACGATGCATACACGTAGCAGCCTATGCACTGAAACAAATTCGACGACGAAGCCAGAGAGCAGACGCCCAACGGTCAAGCCTCCCCAATAGACGCTCACCCACATGCCCGCTGTCATCATCGAGACCCCGCGCGCCTCGGTGAACAAACTATAGGTCCAGATGCCCGCGGCGGCTTCGATGCCGGTGTAGACGAAGAAGACTGCGACGCTCAGCCGCACAACGGGCAGCTTAAGCGTGCGCAGGTTCGATGCTCTGGCACCCGCGATTGAAGATGAACCCTCCGACGCGGGGGGAGCGGTCGCCGGCCACCACCGGCGAGTCAGCCAGAAGGAGACCGTCAGCAGCAACTGCCAACCGCCAACTACAATGTAGCCGCGTTGCCACGGGTGATGCCCTGAGAGCACGCTCGTCATGATCACCGGCCCGGTTGCCGCGCCGACGCCGTAACATGCGTGCAGCCAGTTCACCATCCGCGCGCTGAACTGTGTCGCGGCGAAGCTGTTCAATCCGGCGTCGATCGAACCCGCCCCTAGTCCCGCTACGCTTCCCAACGCAACCATCACCCACCACGCCGGCGCTAGGGCATAGGCAATTGTTGACAAAGAATTCACCCGGCGACTAGACTCAAGTCGGTTCGCATTCATACTTTAACTTGAATCCTTCGTTCCTTATGAGAGGAGCGCCGAGACTCTGATCGAGTTAGAACGATTCCCTCGGCGACAGCAGCACTAGCCGCTCGGACCAGGACTCTAATCTCAACGAGCCCGCAGGGCGCCAGTGCCAGGGAGTTTAATGGATCTAGAACGTCAGGCCAGGTTCAAAATCCAGCGCGTACCCGTCCCAAAACAAGACCCGGAGCTGAGGGTCTCAAACTGGAACGAGGTCTTCCTCGGGTACTCGCCCGAAGGCGCCATTGTCGAAGCCTCGCGCTGTCTTCAGTGCGAGCATCAGCCCTGCACCGTCGCGTGCCCGGTCGGCAACGATATCCCGGCTGCTCTGTGGATGATCGAACAGGGCGACTTCATCGGCGCGGCCGAAAAGTTTCGCGAGACCAACAATGAGCCGGAGATCTGCGGTCGAATCTGCCCGCAGGAGAAGCTCTGCGAGGGCGCCTGCGTGGTCGGCTATAGCAACCCTCCGGTGTTCATCGGCAAGCTCGAATCATTCTGCACGGATTATCAGCGCACGACCGAAGGCTACACGGGCGTCGAAAAGCTTGCTCCGACCGGAATGCGGGCGGCAGTTGTCGGCGCAGGACCTGCCGGCCTGACGGTTGCCGAAGAACTCACCCTTCGCGGTCACGACTGCGTAGTGTACGACGCGTGGCCGAAGCCAGGAGGGCTGCTCCTGTACGGCATACCAAACTTCAAGCTTGAGAAGGGAGTCGTCTACGACTACCTCGACCATCTCGAAGCGCTTGGCATCAAGTTCGTCTGCAACGTGAGGGTGGGACATGGTTTCACCGTCGACGACCTGCTCGACAAGCACGGCTACGACGCGGTCTTTCTCGGCCACGGCGCTACCATCAACAGCGAGATTGGGATTGAGGGCGAGAACCTGAAGAACGTTTATCAGGCCACCGAGTATCTGGTGCGCGGCAACCTTCCGTTCGAGGACTTGCCGGAATGGTTTCGCGAGCGGCCCCACGTTGGCAAGCACACGGTCGTCGTAGGCGGCGGCGATACGTCGATGGACTGCGTGCGCACTGGTAAGCGGCTTGCGCCCGACTCGCAGGTGATGCTGGTCTATCGCCGCACAGAAGCCGAGATGCAGGGCCGCGCCGAAGAGCGCGTACACGCTCGCGAGGAGGGAGTGATATTCAACTACCTGACGACGCCGACGCGCTTCCTTGGCGACGAGGAAGGAAGGGTCGTCGGGATGGAATTGATCAGAATGGAGCTCGGTCCGCCCGACAACTCTGGTCGCCGCACGCCGGTCCCGAAGAAAGGCTCTGAGTTCACGATCGAGTGTGACACCGTGGTTCTGGCCATCGGTTACGGGCCCGACGCCGAAGTAGCCGAGACGGCTCACGTCGAGACGCGCAAGTGGGGCTTGATCAAGGTTATGAGCGAAGAGACCGGCCAAACTTCGCACCCCGGCGTGTTCGCCGCTGGGGACAACGTACGCGGCGCGGACCTTGTAGTGACCGCAATAGGCGCCGCGCGTAAAGCCGCCAATGCGATGGATGAGTACCTGAGGCAGAAGATGGTCAAGCAAGGCTCCTCGTCTGAAGATGTTGCAATTGAAGACAGCGCAGCGCCGTCCTTAGTCGCCGCCGATTGACCCCGCTTAATGAGCATGTTCAAGGTCAACGTCGTGGCGCGGAACACGAAAGACGAAAGCCAGGTCAGCCAGCCTACTGAGGTGCTGGTGGACACAGGGTCCGAGTTGACTTGGTTGCCCAAAGACTTGTTGACTGGCATCAACATCACCCCTGTGCGCAAACGCAATTTCACAACGGCCGCGAAGCAAATGGTCACCCGTGAAACTGGCTATGCCATTCTGAGCGCCGAAGGGTTTGAGACTGTGGATGAGGTGGTCTTTGCCGAACCCAGCGACATGGCCCTGTTAGGCGTGAGGACGTTGGAGGGGTTCGGGGTCATAGTAGACAACAGCGCCGATAGATTCGTTGCTACGACGACCATCGTGGCCGGGTCCCGTCGGGAAGTCTAATAACAACGCCCGAGTGTACACTTCGGCGCCGGATCCGGGGTACTCAATGACTCTCCTCTTGGCTCTTTGGCTTCTTCAGGCGCCCACTGCTGTGCTCGAGAATGACTATGTTCGCGTGATGCGCGACGCGGCGCCGTGCGCTGCGGCTAAGGCGCGTGGGTGCGGGGATCGTGTGATCGTGGCGCTCGGCGAGATCGAACTTAGGTTCGGAAAGTCGCGCCGCAAGATGACTCGAGGCGACATCGCCGTCTTCAAGCCCGGCGAGTCATACGAGCCGCCAACAGGAGGCTCGTACTTTGAAGTGAACATCAAGCCGAACCATCCCCCGGTTCAGTCGCCCGATGAAATCATTCCGCCCGAAAAGAATGCCATCCGCTATGACGGCCGACGCTTCTTTGTCTTCGAAGAGAGGCTAGCTGTCGGGGACACACGCCCGCGCCACAGTCACAGTCAGCGTGTCGTGATGCAGCTCAACCGAACCCGGCTTCAGCAGTGGCCAGAGGGGCAGCCCGAGATCTTCGTGGACATCGTGCCTGACCGTGCCGGGTTCAATCCTCCTGTGATTCACACCGCGAAGAATATTGGTGACGCGCCACTCCGGGGCATTGTGATCGAGTTCAAGCCCGAACGAAAGAAGCCGCCCTCGAAATGATGGCGCCATCTAGTAAGCGCATGAGTTCAAGCTTTAGCCTGGCAGTACCTTCCACCTCCGACGCACAACCAGGCTGAAGCCTGAACTCCATGCGCTTTCTAGTGTGCCCTAATGGCTGACCGTGTGCTTGACCTGCAATGCCACTTCAAGGAAATCTCCCAAATTCGCAGCTTCGTCTTCGATGTTGGATTTGATTATCCTGGGAGCCTTCTCAAACAGTTCTACCGTGAGAGCGACTCGCTGCCCCTTGCGAGAAGACGACCAGGTACCGATTATTCTTCCGTTCAATAAGATCACCGGCGAGATCCATCCCTGGTTGCGGTAGACCCGCTTATAGTAGGCCTGGTTCACTAAATGATTTTTATCTGCGTGGGCCAAAAGATATGGATCAAACCCTGGCAATAGCCGGAGCACCGGTTCATCAACTTCTCCGTGCAGAATCTGGTCATAGTCCGCATGTAAGGTTGATGCCTTCTTCCCTCCGATTGAGACTTCCATCAAATCGTCCTCGAGTGACTTCCAGACCGATGTCGCCTCCTTCCTCGGGATGCCCGACCATTTGGAAAAATCCTGGAGGGTCGCAGGACCATATGCACTCAAAAATCGACGCAGCAGGATGTGTTTGGCCTCCTCCTCCGTGACTGGTTCTTGCTGTGGCAGCCATTGATCAACTCGAACAAAGGTTACTTCCGTAGGCTTATCAGGACCGTAACAAATCCACCCCTCCGCCAGCGTCAGCCTAAACACACTCCAAACATTGTCCATCCACTTCAAGACATTCTTTCCGGCTTGCGCTTTGATCTGAGCCATCAGTATGCGCCGTGTCAAAGGGCCGTCGCTGAGCGCATCCATCACGGCTTTATTCAACCGATCGATCTCCTGTGTAGTGACGCCGAACTTAGAAAGGATTCTGCAGACCGCTTCAACTCGACTCCGCCTGAGCGCCGTTATGTAGATGGAAAAATCAGCCGCTGGCAGCAGATGAAGCGTTTGACGCATGCACGATGTCTTCACGAGAGTGCGGCTCTCATTTAATGCCGACTTGATATCTGCTTGTTTGAGGCCGTGCATCCTCGCCCATAAAGCCATCCGGGCGGCACTCATCACCTGAGCTTGAATGCCACAAACGTCCCGGCAGACCGTGGCTAGATCTGCCTCAGTTCGATCCATCAGGTGATGACGTGTAAGTCGGAATGCTGAGACTTGAGACGGTTCTAGGGAAGGTGTCATTCCGGTGGTGGCGTTGGAGTCGCCGGTCTCGTTTCTCTGAAAGCGAGAGGAACCTCACAGCAAGCGGTCGCCGCGGAACGAGCCGTTCGATGTATCGTATAACGCGGGGTTCCTACTGTTAGGCGTGTCCCACATCACAATCACCGAACCTTTTTTGATCAGCATGCCGCCGCCCTTGACCCTTCCGTGGAGAATCAAAGATGCGCACGGACCGGCTCCCGGACATGGCAGTTCGTATGCGATCGACACGTTCTTGCCGACCTGACGCCACGCGACTCCAACCGTCTTTCCTTCCTGGTCGGTTATGTTCGCGCGCCCGTGAAGATTCTCACCGCGGGGGCTGACATCCAGAGTGACGATGAAGGTGCGAGTCGTGGTGCTGTCCGGCGACTCAGGAATCGTGATCCTGAGCGTCCATGAACCGGCGAGTTCGTTGCCGGCAAAGACGGAAGGCGCTGCAGTGAACAGCGTAGCCGCCAACGTCAGTGCTACTGCCAAATGCCTGAAAAATGATCCACCCCGCGAAATCAATTCGAGCCTCCCGTTGCGCCGCCAGCAACTCGATTTCCCACGAATGAGAAGGTCCAGGTATCGTAGCCTGTCGGAGTCGAGTCGTCCGGCTGATCAAAGAACGCGGTCATTGTCCCGTTGATCTTGTCATCTCGAACGAACTGACCACGCATTATTATGGAGCCGCAAGGCCCGTCGGCGTCGGGGCACCACAACTGAAACGTCGTGCTGAACTGGTCACCCATAACTCGCCACACGCCGAGCGGCCTCACGTTCTGACCCACATCCTCGCGCAGGACGACGCCCGTGCGAAGGTCGCCCTGTTCCTCGAAGAGCATGTCCCTCTCTGGAAATCCAAGGCTCAGCCCTCTCGGCGAGGACATCTGCCCGTTGATCGGGCTCGACTTAACGATCCACTCTCCTGCGAGCGAGAGTGCGGACTGCATACGTGCGTTGGGTCTTCCCGCTGAAGCTTGCGCTACACAGAAGCTGATCACCAGGAACGCAATAAGTTTCGCTACTCTATACATTGAACTCGACCTTCGCTCCGCTCTTATCAAATATAGCAAGCGCGAAGAGCAGTCAAGTCTTCAGCGGATGGGAAAAGGGTTCAGAGTTCAGAGTTCAGGGTTCAGAGTTCTTACGGGATTAGAATCGATTTGGCATGACAGTCTGGATTGTCGAAATCGCGCGCAACAAACCTTGAACCCTGAACTCTGAACCCTGAACCTGATTTCTCCGGGCTTTCTCTCGCTGTGCTGTAACCGAAACGAGATTCCGAACGTTAACTAAGGGTGTTGCTGGTTGTCATACTAACCGGCTCTTCTATTTCACATCTATGGAGGTTAGCTTAATGAAATCAAGAACGGCTTTTGTTGCGGCAGCGTGTCTACTAATGTTTGTGTTTTCCGTCTCCGCGCAGAACGGTGGAACGCCCAAACTCTCCATCCCGTCCCTAGAGTATTCTTTCGGTTCGGTGAAGGCAGGCACGCCTCTCACCTACGCCTTTGAATTCAAGAATGAAGGGAAAGTCGATCTGGAGATCAAGAGTGTTAGCCCTTCTTGCGGATGCACGACCAGCAAGTACGACAAGGTCATCGCCCCTGGCAAGGTCGGGAGCGTCACTCTTGAGGTTGCAAAGACCGATGGATACAAAGGCGAAGTAACCAAAACTGCCAGCGTCACTACGAACGATCCGCAGCATCAGACTTTCACGTTGACCCTGCGTGCCAACTTCACTGAGTAGAACGAGAGCAGGCGGATTATGTCAGTACCGCGAGCAGTAGCGAGCGCGACCCTCCTACAGGTCCTCGCAACAGGCGCGCTCGATACCGCTGGCGGTACTGATATATCCGCCGCAAAGTGACCGCCTTGTTGGCCGGTTAAGGGAGCCGGTGCTCCCCGCGGGCTGCAAACCCGTTGGGGACACTTGACCAAGGTACCGTAGACTGTCCAGGCTGCGGATGCCTCATCGAGAGATCCCTTGTGATCCAAAGGGCAGATTTAGTAAGCCCGCCGCAGACGGGGCAGTCTACGACACCTCTGTCAAGTGTCTCGGTCGGTTCAACTCCGAACCCGGTCTTTGCACTCTGCCGTCGCGCGGAACCGGGGTTACTAAAAAATCGCGCGCCGTCCTCAGAATTTGCTAACGCCCCTATCAACACTCGCCCGATGTAGCCCGTTGCTCCGGTGATAAAAACGTTTCGCGGTGTCATAAAGCAAACCTCAGGTGTTGAGTGTCGGCTGCTTTTACGCGGAACCAGGCCCAGGTGGATTCATTGCTACCTGGGAGCGCAGGCATCCCTGCCTGCTCTTTTCTTCGGGCTTCTCAGGAAACCTGGGGAGCAGGCAGGGATGCCTGCGCTCCCAGGGCCGGCGATCAGTTTCCCTTGCCAAACAGAATTCCCACGCGCGATTTGTACACCAGGCGATTACCGGCGTCCGTCACACCAACTCCGATTCCAAAGTTCCACACGATGTTCTCCGAGAGCTTCAGGTCGCCGCCGGGGAAGAATTGGTGAACCTGCTCGTTCCCGGGAAGGAAATCGCCAATCGCTCCGGTCGAGCCGTAATACTCGAGACTCAGATCGAACTTCTTGTTCATCTCGTAGCCGAAGCGCACACCCGGTTCGAAGTCCCATCCTTCGCTAGTGCCGGGTCCGCGAAGCGCGCGCCCTACAACCGGATTTACGTCGATCTGAAACCGCCCGAACTTCTTTTCAATGATTGGTCTCAGCTCCAGAGTCACCGAGTTCTCGTCGTAGGCTTCTCGCGGAAAGCCCACCTCGACGCTCATGCTCACACCTACAGGCCATCGCCACGAACGCGGCACCGAAACGCGCGGCCGCAACCGCCAACCGACATAGTCTAAAGTGTCGCCGCCCAGACGATGGGCCAGCACAAGGTAGCCAGCCATCTCGAAGTTCTCAGTCAAGCCGCGGGTCAGCTCGAAGGTGAGGTGAAACTGATTGTTGGTTGGCGCGACTGGGCCCTCGAACTTGCGAGTGCCCTTGCCAACGTAGTTGATGTGCGTCTCGAGGTTCCACATACCCTTGGGGACCGTTTCGTACTCGTAGACCTGAATTTCGAACGGGTCCTGTGCGCTGGCGCCGGAAACATCCACAAGCAGGAACAAGAGAACAAGCATGCTGACAGAGAAAAGAGTCTTCAATCTTGACCTCCCGAGAAGAAGGACTGGATGCAGACTTTGTCCGCGCTAGCCGGCGGACTGAAAGTTTCCACTGGATTGTACCTAACGCCGCAACCTGGAGACCGGGCAGAAGCAGAGAGTCCCGGCAGCACAGGCTAAAGCCTGTGCCACGTCCGGTCAATACTGCTGGCGATAAAGAGCGCGGTCGACAACGCACACCATCTCATCCACCTTGAGTGAGCCCCCAAGGAAACCGTTGATTCGCTCGGCATGTGGACGCGAGACTTTCATCACTTCGTTGTAGCTGACGTAGATCGTCTCGATGTTAGGCTGAGCAGCAAGCCACGACTCAACTTGAGCCAGATGCTTCTCGAACATCGCGGCCATCTTGTCGTCGGGCACCGCGTCAGCCGGCTCTCCGCGACGAATGAGCATCTGCCGTTGAGAAGCCAGAATCTCGGGCATCGCCCGCCGCATGAAGATCACCTTGTAGTTATAGGCAGGCGGCAGGTGCTTGAGCAGCGCCGATATCAGCTTTACGACTCGGCCACGCGCGTCTTCAAGCCACGCTTTGTCCTGTTCGATTTGCTTCACGCGCTCAAACTCGAAGTAGCCTTTTGGATTGTCTTCGTCCGCGATGCGAATACTGTCAGTCAGTGGATCGAGCCCGCCTGCCGCCAGCATCTTCATCATCATCGAAGTGCCCGACCGCGGAAGCCCGGACACGATGGTTATAGTTTGGTTGTTCATCGAATCGCTGGTGCGCGTCAAACGCGATCAGCAAATCTAGCACAGGATCGCGCCTGCCGGCATGGACAGGCTTGATGTTTGCGGCGTTGGATACTATCGCGCTTTAGAGACTGTGCGAGAGTCCGGCAAGAACTAACGTCCGGAACATATCCAGGGCGATGGACATTCATCGGTAGAGCCACTATCCTGACAGCGTTTTCGTCAAGGCATATCCTGTTCACAAAAAGAGGAGCGTCCCCATGAAACGAACCCAGGGAGCGCGGGCACCTTGCCGGCTTTCCGCCTCGCTTATTACGGTGCTAACTATCGCGACCCTCGCGGTCACGATGCTGTTTAACTCCGCATTCGCAGGCGAATTGGAAGATGTTTATGATCGCGTCAAGCATGGTTTCGCCGGTTCGGGCGGCGTAAAAATTCATTACGCGATGCTCGGGCCCGCATCCGCTAGCGCCCCGCTGATCGTGATGATCCACGGCTTCCCGGATTTCTGGTACTCGTGGCGCCACCAGATGGCGGTGCTATCGAAGGACTATCAAGTCGTCGCGATTGACCAGCGTGGCTACAACCTGAGCGACAAACCCAAAGGCAAAGAGAACTACGACATGAGCCTGCTGATTGAAGATGTGCGGGCGGTAATCAAACATCTTGGGCGCGACCGAGCGGTCGTCGTGGGGCACGACTGGGGCGGGCGTGTGGCATGGGGATTTGCGATGAAGTATCCGGAGATGACGCACAGGCTCATCGTCTGCAACTTGCCTCATCCGCGCGGGGTCGCCTACGAGCGCGCGCACAACGAGGAACAAAAGGCCAACACCGCCTACGCCCAGCGCTTTCGTCAGGAAGATGCGGCCAAGAGTTTGACTGCTGAAGGACTGGCCGGCAGGATCAAAGACCCCAAGGTGCGCGAGCGCTACGTCGAGGCGTTCCGCCGCTCCGATTTCGAAGCGATGCTCAACTACTATAAGCAGAACTATCCGGCGCCTCCTTATCTGGAAGATACTTCGCCGGTGGTGAAGGTAAAGCCGCCAGTGCTTCTGTTCCACGGGCTGGATGACAAGGCGTTGATGCATGGTGCGCTCAATCACACATGGGAATGGCTCGAAAAGGATCTGACACTGGTCACCATTCCGGGCGTCGGGCACTTTGTTCAGAACGACGCGGCTGAGTTTGTCTCAGGGATGATGAAGTCATGGCTTGAGCTGCAAGCGGTAAAGCCGTAGGGGAGAGTTGGAGTTCAAGCTTTGCTTGCTTCATGCTTAGATTCCAGGCGGACCGCGTTGACGAGTGGTCCGAAGGAACCTATACTCGCGACAAGGCCAAGTTAGCCAAGTAGCCTGGAGGCAGAACACTATGCGCGCAGTAAACATCGCAGACTTGAAGAACAATTTAAGCCGCTACCTGAACGAAGTCCGTCGCGGCGCCGAAGTGGTGGTTAAAGATCGCAATAAGCCGATTGCCAGGATCGTGCCCCTGGCTGCGGAAGAAGACGACGCAGCGGAGTTAATGGAGCTTATAGCGCAAGGTAACGCGAGGCTTCCCCGAAGCGACGATCCGCTCCCGAAGTCTTTCTGGCGCGAGTCACTGCCAAAGTCGAGCGTTGATCTGATGGATCTGCTCAGGGAGGATCGCGATGCCAGATAGCGTGGCGTTCTTCGACACGAGCGCCATCGTACCGCTCTGCGTTGCGCAGCCCAGCAGTCAAAAGGCAAAACAGACATATCGCAGCTTCAGCCGGCAGGTTATAGCCTGGCCGGCCTTGATCGAAGCATCCGGCGCCATTTACCGTGCGGTTCGTCTCGGCGGTCTGAGCGAATCGAGCGCCCGGCGCGCACTTGGCAGGCTGGCCCAGTTGGAGAAAAGGTGGACAGAGATCGTTGCGAGTGATCGCGTACGACATTCGGCAATAAGCCTGCTTTCGACCTATGATCTGCGTGCAGCAGATGCGGTTCAACTTGCCTCGGCGTTGGTATGGTGCAAAGACAAGCCTCGAAACCGCGCGTTCGTTTGCTTCGACCAGAAGCTTGCCACAGCGGCGCGCGCAGTTGGCTTCACGGCGGTAGGAATCGTATGAGATCTGCCGGCTGAAAGGAAGATGATCATGACAAATCGCAGTTGGTTAGCCCTGTCCTGTTTCGTGTTAGTCATAGGCATTGGCCTTGCGCAAGCTCAAAGCCCACAGGCGAAGGAACAGGTTCCTGCCATAGCCGGTGAGTGGACCGGCACGTGGGCGACTTACAATCCGGCGCAGGGAGCAGTCCCGGCTAAAGAGATATGCAAGCGACTCGATTCCAAGGTCGCATACAAGGACGGTATCTGGGAAGCGACGTTCGAAGGCGATTGCGGCCGGCCCTACAAGTACACGATCAAGATGGAAGGCCGTCAAATCGGCAAGGTCGTGATGTTCAAGGGCACGACCGACCTTGGAGCAAAGGACGGCGGCGTGTTCGACTGGATCGGCCGAGCCACCGAGAAAGAGTTCGTCGGGTTCTTCACGAGCGGATACTACACCGGCGTATTCAATCTCTCGCGACCTAAATGACGAGCCCTCCCTGACCTCGGCTACTTTGTTCAGAACCACGCTGACGTTCATCTAGCCAGCAGCGTGAACCAGTGAATGGAAGAAACCAGCCAGCACCTGCGTCTAATACGGCAGAAAAGGCGTAGATTCCGAAGAGCCGTGATGTCGCCCGAGACGACGCACTGAAACGATGAACAATGTAGCGTAGACTGTCCAGTCTGCGCGGGGTCGGTCTGGTGCGGGGCTGCGCGCAGACTGGACAGTCTACGCTACATTTTCCAAGGAGAAAAGAGGTAAGGTGATAAAGAAAACCCTATTGGCTGCGGTACTCCTAATCCTGGTATTCATTCAAGTCATCACGCCCGCCTTCGGGCATCCCGGTTCCGGCATCGCCGTCGATGGCGAGGGTCACGTTTATTTCGTCGACACCGGGCACGGTGTTTGGAAAATCGATAAGCGGGGCCAACTCACGCCACACCAGGGTTCTGCCTTCCACTGGATGGCGATCGACCTCAATGGCCGGCTCGCGAAGACGCGGTGGCCATCGCATAGCGAACCTTCGGCTGAGATCGAACGTGTTGGTGTCAAGCCAACCTTGATTCTCTCCAGCGATTTCCCAGTGACCGTGGGTCCTGACGGCGCCCTGTACTATCCAGAGCTTGGGAGCGATCAACGGGTGCAGGTCATTCGACTGACACCAGCCGGTGATCGGAGCGTGCTCGCCACACTTCCAGCCGTCTCGGATGGCGGTGCGCTGCGGTGGCTGAACGGGATTGCTGCCGGCCCGGACGGTTCGATTTACTATAGTGAGAACACGGCAGTCCGGCGCATCACCCCACGCGGCACGATCTCCACGATAGCCAGCAAGATTGTTGTGCCCGACTGCGTGAGGATCCCAGGATCGGGCCCGGACCTCGGTGCGTTCTTGCGCGGTCTCGACGTCGCGCCGGACGGAACGATTTACGTCGCCGCCAGCGCTTGCGGAACGCTGCTCCGAATAACGCCTCGCGGAGAGGTTACGCCCATTCTTCGGACGACGAGCCCATGGTCACCAACGGGAGTGGCTATTACTCCAGGTTATGTATACGTCCTTGAGTATCTGCACACAGCGTCGGACGACCGGCGGGAATGGATACCACGCGTCAGGAGACTCTCGCCCGACGGCAAAGTGGTCGTGTTGGCGACCGTCGAGAGAGGTCGTTCCACAGGACCACCAAGAATGAAATAGGAATCGACCTGACACCCCACCGATCTTGGCCCGAAGCTACTCTCGCCTTAAGATCGTTACGGCCTTGCCGGTAGCTCTTACTTCCAAGACCTTTGTACTGGCATCCCAGGTCATTTCACCGCCTTCGATTGACCCGGGTTCCCAGGCGCCAAGCTTGAAGCGCTCTAGCGACCGCTCATCGAACTTCGTATAGGTAATCGCGTCCTGCTCATAACTGATGCTCTTAATGACTGAGGATGTTCGTAGGAGGTGGTTCTGATCGTCGGGCGCAAGGTCAGGCGCCGCGGCCATTGCGCGCAAATAGTGACGGACGTAGTCTCCATAGCCATCTGTTAGCCATATGTTACTCTCTGGATAACGGTTCCTTCCGTCTTCATTCACCATATAGGTGGCCCAGTTCAGGCGTCTGATCGCCTCGGACTTGCGCGACTGATCGTCAGTCTTTTCACCTAACAGCAACTCCACCGAAGCATGGCGCGAACTATGGCTGTTGCCGGGGACCATAAAGACCGTCTGCTCGTTAATGGGGACGACCCCATACCTGATCCAGTCTCGATTGCCAAACGTGTTGAACGACCATTTGAGAATGCCTTCTACCTGCTGCTTCCAGGCAGGATCCCAGTCGGGGTGCTCCAGAATATAGAGAGCCATAGTGTCGGCGTTAGTCTCGGTGTCGGAATAGTTTTCGGTCCCAATATCCTCGAAGAATGGACCCCACCGGTTTGTCTTTATCGGATAAGATTTAATCCAATCGACGAGTGTGCGGCGAGCAGTTTGGTAGTCAGCAACCCGGCCTTCACGGAGCGCGATTAGGTCTATCTTGCCCTCCTGATCTGTCTTGATGAGGTGGTATTCAAGCTCGTCTTGAAATCCCGCCCGAGCTAAAGGTGGTAAGCTCACAAGTGCGAGCAGCAGGATTAAGACGATGATCACGCCGGGCTTCGTCATAAGCGATTAACCGATTCACCCCTTCCGTCTGCTGCTCTTTGTGTTGAATTATGCCTTACTCGAGCAGAGAGCGCTAACGTGGTCGCAGACTCACCCGTGGCTTATCCGGCATCCCGTCCGGGATTCGACCGTAAGAACTTGACGCGCACCCGAGTCGTGAGCAAGAAGTGCGGTCGAGACTAAGCAGTCGCGGATTTCTACGCCGCTTTGAACACCGCGAAGGGGATTCCCTCGGGATCGAGAACTATTGCCATCTCATCCCCATCCGGAAGCTTTTGAGGCGGCACAATTACGCTTGCGCCCATCCCGGTAGCTTTTTCCACGCTGCCAGCTACGTCGTCCACTTCAATGTAGAGTTGCACAAAACTATGGCCTTCCGGTGGGGAGGGCCAGATGCCCCCATGTATGCCGCGATCCGAGCCTGTATCAATCATCCTGTAACCAAGCGCGTTGTCGTCGTTCACCGTCCAGTCAAATAGTTTAGTGTAGAACTCTGCCGCCTTGTCCGGATCCTTCGCCAGAATCTGCCATCGCATCACTGGTTTCCCCATTTTGATTCTCCTACGAACTCCTCATACCTTTTTCTAGATTGATGTTCGAGATCGGAAACAGACTGATCTCGAGTTGATAAACTTCATCGCAGCCTTCGCCCGATTCAAGCGACTCGGCCAACTCTCGGCGGAATCTTGCTATCAGCTCGAGCGCCGCCGGCAACCGCGTTGTGTTGACCGCCATCGTGGTCGAGCTGTGAGCGCGATACTCTTGAGGCGTATTCCGCAACGCAGCCATGAACAGCCTTCGCACTTGATCTGATAACCGCTGAACCGCGATGCCGGTGAACTGATCAAAGCTCGCTGTCGTGTCGCCGGACTTGTCTACCCAACGATCGCTAGCTTCCATCGAAAGCATGCCGAGTCTGATCAGCCTGTTAAGCGCGACGTTGACCTCATCGGTCGTAATGCCCAGCACGCGAGCGATCCATCTCGAATCCGGCTTGAACTCCGCAAGCCGCACCAGTTCGAGAATCGTGTAGTGATAAACGTTTGAGACAAGCTCGGCGGTGTCTTGAGTCAGTTGTTGAACTTCGCCAAGCGGTGCATCGTGTGGGCCGGCGAGCTTCTCGCGCGCGATGAACGAATCGATCAGATCGCGTTCTAGCCCGAGCTTTGAGCCTATCTGCTCAATCGTCTTCTCGGTCATAGGCCTCTTGCCGCGCACCAGTTGAGACAGAGTCGAATGGTCCTTGTCGAGTTGCAGCGCAAATGATCGGAGGGAGTACTGCGAATTTCTTGAGCATCTCCGGGCGAGTTCCTGTTGAAGAAACAACCTGAAGCTGGTGGTGCGTGATATCTGTTCGGCGGCGGCTGTAATGTTGGTTTTCACGCGGCCATCGTAGCAACGGTGGGTTGTCCGTACAATACCCTTCGCCGTGAAACCGGGGCAGCGCTGATGCCCCCACGTGGTCATATTGAACAAGTAGCCACTACCGCCACGTCTTGTTGTTCATCATTCGAATCGCTCGTGGCACAACCCCCTCGGGGTTGAGGCGATCGCCACATCGTGTCCCAAAGTAGCCGAGTACGGCAACCTTGGGCAGTGAGATGCAATCCCGTTGGGATTGTCGTCAACAAACATTCAACCGTTACGCCGCGGCCGCAACTTTCGCGGGTGCCTTGCCTGACGGGTCCTCCCTGGGCTTCAGCGAATATCCCAGCTTCAGCCCAAAGATGAACAGCACAAACACAATCGCGCCGATCGCGAACAACGTGTCGCCGGGCACTCGAAGCCAACGCAGCGTCGTCATCAGCGGAGTGCCCATAAATTCCGGGCTCCTCGCGTACCAGTAGCTCTGGTTTACCGAGGCCCAGGTCTGCAACAACCCGACCGGCAGCAGGCTCAACAGCATCATCAGCGCCAGTCCGATGTTCATCGACCAAAACGAGAACTTCAGCAGCCCTTCCTTCCAGTCGCGGTCGGCCATCAACGCGCGAAGACACATTAGCGTCAAGCCCAGCCCCAGCATCCCGTACACGCCGAAAAGCGCGCCGTGCGCGTGTACCGGCGTCGTGTTGAGTCCCTGCATGTAGTAAAGCGCGATCGGCGGGTTGATCATGAAACCGAACAATCCCGCGCCGACCAGGTTCCAAAACGCTACCGCGATGAAGAAATAGACCGGCCACTTGTACTTCGCCACCCACACCGCCGAGCGCGAGAGCCGCAAGTCTTTCATCGCCTGATACCCAATCAATACCAGCGGGACGACTTCAAGCGCGCTGAAAGTGGCGCCCCACGCCAGCGCCGCGGTTGGCGTGCCTGAAAAGTAGAGGTGATGATTCGTACCGATGATCCCGCCGGCAAGGTAGATTGTCGCGGCGATCAACGAAGCTTCAGCGGCGAGCCTCGGACGGATCAGTTTCAATCTCGCAAACAGAAATGCGATGACCGTCGTGGCAAAGACTTCGAAGAAGCCTTCGACCCACAGGTGCACAACCCACCATCGCCAGTATTCCACGACGCTTATGTGGGTGTTCCTGCCGTACATCAACCCCGCGCCATAGAACAGCGCTATTGCGCCGGCCGAAAGAGTGAACACCAGGACCAGTTGCCTGTGCTCTCCTTTTTCTCTAAGCGCGGGCGCGATCACGCGGAGCATCAGAAACAACCACAACAGCAGACCGATGAACAGGCCTGCTTGCCATACTCGTCCAAGATCGATGTACTCCCAGCCCTGATGACCCCAGTAGAAAGAGTTCGTTTCGCTCAGGCGATTGTGTACGCTCAGGTACTCGCCGGCCAGGGAACCTGCGACGATGATGAGCAGCGCGACGAACAGCAGATTCACGCCAAGGCGCTGCCCCTTCGGTTCCTTCCCGCCGACGAGCGGGCCGATAAACAGACCCGCAGCGAGCCACGATGTCGCGATCCAAAACAGACCGATCTGAAGATGCCAAGTTCGCGTGATGCTGTACGGAAGGAATCGCGAGAGCGGTATTCCGTACAAACCGTCTCCTTCAACTCCGTAGTGAGCCGTCACAGCTCCCGTAAGTATCTGTACTAGAAATAGTGCAGCGACGACCACAAAGAATTTGAGGGTTGCCTTCTGCGAGGGAGTGGCTTTCCATCCAAGAATCGGGTCGGTTGCGGGCGGCGCTTCCATCGGTTCAGTCGGCGGCTGCGCGGCGTAGTACCAGACGAAAGCGCCGATGCTTGCGAGCAGCATCATGATGCTCACGCCGGTCCAGACTACGGCGTCGCCGGTCGGAACGTTCCCAACCAGCGGCTCGTGCGGCCAATTGCTTGTGTAGCTGATCGTGTCGCCCGGGCGATTGGCCGCCGACGCCCACGCGGTCCAGAAAAAGAACGAGCCGAGCTTGTGCAGCTTCGCCGGATCGGTCTGCGCTCCTTTGGGAATCGCGTAGCCGGTATTCCCATTGCTGAAGATGTCTGCGTAGTACTTCTGATTAGCCTCAAAGGCCTTTGCCCGCGCCGAGTCTATCGTCAGGGTATTAGTCGAAGCGTCAAACTTGTTTGAGCGAATCAACTGCTTCAATCGCTCGCGCAGCGCCGCTTGTTGCTCGGGCATCGCTGAGTCGTAGGGTGTGCCCAGTTGCGATGTAGACCATTCGTTGAGCATGAACTCGCACTCACGGTGGAGCCAGTCGGCGGTCCAGTCCGGCGCGACGTAGCTGCCGTGTCCCCAAATGGAGCCGACTTCCATTCCGCCCATGGCTTGCCATACGCTTTGGCCTTCGGAGATTTCCGCACTGCTAATCACTACCTGGCCGTCGCTAGTCACAACGCGATCGGGGACTGGAGGTTTTTCACTATAGATGCGAGTTCCCACCCATCCCAAAACAACAAACCCGAAGATCGTCACTAAAAGCAGCCCGGTCCATAGGCGTTTCATATGCGCGGTTTCCTCCCGGTTTTTTGAAGATCCGAACGTTGTCGGAGTGGTTGCTGATGCTCGAGCCCCGTTGCGTTGTGCAAAGCTTCGGCCAATTTAGGATGGCTATCCTACACCAAACTTGGTTCTTATTCACTTACAAAAGAGAAGCGCGGCGGGAGCAAGCCTTAGGCAGGACGCATTGGGACCTAGGCAAGTTTCAGGCTTAACAGCGATGGGTCGTCCCAGTTACCTATCTTTGAATACGCAGCGCAAGGGCGGCATAATCAACATGCTAGAGAGAAGGCTCTTCGCAACCTGCAACTAGATTGTGATCGAACTCGAAAGCGCGAAATATGGAAAAAAGACTAACAACATCGATGCTGATCGGAATGGCTCCTTACCTGCCAGAGGTGGCTCAGACCGCTGACGAAGTCATCGCTAAAAACATCGCCGCGCGCGATCGACGGTTCCGGCGTCTGATGAGTGGAGACATTGACGGATGACCGGCAAACAGAAGATCGTGATCATTGCCGGGCCGAATGGCGCGGGCAAGACTACGTTTGCTCTAGAGTTTTTGCCTAACGAGGCGGACTGTCCGGTCTTCGTCAACGCCGACCTGATCGCCGCGGGGCTTGCTCCCTTTTCTCCCGAAGCCGCGGCATTTCGGGCGGGCCGGCTGATGCTGGAAGAGATCAAGAACCATGTTCGGCGTCACGAGAGCTTTGCCTTCGAGACTACGTTGAGCGGCCTGATGTACGCCCGCTTGATTCCTAATTGGCAGGCGCTTGGTTATTCGGTAAGACTGATCTACCTCCGATTGCCGAGCCCGGAATTCGCGGTTGCGCGTGTTGTGGCGCGAATGGCACAGGGCGGTCACTCGATTCCTGAAGCTGTGATTCGCCGCCGCTTCGAGGCTGGCTGGCGCCACTTCAATTCGAACTATAAGCTTCTCGTCAACGCATGGTCGCTATATGATAATTCCCAACAGCATCCGGTTCTCGTCGAGGAGGGCGTGAATGATGAAAACTAGTTCTCTGGCCGAAATTGCTCCTGACCTAGCGCTAGCCGGCGCAGCACTCGAACGCGCTGCCCGGAACGCGAGGCGGCTGGCAGATCAGACCAACACGCCGTTCTACGTGTTCATCGATGGAAAGATTGTAGACCTCCGCAAGCTCGAGCAAGAGTCGTGCACTGAATCTACGGTCAGCGAGCCGAGTGAGCCCAGCCTCTCGCGTTGAATCACGCGCCAACCACAAACAGATGATTGATTCGCGACCTCCAAGCGAAGAGTTGATTCGGCTGCTGTCACAGTTCGATCTCAAGGTCGGCGAGCTCGCGCTCGGGCTGCGTGAGATCGTTCTGGAAGAAGCGCCCGCGGCGATCGAGAAGTTCGTGCGCGTGTACGCACTTGTGTTTTGGTATTCGCTCACCGGCAAGATGGGCGACGCCTTCTGTCAAGTCGTTGTGTATACCAAAGGCGTGAATCTCATGTTCAATCGCGGCGCCGAGCTTGAAGACCCGCACGGAGTCCTCGTGGGCGAGGGCAAGATCATCCGGCACATCAAGGTCCGTCGGCCAGAAGATTTGAAGAACCCTCATCTGCGGAAGTTCATTCGAGCAGCGCTCAAGCATGCGAAGTCGATCGCCAAGGAGAAGGAGCTCGCAGCCCGGCCTCCGAAGCCAATCGCGCAAGCTTCGGCGAAGAGGCGTCCGAAGTAGGATCACGGACTCTCCGGGTATTTTGAATGATCTAATTTGGATCTGACGGGAACTGTGTTAGGGTAAACGTCATGAGCACAACGACACTAATTATCGTTATCCTCGTGCTGCTTCTCCTCTTTGGCGGCGGTTACGGCTACAGTCGCCGGCGATAAGGACGGCTGCGCGAGCGCCACAACCGTCTTTCGGATTGCAGACGCGTTGCTACGGGACCATCTCTCGTGCATCCTGCCAGTAGTTCGCCCACTTCAAGACTCCGTCTTTTCGAACCCACTGAAGGCCCTCGCCAGCGTAGAAGTAGCGAATGCGGCTCTATTGCCTAATATCGACGCTCAACGGACGGAACGTAGCAGGCGGGCTCTCACCCTGAAAAGCCGATCCAGCGGCCGCGCTCTCGAAGAAGTAGAAGCCCTGCGAGTATGAGTTCTGGGGCGCGCATCGTACCCCCTCCACGTTTTTGCACCCATTCAAGTCACCGGTGCGTATCTCGTGTGTGCCCACTTTCGGAACATTGCTCTATACAAGGGCGTAACCCCTTATTCGAGCAGAGAAGACGAAGAGTCTGCTACGATAGTAAAGTTTACGTCACTCACATTCCGGTTATACCGAGGTTTTCATTGAGGGGAGAAATTATGAACAAGATTCGTGTTCTTGCTATCGCGCTGATCTCGCTTATCGCGGCAGCTCTGTACGCGCTACCTGCCACACAGGCGAGTGGCCCCGAGCCATCGGCAAAAAACGTCACATTCAACAAGGAAGTCGCGCCCATCTTCTTCAAGAGTTGCGCCGAGTGCCATCGACCCGGCGAAGCCGCGCCCTTCTCCGTACTTAGTTACAAGGATGTCCGGCCCTGGGCGAAGTCGATTAAAGAGAAGGTCATCAGTCGTCAGATGCCGCCCTGGCACGCTGATCCGCACGTCGGCAAATGGACCAACGATCCACGTCTCACGCAGGCGCAGGTCGATACTATTGCCGCCTGGGTAGATGGCGGAGCGAAAGAAGGCAATCCGAAAGACCTGCCGCCTGCCCCGCAATTCGTCGAAGGTTGGGGTATCGGCAAACCGGATGTGATTATTCAGGTGCCCGAAGAGTACACCGTCGAAGCCAGCGGCCCCGACGAGTACCAGTACTTCGATGCGCCGACCAATTTTAAAGAGGACAAGTACGTGCAAATGGCCGAGGCCCGGCCGGGCAATCGGAAGGTCGTGCATCACATCATCGCGTTCGTCGTTCCGCCCGGCCAACCGAGCCTCAACATGGTCCCGAAGGAGCAGCGCTCCGCGGCGCTCGAAGGATCGCTAAAGAACACCCCGTTTTATCGTGACGGCCTTTTGATCCGCATGAAAAAGGATCAGCCCGTCTACAACGATGGAAGCGAAGTCCCTGCGAATCTCAAAGGCTTCAACAACGTGGACGATTTTCTTACCGCCTATGCGCCGGGCAGCGACTACGGCGAATGGAAACCGGGAACCGCGAAGAAGATTCCGGCGGGCGCGACTATTCGCTTCCAGGTTCACTACTCCAAGATAGCCGGCAGCGTTCAGACCGATCGTTCAATGGTCGGTATGATCTTCGCGAAACAACCGCCGGAGAGACTGATGAAGACGCGAGCAGTATCCAACGTCTTCTTTGAGATCCCAGCGAATGCGGACCGTCACAAGGTGACCGCGTCTTGGAAGCCGAGCCTCGACGTCACGCTTTACTCTCTGATGCCGCATATGCACTATCGCGGAGCGGCGATGGAGTACAAGGTCTTCTATCCCGATGGGAAATCCGAGGTGCTCTTGAACGTCCCTGCCTACAGTTTCAACTGGCAGATGGCCTACCGCCCGCAAGCGCCGATACGTATTCCCGCGGGCAGCAGGATTCAGGTCACCGGGTACTTCGACAACTCGACGAGGAACAAATTCAATCCCGACCCCACCAAAGCCGTGCGTCAGGGTGAGCCGACCTACGACGAGATGATGATGGGCTTTATGGATTACACCGCGGAGAAGCCGCAGACCCTGGCGAAGATCGATCCGCAGGTCTTCGACACGTACGTGGGTAAGTACGAATTCCGCGACAAACGCCCGTACGTAGTGACCAGAGAAGGCAACCGCTACTTTGGCCAGGCCCCAGACAATCCGAAGCGCGAGCTCTTCCCTTCTTCGGCGACAAAGTTCTTCGTCCCCGAAGTCGAATCACTGATCACCTTCGTCAAAGATGAAAAAGGCGAAGTCGTCGAATTAACCTACGAACAAAACGAAAGTGTTCGGCACCTCAAGCGAATCAGGGAAGCCACCGCGGGTAGTGGGCAATAGCCAATTGCTGACCAACCAGAGTGCGGGAGGTGGGTGATTATCCACCTCCTCTTTTAGTTAGAGGCTGCAGCAAAACTTTTTTCTCTAGCCCGGCCCGTTTTACGCTGGGGTACTCGGGGCCTCTTTTCTAGCCCAGTGCAATTAAACGAGACCGTGTGAAAACCTGAACGACACCGACCGCAGTTTTTCCATTAGCCCAGGCGTTCACGCCTGGGTCACGCGTGCCGCCCGATCAGATAGCCCGGTTCACCGGGCTTTGGTCTGGCCTTCAGGCAATTCTCGTGTCAGGAATTCGACATTCAAAGCTAAAGCAGCGTGGGAAGCCCCGTGAACGGGGCTAACCTAATCCATCCCCACGCGCAACCCAGGCGTGAACGCCTGGGCTATGGAAAAGAGAAGGTGCTGCAATCTCATCCCAGGCGTAACCTCCTGGGTTATGGAAAGACAAGGGGCGCCTTAATCTACAATCGTGCTCCGAGCAAGTCGTCCTCAAATAAGAATGCCGAACTCTATCGGCGCCTCTCCTATTTCACTGCCTGGAGCAGGTGATCGTCTATCACTGGACGGGCTTTGTGGTGAGTAGCACGATGAAGCTGCCGCGTGCGAGGTTCACGCTGCCCGAACCACTTGCGATGTCCGACAACGAGGGTGGTTCAGGTTGGGATTGGGTCAACCTCATCAACATTGCAGTTTCGCTCTCTTTCATTCTCACTACATTCGTGAAGGTCCGTTGCGTAAACGTAGGAGTCAGGCTGCCAGTGCTACGATCAAGCGCGGTCATCTCGAGCTTGAGCATTATGTCGACCACGCCGTCGCTTACCGCCGTCGAGCTGCCTTCCACAGTCAAACCAGTGTGCTCGTATGCTATTTGCGGAACGGCGACTGACGTGAGCTGAGGTTGGACCGGTTCCCGCGCGTCGCCCCGGGTTCGGTCGTTTGTCCGAAAGGACGGCAGGGTTGCTGTTTGAATCGGAACTCGCTGACCGACTCTCGCACTGAAACTCTCTCCCGCCCGCGTTCGCACCTGAAGGCTGGCGATGAGCCTTACCTTGCCTTCGCTCATCAGGCGATTGAGTTGATCCCTGCTCTTTTCTATCTTCTCGATCACGTCCAGCTGTGCCCCGGTCATCTCGACGATACTTATCTCGAGGACGATCGGTTGAATCCTGGTTGCGGACTGTCCCTGGCTTCGAGCTGAGGCTGTGATCGAAACTATGAAGCAAACGGGCAACACGACTGTCGAAAGACATCGACTCATTTGGGTCACCTCCGTTGTCAGACTGTGAACTGGCTGCGCCTTACGACTGTATTAAGCGCAACGTAAACGTGAAAGTTCCAGTTCTGGTTGAGAGCAAATTTTGACTGACTTAGTGGAACAGCGTTGGACCTCGCCGGCTATCGCCGCCGAGGTCTTCAATCTCCACGCGGAAGCGTGTAACTCCGAATGACCGGGCGCGCGCGCGGAGCGCGGCCTTCATTGCCGCTCATTACGCGCGCCCACAGTGGCCGGCTCGCGATGCTGGTCATCAACTGAGTAGGTGATGCCCGAATACTGCATCTCTTCCCACGTCTGAGGGCCCCAGCGAACTGCAACCTTCGGGTCGGGATTCCATTTGTTTGCCGTCGAGTTATCGTAATGTGCCGAAGCCTCGAGCCGGGATCCCTTTGGCACCGCCAGCGGTTTCGTGAACACGTAATACGTCTGCCAGTTGAAATCGTATTTCGGCACCGACAGCACGACTTCGGAGCGGCCGTCGGGGTACACAAGCCGATACTCCCAGCTCTTGCCGCGCAGATGGGTGTGCGGAAACAGCGCCCAGATGTGTGAGTCCTCGCTGAACTGAATCGCCGAAGCAACCGCGTGATTGTCAGCCCCGGGCGGAATGACAAACAAAGGATTGACGAACGCGCTGTTGCGGATTTCCTGCTGCGGCGGGCGATTGGCCAAGATCATCCCAACGCTGGTTCGGTCCCTGGTTGCCGTGCCGTTCGCAGTGTAGTGGATCTGAAACGCGAGCACCGCTCCGGCCCTGATCCGCATCGCCGTGCCGGGCTTAAAGGTCATGGCGTTAGTGCCGGGCGCAGTCGTCGCGATCAGCGAGCCGGGCAGCCCGCGCTCCTGCGGCGAGGCGTTGCCGCGCCCCTGCCCGAGGCCTCCTAGGTTGGGCACGATTTGCACGAAGGCTGGCGGCGACCGGCGCGCGCCGGGCTCGCGACAGAAGACCAACACGTGATGCACCACGCTGCGCGCGCCGGGCCTTACCTCGATCGCCTGTACCCATTTGTCTTCGGTGAAGTTAGTCGGCGCCTCGAAGAACTGATAGCCGATCGTGCCCGACTCCGGCACTTCAAACTCTTTCGGAATACTGATGACCGCGTCGGGTGTGCCGATCTCCCAGCTGTCGGAGAACTTCGGAGCAGGCGGCAGGTCTTTTGGATCACCTTTCGGCGCGCCGCCGTCCGCCCATCTGATCAGCGTGTCTTTATCCTTGTCGCTCAACCGGCGATCGTTTGAGAAGATGCCGTGCGCCTGCGTTGCGTGCCACGGAGGCATGTTGCCTACGGCCACCTTCTCGCGAATCGACTTCGCCCAGGGCCGGGCGTGTTCGTAGGTGAGCAGCGACATCGGCGCAATTTCGCCGGGCCGGTGACAGCTCGCGCAGTTCTTGAAGAGAATGGGAGCGACATCCTTTGAGAAAGTCGGCGTGGCAGCCGGACTTGTTCGAGCCGTGGGAATCACGGTCAGACCGAGAACCGTGACGGCCAATACCATCGCATACATCAGTCGAGTCTTAATCATGAGTTGAGCTTCCTTCTTGCAGCCTCGAGATCAGCTTCCACCGCGCGCGGGCCTCTGCGCTGCGGGTGACTATATCACACGAGCCTCATGGACGCGGGCTCAATTCGCAGCGAGCCTGAAAGGCGCGCGACAATGTGCCGCCGTGCTTTTTGGGCTTTTCGACAACTCTTTTTCCCTGCCAATGCTTCAGAGACCCAACCGTAGTGTTGACGCCCGTGGTCACCGTTGATCGCCATGACACCGCCAACCGTGGCATCGCCCCACGGATCGCCCGGTATCTTTCCTTCTAGTTGCTCGTCGGTGAGACTGGCAAGAATCGCGAGGGTCTCGGAACGAACCTTTTGACCAAGGGCGACAATTTCGCCCACGGTGATATTTTTATGCTCATTCACCCATACCTCGTTCATAGCGTGAACAAGAGTCATGATTTCTTCTTGCGAGCGGCGCGTTCCGTCCGGCGCGGTTGCAACCTCGATGGGGCTGGGATGGCCTTCGATGTGCCGCTTGATGATCTTGTTGAAGGCCACTTCGACTCCAATCAAATGTGCCAGATGGTCTTTGGCGCTCCACGAGGCTTCCGGGTTGTGTCTGCTTGTTGTGATTCCGCGACTGAGGTCCTCCTCTGACATAGCAGTAAAAGTTTCCAGTAACCACGCCCTGTCTCGATTGAGTTTTGTCTCGATTTCCGTACGGTTCATTTTCATCCTCCTGACTTTCGCCATCGGGTTCCGGATTTCAATCCGCGACATCGCGCTCGCTAAGCACCGGGTTCGACTTCATCGGTTCGGCGGATTGGATACGCCGCCACAGTTCGATTCCTCGTTCTTGTAAACCCTGATCGCTTGACGTGTCAACTTGATCGCACGCGGGCACGGGCTCGGGTTGTCCTTCCAGTCTCGATGTCGGAGAATGCCTTGCGATGCGACTCAACCGCGAAAACGCCAGGCACCCGGGCAACAGCCCCCGTGTCATGAGAACCGCGAGTGGTGTTCTCCTGACAGCTCTGATAATCGCCGGATTGGTTTCATGCAGTCATCGTCGGGCCGAGAACGAGGAGCGATTTGAGCTCAAGGGCAAAGTGGTAAACGTCGATAAGCGCGGCGCCGTAGTAAGTATCGCTCACGAATCGATACCCGGTTACATGGAAGGGATGACCATGCCGTTCAAGCTGAAGGACTCGTCGCTGCTCGATGTGATGACCACAGGAGACCGCGTGCAGGCGACGCTGGTGGTCGCAGGCGCGCGCTCCTGGCTTGAAGATGTCGTGGTCGTTCACGAATCGGTGGACGCAAGCGCGACCTCGTCGAGCTCGCTTGAACCGAAGCCGGGCGACGAAGTTCCGGACTTCACGATCGTGAACCAAAACGGGAAGCGCGTCAGCTTTCATCAGTATCGTGGGCGCATCGTGTTGCTGACCTTCATCTACACGCGCTGCCCGCTTCCGGATTACTGCCCGCTGATGACCGAGAACTTCTCTGAGATTGAGAAGGCACTCAAGTCCGACCCCGAGCTCTATTCGAAGACCCGTCTTTTGAGCATCAGCGTCGATCCCGAATTCGATAAGCCAAAGGTGCTGCGCGAGTACGCCGCCGCGCACGGAGCGGACACGGCCCACTGGGATTTTGCGGGCGGAACAAAAGATGAAGTCAAAAAAGTTGCGACCTATTTCGGCATGCAGTACTGGCGCGAAGGCGATCAGGTCATTCACTCATTGCGTACGGCGATTGTCGGGGCTGACGGAAAGCTCGTGAAGGTGTATCGCGGCAACGAGTGGAAGCCGGAGGAAATCGCAACCGAGTTGCGCAGCCTCGCCAGTCCCGGAGAGCAGCGAGCTAATTCGGATAATTACCACGGAGTGGGCGTCATCGAATCGATCGATCGGGAGGGCGCGTTTGTGCAAATCGATCACGAGGACATCAAGGACCTCATGCCTGCGATGAATATGCCTTACCGCGTCAAGGACAAGTCGCTGTTGGATTCCGTCGCGCCCGGCGATAAGGTCGATTTCTGGCTCGAGTCGACGCCCTCGGGCCTGATAGTGGTAAGATTCCAAAAACGGTAGCCCTCGCCTCCTAGGTCAAATCCAAATGTCAGACTACGTCACTATTTCTTCTTGTCTATCTCTGGCTTACCAGACGTGCTTGCCTACGGCGAAAATGAGCGCGTTCGGGTTAACGGGCTTGAGCAAAACCTCGTCGGCCCCTGCCGCTAGAGCCTCCTCCGTAGTCTCATCGTTGCCGGTTACCATCACCACGGCAGTCATCCTGCGGTGCTCGAGCGTTCTGATCAATCCAACAAGCTCCACCCCGGTTGTCCCAGGCACGCGGTAGCTGAGCAGGATCGTGTCATAAGGCTTGCTTCCGGCCAACCGCTCTATAGCCGAGTCTCGATCACCGCAGGTGTCAACATCCCAGCCGCGCTTCTCAAATATCTCGGCAAATAATTTTGCAAGCGTCTCGGAGCGGTCTATCACTAGCATTGATCTCATAGGTCGAAGTGACTAAGGCAAAAAAAGAGAGGGGACGCAGCGCGGGGTCGGACTTCCTGGGTGTAAGTCCTTGCCGCGAGGCGTACCCTCTTTAGCCGCTAAAGGAGAACGATTCGCGTCTGGAGCAGTCTCCCTCTTGTTGCTATCGACACCGCCTGTTACCACTGTTCTCGGGCGGCCCATTGGGAATTCGCGGTTGTACGTTTTCATCCCAGCAATTGAGCCACCCCTCGCCCGTGTGATACAAATGCAGCCGGTAACCGGGGCGCGTGCTCAGGGACAGTGCTTATGCTCCAACGCGCTCTGAATATATTTGGCAAGCGTCATCTTAATCTTCTTGCTTGACGCTGTCAAGAAGTATTTTCACTTCACTCTGAAAATATTTCTCCAACTATGGTTCTTGGAGAGCAAATATGCCCAGCAGCACACAAGGTTTAGGTGAGTACGTAAAGCGGGTAATGAAACTTAAGGGCTTGACGCAAAAGGACGTCCAACGTATGGCCGGCGGGAGAATAACCGACGGCTATGTTGCCAGTATTACGACCGGGAGAGCGAGAAATCTTTCGGTGGACAAAATCGCGGCCTTAGCTGAGGGACTTGGCGTGGATCTGGATGAGCTCTTCCATGTGGCTTGCGGCTCGGAGGCAGGACTCGGCGGCAGGCGTAAGGGCGGCCACGCGCCGGACCCGCTAATGATTTTGGAGACTGTGCAGAAAGCTGTGGCGAGTCCTGACGTGACCGAGATTTTGCATCAAGTGGTGCGCTTGTCGCCTGAGGAAAGGCGCGTCTTGCTTAAGTCTTTGAAGAGGCTTGGCGAGAATCAGAGGAAGTCGCAGCGCAAGACAAAAAGGGCTTAGCTCCCCTTAGCTTTTATCGGGGGGGGTCTAATTCGCTATCACAAGCTTGATCTTTTCCTTGTCAGCCGCCACCCTCACCGGCCGATTTTCAAAGTTGCCTTTTATCTCGCGGCGAGAAACGTCCTCTTCGACCTCAAGCTTGCCGGCGTGATATTCGATCGTATACGTCGGGTCTTTCAGTAAGTTGCCAGTCACCACCGCGATCACGCTATCCGAAGAATCGATCACGCCTGAGCCCACCAGTCGCTTGATCCCGGCGAGGGTCGTAGCAGACGCCGGCTCACATCCAATCCCATCACGGCCGATGACGGCTTTCGCATCGGCGATTTCCTGCTCGGTGACGCGCTCTACTACGCCGTTGGTCCATTCCACCGCCCGAAGAGCTTTCTTCCAGGAGATTGGATTGCCAATGCGAATCGCGGTTGCGAGCGTCACGGGCCGCGCAACCGGATGCAGACCAGACTTGTCGTCCGAAGCGAACAGCTCATAAAACGGCGCCGCGCGTTCTGCCTGGACCACGGCAAGGCGCGGCAAGCGATCGATGAACTTCAACTCGGCCATCTCGTGAAGTGCTTTGCCGAAGGCTGACGTGTTGCCTAGGTTTCCACCGGGCAGGACGATCCAATCGGGAACTTGCCATTCGCATTGCTCCATCATCTCGATGATGATGGCTTTTTGTCCTTCCAGTCTAAACGGATTGATTGAATTCAAAAGGTAGAGATCGGTCTCATCAGCCAACTCACGCACGAGTCGCATGGCGTCGTCGAAGTTGCCTTCGATCTCGATCACCTTGGCTCCATATTCGAGCGACTGAGAGAGCTTGCCATAAGCAACCTCGCCGGCGGGCATGAAAACAAACGCGCGCATTCCGGCTCGCGCTGCATAAGCCGCCATCGACGCGGATGTGTTGCCGGTAGAAGCGCATGCGACCGCCGACGCGCCTAGCGCGGCTGCCTGTGTGACGCCCGTAGTCATGCCGTTGTCTTTGAATGAGCCAGTCGGATTCAGACCCTGATGCTTGAGTCGAAGCTGTTCGAGTCCTGCGTATTCGGCTGAGCCCGGCGCTTGATAGATAGGAGTGTTGCCTTCGGCGAGAGTAACTATTCGCGACGAGTCGTTGACGAAGGGCAACAACTCGCGGAATCGCCACACACCGCTTCGTTCAAGGTCAGTGTCAACGGCACGCCGCTTTTTGAAGATCGCCTTTATTTCGTCCGGGGTGTTGGACAGATCGAATTCGTATCGGACGTCGAGCAAACCTTGACACCGAGGGCAGATGTATATTCGAGCGTCAACCGGATAGCGCTCTTCGCAGTTAACTTCGATACACCGAAGATACGCGCTTGATTGGTTCGCGTTCATTTGAGGTAGGTTAGTAGAGTGGGTCCGCCAAATCAACGTTCGCGAGTGTTTGAAGGTTGTGAGCAAGTCCTGACGGGCGTCTCGCGGTGTGCGCCCTCATTTTGGACGTGCAAGTCTGGAACGATGGACGCCCACGGAGGGGAGCCCGTACAGAAGGGAGAGGATGGCACGGCCCGATTACTGTTCTGCAGCGTGATGTTGCCAGAGCTTTTCCCATCCCTCGCTCTGCTCCACCAGCTTCAACCCCACGCTGCGTTCACCTCCATCGTGCCACACCGACTCCACTATCGCGGTTGCCTCGAAATCATAGGACGGAACAGATACCTTGAGGACAGCGCCCGGCTCAAGCTCGCGAGCGGTGTGCAGTCTGAGTCCCGAGGGGCTGATCTCTTCTATGCTCATCTCATCCGCGAATGCATCCAGGTGCGACGTGTTACCCTCGACCCGAGCCTTCAACGAGACCTTCACGCGCCGTTCGGCGCGGCGGTCCTCATCACTGCGCTCCTCAGCCTCGTTTGCCTCAGTCACCAGGTCGTCATAGCACGGGGCGCATACTTGCCGATAACCAAGATGGGCGACAGATTCCAGCTCGGGAAGATGAGCAACGTTAACTATCTGACTTGTGCGTTCGTTGCATCGGTCACAGATGCCCGACATACGGAAGCTCCTTCAGTTTAGAGAGAGACAAAGGGCACAGGAAAGATGTTGCTTTACAGAAATCATTGAATCCGACCCGTTCGGTATGGCGGCAGTATATGCAGATTTGCTTTTTGACTCAACAGAATTCTTCGGCCTCAAGGCCGGCGCTGATGTCATCAAGCTTCCCGCGGCTAATCGAGTTCGATCGCGATTACGACGCGTTCTCGCTTCATAAGCTTGCTGAAGACATTTCCAACCTTCTTCAACAAGCCGTACTTCTTGTCAAGCAACTGATGCCCTTTGGCTGCTTCGGCGCCGTCAAGGATTCGCGCCCGGGCCTGAACCCACTCGCCTTTAAGTTTGCCGCGTACGTCGCAAGGCACGACTCGCACTCGCTGGTCGTTGCGGATTCGTTTCACCTTGCCCGCGTCCGCGAGCGAGTAGATGTACAACACACCCGCTTCTTCCGCGAACCACACCGGCGTCGCGACAGCTTTGCCGTTCTTGCGGTAGCTTTCGAGGTTCAAGTATTTCTGGCCTGCGAATTGACCTGGCTTTTCGCTGCTCATTTATTCCTGGTCGCCTCAGCAGGTTCTGAAACCATTCGCTTGCCGCTATCGCGGTCGAACACCTGGTTCCGCAGGAACTGGTCGGTGCTCCAGGGTGGTGCGCCGCCGCCAAGGTACTTGTGGAACCACTCGAGATGAGCCGTGTAGTACAACGCCATCTCGTACCAGCTTGGCCAATGACCCGCGTTCGAATAGATAATCAGCTTAGACGGCACGTTCACCTTTTGAAGCGCGGTGAAAAACTGAAGCGACTGCGTGTACGGTACGCGATAGTCCCGCTCGCCGCTGATCACGAGCGCCGGCGTCTTGAAGTTCTTCACCGAGTTGGAAGGGGACCACTTCTCATAATGCGGTGAGTTCCACGGCTGACCCTTCAGGTCCCATTCGGGAAACCACAGCTCTTCAGTCTTTCCATAAAAAGATCGCAGGTCATACAACCCCATCATCGAGGCGATAGCCTTGAAGCGGTCGGTGTGCCCCTCGAACCACATCATCATGTATCCGCCGTAGGACCACCCCATAGCGCCCAGCCGGTTGCGATCAACGTACGGCAACTTCTCCACCGCATCTGTCACCTTCATCAAGTCTTCGTAGACCTTCCCCGCCCAGTCGCCTGAAATCTCCGCAGTGAAGTCCTGCCCGTAGCCCGTCGAGCCGCGCGGATTCGCGAACGCGACGACGTAGCCTGCACCCGGGTAGACTTGCCAGTCACCCCGAAACGCATCAGCCCACTGCGACTGCGGACCGCCGTGCACGTTGAGAACCAACGGATACTTCTTGCTCGGATCAAAGCCGTGCGGCTTGACGATGAACACGTGAATCTTCGCGCCGCCTGCGCCGTCTACCCACATGGTCTCTGCAGGTCGAATGTCTACTTCACGCGCTACGCCGTCGTTGATGTTAGTGAGCCGCGCCGGAGCCGTTGCCTTTCCAACGCTGATGTCGGCGCTGAAGATTTCAACCGGCTCGCCGACTGAGCTGCGCGCGTATAGCAACCGCTTTCCAGAGAGTTCCCAGCCAAGGATCGTCCTGTCAACCAAAACCTGCGTGATCGCTTTCGACGCCAGGTCGAGACGATAGACGGGGGTCTGACCCTCGACCGGCGCGGCGAAGTAGATCGACTTTGAATCATCCGACCATTGGAATTCGTCAACCCAGTTGCGAAATGATTCGGTCAGCACAGCCGATGCGCGGGTCGCGCGATCGTAGATAGCCAGCCGAAACAGATCGGACTCGTAGCCGGGCTGCTTTTGCATGCGATAGGCGATGTACTTGCCATCGGGCGAATACTTTGGGCCGCCGTCGTAAGCGAGATTCGTGGCTGTGATGTTGCGAGGCTGAGCTTGCGCGCCCGACAGAGAGATGAGCCAGAGGTCATTGTTGGTCGAAGAAGCCGGCTGTTTGTCGTGATTGGAAACAAACACCAACTCCTTTCCATCAGGCGAGAAGTCATACTGCCTCGGTCCGCCCAGTTGAAACGGCGGCGAATCGAAATCGCCAGGAGTTACTTCTCGCGCCTCCCCGGTTGCCGCGTTAGCCAGGAAGATGTGCGTTCGCGTTCCGTCTTTCCACTCGGTCCAATGGCGATAAAGAAGCGAGTCTGCCGTGTGCGCTTTGAGCGGTCCCTTCGACCAGGTGTCAGCGATCTTCTTGTTGCAAGCGTCGTCGCCCCCGCATTCAGGATACACGTCCGAAGAGAATGCGACCCACTTGGCGTCGGGAGACCAGAGCGGATCGTATACTCCGGTCGAGATGTTGGTCAGCTTCTTCGCTTCGCCTCCGGTGGCTGGCAAAAGGTAAAGCTGAGCGCTCCCATCCTTTGAGCTGATGTACAAGATCCATTTGCCATCTGGAGAGAATATCGGCGAGTTCTCTCCAGTGTCCCCGCTCGTGAGCTGCCGCGCGTTCCCGCCGTCGATGCCCATCATCCAGATGTGGCTGACGCGTTTCGCGCGGGGAAGGTCAAAAGTGGTTAGCAGGTAGATCACGGACTTTCCGTCGGGCGAGACGTGGACATCGGAGATTGGCTTGACCCGGTAGAAATCTTCGATCGCGAACGCGCGCTTCTGTGCTTGCGCGGTGAACGGAATCACTAGCCAGACTATGGCAAGCAAGAACCACTTTCTCATTTGCGAACCTCCTGGTGCACCATTATCGAGTTTATGAAGTTTGTTCCTTGAGCAAGATGGTAAAGCCCTCTTGCGTGAAGTGGCCGTCCGTGGTGAGGGCATCAGTTAAGCCCTCCGCTTTCATGAGTTGCATCGAGATACAATCAACGAGGCTGTAAGCTTTGTCGGGCCGCTTTTCGTAGAGCGCAAGTCCAGCCAGTAGCTCGTATCAGCAAAGATCATCCTCATGAAGTTTTCTTGGGTGTACCGTAGATATAGTGGTCGTGTTGTTCCGCGCCGTCAGTTGGCATGCGCTCCAAATCTTCAACTGGAATGTCCTTCAACAGCTCCTCAACCATTTGCCAGACAGGTCTGTCGGCACGTTTTCTCTTCAGAAGCTCTTCCTTGCTGATTGTCACGGAAGCGTATCTGTCCTTGTTTGTGATTTCGTTTGTGCTCATTTCAGGCCTCGAACTGCAATCGTTGCTCATAAGGACCGCGGCGATCTAAATAGTACACCAAACATCGCTCACAGTCAGTGATTACTTGGCTGCGCTCAGGTTCTGGGCTGGTGGCGCCCCTTCAAAGCGTATCAACGCGAGGGCGGCCGTAAACTGGTTACCTCATCGCTCAGTTCCCACAATCGTCGCGCGGCCTCTTCATTGTGAGACGCCTCGGATGATTTCTGTTGCCTGCTGCGCGCGAAGTACCTTCCGGTGACGCCCTCCACTTCGGAAGAGCTCGCCAGGTAGATCGAAGTGCGAGCCCCGCGCTCCGGGCCCATCGTCACCAACTTTATCAATGCCTGCAAAAATCCGGGCAGCCCGCGAAACAAGTTAGTGCCGACTGCACCAGGATGCAAACAGTTCGCGGTGACACCCGTGCCTTCAAGCCTCCGCGCCAGTTCGTAGGTGAATAGCACGTTTGCTAGTTTCGAATTCGCGTATGCTCCGAACGCGCTGTAGTCTCTTCCGGCCACCCACCCGCTGATGTCAATCTTCCCATACTTGTGGGCCGTCGACGCAACGTTGACGATTCGCGACGGCGCGCTCCTCTTCACCACGTCCAGGAGCATGTTCGTTACGAGGAAATAACCCAGGTGGTTGACCGCGAACGTGCTCTCGACGCCGTCTTCGGTAAACGAACGCTCGCGCAACACGACCCCTGCGTTGTTCACAAGCGCGTCGAGCCGTTCGTGCCGCTGATTGAACTCCGCAGCGAATTGCCGAATGGAATTTTGCGAAGCGAGGTCACAAACCATGAACTCAACTGCGTCGTTGCCGCTGCTTTGTTTGATCTCGCGTTGAGCCGCTTCTCCCCGCTCACGATCGCGACAGACCATCACAACGGTCGCGCCCATCCCGGCGAGTCCGGCCGCGGTCTCCTTACCGATACCGGCGTTTGCTCCGGTGATCAAACAGACTTTGCCGGTCAAAGCGTTCTTTATCATCGCCGTTGGCTGACGCTCAATGAGCTTGTAAGGGCTTCTTGCTCGGGTGAGAATTCACTGCTTCAACGCCTGATCGAAGTCCTCGATGATCTCTTCGGCCGCTTCGATTCCCACCGACACTCGAATCAGGCTGTCGGTGATTCCGAGGCGATTCCGGTCTTCACGCGACATCCCAGAATGAGAAGTAGTTGCGGGGCGAGTCACCAGCGTCTCCACTCCACCCAGACTCGGCGCGACGATAGGCAGCCGCGCCTTCGTCATGAACTTTTCAGCCGCGTCGACGCCACCCTTTATCTCGAAGCTCAACATTCCGCTGAAGCCGTCGAACAAAGCGCGCGCGCGCTGATGCCCAGAATGGCTTTCGAGTCCGGGATAGTTAACCCTGGCAATCGCCGGATGTTCTTCCAGGAATCGCGCAAGCTTCATCCCGCTTTCGTTTTGGCATCGCACTCTCAGCGCAAGGGTCTTCATCCCTCGATGAAGCAAGAAAGCGGCGTGCGGGTCCATCGAGCCGCCCAGGTGATTTAGCTTGTGTGTGATCTTTTCGATCAAATCAGCGTGTCCTATGCACGCGCCTCCAACGATGTCCGAATGTCCGTTCAAGTATTTAGTGCAACTATGGAGCGAAACATCGAAGCCCCACTCGGCCGGTCTGAAGTTGATCGGGCTCGCAAATGTGTTGTCGATGATCGAGACCAGGTTATTTTCTTTGGCGAATGCGGAAGCGGCCTTGAGATCACTGACCTGAAGCAGCGGGTTGGACATCGCTTCGACGTAGATGGCTTTAGTGTTTGGCCGTAACTTGTTCTTCCAGGAATCAGGGTTGTCGCCGTTGATGAAATCGAACTCAAGCCCGAAGCCCGCGAAGTCACTGGTTAGAAAGTCGTGAGTCCCCCCGTACAGGCAGTCTTGCGCCAGCAGGTGATCTCCAGCAGACAAGACGGTCAGCAGCGTAGTCGTGATCGCAGCCATTCCGCTTGCCGCAACCAGTCCGGCTTCAGCGTTTTCCAGCGCCGCCAGCTTCCGATGCAGCGCCAGATGGTTTGGACTGTTGTTCAGGCGAATGTACCGGATGTCGTGATAACTTTCCTCGCCGGCGTACTCGAACATCGCCGTCTGAAAAATCGGCAGACTCACCGCTCCTAGGATTCTCGGCTCGGGCTCCCCGGCGTGGATAAGTTTGGTTTCGATACGTTTGAAGGTTTTCATAACTGAAACATTCTCTCCGATGCCGGGAGAAGGCGCAAACATTGCAAGCGGATGTTGGCGTGATTCCAGACCGTAGGGCGAGCGGGGAGGGCAGAGGTCGCGGAGGAACGCAGAGGCCGGAGGCATCAAAATGATTAACCCACCGATTTGGGCCGAACAGTCAGCCCAAATCCCTGCCGAACTCAACCTCGCGATACACCTCGCTCAGCGCAAGTGTGCAGGCGATCGTGGGGAGGTAAATTCGAGCCTCGAGGTCGTTGGTTTCCTCGTAATCCCACTTGCCGGTTTCGGCTTTGACGTAGTGCGTGATGTGCGGTCTGTGTTGAGCGATCAACAGATACTCTCGAAAGCTCGGAATGGATTTGTAATAGGTGAACTTGTCACCTCGATCATAAGCTTCGGTGCTTGGCGACAGGACTTCAAGGATCAAAAGCGGGTTGATAAGCAAATCCGCGCCGTTGAATTTTTCCAACTCAACGCTGCCGCGAACGACGCTGCCATCGGCGTAACGATAAGGCGGCGCGGCGGGAACTTTGATCTGCATGTTGTTCGTGAAGACGCAGCATTCTTTCCCTAGCAACTGAGCGCTCAGCAGATTAAAGCTGTTTCCCATTATCCGATCGTGCAGGAACGTGCCTCCGCTCATAGCAAAGACTTCGCCATCCCAGTATTCGTACTTCACCTCCGATTCGCGTTCTAGGGTGAGGTATTCTTCCAGGGTGTAGCGATGCTTTGTTTGAGTGGACATACTCAACCTCTTCGAGCGAATCTTAACCTGCCAGGTCGGGCTTCGCCAGCGGCGGTATGTCAGAGGTTGGCAATATCTACAGGCTCGACCGGCTCTGCTAACTCAAACCCGAACACCTTCGAATAGAAATAGAGCTCGCCGTCAAGCGACCGTTTTATGTTCTCCGCCTTGCGGAAGCCGTGCTGCTCGCCTTCGAACGGAACATAAGCGACTGGCAGGCCCTTCTTGAGCGCGGCTTCGTACATCATCTCTGCTTGATTGGGCGGCACGACTTTATCCTCGAGCCCCTGAAACAGAATCAGCGGGCACGACAGCCGGTCTGTGTAATGAATGGGCGAGCGCTCCCAGTACAGATCTTTTCGCTCGGGGTATGGCCCGACAAGGCTGTCGTTGTAGCGCGATTCATACTTGTGACAGTCCTGTTCCAGAATCTCGAGATCGCTGACGCCGTAGTAGCTCGCGCCGGCCTTGAACACGTCGCGGAACGTGAGTGCGGCAAGCGTGGTGTAGCCGCCGGCGCTGCCCCCGCGGATGATCAGCCGGTTGTCGTCTGCTTCACCGCGCTCGACCAGATAGCTCGCGCCGTTCGCGCAATCATCGACGTCGACGACGCCCCACTGCCCGTTAAGCCGCTTTCGATACTCTCGACCGTAGCCGGTACTGCCGCCGTAATTTACATCCAGGACGCCAAACCCGCGGCTGGTCCAATACTGAATGTTCAGCTTGAGCGTGGTGGTGCTCGCAGAGGTAGGCCCGCCGTGACTGATCACCATCAACGGCGGATGTTCGCCTTCGGGAGCCACGTAGTCGCGGTTCGCCGGCGGATAGAAAAAGGCGTGCGCGGTCAATTCGCCCTCGGTTGGGAACTCGATGGCTCGCGGGATGGAGAGATACGCGCCGTCAACGTCCACCGTGCTGGATTGTCGAAGGACCGAGGCCTCCCGCGTGCCAAGATCGAGACTGATGATCGACAGCGGCTCCGACGGCGAGCCTCCACAAAACACCGCACGGCCCGATCCGACTCGAAGACTCGCGATCTCGGTGTAAGGGAGATCGAACGACTCGAGTTTGTGTGTCGCGGTGTCGAGACTTCCGAGTCGCCACGTTCCTCGCTCGCACCAGGTGCATATGATGCGGCGCTCCGATTCAAACGCATAGGTCGACATTCTGAAGACCCACTGCGGCGCTCCGAACTCCGCATCCATCACGCACAGCGGTTCGATGCGGCCTTCGACTACGCGAAAGAGATTCCACCATCCGTCTCGATCAGACACGAAGTGCAGAACACCGTCAGGCGACCATGCTGGCTGAAAGATCGACTCGCTCTTGCCGCCCGCGACGATCTCCGCCTTTGCGATTCGCCCGTCCGCGTCCAGCTCGCCAAGCCAGAGCTCGGTTCCATCCCAGGGCATATTGGGGTGATTCCACGCAAGCCACGCCAGACGGCTGCCATCCGGGCTCAGCCGCGGAGATGAATAGAAGTCACTGCCTGAAACGAGTACTTCTCCGCCGGTGTCACCAGCGAGACTGACCTTGACCAGGGTATTGGTCGCATCGCGGCCGCCCGCAGTGTGGTCCTCTCGCACGGAGTAGATCTGACTGCGGCGGTCATCGATCATGCCGTCGGCGAAACGCATCTTCTCTGTTGTGGTGATTGGTTGCGGGGCGGTGCACTGCTCCTGACGATAGAGGCGCTGATCGGCGAAGTTCGAGAAGTAAACTGTCCCGCCATCGACTGTGTAGGCGCCACCGCCGTATTCGTGCACTGTCGTGCGAGCGTTGAACCCGGGCGGGTTAACATCGGTAATCACTCCGTCAGCCGTTCTGCGCACGATGACGCTTCGACCACCTTCCCAGGGACGGCTCTCGACCCAGTAGATGTCGTCGCCATCGAGCGCGGTGTCCCCGAGCCCGATCGTTCCGCCGACGATCAGGTCAGAAGTGATCGGCGATTTCCACGATCCGTAAGGTGCCACTGTCTTTTCAGTCATTGTCATCCCTTACCGAAGAACAGACGCGCGCCGAGCGCGCTCAACGCAAGCAAGAGTAGAATGCCGAGCGCCCCGAGAACTTTATCCACGCTCTCGATCCCAGTCCATTGCAAATAGTGAATCTTGTAAATCGTGTCTATGCGGTTCGTATCCTTGCCCCGTTGGGTGAGCGCGAGCCGGTCCCAGTCCAGAGCGACGCGAACGCCCGTATCGGTTGTGATGTTGTTGCCGTCGACGCTGGTGATTCGGCCATAGCGCGCAGGATTGGCTGAGAAAGCATCAGTCACAAGCGTCCGGACATCGTCTGCTGATGGCTCGGGCTTTGTTTGAAAGCTGCGAGGGTCGATATGGAGCCAACCTTGCGAAGTACGCGCCAGCAGATGCTCCCCCAGAATAGTCTTCTCCACGCGAACCTCAAGCCACGACCTGTCGGGGTCGAACGCGATGGGTCCTTCGAGCGGGTAAGTTTTTACCTGCAAGGACTCATAGGCCCCAGCATAGCCGGGCTTCAAGAAGAAGAATGCGCCGGTGACTGCCCAGCCAATTAGAGGCAACAGCATCACCAGCCCTATGACGCGATGCAGCCGGCGGGTCGTCATTGGGAGATTCTACTTCAGAACATTCAACATCACCCGCGACGAGTGATACACTCGCTGTGATGCCCTCTGAAAGTCAGCTTCGTTTGCTTTGTATATGTCGACGAACTTCTGCGGATTGCGATCCACAAGCGGGAACCAACTGCTCTGAATCTGCACCATGATCCGATGGCCTTTCATGAACGTGTGGTTCACATCAGGCATCACGTATTCAATCTTTTCCGCCTTGTTCGGCGCCATTGGTTCAGGCTTCTCGAAGCTGTTCCTGAATCTTGCTCGCATCGGCTCGCCGCGAACCAGCATCTGATAGCCTCCCATCTTCATTCCGGAAGGGTTCGGTTCATTGTCGGCCGCCTCGTCCGGATAAACGTCGATAACCTTGACCACGAAATCCGAATCAGTGCCGCTGGTTGAAACGAACAAGCTCGCGGTTATCGGTCCGGCGACAGTCACATCGTCGGTCAACACATCGGTTTGATAGACCAAAACGTCAGGCCGCCTCGAAGCGAAGCGCTGATCGTCCACCATGTATTCGCGAGTCATGCCGATGGCGATGTTCTCAATGGAGGGCACGGGCCTGGCGGGATCGCTTATGTACTCATCGAATGCGTTGAGCTCCTGTGTAGCGGTGAACGAGAGCTTACCATTTGCGCCAAGATACAGGTTCTCGGAGCGAGCGTTCGCCGGCGGCCATTGCTCGTAGGTCTTCCATTTGTTGGATCCGGTTTCGAACACGTAGGCTTCGGGCAGCTTCAAGGCGCCTTTGTCTTTCAGATAGTAATTGAAGAACGGCAGCTCGATGTTCTCGCGATAGAACACCGAGGTCTTCGCGCCGAAGCGAACGTTGCCAAGTCCGTCGCCGTCTGAGCGAGACCAGCCGCCGTGAAACCACGGGCCCATCACCAGGATGTTGTAAGCGCCGGGACTCTGCTTCTCGACTGACTTGTAGGTGTTTAGCGCGCCGAAAAGATTTTCGGCGTCGAACCACCCGCCTACGGTCATCATCGCCGGCTTAGTGTTTCTCAGGTGTGGCCGCGTGTTGCGAGCCTGCCACCAGGCGTCATAGTTCGGGTGGTCCATTATTTCGTTCCAGAACGCGACCTCGCCGCGGAGGTATTTATTGTTGGCGTTCGCGAGAGGTCCCATCTCGAGGAAGAACTTGTAGCCGTCAGGTGTGCCGTGAGAGAACCTCTGCCCGGACGTGGCCGTCGGTTTTGGTCGCGCGCGCCCGAAGCTCGCAAAAAAGTTGAAGGCGTGCGGAAGAAAGAACGTCCCGTTGTGATGAAAGTCGTCGCCGATAAACCAGTCGGAGATGGGAGCTTGCGGCGACGCGGCCTTCAGAGCCGGATGCGCGTCTATGGTTCCGACGGCGGTGTAGAAGCCAGGATAAGAGATACCCCACATCCCAACGCGGCCGTTGTTGTTCGGTATGTTCTTCACTAACCAGTCGATCGTGTCGTAGGTGTCACTGCTCTCGTCGATATCTTTCGGCCCGCTCTTCTTGTCGTTCTGTGGCCTCATGTTCACGTAAGTGCCTTCCGACATGTACGCTCCCCGCACGTCCTGATAAACGATGATGTAACCTTCTCTCTGAAACAGCAGTGAGGGACCGATTGTGTCTTTGTATTCGCCGGATCCGTACGGCGCGCAGCTATAGGGAGTGCGACTGAGAAGTATGGGATACCTCTGTGATGTGTCCTTGGGCGAGTAGACGGATGTGAAGAGCTTAACGCCGTCGCGCGCCGGTATCATGTGTTCGGACTTGGTATAGTTGGCTTTGACGTAGTCGGATTGTTGCGCGCTTAGCGGGCGCGGGATGGCGATCAACACAAGCCAGATCACACAGGCTGTGATTCTAAGCGCAACCGATTTTTTCGATCTCATTTCGGGGCTCCTCTTGATCATTGTCGCTTGTTCGCGGAAGGTCTGCCGCCTACGCCAGGCAACCGTTACTTATTAGCGTGCGCCTTACGCTGCAGGTCGCGCAGAATGCGATAGCCGATTCGCTTGACGCCCTGCGTTTCGAGTATCCGTCGAACCTCTGGGTCTCTGGTGAACAACTCGTATTCGACCGCTCGCTCCTCCCACGAATTTGTGATGTGCTTGATCTCATCACCCGCGACCGAAGCGTGAATGTATAGCTCAGTCACGCCCGGCTTCAGTGCGCTGATCGAGCGCTTCCAGTAATCGCGGATCGATTCACCTAGCTTTCGATCGCCGTGAATCAAGTAGTCGGTGTAGACAACTCCATCAGCGTCCAGTTGCCCGCGTTGATGGCCGCCGCCCCCCGCTGCCAATAATTCTTGCGAGCCCATCCGAAGCGGCAAGTCGAACTCTTTTGCAAGCCGCCGATAGACTTGAAAGTACGCTTCGTTGTATTGAAGCGTGCCCATATGCGAGTCCAGATGAGTTACGTCAATGCCGGCCGCCAGCGCTTTCTTGATCTGTGCCCGAGCTTCGATGTAAGCCTGCTCCGGTGTTGAGTTCTTGTAGACGCTTGCGATGTCAGGCCACAAGTAACCCTGCGGGTCAATCAGCCCGGGGACCTCGGTCTTGCTCGCGACCGGTCCCCATTTGAGCGTCTTCCATTCGCTGGTGTGGGCCAGGTGCACCCCAAAGTCGGCATTCGGACGAGGCTTCGCGTAAGCCGCAATCTCAGGGAACCACGGACCGGGAACAATGATGGTGGCTGAAGTCGCAAGCCCGTTCTCCATTGCGTCAATTGCGGCCGCGTTTGCCGCATGGCTGTTGCCTACGTCGTCGATGTTGATGATCAGGATCTTGTCGGTTGCTTTGAATCCCAACCGCTCGGCCAACGGCGGTGCAACAGCCCGGGTCATAGCGAGCGGCCCGGCTTCTGCCAACAGGATTACAGGAATGAATAAAAGCATTGAGAGTCTTCTCATCTCCATCCTCCGTCCTCTTCCCCAGTCAACGGCGCGTGGCAGAGGTTGCCTTGCGCTCCTTGCGACTTCGCGACTGTGCGTTAAACCGCTCTGGTCCGGTGCTCATCAATACAAGAACATCGGCTTGCCGAGCACGCGGCGAACCTTAGGTAAGTACTCCTCGGCGTCGTACAGCTCGTCAACGTCGACCCGTTTCAACCCGCTGGTGATCATGCTGATAGGAACGTGTGTGTAGTTGCCGTCTCGAAGCGCGCACATTCGTCCGCTCGAACGGTCAAGGATCAGGTCCATCGCCATATGAGCGTAGTTGACCGACACCATCAGATCGACTGCGTCGGGCGCGCCCGAGCGCATCAAGTACCCGAGTTGCTGATAGACAATGTTCTCACCGGTCAGCTTCTTCAGCGCTTCGCCGACGATCAAGCCTATTCCGCCCAGCTTGCGATGCCCGTACGCGTCGGCCTCGCCGGACTCGATGACTTTGCCGCCGAGCATCTGCGCGCCTTCGCTGATGGTCACCATTGCGTAGTTGCTTGGATTGGCGCGCTTGTCTTGCATAACGAGCTTTGCCAACCGCTCGGGATCGAACGGCACTTCAGAGATCAGCGTGCGGTCAACGCCAGCTAGATAAGAGCTGATCAAGCTGGTCTCGCCGCTGTTGCGTCCGAACAGCTCAACGAAAGCGATCCGCTCGTGCGAGCCGCTGCTGGTGCGAAGCTGGTGTATGAACTGCACGCTTCTAGAGACTGCGGTGCTGAAGCCAATGCAGTAGTCGGTGCCAAACACGTCGTTGTCCATCGTCTTCGGGATGGCGATGACTTCGACGCCTTCACGATGCAAGCGCTCGCCGTAGCTGAGCGTGTCGTCGCCGCCGATGGGCACAAGTATCTCGATTCCGAGGTCTTCGAGGTTCTTCAGCACGTGAGGCGTGAAGTCTCGCGTGCGCTGGTCTGCCACCTCGGCCTTTTGATGAGTGGCGTCCCGCAGAAACTCAGGCTCATCTTTGAGCTTTACCTTGGAAGGATTGGTCCGGCTGGTGTGCAAGATTGTGCCGCCGGTGCGATCGATGGTGCGAACCACCTGCTTATCGAGCGGCATAAAATGTTTGCTGAAGCTTTCGGGCTCCTTCGGGTTGAAGTGCAGCAGGCCGCCCCAACCCCGGCGAATTCCAAGCACTGTGTAGCCTTCATCGATGGCGCGGTACACAAGAGCTTTTATGCAGGGATTTAAACCCGGGACATCGCCTCCCCCAGTCAAAACGCCAATAGTCTTCACCACTGCGGTACCCCCTTGAACGTTAGCGTTGGGCTTTTAGAAAGAGTACATCAATGAAGCGCGAGGCGAAAATGGGCCCCTCGCACCTTCTATCAATTCGTGGTTGTGAGATCCGTAAAGTATGTTAGCCATATCGCGTGGCGGACTGGAGGGCACGCTACAGGTCAGGCTTCGGGGAACTAATGTTTATGCTACAAAAAGGTTTTGCCTTGCCCGATGGGTCGTGATAGATTGAGCCGCGATCAGGTTGTGATTTGAGTGACCTCTCGACTACTAATCGGACGTTGACGCTGAGCGCCTTGGGCAGGCGGACTTCCAGCGGCATTCAGCCTTTCTAAGAACCAGTACTTGGGCGGGCTATCTATGAGAAAAGAGTGGGACATTACTCAGGATGCCTTCGACAAGTTCCTCACCTGGCTTGACCCGAATCGCGAGCAAGCCGGGACGAAGTACGAAGACATCCGCCGCAAGCTCATAAAGATCTTCGTCTGCCGCGGGTGTCCGAACTGTGAGGACCTCGCAGACGAAACAATCAACCGGGTCATCAGAAGGATGCAGGAACTCGCCGACTCTTATACCGGCGACCCGGCAGCTTATTTCTATGGTGTCGCGCGCATCGTTCATTTGGAACACGTGAAAAAGAACCCCGTGCCGCTGCCACTGCCGCCCCCTGACCCTCCAGAACAAAAAGAGCAAGAGTATGAGTGCCTTGACCGATGCATGAGAGTGCTCACGCCAAAGAATCGCGAGTTGATGCTGGAGTACTACAAGGAAGAAAAACACGCCAAGATAGTTCACAGGAAAGAACTGGCTGCGCGACTGGGCGTAGCCGTGAACGCATTGCGGATAAGGGCTTACCGAATTAGGGCGGGGCTTCAAGGGTGCGTGGAAAACTGTCTGCAGCAGGAAGCATAGATGAAACATGTCGCGGCTATCGGTCATTAATAGGTAAGCGGTTCCTGCGGCAGCAGAGAGCGGCGGAAGACATGAGTGAAGAAGTCTACGACGAAGGAAAACTGAGGAAATACCTGCTTGGCGAGTTGAACGAGGCGGAGCAACAGGCGGTGGAAGAGCGGTTGCTGACTGAGAACGAGCTATTCGAGCTTCTCCCTGTAGTCGAGGACGAGTTGATAGACGACTACCTCGGCGGCGCGCTTTCGACTGAAGAGCGCAGCAGGTTTGACAGCTATTTCTTATCGACGCCCGGGCGGGGCCGAAACCTGAGTTTTGCGATGGCATTGAGAAGATACGTAACAGCGGAAGCAGCAGCCGAACCAGCAGCTCCACTGCCAGCGTCTCGCGTCATCGCTCATCCGTCATCCTGGTGGAAGCAAGCGTTCTCCAGTCCATATCTGCGGCTAGCCGCGGCCGCTGTAATAGTGCTTGGCCTCGGAATTGGAATTTGGCGGGCGTTCTTCTCTCAGTCTGAAGTTTCCCACGGCATGGCTTCTCTTTCTGAGGCTTACCGTATTGAGCGTCCAGTCGAGGCCCGCATATCGGGACTGGGTTACGCGCCGCTGCAGAATACGCGCGGAAGAGAGCGTGACAACACGGACTACGTCGCTCGCGACCGTGCTGAGATATTCATCCATAATGCCGTCAAAGAACACCCCGACGTTCAGTCACTCCACGCTCTGGGCCGGTTGTATTTAGCCAAGGAGGAGTTTGACAAAGCGATAGACCAGTTTGAAAAGGCCCTAAAGCTGGAGGAGGAAAACGCAGAGCTTCATAGCGACTGCGGAGCCGCGCTCCTTGAGATGGGCAAAGCCATTGAAGCAAGGGAGCAGTCGGGAAGGAGCCTTGAGGAGTTCGCGAAGGCGCTTGCGCATCTCAACCGTGCGCTTGAATTGGACGGCGAACTTCTTGAAGCGCTTTTCAATCGCGCACTCTGCCACCAGCGGATGAAGTTTGTTCATCAAGCCGAAGAAGATTGGCGCAAGTACCTCGCTAGGGACCACAGATCCGAATGGGCCCAGGAGGCGAGGCAATATCTCAAACTGCTTGAACAGCAACACCAGAAAGCCGTACAAAATAAGGAGCCACTTCTTCAAGAATTCATCAATGCTTATCAATCCCGGGATGATGACCATGCGTGGACTATCGCAAGCCAAAACAAAGAGGCGTTTTCAGGGAAGTCCATATTGGAACAGTTACTGTACGCGTATCTCAGGGTTTCGCTGGAAGGCCAGAGCGAAGAAGCTAACCGCACGCTTCAGGCCATGTCCTATCTCGGAGAACTAGAAAGTCGGCAAGGAGGCGACAAGTTTGTATCCGGTTTGGCGCGGTTCTATCGGTCATTGTCTCCCAGAGAAGTGATTCTGTTGGATGAGGCACAAAAGCTAATGTCGTCAGGTAAAAGCTATTACATTCAGGCCAACAACACCCAGGCTATTGAGGCATTTGGCAGGGCAAAACGTATATTCATGGAGGTGGGTGACGAAAGAGAGGCTCTGCTTGCCGACTATTACATTGCCTACTCATATTCTGATAAGGCCGATCTACAACACAGCAAGTCGATGTATGAGCAACTGTCTCCTGTTTTTCGAAGAAGAAACTTCATTTGGCTGCTCATGCGTGTAAATGTCGGGCTATCGGTTGCCAATTTTTCACTCAACAATTACTCACGAGCGATCGAGTTCGCGAGCCGGTCGCTTGAGCTCGCAAAGCAAATGAATGATGGTAATGGAGCCCTTAATGCGTGGAGTTGCCTAATCGAATATTACCGATACATCGGAAACTATAGTCAGGCTCTACATTGCGTTCAAGAAAGTTTGCCCTTCATCGATCCCGCCTCACTGGGAGTGGTTCAGATATGGAGGCACTACGCGATAATTGCCGCGGCCTTCAATTCTGCCGAGTTTTATTCTGCAGCGATTGCTTGTCAACGAGAGGCTCTGGTCTTAGCCCTAAGAACAGACAATCCCGCGACGCTATGCGTTTCTTATGCGCACCTCGGGTTGATGTACGCAAAAGCCGGGAATTACGATGAAGCTATAACGAATGTCCAGCTCGCCTACGAAACTGCGCGATCGTGCCCGGATGAGGGCGTCGGCAAAAGCCAGATGGCCTACGCCGCTTTGCAGATGGGGCACCTTTACAGACAGACCGGCGATCTTACGAAAGCGCTGGGAAGTTATGATCAAAGCATCGATATCTACAACAGTCTGCAATTCCCTACATTTCTCTACCAGGCGCACAAAGGCAAGCTGACCACGTTCATCGCGCAACAGAATGATCTGATGGCAAGCCACGAAATCCAAGTGACGCTTGCGATGGTAGAGAAATATCGCTCAACAATCTTGGAGGGAGAAAACAGGAACAGTTTCTTTGATATTGAGCAGAGCGTTTATGATCTGGCAGCAGATTTTGAGTATTCCAGAATGAACAATCCGGAAAGAGCCTTTGAATATTGCGAAGAATCGCGGGGAAGGTCACTGCTTGATTCGTTGACCGCACAGACTCGGCTGTCAGTTACAGACAACACTCGAGACATACGCTTTCAGACCGTTTCTCGTCCCCTACCACTTGAAAGAATACGGAAGCGTTTGCCAGAGGGATCGCAAATCCTCCATTACGCCGTGCTGCCTAATAAGATTCTGATATGGGTCATCACAAAAGATGACTTCTTGCACGATGAATATATTATCGATCAGAATGCTCTGAACGAAAAGATTATCGACTATCTAAACGCAATATCCAGCGTGCCCGCGTTAGATGGGGAAGACATTTTGCCCCGCGCAAAAGCGCTGTATGACATTCTCATTTCCCGGGTAGAGCCTGTCCTGGACAGGCGCAAGCGCTTATGCATCGTTCCTGACAAGATTCTTACTTCCCTCCCATTCGCCGCGCTGATTTCAACCAAGACAAATGAGTATCTAATACGTGATTATGAAATTACGTACTCTCCTAGCGCGTCCATATTTGTCCTTTACTCGGATGTAGCTAAGCAGAAAGAAAGCGCAAGCCTCGAAAGAGCGCTAAGCATAGGGGATCCGACGATTGATCGTAACAGGTTTGCCTCACTTCGTGAGCTCCCGTCAGCAAGAGCAGAAGTCGAGGCTGTAGCCGACTGCTACGGCCCAGGCTTATCGCGTCGTCTTGTCGGCAGCGAGGTTAGAAAGAGTGTGGTGGAAAGCCAGATGGGTAAGTTTGAAGTCGTGCACTTCGCATTGCATTCAGTCGTGGATGAACTCTCACCGATGCGTTCAAAACTGGTCCTGGCAGCAGATCCTGGAATCAAAGGCGAGGACGATGATTCCAAAGGAGTTTTAGAGTCTTTTGAGATTTGCAAATTGAACCTGCCTCGAACTAGGCTGGTAGTCCTTTCGGCCTGTCAGACTGGCTCAGGCCGCTACTATAAGGGTGAAGGAATGCTTAGCCTTGCGCGATCATTCCTTGTGGCTCGCGTACCCTTGACTGTCGCCACCCTGTGGGCAGTTGATTCTAACTCCACGAAGGAGTTGATGATCAAGTTTCACAAGCATCGTCAGGACAAGACTGTCTCAACGGCCGAAGCTCTCAGACGCGCTCAACTAGAGATGTTGGAATTTGCTGGCAACGGTTATAGCGATCCTCACCACTGGGCTGCCTTCGTTGCGGTGGGCGGGCAAACGAGTTTTTGAGAGTAGATTCTCGGCGCGGTTGCCGCAGGCGACCCAAACGCGACAGGCGGATCGTTAGCTAAAAAAATCGGAAGGGAGAGAAATAAATGAATCCATTGCAGGAGAAATCCACAGTGATAGTTATCTTTGCCGGCCTGATGTTCTTCCACAACTACGAACAGGGTCGCTTCCTTAAGGTCGGAATACTGAGGGGCGCACCGGACCATGTCCTCAGTATCGATGGCCCTATCACGCAGCGCCTTCTCAAACAGAGGAAATACAAGAAGAACTCGCGGAGGGCAGCCGTATCGCTCTTGGCTGAAGAAATGGTTCTTGAAATCACCAATCCACAGATCGGGACCGTAAGCGAAGCAACACCCTTGGAAACTGTACCGGGACCTTTTGATATAAAAAATCCTGCAGGGAATAAGACAGACTACCGCTATGTGGTTGACTTTGATCGGTTATATGGCACGGGGTATAACTTTCTCGAAGGTGCGCTAAGCCCGAATATTGACCTCCGCGCGGGCATATGGCGCACGTTGTGCCGAACTGAATTCCTTACTTATAGAAGAGGTGGCGCCGCTCCCGAGGATTTTGGGTTTATGGCAGATATCATGGCTTCGGATATAGAATTGAAGGAGAAGGAATCTCTTGCCTTAAGAGACCAGAGAGATGGCAGGATAATCTTAGAGGCAAAATACATGCCCGGGACTACGCAGTACATTGTGATCGCGAATGTTCCCCCACGGGAACTGCGTCATCATCACGATGGCTTGCCGACACACTTCCAGAATTACTATCTCGCAGTTCCGATGCCTTATAACGAGAGGGTTGAATTTGGTCTAAAGAACCCCGGCCCTTCCCCTTGTCTGGACTTGCCCAAACAGCGCGCCCTCGTCCAAGTCCTGAATGAATTTGTTAAGTCTCCGCCACCGTACTTTTGCGGCATTGGCTCGACCAGCAAAGACTGGGTGGTAAGGAAGCGGTGAACCTGATTGAAAGCATTCTGAATTTCTGTTACTCAATAATACCTGACAAACCTGAGAATCGCGATCCTCTCGATCCGCGGCGGCAAATTCATCGTTTCGGTCAGGTGGAAATGTGGATCGAGATCCAAATCAAGTTCCAGAATCTCGGACGGATCTGACTCTTCAAGCTGGATTGTCGATTTCGGCGTAAGCTTAGCTGCCTTCTATGCTGCTAGCTATCCTCGATTTGGGTGCTTAGCCTCCCAACGTAATCATCTCGATCTTGTGATGCGCCTTTGGCTGATAACCCTCGGGAGAGTTCATCGCTTCGAGACGCTCGTCGGAGTAGCGGTCAGTCCTCTTGCTCCATACTGAGCTGATGACTTCTATCAATTGTTCGTCGGTTGCGCCGCTTCGTATCAGAGACTTCAAATCGTGCCCGTTATCTGAGAAGAGACAGGTCACGAGCTTTCCGTCAGCCGTCAATCTCGCGCGTGTACAGCTCGAACAGAAGGGTTCGGTAACCGACGCGATCACTCCGACATCGCCGCCGCCGTCGATGAACTCGTAATCAACCGATGGAGCGGTGCCGGCATCGCGGCCGACTTCCCGCAGCGGATACCGAGAGTTGATCTTTTCGAGAATCTCTTTCTTCGACACGATCCTTTCCGAGATCCAGTTGTTGGCGTTGCCGACGTCCATGTACTCGATGAAGCGCATCGCGAAGCCGTGCTCTCGCGCGAACTCGACCAGCGGGAGGATGTCGTCCTCGTTTAGGCCTCGCTCGATTACCGCGTTGATCTTGATCGGATGAAGACCAAGCTTCTTTGCAGCGAACAGGCCTTCGAGAACATTTGACAGCTCGCCGCGTTTGGTTATCTGCTTGAACTTCTCAGGGTCCAGCGTGTCGATGCTCACGTTGATGCGCTTGAGTCCTGCACCAGCGAGCTCTCCGATTTGCTCGGACAACAACGAAGCGTTTGTCGTCAGGCAAAGATCGCGCACGCCCTCGACGCTCGACAGCATACCTACTAGCCTGTGAAGGTCCTTGCGCACGAGCGGCTCGCCGCCCGTGATTCGGATCTTCTCGACTCCCAGCCCGACGAACAGCCGGGCGAGACGGGTGATCTCTTCGAAGCTGAGGATCTCGCTCCGATCGATCCACACGTACTCCTCCAGGGGCATGCAGTACGTGCAGCGATAGTTGCACCTGTCTGTGACCGAAATCCTCAGGTCCTTAATAGGCCGGGTGTAAGCGTCTCGCATCGCCGGGCGCTCCAATTGCGAGCTTTGATCTGACAAACTCGATGACCTCCTCGCTGATGAATCGATCTTTTTCGTTGACCGTGAAGCACGGTTTGTTCTTTTGCATCTCTCGCGCCAGCAAAACGGTGTTAGCCAAAACAGGCGTATCGTCGTTGCGGCTGACCAGTACATAAGCGTCGCTCAAATCGAAGAACTGCTGCGCGGATAGCTTGAAATCCGGATTCGAAGTATCCAGCACCTGAAGATAAAGCGCCGGATTCATAAACCTGCGCAAGCTGTTGCTCTCGACGATGACGAATCGGTCGCCTTCGATCTTTTCGCGAAACGCCGGCAACGCAGTCGCCAGGTCGCCTTGTTTTGTGCGCACCCACAGCGAACGCCGAGCTCCTGCTGCGAGAAAACGCGCTGTGTCGGTGCCAGTTTCCCTTTGCCGTTCTTCGGTGATCGAGAATTGATGCTCATTCACTGCGCAGCCGCAAGCTTCACCGTTCACCGAGCAAACGCCGTGGCCGAACTGAGTGATCTTCACAGCCGTCCAGTTGAGCTCCGGCAGCCCGCGGATAATCCCTGCGACAACCGAAGTCTTACCGATGTTCCGGGTGTGCCCGCCCACCATGACCAGTTTCATAGTCATCACCGACCGCTGCTATTCTAGCGTATTCCGCTTAGAAAGCGCATGGAGTGCAGGCTTTAGCCTGGGTTTTGCGTTGGAGGAGAAGGGTACTGCCAGGCTAAAGCCTGAACTCCATGCGCTTTTGCCACCCAGGCTTTGGCCTGCTTGTGTTTGACGGTTTGAAACTTCCGGCTTCCCGGTCTATCTTGATAGCCTTATGCCGGCGCGGGATGACGGATGGAATCTGCTCTGCGAGTACACCAAGGGTGAATCGTTGCGGAAGCACGCCCTGGCGGTAGAAGCGGTGATGAGGGCATACGCCCGGCGTTTGGGCGAGGACGAAGACAAGTGGGGATTGGCGGGGATGCTGCACGACTTTGATTATGAGATGTACCCGAATCCTCCAGACCACCCGTTGAAGGGTTCTGAGATCCTCCGAGAGCACGGCTACAGCGACGACATAAGGCGGGCGATTCTTGGTCACGCAAACTATACTGGTGTTCCGCGCGACACGTTACTGGCGCGTGGGCTTTATGCGTGCGACGAGCTGACGGGCTTCGTGGTCGCGTGCGCGTTGGTGCGGCCTAAAGGTATCTGGGACCTCGAATCAAAGTCGGTGAAGAAAAAGCTCAAGGACAAAGCATTCGCGCGGACGGTGAATCGCGATGAGGTGTATGAAGGCGCCGAGGAGATGTCTGTCGACCTTGGCGAGCACATCGACTTCATCATCGCCTCGCTGCGCGAGGTAGCCTCCGAAGTTGGTCTCAAGCTGCGAAGTGACGAACAGGGAGAAGACAACGCTCAACGGCAAGCTTGAACATTCGTACGCTGGTGGTGTGATGAAGGGCAATCAGAGAATGCGATACTCGCTCGTCAGCTCCGTTCTTTGCGGTGTGTTGTTGCTTTGTGACGCCGCGTTGCCCACGAGTGCGCTGCCCCGTGAAACACCGGGCGAGACGCCGGCCAAGTTGGCAACCGAGGCCTTAAGACGCGGGGAAGAGATGCGCCGCAAGTGGAACCTCGACTCGGCCGAAGCCGCGTTCCGTGAAGCTGCGGCACTGGAGCCGGCGAGTCTGGAGGCCGCGCTGGGACTGGCTCGCATCGCGCGCGCCCGGCTCGAGTACGCGCACGCTATACGCCTGCTCGACAAAGCAGCCAGTGAGCATCCGAACTCGGCAGATGTGCTCAACGAATACGGCTCGGTCTATCTCGCGGCGGAAGAGCCGAAGCGAGCGCGGCACTACTTTGAGAATGCACTTCGCATTTTGGCATCGGACGTTGCGGCAATCATCGGGCTCGCGGGGGTGGATTTACTCGAGCGGGATTACGACCGCGCGACGCGAAGCCTCCGCCAGCATCTGGCGCGCGAACCTCAAAACAGCCACGGTCACGCAATGCTTGCTCGGGTGCTGCTGGAGAGCAATAAGAACTCTGAAGCAGCCGAGGAAGCTCGGCGCGCCATCGCGCTGGACGCTTACAACGTTGAAGCGCTCTACGCGCTAGCGTGCGTGAAGTCGAGTGAGCGGAAAGCGGACGAAGCCCGCTCGTTAGCCCGGCGCGCAGTCTCGCTCGATCCGTTCAACGTTGGCGCGCGGCGCGTGTTGTCGCAGTACCTCGACGGTCAGACGGGCTACCAGCAAAAAGTGTCTGAGCAGGCGCGGGCGCACTATTGGAGTGGCAGGACGCTGAAGCAAGAAGGAGAGCTCACAAGAGCAGTCACGGAATTCGAGGCCGCGCTGCGCATCGAGCCGCGTTACTACGGCGCGCTGATCGGGCTCGCTGACGTGTGGTTGAGGCAAGGCGACTGCGAGCGAGCGGCTGTTGCTGCGAAGCTTGCCACAGCAGTTGATCCGGATGGCGCGCTTGCTCATCTCGAACTGAGTTGTGCGTATCGAGGCATCAACGAGCGCGCACGGATCGAGATCGGGGCGGTTGATTTTGCGGCGTTGTTTTACGGGCAGCCGGCGCCGCCCGCTTACTGGCTCACTGGTAAAATCTTCCCTAACTATCGCTCGCTAACCAAACGGCAACAGGCCGTGATCGATGTAGTGGTTGGGCCGCTGGCCGGGTTTCTGTCAAAGCTCGCGAGTAAGAAGGCGCGTCACTACTTGCTCGCATTCGATCAACGGCCAGGCGACCTTCAAGGTTTCGCGGATGTCGCAGACGAGAAGACATTCGATGGCCGCTATTACGCGAGCATTCGCGGCGTCGGAGGCCGCGTCACCCTTTCGGGCATTGAGTACCTGGACCAGGCGGCGCGTGGAGGCTTCAACACTATCGCACACGAGTTCGCGCATCAGGTTCACATCGCTGCGATTGGAAGGAGTGAAGCGAAGGAGATTCGCAACCTGTACGAGCGAGCGCGGCGTGAGGGGCGGACCCTGGACTACTACGCGGCGGCGAACGAGTACGAGTATTTCGCTCAGGGTTACGAGGCCTTCATCTCAGACCGCAAGCGGCCGTCAGCGGGAGTTACTGGGCGGCACACCAATCACGAGTTGTTGATGGGCGACCCTGAGTTGTACAGGTTTCTGCTTAGACTCACCGGCAAATCGCCATCAAGGAACGGCGACGGAGTCTTGAAGGGCGCAACCCATTCTGATTGCTTGACAAGAAATATTAGTGCGTGCGAGTATGCTGACGGTGCTTTTCCAGTGAGTGGCGGTCAGCAACTCCGACTGCTTCAGACGCATCCCAGAGTTGCACCAAATTCACCACAACATAACGGTATTTGCGGAAATTCCTTTTCGAGATTGCTTGGAGTCGAACATTTCAGGAGGAGTATCGACTAATGAAAAGATCACTAATAATGATGGCGGCGCTCGCGCTTTCGCTGGCGCTGTTTGTGCCCCTTGCTTCGGCAAAGACGCTGGTGCCCGGGCCAGTCGCGCAGGACCCCACACCTGAGGAAGCTGCGGCGTATAAGGCGTGGTTTGAAGCCAACAACGCCAAGGACTACCCCAAAGCGATGGAACTCGCGAAAGCGTATTTGGAGAAGTTCCCCACTGGCAAGTACGCCGAGTACCTCAAGACTAAGTGGGCTCCCGGAGTACGCGGAATACTGTTTCAGAAGGCTGCTCAGGAGAAGAACGTTGCCGAGATGATCAAAATCGGCAAAGAAGTGCTCGCGGCAGACCCCGATAGTCTCGACTATCTGTCGGCGCTGGTGGTCCAGATACGCACGAACGAATTGTTCGCCAGCCCGCCAAATTTCACCCACGCTGCCGATGCGGCCGATTTCGCCGAGCGCACCATTCGCCTCATCGAAGCGGGCAAGTCTCCAACTGGCGCGGACCCGAAGTTCAACCCGAAGGTGACGCTCGCTTATATGCATGCGACGTTGGCGGTGATCCACGAGCACGACAAGAAAACTGACAAGACGCTTGCGGAGTATGTAAAGGCCGCAGAGCTAGAGCCTTCGAATGCGACGTACTCCTTCCATTGCGGCAGAATTCACAATGATAGATACGCTGCCGCCGCTCAGAAATACCAGGCGATACCGGAAGCAGATCGCGATGCCGCTGAGCCCAAGCCCGAAGTGAAGGCCGCGCTCGGAGAAGTGAACAAAGAGGCTGACGCAGTAATAACCTGCTGGGCGCGCTTCCTGGGACTGACTGCGAGTAACAAGGATTTCAGCGCGGACACGCGAGCGAAGATTGAGAAGGCGCTCACGGATCTCTACAAGTATCGGCACCCTGACACACCGGACGGTCTCCAAAAGCTGATAGACCAGAATCGGCCGACCACTCCACCAGGCACAGGCAATACGCCTTCGCCTGCGAAGCCTTGATCAAGCCGATCAGTAAGACTTGCATCGCTCCCAAAAAAGCCAGTCCACTCCTGGGCTGGCTTTTTTGCGTGCACGATCACCGAGTAGGATAGACTTCAATCTGTGCAGCGGTAACACAAACTAAAGTCTATGCTACTTAGGGTAACGGCTTCTCGCTCTTTGTGATATATTGTGAATGCGTTTGCGCGATTAACATGATTCTACTCGAACGCGAAAAACTACTTTCGGAACTCGAGCAAAAGATTGGTTACTCGTTCCGGTCGCGTGCTCTGCTGGATCGAGCTCTCACCCATCGCTCGTTCGCAAACGAGCACGCAGGAGAACGGTGCCAGCACAATGAGGCACTGGAGTTTCTGGGCGATTCAGTGCTCGGCTTTGTGGTGAGCGCCTGGTTGCTTGAGCGCTTTCCCGATCTGTCGGAGGGGAAGCTGTCGAAAATGAAGGCCTACCTTGTGAGCGAGTCCAGACTTGTAGAGATCGCTGAAGCACTGGATCTGGGCAGCTACATCTTACTGAATCGGGGCGAAGAGAAAACAGGCGGCCGTCGGAAGCGCGCGCTGCTTGCCGACGCCTATGAAGCGCTGATCGGAGTGCTCTACGTCGACGGCGGAATCACAGTCGCCGAACGATTCCTGCGCCGAGAGCTACGCCAGAAGTTGATGAGCATCGATCCGGCTTCGATGATTGGGGCGGACTACAAGTCGGCTTTGCAGGAGAGGCTGCAGGCAGCCGGCGATCCCGGGCCCGATTACGCCGTAGTGGAAGTGCTAGGCCCGGATCACCGAAGGACTTTTCGCGTCGAGCTTCGCATCGGCGGCCGGGCGGTCGCGATGGGAGAAGGACACACCATCAAGCTCGCGCAACAGGAAGCCGCGCGGGGTGCGCTGGAATCGCTCGATGACTTGATCAGCCTGGCCGTCGCCCAAGAACCGGCACTCGCCGGTGATTACGGTGATTACCCGGACGGCGACGCTCGAGCCGTGTCCGCAGGTGTCTTAGCTTCAGAATCATTTGAGGAAGAGTCCGCTTCATCTTCTGAGGTCTACGCGGATGAAGAGGGCAATGCTTCCAACGTGTCCTCGACGTTTGTCACACACAGCGCGACCGGGCAGATCGCCGAGTTAGGAGACGGTTCGCGCGTCTCTCAACTCGGACACGAGGCCAGCGCGGAGCTTTCGGCTGAAACGGAGAGCGAGTGTGAAGCGCTGAGTGTCACCAGTGACGTTTGATTGATAAACCTTGCAGGGCTTTGGGATAATCACTTCTATGAGCGACCAGTTGGACCTAACGACACAAGAAGAAACGGCTCACGCTGTCGAAGGAGAGGCGCGAGTCGGTAGCACCCGGCTGCCCCTGCCTGAGGTAAGAACTGTTGAAGTCACAAATACAAACTCGCACGCGGCTACATTTAAAAAGAGCTTGCCGCGTGAGTATTTCGAGTCGGCGGTAGTGACCCTGGTAATGGCTTTGTTTGGCATGACCTTCATCGTTCAAGCGGTGAAGGTTCCGACCGGGTCGATGAAGAACACAATTTGGATCCAGGACCACTTGCTGGTCAACAAGTTTGTTTTTGGGCCCGACCGCTGGAACCTCCCCATACTCCCAGAACGCCAAATCAGACGCGGAGACATCGTAGTCTTCAAGTTTCCCCGAACGCCTGAGACGAACTTCGTAAAACGGGTGATTGGGCTTCCTGGGGAAACGGTCGAGTACGACTCACGAACCAATACGGTTTACATCAACAGCCAGCAATTGCCCGAACGCAAAGTCTTCGTTGAGCCGCAGTACAACAACGACGACGCGACGCCGCTGAAAGAGGAGCAGAGCGATACGGACGCGCAAGGAGCACAGTGGACGGTTTACTATTACCAGAACGATCAAGAAAGCGTCGCGTCGAGCTTCAACGATGACAGCGCCAAGTTCGGCACCAGGCAGCCATTCAAAGTACCCGTAAAGGATGAGCCGGTCCCGGATGAAATCAGAAGCGATCCGCAGCTCCAGCGGATTTACGATGCGAACAACGATGGGCTATACGACAGCGACCAATACTTCTGTATGGGAGACAACCGGGACAACAGTCTCGACAGCCGGTTTTGGGGGACCGTTCCACGCAGCAGCATCGTCGGCCGCGCTATGTTTGTGTACTGGTCAATAGACCGTAGCAATGACGGCGAAGGCCGCTCCAATCCGGTACTGGATTTCTTCACCAAGACCCGCTGGTCGCGCACCGGCACGTTTATTAAGTAGCATAGACTTTAGTCTGTGTGTGGTGACTTGATCAGAGATATGTTCATTTGAATGAGCGGCACAGACTAAAGTCTACGCTACTTCGAGCCTATGCCTGATCCCGACCACGTCGAGCCCTTCGACGCTCAACTCAAGAACTTGCGTTCAAGCATAAGCGATCTGGGCCATCAGGTTGACTCCTACAAGACCAAGACTGCCGCGGCCCTCGGTGGAGGAGTGTTTTTGCTCTTCTTGGCAGCCGGCGCGGCTTATGACCTGGTTGTTCATAAGAGCGGATCGTGGCTGATGCTCGGAGTGACTCGCGAAACTCTAATCTGGATCGCATGTGGGCTTGGAGGCGGCGCGATCGTACTGCTGTTGTTTGCGCTCGTGCGCGTAAGACGGCGTGATAGTAACCTCGATGTCAGGCTCGATCAGATGGAGCAGGAGTACGCGGAGATGCTCGAGCGCAAGGACACCAATTCGCGAAGCCGGTTTTGATGAGTCTCACGCACTGATCTTCATACCAAGCAACGCGAGTGATGATGAAGCGTTAGTATCCTGAAGCAGATCGCGCACAACTTCCAAAACCGTTTACTGCTTCAATTTTTCTTTGAGCATTTGGTCGGCGGCATCTTTGCCAGCGGTCTTGTGGACGCTGATTATATGGCGGCTCGTTTCGGCGACGCCATCATGGAGGACCGCGCAGATCTGATAGGGGCTATAACCTCGGCCCATAAACTCGACGAACAATGGGATGAGCGCCTGGTCAGCCCGTTCCTTTAGTTCTAGCCCGTCCTGGCTATAGTGATATGGTGATTGTCTCTCTACGAGCACTCTTTCATCTGGACTGTTCATCCGGCCCTCCGATCATTTTCAAAAGGATCAGTGATTCGCACGCGTGTCTTTTCTGCGCAGCCCATATTGTGCCAGATAAAGGCCGCGGCCGCCGCATCTCGCAGAGGTATCGGGAAAGGGCGGTCGACCAGGTCTCGGGGGGTTGCCGCTTGTCACGAGCGGCTATTCTTGATGTATCGAGGAGGAGTCGGGTTCTCATCAACCCTTAGGGTAACTGTTCCGAAGGCCGCCGCAGCTGAGCTTCCCCAGCGCATTTCGGCGAAGGCGCAGCCCACCTGAAAGCATATGCGGACCAGTTCTGAGCGTGCCTGTCCATAGTCGAGCTGACAATCATTTACGCACACCGCTAACGGACCGCCGTCAGATGATTCAGGTTTCTGGTTCGTTGTGTTCATATATTCCCTAGAGTCTTAGACGAAAAATAGTGACAACCTTATTCACTTTTTTTGTCCTGGACGTTTCAGAAGATTACCTCGCCCCGGGGGCTAATCGCGACGATCGCAGCTAATGAACGGGCTTGAGCAACCCGATAGCGTTCTCTAGAATGGCGTCTTGGCTTCTGCGGGCAACGGGGATTTGGTCTTCAAATGCTGAGATACTTAATTCATAACTGGGAACGCAAGCTCTCACGTAAGGACAACAACCGGATAGTTAGACCGTTTGATTACGGCACCGAATCGCTCGAACCGCGACAGTTCACCGAGCCTTCAATTGACAACGAGGCTGACCAGCTCGATGCGATTTTCAGATTCAACGAACAGGCGATTTCCGGAAGCGACCAGTTCTTTTCCTGGGAGAGCGTGCCCACTTTCTCGGTGGAAGACGGCTGGCTCACGTTCCAGAGCGCGGTAAAGACGCCGTTCGTTGAGAACAACACCGCATATGCTCGCTACTTTTCTGTGTCTGGGCAAGCTGGCTCCCTAAATGGATCGCGCGCTGACGAAATCGCGCGGGCGCGCGGGAGAGCAGTTGTTGTGCTGCCTCATTGGAATGCGAAGGCCCAGGAGCACGTAGCCTTGTGCGAGTTATTGAACCGCACCGGGATCGCCGCGCTCCGTTTGAGCTTGCCCTATCACGATCGGCGAATGCTGCCGGGCTTTGAGCGCGCCGACTATATGGTGAGCGCAAACCTCGGCCGCACGCTGCAAGCAAATCGTCAGGCGGTGCTCGACACTAGAGCGGCAGTCCATTGGTTGGAGGCGCAGGGCTACGATCGGATCGGCATCGTTGGAACAAGTCTCGGTTCATGCATTGCATTCCTGACGTTCGTTCACGAACAACGAATCCGCGTTGGCGTGTACAATCACGTTTCGAGCTACTTCGGGGACGTCGTATGGGAAGGATTGACTACGGCGCATGTGCGGCGAGGGCTGGAGGCGGCGATCACCCGTGACGAGGTCAGGAGAGCCTGGCTGGCGATCAGCCCCAATTCCTACGCCGGCAAATTGGTGGGTGACGAGCGACGTGGGCTGATGATCTCGGCTCGCTACGACCTGTCATTTACGCCTGAGCTCTCCCGGCTGTTGTTTCAAGAATGCGACCGCCACGGTGTGAAGCTCGATCGGGCGATAGTACGGTGTGGGCATTACAGCCTGGGACGCGCGCCGTACAAGTACTACGCTGGCTACTTGCTTGCTAATTATTTCCGAAGGAATCTTTGAAAGCGGAACGGACGAGCGTTGGAGATGGGTTTAGTTTCGAGACTTGGGAACGCTCGGTATTTCTTTTCATATAACGGCACACCGCTTCCTGACTAGCCGAACTTCCTTGAACGCAGGCAGCTCTCCACCGCAAATGTCTCCTTACAAAACGATTATGTAAAGCTGTCAAAGTTGCAGATGGTTACTCCATGAAACCTAAGGTTGCGCGCGAAGTGAAGGCAGAAGTCCGGCGGCTATCTTGAAGCATTGTTTTACGTCGTGCTACTATCGGGGTGATCAATCATTCCATCGCGGTTTCGGGGGAGTATGCCTATCTACGAATACAGTTGTGAGAAGTGCGGCTCCCGTATCGAGGTCATTCAGAAAATAAGCGATGCGCCGCTCAAGCGATGCGAGAAGTGCCGCGGCAAGCTCGCGAAAGTCGTGTCTCGCACGAGCTTTCAACTCAAAGGCTCGGGGTGGTACGCAAGTGATTATTCGACCAAGACCGCGCCCGCGGGCGTGGACAAAACGGACAAGGGCACCGATAAGGCAGACAAGGGCACCGATAAGACGGACAAGGGCACCGATAAGACGGACAAGGGCGCCGACAAGACGGACAAGGGCACCGATAAGACGGACAAGGGCGCCGACAAGAAATCCGAAAGCGTTTCTAAGACCACGGCTCCCGGGGACAAAGATTAGCTTAGTGGATATAAACCTCATCAGGTCTCGAACTGAGTGCCGGCTTCCGCGCCGGCTTTTCATTTGTGCTTTTATGGTGCCCGACACACAGGACGGGTGTGCGAAACTGCAAAAGGATCAAAGAGGACTGACGCGGAGAGCACAAGTGGATCAGCACGTTTCTCTTGAGTAATTATCGCAAGGAACTAAACTGGTCGAGTAGCACAATTGGATTTCAGGGGTTCGATGAAGTCGCAACGCAAGCCGCTGACGGTTCATCGTTCTTCCACTGGAGTAGCAACGCTGGCCGTTACTCCGTCGAAAAACCAACTTCGCAGTAGTGGAGCGCATCTTAGAATCGGACGTTCACAAACTATTTGGGCGGGTGGCCCGTATTAAGAACATGAAAGGAGTTAAAGATGGCTAGCTTCCGGGATCCGGCGAGAACGTTTGAACCAATTGAGGTCATCGAGCGGCTCCTCGAGATAACGGACTACCTGGGGCACGATCCGGTGCTATACATCTCGTCGAGCAATGACCTCACAACGTATTTGGATTCTTTTGGCTTTGATATCTACAGCCTGACTGCGGATACCAATACTGCGTTTGCAGCGACATCCCGCAGCGTTCTAATCCTCCCGAATGGGAGTCGGTCGCACGATAGTCTGACCGCCCATTAAAAACAAAAGGGATAGCATAAATAAGGAAAAAGGCAAAAGTGAGAGGCTTTCACTTTTGCCTTTTTCCTTTTCTCTTACGTATTTCTATCCTCGCTTCTGTCCCTTTCTGACCTCGGCCGCCGAATTCTGTAATTCCAAAAGATCGCTCCGCAGAAGCTCGGCGAGTCGCACATCTCCGCTGCTCACCATCTTCCGTTTCGATACAGCGGCTCGTCCGAAGACCGGCAGCGGCGCCAGTTGCCCGGCCTTCCGTGCGCGCAGGGCCGTTCGGTAGCGAGATTCGCGCGGGTTTATCTCGTAAGCCGCACGGAAGTGCTCCTGAGCCAGCAGCAGATTCTCCTGTCGGAGATAAATCAGTCCCAAATGATACAGCGCCGCGTCGAACTTCGGATCCATCTCGACGCAACGGCGCAAGTGCCGCACGGCAACTTCGGTTCGACCTTCTTCGAGATACGCGCGGCCAACCAGGTAATGCATTTCTGGGGTCGGCTTCAAGGTGAGCGCCCGTTTTAAGTGGGTGAGAGCTTCCCGGACCCTGCCCTCGCTCACAAGAATTCGCCCAAGCCCGTAGTGCGCGGCGAACGAGTTCCTGCGGATCTTCAAAGCTCGGCCCAGATGTCGCTTGGCCGAATCGAGATCGCCGTCATCGCCGCAGATCACGCCGAGCATCAACTGCGCAGGATAGTTATCCGCCTCCTTCTGAATAGCCTGCTCGAGATAAGCGCGAGCCAGCACGGGCTTGTTGAAGCGGAAAAAGTGCTCACCCACAAAGAGGGCTAGTGCTACGTTTGCCGGGTCAAGCACCAGCGCCTTCTCAAAGTAGCGAATGCCGCGTTTAGCGTTGCCTTCGAGGACGAGGTCGGCGCCGGTGTCGAGCAAGCGCGCGAACAGATCGAAGTTTTCACCCCCAAAGCCGCCAAGCATGCGCTCGATGCGCTTATCAAACTCCTCTTGCTCGCTCGCTTCTTCGTAGTGCTCTGCGATGCGGTCGCGCCACAACGTCTCGAGCTTTCCGCCCTCAACTGCTCCGCGTTCGGAAAGATGCTCGACTAGCGCGTCGAGCATCGCGTGATCGTAGAGACCGCTGGTCGCCTGGCGATGAACGAGGTCCAGCACCAGCTCCAACCGGTCCTGCGCACGCTCTAGTTGAGATTCCAGTGAGCTGATGCGTTCCAGCAGATGCTCTTCGAGAGTTGGCCTGAGAAGGCTATCGACGCCGCCATAAGCCGCGGCGGTCGGAGTGCTGGTTATTATTAACAACCGGGCGTCGCAGACTACACACGTCTCACGGTTATACGGATTTTCATGAGTGCATTGCTGACACAGTATCATTTCTTATTGAGTCTTATTAGGACACCCTAATTGCAGTTCATTACAGCCCTGGAACCGGCTCCCGCAGCCAGTTCTATGTGCGCTGGCCGTGACTCCGGCGCGGCGCTCAGTATTCATAGAACCCTTTGCCAGTCTTGCGGCCAAGCCATCCTGCGTCGACGTACTTCTTTAGTAACGGGCATGGCCGATACTTGGAATCGTCGAAGCCATCATATAACACATTCATTATCGCGAGGCAAACATCCAACCCGATGAAGTCTGCAAGCTGAAGCGGACCCATCGGATGATTCATGCCAAGCTTCATTATTTGATCGATCGCTTCGACTGTGCCGACGCCTTCCTGCAGCGCGAAGATCGCTTCGTTTATCATAGGTAGGAGCACACGGTTGGAGATGAAGCCCGGCGAATCGTTGACCGCGACCGGAGTCTTACCCATCGCTTCCGCCAGTTGGCGCGTTGCCTCGTAGGTCTCATCAGACGTGGCGATGCCGCGAATGATTTCAACCAGCTTCATGACGGGCACCGGGTTCATGAAGTGCATGCCGATAAAGCGGTCGGGCCGCGACGTTACCGCCGCAAGCTTCGTAATCGAAATCGAACTGGTGTTGCTCGCCAGTATTACGTCGGGTCTCACGATCTGATCGAGCTTGCGAAAAATATCCAGCTTCACTGCCGGATCCTCCGTCACTGCCTCCACCACGAAATCCGCTTCGCCAAGGGCCGCCAGTTCCTTAACCGGCTTGATTCGTGAGACTATCTGCTGCTTTTCTTCCGGGGTTAGTCGCTGTTTTTCGACATCGCGTTGGGTGCTCTTGTCTATAGTTGAAAGGCCGCGGGCGAGGAACTCATCCGTAACGTCGTGCATCACCACCGAAAGTCCAGCCCGCGCGGCGACCAGGGCGATGCCGTTCCCCATTGTTCCCGCCCCTACCACTCCGATCGATTCGATCACGTCAGCCTCCCGACACTTCTTAAGAACTTTGCCTGTGGCTTCATAACCAGATCACGTCCGGCCGTCCCCAACGGGCGACCCGACCCGGCTTGCGGGCACTCTCGGCCCACCCGGGTCTCGGGACGGCTGGGGTCTTCCAGGAATTTCACTGAATGGCCGCAATCCGAGTGCATTCGGTTCAGCGCCCCCTGCGTATGAACAAGTGTGACGAAGCTACGCGAGACGAGACTCATATTAAACAGGCGACTGTCGCAAACGCAAGATTCGCGGTCACTCACTCAGAATTCGATCTGCTCGAGAGGTTCAACTTGCGAGTCTCGCCGAATCTCAGTTCTCGTCAGGCCCGTTTGGGCATATAATTGACATACTGATCGAAGCGACCGAAGCTCCAGAGCACGATCTCGGAAGGTGGAAGGAAAGGATCTGAAATGAGAAGAATAGTTTTTCTAGCAATACTTGTAGCGGTTACCGTAAGCACGGGTGTGAAGTGGAGTTCAGCGCAGTCTGCTACTCGCGCTGGCGACCTTCTTGGACTCCTGCCTGATGGGGGAGCTGTGGCTGTCATTGATTTTCAGAAGATTGCGGGCAGCAGCCTTTGGGCCACAATCAACGCCCAGGAGAAGCTGAAGCACGCAATCGATAAAGCGCAGTCTGAAATGGGTGACCTCGGAGTGAAGTTGAGCGACGTGCATACGGTCGCGGTAGTGTTCCCTACTGCTAGCTTTAACAACCCAACCATAGCGTTGACTGGCGGTTTCGAACAGAACGATCTGCTCGCGCGACTGCGCGCCAGCGGCAAGGTTAAGCTCGCGTCTGAGAAGTACAAGGACTTCGATATCTACAAGGTCAGATCCATACCTGCCGAGATACCGTCAAAGGAAAGATCCGGGACCAAACCAGCAGCCAATGTTAGCATCGCCGCGGTGACGAAGGACGAGGCGTCGTTCGTCTTTCACGACGCGACAACGCTTGTGACCGGGAATCTGGAAGCCGTTCGCGCTTCAATTGATGCGAAGACGGGCGCCAAGCCGAGCATCTCGCGAAATGGAAAGATGACGGATGCACTCGCCCAGAATCCGACAGCCGCCATTCGATTTGCTCTTGCCCTTACGCCTGCGATGACAAGCGGGCTGCAGTCGAGCGAATTGCCGATCCCTGATTTCTCTTCCGTTAGTTTGATTTTCGGTACGATCGATGTCGCGTCCGGAATAGAGCTGAATGCTACTTTGCGCAGCGACACCGCCGAACACGCAAACTCAATAGCTGAAAGGCTCAATGGCTTGCTAGGGATGGCAAAGGGTTTCCTGGGTGCGATGAGCGATCCTAAGATGGCTCCGATTGTCGAAGCGCTCAAGACGGTGAGCATAACCAGCGCCGATGTTGATGTTAAAATCACCGGCAGCTTGCCCATGGATCTGTTGACCAGTTTGCTCTCTTCTTCCACCAAAAAGGGGCAATGACGATTAAGACGGGCGGGAGCGCCAAGCTCGCTGCGAGCAAGGCGCTTCTAGCCCGTATGGGTTTCGCGGTCCCCTGCCCTCTCCTGCACTGTGGGTTCTGTGAGTAGTTTCTTGATCTCGACAATGAGCGCATTAAACTGGATGGGCTTTGTCGCGGCTCGATCAGCTCCCGCCTCAAGAGCATCTTTCGCAACCCCATTTCCATAAGCAGTGATGGCCATGATGGGAACGCGTTTGCACCACGGCTGTTTGCGCAACTGCTTGATCATCTCAATGCCGCTCATGTTGGGCATGTTTATGTCCGTAATGATCAGGTCGGGAAGCTCATCGTCGGCAACCTTGAGCCCCATTCTGCCGTCTTCAGCGGTGACGACGGTGAAAGCTTCCAACTCTAGAAGCTTTGCCATCATCTCGCGGGTGTCAGCGCTATCATCAACAACGAGTATTTTGTCTTGCACGGTAGCGTTTCTCCCTCGGAAGCCTCTACAGCAGCCACACGGTGGCTATGCGGCAACTAAGTTTTAACATTCAAGCTCTCGACTGAGCCCGATACTGAGGACCGAAGTGTCTATCGGATAGCCTCAGGCACGTACGAGGGGGTCGGCGGCGAGCAGGGATACTGGGTGCCGCAGTCAGTCCTGCAATTTGAATACCTGTGCTGTTGGGGGAAGTGTGCTGGAACTTTACCGTCGGAAGGGAACTTCTCGCTCCAACACTTGGCCGGACCCTCTTAAGGTTGTCCACTCTGACTCTCCTTCACGCAAAGCCGTCCAACCTAAGGGGTGCGCAGATTATATTAGAATTGAATCCCAGTGTCTACGATAAAACTGGTCTGAACAGAGTTTACTCTCGCAGATAGCGCGTCGTTGCTAACGGACTTACCGATTTGGGTAAGCCCTACTCTTTGCAACAAAACGCACACGCAGCGTTCAATCAAACGTGACCCCGTGTAAATCGAACTGCTGATCCACCAAGAGCGCGAGGAACCTCTCTTATGAAATTTCTGTCGGTCGTGTTTGCCCTGCTGTGCGCAGTTGGCCTGGCAACGATTCACGCGCACCAACCCGATTATGAAACTCTGAAGGCGGAGGCGGAAAAGTATTACGCCGACGCATCGTACAGCAAAGCTCGCGAAGTTTACGTGAAGGCCCGCGCGCTGACTCTTGGGAGGTCAGAGTCCCGCTGGATCGAGTTCCGACTCGCGGACACGCTTTGGCGCGCGCAGGCGGCGACCAACACCGCCGACTCCACAAAGTACGACGAAGCGCGCCGCCAACTCGAAGTGCTTGTGCGCGACATCCAACGCGCTGAAGACCGCGACCGCGTCTGGGCCGAAGTTTATGAGTCGCTCGGCGACTTCTGGTGGATGCGCAACGATTCGAAGAATTGGCAGCAAGGCTGGCAGAGCTATCAACAAGCACTTGATTGGTGGAGCGGTTCGGCGGACATCGAAACCGCGCGCGACCGCTACTTGAAAATCGTCTGGAAGATCTCGAAGGGCAGAAGCAATGAAGTTCGTCGACGAATACAGGGAAGGCGTTCTGGCGCGCAGCCTCGCCGAGCAAATAGCGGCTTTGACCGACAAGCCGCTAAAGTTGATGGAAGTCTGCGGCGGCCACACTCACACCATTTTCAAATACGGCATCGAAGACCTGCTCCCGCCAAACATTGAGATGATCCACGGGCCCGGCTGCCCGGTGTGCGTGATCCCGCTGGGTCGCGTTGACGATTCCATCTCGATAGCCTTCAAGCCCGGCGTCATCTTTACAACTTTTGGCGATATGATGCGAGTGCCCGGCTCGAAGACCAGCTTGCTGGATGCGAAAGCGTCAGGCGCCGATGTGCGGATGGTCTACTCGCCGCTCGACGCTCTGAAGATCGCCAAGAAGAATCCTGAACGGCACGTCGTGTTTCTGGCGCTCGGGTTTGAAACCACCGCGCCGTCAACCGCACTGACTGTCTTGCAAGCGGCGAAAGATCGAGTCGAGAACTTCAGCGTCTTCTGCAACCACATCACTATCGTTCCAGCGCTAAAAGCGATGCTCGACTCACCGGACTTGCGGCTGGATGGATTCGTCGGCCCGGGGCACGTGAGCACGGTGATCGGCACCCGGCCGTACGATTTTGTTTGTGAGGAGTATCGGAAACCGCTGGTCTGTTCGGGGTTCGAACCGCTCGACATTTTGCAGTCGGTCTACATGATCGTCAAACAAGCCGTCGAAGGACGCGCCGAGATTGAGAATCAGTACACGCGGGCGGTCACCCGAGACGGGAACCGAAAAGCGCTCGAGGCAATCTTTGAAGTCTTCGAGCCGCGCGATTATTTCGAGTGGCGTGGTCTGGGCTCGATTGCGAGAAGCGGGATGAAACTTCGACCGAAGTATGCGGCCTTCGATGCCGAACTCAAGTTTGCGGTGCCGGGCCGGCGCATTGCAGACCCGAAAGCCTGCCAGTGCGGCGAGACTCTAAAAGGCGTCAAGAAACCCTGGGAGTGCAAAGTGTTCGGCACGGCTTGCACGCCGGAGACTCCTATAGGGTCGTGCATGGTGTCTTCGGAAGGCGCCTGCGCAGCGTACTACAACTTTGGACGGCTGTCGAAAGTAGCGGAACGTTCGGCGATGCTGTCTTAGCACCGAGTCCATAATGCTGATAAAAAAGTGCTCTTGCCACGAAGACAGTAGAGTAGGAGAGTGAGCGATGTCTGATAACACGACCCACTCTCCCCTCGTCGAACCGGACGTGCGGATTTCCCGCATCCGGCTCTCCCGAAAACTCTCGCCTCAGACTTACGCAGACAGTTGCGCGGTAGGGCTATTTCGACCCCTTCAAACCGGGTTCCAGATACACCAACCCCATCCGTTTGAACTTGTTCGTAGTAGCTCACCCCTTCCGGCGGTCGGAAAGGCCGCTGGCTGCGACGCCTCACGTGCCGCGTAAGGCGCTCTCGCGTGTACCTGTTGATCTCCCGATATCCCATTCGCGGATATCCATACCCAAAGTAGTTTGCCCATCCTCTCAGATGCAGGTTCAGCTCCTCGATCAGCCAAGGCAGCGGCTTGAAACACATCCGGCTGCTCGTCATCTCTCGCAGCTTTGCCCGCTCCCTCGCCAGCGACTTTGCCGACGCGCTCACGTTCAGATATTTCCACCCGCGCCCTTTCAGGTCCAGGTTGTACCGAAACGTGTATCCCAGAAAGTCCAGGCTCGCTCCTTCTTCCTTCAGGTTCACCACCCGCGTCTTCTCCCGGTTGATCTCCAGTCCCATCCAGGTCTCTATCTTTTCTTCGATCCACTCTCTAAGCTCCGATCTGCTATTCGCATTCGCAAACATGCCATCAGCCTCTCGTGTGGGATCGAATCAAAGTAGCCTTTCAGGTCCGCGTCATACACCGCCTGATACCCGGACTTCACATGCCCGCGTATCTCCTCAAGCGCTTGGTGCGCATTTCGTCCGGGGCGAAACCCGTAAGACCAATCTTCAAAGTCTGCTTCGAAGATCGGCTCCAATATGAGCATCGCCGCCGTCTGCACTACTCGGTCGCGCACCGTCGGTATGCCCAGCGGCCTGAGCTTCCCGTTCGCCTTCGGTATCCAGACGCGTCGTACCGCTGCTGGCTTGTAGGTCTTTGTGCGAAGCGCTTCGTGTACTTCTTTCACCAGCGCTTCTTCTCCGTCTTCAGCTTGTTCGATCTGTTCGATCGTCTCGCCGTCGACCCCGGGCGCGCCCCGGTTTTCTCCCACTATCTCCCACGCCGCCCGCAGCACATCGCGCCGATAGATCCGGTCGTACAACACATAAAACCGGAACTTCGGTTCCTGCTTTGCCTTTTGGCTCAGCTTCTGTCTCAGAAGAGAAACTTTCTCCGGCAGTCTCCGGTCGCGCTTCGATTGCTCTTCCTTTCCCTGCCAGTCTTCCGTAGTGGGACTTCTGTCCAAGCGGTTCTCCCTTCTTCTTACTTAAGCTTGTTTCCGATCAGGCCCCTTCGCTCCACGATCATTACTCGCTTCTTAGCTTCGAAGAGAAGATTCCTGTTCGAAACCAAGTGCACGGCGCGTGCGAGATCCTGGGGCTCGACCCGCTTTACGTAGCCAACGAAGGCAAGCTGATCGCCATCGTGGCCGGCGACGCGGCGGACTCGCTCGTGGCGCGTATGAAACAGAACCCGCTCGGGCGAGAGGCTTGCGTGATCGGAGATGTAGTAGCGGACCCCGCGGGTATAGTCTCGATGGTGACGGGGTTCGGCGGCACTCGCATTGTAGACATGCTTGCCGGCGAGCAACTGCCGCGAATCTGCTGAATTCCCGCTCCCACCCCTTTTCGGTCAACTTGCCAGACCATTGCGATGTAAATAGCTCTAGCACCGGATCAACGAAAAGACCCGGGCCCTGGGCTCGCGTTTATCTCCCACTCATATTTGATTCACCTGCATGGTAAGCGCACTGCCCGTCCACGATACGCCCCTTGGCAGTACGCGATTTCGTCGCTACCAGTCTCCGCTACTGCTGTTTCATAATACTATCGGCGATGTCCGGTTTCTGCTGACGGATCCACTCAAATATTTTACTGATCCACACCGCCTTATTCAGACCGTCGGGCTTGCACGCGGGCGCAGCGGAGAACTCGTAGCCTATGTGGTGTAGCCCGATGAGCCGTCCGTCCGAATCAAAGACGGGTCCCCCGGAGCTGCCGCCTTCGGTGTCGCAACTGTGAGTGAAGTCCGTCAATTCGTTGCCCCGCCAGCCTTTGTACTCGGCGTTTACGATACGACAGTTCTTGATGGTTATCTGTTTCGGCAGACATTCCGCGTGGTGAACGATAGAGATCGGTTTCGTCAAGTCTGGCGGCTCCAGACTAATCGGCGCCGGCCGCGCCTCCCCGCGATAGTCAACAGGTGCAATTCTCAGCAGCGCGAAGTCGAACTCTTTGCTCTTCAGCTCCACTTTGGTGGTGATGAACTCACGGCTGAGGCCGTCGTCGTCCCACGAGAGGTCGATGAGGGTATCCCGTAAAATTAAATTGTTCCAGTAGAGATCCTCCGGGAAGTCTCTCCACACTCCGTCTCTCAAAATCCTGCCCGGGCCCCCGCAATGCCAGTTCGTGAGGAAGAGGTCGGGAGCCACAACGACGCCCGAACAACACCAGGCGGAGCGGTTTAACCCCGTTCCCGAGCTTCCCATCAGAAAACCGACGTAGTCACCTAGGTGCCTGTACCTTGTATCAGCCGCGCCCTTCTTTGAGTCGAAGTAAAGTCCCTGATATTGGGGGTTGTTGCGGTCTGTAGAGGAATAATACGGCTGCTTCGCCTTCTCAGGCATGACGATGTATTCTTCGAGGGTCAGTTGCGGGGGCGGCGAGTTGGGACATCGCTTTAATTCGAGTATCGCCCGCGGTCCAGTGATGCGGTTCGTCCACCGCGCGGCGGATTTCATGAATTCTGTCGCCGTGAGCGTCTGGACGAGACGATATTCCCCGTCGCGCACCGTAAGGATCCAATTACATTCGCCCGTGCTCGCCGAAGGGTTTTCGGCGCGGATCAAAATCCGTAAGTATCTGGCGCCGGTAGCGACGATGGGGGGAATTGGTCCAGCCGCCGGGACCGGGATTCCCAGTTCTTTACGTTCACCCACTTCGGTCATCGGCACCGGGTTGCCGCGGCACCGATCGTCGTAACCAGGGAAAGATCGCGAGAGTGCTGGCGACAGGTTCAGCGGCGACACCCCGCAGAAGAGGGCAAGGATTATGCTGACAGAAATGCGTCGCATCTTAGCCTTCCTTTCGAACTGCCAACGCCGAGGCAATGGGCAGTATCCTATCTACAGGAAACGATCAGTCTCACGGGGGCGGGGAGCAGCAGGTCTTCTATTTGGCTGAAGCTGACCGGCGACCCCCCTCGGCTTTTGAATAAGGGCTTGGTAACCTCTTCATCCGTCAAGTCCAGCGGGCCCAAGCGTTTGACCTCCCCGGGCATCGAGACGCCTTCTTTCGTGTATACCCAGAGGCGATTGTCCTTCTTAATTAGCCGGTAGACGGAAGTCAGGTCGATCAAGCGGTGATTCGCATGCCGCGTGCGGATGATGTCGGTGCACCACTGAAAGCCTTCGTCTGCGGCGGCGTAATCTAGCCCGTTCAATTTCACCCATATCTTACCCGGGTCGAGCAGAGCCAGCTTTGCGTCCAATATGCCGGCCGCGACCTTGTCGTCAAAGGCGTTGCCAAAAGGGCGGGCTGTGACCTGGAGGCGGACTTTCACCTTGCGGGCGTCCCATTGATAATTCGGGAACGCCGCGACCATCGCCGACGCCACCCCAGCGACGAAGGCTGTCGCCGGGGAGGTGCCACTCGCCGAGGCGTATTTCCCATCAGCGACAGTGCTAGGAATGTCGTCCCCCGGAGCCGCCAGGTGTACGGAAGCGTTCGAGTAGTTGGCGTCGTCCAGCAGTGCGGCTTGGGGTGTGTCGCACGCCCGACAGGCGGTGACGACGATAACGGAAGCCCAATCGCCCAGATTCATTGGGCCCTGCGGAGACGATTTGTCGAGTTCTATCCCCCCGGTCGGCGTGTTTCCCGCCGCCGCCACCAGCAAGAGTCTGAGGTCGAGAATCTTGCGCGCGAGGGGGTATTTGTCCCGCGGCTGGTTGAGGTAGTCCCATTTGGTTGCCATGACGTAGATGTTGAACGTTCCCCTGTTCTCATGTTCCTCCATTAGCTGGCCGAGTTCATCTTGATCCGTCTGGTAGCGGCCCCAGTCGAGGCTGTAAATTCTTGCCGCCGGGTGGATGCCGATCAGTCCGACGTTGTCGTCCTGGCTCGCGATGATGCCGGCGAGGTGTGTGCCGTGGTGCGAGTCTGGGTTGAAGCCGGCCGTGTGGAATACGTATTTTCTGTTTTTGATTTCCGGCATAGGAGAGGGTTCCCGCCCGCCGTCCTTGATAGCAGGCGCGATGTCCGGGTGCAAATAAACGGCCGTGTCGATTAAGATGATCTGCGGGCAGCGATCATTGCACTGTTTTAAAACTTGCGGAACATCGGGCAGGTTGACCAGGGCGCCAAGCGCGCCTTGCGTCCCTTCGGTCACCTCGTTAGGGAAAACCGAATAGGTGTCCCAGTACCTCTTGGCGTCTATGCTGGAGAAGAATTTCCCTTTCTCGGACGGGCTGAACCAGCGGATGTTTGCCCGCCCGGACTTATTCAACGCCATCGTCACCTCATTCACTTGCTCGGGGGAGAGTTCCAGCTCTAGCCGGTAGCCTCGGAGGAACACCCGGACGAGTCCGGATGATTCCCTTACTTCTCTGTCCACCGCGTGACCCCAGTAGGTCCGTATGCCCTTCAGCACAGCCGACCCCTCCTCCAGTCTCCTGGAGTAGACGTGTGGGGCAAACGAGATGTCCGGGTATGTGATCTCATCGTCGATCCGCAATGAGGCAAGCTCCCGTGTGGATTTTTGATTCAACTCGGCGGCGAGCTGAGTTATGGACTTACCGGCAGCGGTGATGCTCAGGTGTTCTTTGTAAATCGATTCGAGGGTTTCACCCTTTTGAACTCTATGGATGTCCGTCTTGATGAGCTTGAGTTTATTCAAGATCGACAGGATGGCGGTAGCGTTGTCACCGGCGTCGCCTCCCTCGAATAGAACTGTCAGTATTTTCGGTGCTTGCGCTACCCCGTCCGTTGTGGCGCCGTCCATCGCGTACACCCGCCGGTGCGCCTCCGCGTCGGCCCTGCTGATGTTGAATGCGAGCTTGCTTTCGCCGCTGCAGTAGTACTGCATAACCGAAGGCGTCTCCGGCGCCGACAGCGGGAGCCAGGTCTGGCCTTCGTAGTAGCAGCCCTTCAACCGGTTCGCCTCGGAGTGGCGGTAGCCGAGGATATGTCCGAGCGCGTGCCGTAGAATCCCTTCGCCATCAATTTGCCTTGTGAAGTACGAGGGGTCGATATTCAGATAGCGGCCTTTCTTGCCGGCGTGGGGGAAGAAGGCGGCGGCGACGTATGCCTCCTTCGCGTCGTGATAACGGACGGTGAAGTCCGAGCCGTTGGAAGGCGAAGCGTCTTGATCGATCGCGTGGCTGAACTGCACTCTGCACTCGGGACAAGCCTCCTGCCAGCTCTTTGCCGCCTGGGCCATATTGTCAACGACCCGCTGGTAGTGCTTCTCGGTCGGGTACGACGCCTTGTCGACCGCGTAGTTTAATCTCTGGGCGCCCTCATAAATGTCTTTTCGTCCGTCGATGAGGTTTAATGAGAGTCCGGCTTCCCTCTTGCCCAACCCCGGCGACTCTTGCCGCTCGGCTACATATTCGAACACTTCCTGCTCGGTGAGCAGCAAGTCCCCTTCAAGGACGAAATAGTTCCCATCCCTGGGCAGCTCTTTCAAGAAAGCCCGGATGCTCTCCGCATCCGCTGAGAGTTTGAAGGCGCTTTCGTATACTTTGCGGACGCGATACGCTTGATTCGACTGGGAGGTCTGCCCCACAAAAAGAGGCGGGGCTCCCAGGCTAATCACGATGAGGTGAGAGAAGAGCAACAGCCTGATCTTCATTTCAACTACCTCCATTGCTATCGGGCAGTAAAGCCAGACCTCAGACAGGCGGCTTGCCGGACGATCAAAACGGACTGCGGCGTCACTGACCACCGCCGGGGCCGTACAACTTCTGATGTCCGAGCTTGTCAGATTTTGTAATCTTGAGTTTCATACTCCCCCCGCCGCCGCAGAAGTAATGCATGACAGAGTTCGGGTCATAACGAGTAAGGGGCTCCCATCGGTCGTCCTCTACGTAACATCCTGGCACACCCTGGATGTGCTCGTGGCGGTAGCCGAGGACGTGCCCGAGTTCATGCCGCAGCACGCCGACTTTGTCGAACGAGGTGGTGTAGTACGAAGGGTCGATATTGAGGTTGCGCCGGAGAGGCGCGTAGTGCGGGAAGAAGGCCGCGGCGATGTAGTCGCCGCCCGAGTCATGGTAACGGACGATGAAATTCACTTTCTCCGTCGACGGGCTGGCGTCATGTTCCGTCACGTGAACCATCTTGATCTGGCACGTCTGACAAGCGCTCTGCCATTCGCCCGCCGCCCGGCGGACGTTCTTTACAAGCTGATCGTACCGGGATTTATTCGGGAAAGACTGCCTGTCCACGGCGTAGGTCAACGTCCGCTGGGAGACGTCCTCATAGTAATCTTTTTTGCCGTCCTGAAGAAGGTTGACCAGAAGTTCTGAGTTCGGCACCACCCGCTTCTCTTGAGTGTCCGGGTTCGCTTTGCCGACGGCATAATCTTGGAGCTCGGCTTCAGTTAGCAACAGGTCGCCCTCAACTACGTAGTAGCTCCCGTCTTTCGGAAGCGTGGCTTTATACGCATCGAATTTCGCCCGGTCGAAGCCCCGAAGGGCCTCCTCATGAGCTTTCTGGGTCGCGGGTTTCTTGTCGTCGTAGGGGGCGAAAAAGGCATGGGAGTTGGCAATTAAGACGCCGACACACATGAGAAAAAGTACAAGGCGATTCATGAGCAGTCCTCCTCGTTGACAAATATTTTCTTCCTAATCCGACAACACGTTGATTCAGAGCGCGGATGATCACTCGCTTATCGGCGCACGCGAGCCGCTCTGCGTCTGGTCCTCGCCCGCCCGCGCGCCGGGGCGCGGAACTGCGTATTCGGCGAGAATGCCGGGTTAAAGCTATCGATGTTCGAGTAGCCGGACTCGCCAGCGTTGTTGAACGCGCGCACACGGTAGAAATACTCCGTCGCAGGATCAAGACCCGTAACTGAGTGACTCCGTGCATTATAGTCGAGCCTGGCGACCTCGCTAAAAGTCCTGCCGTCCGTCGACTGCTCGAGCACGAAGCCTGCCTCGTCGCACGAGCTCGCCTGCCATTTGACGTCGACCCGACTCCCGGAGACCCGCCTCACGCTCAGGTTCGCAGGCGGGAGTGGCGGCCGCTCGCGTGAGGTCGTGACTTCGTAGCGATCAATCGAGACGCCGGCGCGGGTGAAGAATTCAAAGACCACTCTCTCATCACTCGCCGTGACCTTCATGGCGCCGTAGTTTTCGTCGTAGCGCGAGACGCTGCCCTCGGCGATGCGCTGGTCTGAGAATGCGTACAGTTTCTGCCTCCCGCTCGAGCCAACGACAAAGTAAGGCAAGCAGTCGATCCGTAGTTGCTCGTAGTTATGGTTATGCCCCGTGAGCACCGCCGTGACTTTCGCCCCCAAAAAATCCCAGCGCATCGACTCGGTTGGCCCGTGCCCGGTCCGGGAAGTATAAGGGGGGTGGTGAAAGTAGACGATCTTCCACCGCGAGGTTGAGGCTGCGATGCGCCGCTTAAACCAGTCCCCCTGTCTGGTGTCCCGCTCCCTGGGGTCGCTACTCAGGGCGAAGAAATGCACCGGGCCTTTGATGAAATCGTAGTATCTCTGGTGCCCATACTCATTGACGGGGAGGGCAGAGAAGTATTCGCTGTAGGGCTTGCCTCCATCGCCGTCCCAGTCATGGTTGCCCATGGTGGGATAGAATTTATTCTCCGCCGGCTGGGCGCCATACTCCGGTTTGTAGAATTCCGGCTTGAGTTTGATGTACTCGTGATAAAGGCGGCCGATGTTGTTGTGGAAGTTTTTCGTCAAGCCTTTCAGGTAGCTGTTGTCGCCGGTGGTGATGATGAAGCCTGGATTCCAGCTCTTTACCATGTTTGCCACTTCCATGGCGTAGTCATTTTTCGAATCAAAGTAGCCGAAGTCGCCGATCACGGCGAAGCTGATCGGCTCGGCGGGCGCGGTTGCCGGTGTGCCGCGCAAACCTTCTGGCGTCAACAGCGCCAACGCCGTGATGAACATCAAGAATTTGGTCTTCATGTGTAGGCTCCTGAGGGTTTCAGAATAGGCTCCTTAGGGTTTCAGAAACGTTAGAAAAATCATTTGACTGGCTCGCAACGCGGGTCGCTCGGGTGCGCCTTTTCAGGGCTGAAGGCGTAGTACTGCCCGGCGCCAGAACGGTATTTGAAGACGATGCCGCAGCGCTCAGCCGGCGGCTTGCCGAAGCGGATCAGCCGGATCAAGTCAGAGATCACAGACTTGTTGTCGCCGTAGTAGGAGTGCCCGGCAAGCCCGGTGTCCAACGCCGACACGTCTATCGTGTCGATGCCGGGAAGTACCACCACCGGATCCGTCTGTCCGGCGCGTTGGTGGCGGTGTACCTTCGTCGATACTTTGACGATCCTGTCCTCCGAGGAGGCGTAAAGCGTGAGCCTTCGTCCGTCCCGGACGAGCGCTGGCGCCACCTGTCCGAAGACGTCAAAGTCAACGTCCGGGGCGGCAAAAATCACCTCCCGAAACGGCGACAGCGAGTCGCCCTCGGAAGCTATCGCCTTTAGGACGTTCATCAGCAGGCGGTTCCCCATACTGTGGGCGATGAGGTGGACTTTTTCGGCGCCCGACCAGCGGGCGAGTTCTTCCAGAAATTGCTTCAGGTGCGGAATCACCCACTCGATGGTTGCCTCGTCGGCAAAGTACCGGCTGGCCATCGCCATCGACGGCCAGCTGAAGAATACAGGGGCTCCCTTGAAGCCGAGGTCGTAGGCGAGTTGAGCCGTCCGTTTCGCCGCCTGCTCGAAAGAGACGTTGTAGCCATGAATGAAGACCAGTGCCTCCTTGCCGCCGCCGGCGACGCGCCCAGCCAGTTCTGTAAAGAATGCCTCGCGCCTCTGGAGCGAGACTTTCAGAATCACTACGTGTTTGGCGGGATTCTCCCGATTCAGCCGCCAGACCGCCGGGCGCTCGATGTGTCCCAGCCGGTGATCCCTGGGGATGCTGACCTCACAGACGCCGTATGACAGGTCCCCGTAGTTTCGTTTAATACCGTAGTGGGGGCGAGACTCGACGTTTGGCAACGGGTTTCGGTCGGAAGCGTAGAAGACTTTCACAACTCGCGGGGCGTCGCTCTCCAAGACGAGGTCAACCAGCGGCGGCGGCGTTGGCATCTCCCGCGCTTTTTTTTCAAGTGTCAGATCGAATGCAGCAGACGCCGCCGCGGTCACACGAACGACGCGCTCCGCGCTCCCGAAGGCCGACGATTTGGCAGTCAGCAAATAGTTCCCGGGTGGTATGCCGGAGAAGCGGAATTTGCCTTCGCCGTCGGTGGTCGTGCGCCACTCCCCGCCGCGGTCCTGGTTTTTCAGTCTGACAACCGCACCGTGAACGGCCGCGTTTCGGCTGTCCAAGACTCGACCCGCCACGGTCGTCATTATGGTTTGCGCCATCGCCGCTTGCGACAGGAGAAGGGCCAGTGCCGCAACCATCACTCGTCCATGCTTCATTGACGCCTAGCCTCCTCTGTTTTACCGATGGATAAATCTTACCGGGCGCTCACTCTCCACAGATTGGCCGCCCCGCTCTCGCCGCTCGTAAGCATCAGTCCGTCTAGCGAAAACTCTATGTCCGTCACTTCCCCGGCGAGTTGTGACGGAGCCATGAAAGGTCCGGGATGGGAACCCTCGCCGAGGGGTTGCCCAGTCTTCAAAGAGAAAAAGCCAATCCGCTTATGCCCGCCTATGGCGAGGCGCTCGCTGTCGAGGAAGCCTATCGCTGACACGCCACGGTACTCCTTCGGCGGGTGAATCGTCTGTCGGTGACTCAGGTCGTTGACCGCGATGACCTCGACCGCGGTGTGCTCCGTGACCTCGCCCAGGTCCGCCTTCAGGGTGAAGCCGAAGAGGGTGGAGTCAGGGGAGAATTTCATGTCGCTGTAGACGTCGCATAAGTGCCGCCTATCACCCCCGCTCTGCCACTCCCACAGATGCACGGCTCGGTAGCGGTCGGCCGAAAAATAGACGGCTAAGTATTTGCCATCCGGCGACAGCCTGACCTCTTCTGGCAGCGCTTCCTGCGACTCGGTCGGCGGCGACAGCCGGTACTCTCGCCCTGACGCCAGGTCCCACAGTCTGGCTACGGCGCCAACGTTCGAAGCGAGAGATTTTCCGTCCGTGGAGAAAGAGAGGTTCGCCAGGTAGGCGGTGTCAGGGGATGTCTGATCGATTCGCGTACTGGCCAATATCTTACCTTCAGTCCAACTCTCTCCCGGCCCGCCCGTGCAGGGGTCTTTACCTGTTGCCATCGTCCAAAGGCTCAGCGTGACTGTAGCATTCGCGCGAGCACCCGTAAGGTAGACGATGGCGAGACACCCTTGGTCGGGCGAAAAAGCCGCGTTAACGAAGAGCGCGCCCGATTTACATATTCGGGAGTGGCGCCCTTCTATACCCGTGTCGCTCAGTTCCAATACGTCGATATGCTTGTCGCGCACGAGGGTGATCAGCCTGCGGTCCCGGGCGGGGCGGAGCGCCTCCCTCATCCTTGGCGAATCCGCAAGGAAGACGGCCCTGCGAACGCCGTCGAATTTACTCACCTTCTCTAAGCGGATCCGGAGTTCCGCTGTCGGCTGCGGGGTCTGCGAGCCTGGCGGCTGCTCTAAGAGGGGCGAAAGGTGGCAGGAAATCAACAATGCCAGCAAGACCACATGGAGGGAGTTGTGTATGAACGCATGAACCATTGGTCACCTCAGGTATTTGTCCGGAAGGCACTCCCAGTTATCTTTGAACCTGACTGCGAAGGGGCTCGTCCTGCCGTTGCCGCCGAACCACCTTCTCAGGTTGTTCCACAGCACTTCGAAGCCATGGAAGATCGTGCCGATTAGGTAACCGTCTTTGAGTGAGGGGTTGAAGATGTCAATGTCCGGGTCGAGCCGGTTACGCTTTCTGACGAACGACAACTGCACGCTCTTGTGAAAGACGTTCTCGCGGAAGCTGATGAAATAATCGCCATGTAGGCTACCGTCGCCCCTAGAGAAGTCTGACCTACCGGCGATTGCGAAAAATGCGCGCGTTCCTCTGAGGAATACCCGGTCCTGCTGGATACCTTTTTCGAAATCCCAGTCGACCTGTATACCGTCCAGTGTGCCGACCCGACTAGTGATGGCGTAGGTCACGTTGAAAAAGCCGAGCCGCTGGTTGTTTTTCAAAGAGTCCCATTGCCGGGGAGTGACGCCGAGCTTTCTTAACTCGGCCTGTTTCCGGCAAGAGAGCAGCGCGTAATCGGGAGCTCGACATTTGTACTTGGACGAAATGCTCTGGGTGAACGCCGCCGGGGCGAATGCGGTTATTGCGACCACCGAACACAGCAGAAGTGTAAACCAGTTTCTCATACCACCAAACGCTGGTTGAATATCGTGTTTTTGCGCAAATCCCAAAGCCTGCCTCCGTTCAAGTCGTCAATATCGGAAGATCGGGTGGTGCTCGACACTAATAACAGACGGAAATTTGCGCGAAAGTATTTCAAAAAAATCTGAAATCCAGTTGTTTACTTGCACAGGCGGGTTGCTTTTCAACGCTTAGAGGGCCAAACAAAGTACAGGTTCACCCGCACTTTTGGTGCAGAGCTCTTGAGCGCTGCTATAACAAGCCGCAGTGAGTCCTTAATCAAGCCCCTTGCACCAAGAGTGCGGATGAACCTTTACGCAGACCTACATAACTCCTACGGGTTCGACACAATGATGGCGTCAGCCGCAGTTGTTTGCCAAGCGAGCGGGTAGCCAAGCCTGCGCCATTGCTACGGCATCCTTGAGGCGAAGCACAACTGTCAAAACGTCCGGGTGCTGCTCGCACAAGTGAGAATCACGACAGAGGGAACCGAGCCAATGAGAGAGTGGGCGCTCGAGTCTCAGGCAACCCAGCCGCACGGCCCGCGCAGTAGTCGCGGGAGCCGCAAGCGAGCGCAGCCCCGCAAAGAATCCTATGAGAAAGGCAAAGAGAATCGTCATTATCCAACCGTCGCCCGTCGGTCCTGCGTGGTCTACCGGCCTCGCCGCTCACCGCACCGGCAAGTATAAAGTCAGGTTACTCAACGTCGAACTCTCGCGCCAGTCGTTTTGGTGCTCTAGCTCGCCAGGCAAAGACAAGGGCCGCGCGCGCAGAGTCTTCTTTTCGCCGCCCGGGGCTGCACCTTCGTAGCCCGTCACGTCCCCACGCTCCATTGAAAGGCGTGAAGACTTCGGGTTCGGATTGAACGAAGGACTCCTGTTGCTCAGGCGTCAACTTGACCATCCGCCCATCCTTGTCCCCGGGGGGCTGAGAGTAGCGAAGATCTTCCCGCCCACGCGAAAGTCCGGATGATCGATATGCGCGGCTTCTGACGTTTCCGGAAGACTGAGAGCCATCTTCCGAAACTCTTCCGCAGTCATAATATGCCCCTCCAGACGTTAGTTGTGTCCGCCGGTACGCTTCAGAGCTGCGTCGCCGACTTCCATTGACCCAAGCTACTACTTATGTGCGATAGCGGCAAGCATCGCCGGTCCGCGCGTTGACCGACTAACCAATTCAGCGCGACCCGATTGCCGACTCGGTCGCTCGCAGTCCCTCCGGCCGCCTCCAAAAGCAGCCCATCTCTTGCCTTGGCCGCTTCGGCCAGGCTCGCAGGGCTTCATCGGGAGTCGCAAAGCGTGTTAGCCCATGCGGTTGCTGTTTATTTTCTCCGCCTCTGCGCGAGCCACAAACCCGGAAACAGCCAGGAGTCATTTTTGGAACTGTCTAGTATTGAACAGCGCTGGAGGCGGAATCAGAGTATCGTAAGAAGGTTATCAAGTTGCGTTGTCACTAGAGCCGCACCCTCTCGCGCTCCTCGCTGAGATGGCATCTATTGCTTATAAGCAATAAATCAACACTTAGGTTGGAGGCAAAGAAATCCATAGTATGAGCACGAAGGCGCCCTCGGCAAAGTCTGTTGCTTGTAGTCTTTCAAGCGGCTGCAATCTCAATCTTGAGGGACTAGAGTGAAGATTCGACGTATCCCAATAGCGGCTCTGATTGTCTTACTCTCTCTTGGCCTGGTTTCTTACTTATGGTATCAAAAGCATCACAGTCTGGCGGGAGAAGGCCCGGTGGACGAGGCGGGGAATGTCCCACTAGACCCTCCCATCGAGCGCGACCTTGAAGCCATCAAACAGCGTGGCACCCTCACGATTCTCGCACCTTACAACTCAACCACACACTTTCTACTTCGTGGCGAGCCTATGGGCTACGAATACGAGTTGCTCCAGGCCTTTGCCCGGGAGCACGGCCTCAAGTTAGTGATGGAGGTCGTCAAGAACCAGAAGACTCTTTACCAAATGCTTAATCGCGGCGAAGGCGACATTGTGGCTGCTCGGATTATCCCTAAACAGGAGGATGAAGCAAAGGTTTCGTTCACACATACCCTGTACCGAACTGAGCCAGCGCTGGTGCAGCAGAAAGCGCCGCTGGACAAAGCGAACCTGCCTGAGCCAGTCAAGACTGCGATAGCCTCTGAGCCTGCCGACATAAAACCGGACGAGATGGAAATAAATGCCAGGCTCATTACAAAGCCGTCTCACTTAGCTGGAGAGACAGTTACGTTACCAAGGAGATCTGCCTACCAAAGGACACTCATAGAACTTGCGGATGAAATCTCAGGCGATATACACGTTGTTGAGGTGGGAGGTAAGATCGATGATGAAGCGCTGATCAATAAAGTGGCAAAAGGAGATATCGAGTACACCATCGTGCAGAATAATCTGGCTGAGTTGAAGGAAGCCTATTTCACTAACATCAAGATTCGGCCGCTTGTTGGGGTCTCAAACAGGATTGCGTGGGTGGTCAGGAAAAATTCATCCGAACTGCTAAAAGAGCTCAACCGATGGATAGATCACAAAAAGAATGGCTCACTATTCGATAAAATGTACAAGAAGTATTTCATCGACCGGGAAGGGTTACAAGGAGCGCGCTGCAAGCGAGTACCTCATGCATGAGACAGGGAAGCTATCTCAGTACGATCCCCTGCTCAGACAATATTCGGCAGAACTTAGCTGGGACTGGCGGCTACTGGCATCGCAAACGTTTCAAGAATCTCGCTTCAAGCCCAATGCGAAGTCATGGGCGGGGGCAACAGGCCTGTTGCAGCTCATGCCGGCGACTGGACAAGAGTTCGGCGTGCAGAATCCGCTGGACCCGGAGGACAACGTGCGTGGTGCGGTCAAGTTTCTTATCTGGTTGACCGATTATTGGAGTAAGAGAATCGAAGATAAAGATGAGCGTCTTAAGTTCATCCTGGCATCATACAACACCGGCGCAGGCCATGTAGAAGATGCGCAGCGGCTGGCAGAAAAATACGGAAGCAACCCTAAAGCCTGGGACGATGTCGCGTATTGGCTCTTGCAGAAATCAAAGGTGCAGTATTCAGAGGACCCGGTAGTGAAATATGGCTTCTGTCGCGGCATCGAGCCGGTGACATATGTGATTTTGATTCTTAAGCGGTTTGAGCACTACAAAAGGTTTGTCAGAGCATAACCCTCTTCTGATCATCAAGGAAAAAGCTCGCCGCTTACCTCACATCGATTCTCTAGGCCCGGTTTCCACCTGTCGATCGGAACTCTATTTCCACGTTTGTCCAATATTGAACGGTTCTGGATTCGAGATAGGGGTATTGTACCTACTGACCACAAACGGAGGCTGGAACTATGACAGATAGAATCGTAGAAGTTCATTCCGATGGCGGGGGCGGCAGCGGTGCGTTGGCCGTCGTGGCCGTTGTGTTGGGTTTGATAGTGGTGTTGGCCGTGCTTTATTTCGCAGGCGTCTTCCGGAGCGGTCCTGCAAAGCATGAAGTTGATATCAACATCAATAAGCCAGGCGTCGTGCTTCAACTGCGCTAGCTTATTCGAGGCAAGAGCATCCGGAATTGAGACGAGCTAGATTAGGCGGGGTGGTGTGACGCCCCGGCTTGAAGGAGTGAGTAAATGAGTACCATGACATTGCTGATTGTTATCGTAGTGCTGATCGTGCTCTTTGGTGGCGGGGGCTATGGCTACCGTCGTTGGAGGAGCTAAACGGTTCGCTGCACAATCCCGGGCTGCTTGAGGCCAGTGGAGAAACGAGCGACGGGATTAAGTCCAGGCCTGCGAAAGATGGCGGGCCGCTTGATGTTAGTCAGATCGACGGCCCGTTGGACCAGGCCGGCGTATTACAAAAGAAAAGGAGAACTTAGACATGGGACTACCAAACAAAGCTGAGATTAAAGGCAAGATCAAGAAGGCAAAAGGCACAGTAAAAGAGAATGTTGGGCACGCGGTGGGCAATCGAAGCATGGAAAACCAGGGTGCCGCCGACCGCAGCAAAGGGGGTGTCCAAGAGACTTTAGGCAAAGCGAGACGCAAAGTTGGCGATGCCGTGAAGGACCTTGGTAACACGATGCGCAAATGACGGATCGCCGCATTTCTGCTCCACTTAACCACCTTGGCTTTTTGGCTCATTTGCGTTCATAGTATTTCTGGACGCTTGCCAGAACGACCAATACTTACACTTCGGGAGGACAACAATGAAGCGATTACTAGCAACGACAGCATTGTCTTTGGCGCTGGCTCTCAGTGTGGTAGCACCAGCGGCGATGGCGAGTCCTCAGACGCACAAAGCCGCCGTGAAGATCTGCCATGACTTGTACCTGCAATCGATAATGACTGCCAACGACAGCTACAAAGCGGCTGTGAAAGACGCAAGAACCAAGAAGGGTAAGGAGCGTAGAGATGCCCTCGCGGCGGCCAGCAAGGCGAGACAGGACAGCAAGGTGGAGGCGAGACAATCTGAGAAGGCTTGCATCGCTAAAGCGCCGAAGAAGTGATAATCCGCTAGATACCGTCTTGAAAAGAACAAGCCGACTCTCGGGACCTGGTGGGCACCCGGGCGCGGCCTGCTCCGGGCGCGGGCTACTCGACGTCGAACTTTGCACGAGGCGCTTTGGCGCTCTATTCCGCCAGGCGAAAACAAGCGCTGTGCGCAGAGTGCTCTTCTTCGCCGCCCGGAGCTGCACCTTCGTGGCCTCGTCACGGCCCCACGCGCCATTGAACGGCGCGAAGACTCTTGGTTCAGCGCAAATGAAGGACTCCTGTTGCTCCGGCGTCAGCTTGACCATCGCCCATCCTTGTCCTGCGGGGCTGAGTGTAGCGAAGATCTTCCCGCCCACACGGAAGTCCGGGTTGACCCGTATGCGCGGCTTCTGACGTTTCCGGACTGAGACCATTTCCGAAACTCTTCCGCGTTCATGGTTTTCCCCCAAGTGTCAGGCCATCCCAGCCGATTTCTTGATCCTCCGGCGTTTTCTTACATCGAAGTCGAGTTACCGAGTGGCACTCAGTTTCGAACTTGACACGATTTACGTGGTGAACCTCTACGGTTGCGATGTCCAACCTGAGAGCCGGTTCTCTTGGATCGTAGTCTTCGGGCCGAAGCGCATTGAGCCGATTCGGGACGAAAGGAATGTTCTGAGGCTCCGACGTACCAGAGGTGTCCTCCAATGGCGTCTCCTCCCATACCGTGTAGTCCGTCCCGTCTTCTGTGTCAACGACTACTGCGGAAACCTCGGTACCCTTCAGAATCTTCAATGGTTCCACGCGCGCGGCCGCGTGGAACAGAACCACATTGAACCCGCTCTCACTAACCTGCACAGAGGGATAGAGAATTCCGTCCAAAGGCGGATTCGCATCGGTAGCCAGAAAATCGGCGATTGCCTGCGTGGCGAGATATTCAAAGGGTTCGTCGTCCGGCATCACAGGCCTGGTGATTCGCCGACTAAGCCACTCGAGGAACTTCGCTCGCTTCAAACGCTGGATGTAATCTCTGTCGAAAATGCTGCCTTCTACATTGACTGATCGCAGGGCCTCAACGTCGAGCAACCGCAAGGTCCGGATCAGTTCAAAACGGGCCACTACAACTTTGCTGCCGACCAGGGGCCGAACCTCAGCGAGCGCAATTGAAGGGCTTGTCGCTCCGTAGAATACCGCGATGCCATGAGCGTTCATACGTCCGGTCGCCGCAGCGTGGGGTGGAGGGGGACCAACCTGCTTGTCAGGCCTCGTTAAGGCGTCGTCCAACCTCTTGTACGATTGAAAGACTCGCGCACGGTAGAACGTTGTAGACTCCATTCCCGGCCCTGCTCCGACAATTATCGGGTGCCCATCCCCAGTCTTGTGCTCGGCGATGCCCTCAAAAACGTACGTTAGTGTTTCTTGGGCTGAACGGTTGAAATACCGGCTTTGGGTCTTTAGGCTCTGCTCAAAACTCAACCAACCGGCTTGAGATTCGGCGTCGTCCGCCCCCTTTTCGGAGTAATGCGCGCCTTCGTCAAAAGGATTCTCCTCACCCATCTTCGCGAGCTCCCAGTCGAAATGGCGCTCCGCCAATACAGTTCGAATATCTTCGGCAGGCTCGGGCATAATTCCGGCCGCCTCTCCGATCACGTCTGCTACTGGATCGCCATCGCGGTACCAATCACGCTCTTTCATGATCGCGTAATCGTAGTCCGAAGGATCGATCGGCGTGCGGTAGAAGTGCTCTTCGAATGCAGTCTCGATTTCATCCGCCATTTCGCTAATCGAGAAGGTCTGGCCTTCGCCACCGCAATAGAAACAAACGCCAGCGTCACCGTGCTTCTCGATTTCTGCGCGAAGAAAGGTTTCACCGACGCATTCGAAACACAGGCGTCGACCTTCCGTGTGTGGTTCTCCTGTCTGCTGGGAAGTCAAGTCTTAGAGTTCTCCTCTTTCCGCGCTCTAGCGGTCGGGAGCGACACTGGCGGCTGTCCGTCACCATCGGTTCCTCTCCGGAGACGAACGATTATAACATTCATCAAGACTATCGGCCCCTGATCAACACCGTAGTAGTCCTTTGGAATCCATTCCTTTGCTTGAAGCTGTCGACAACGTCGGATGGACGTTTAATCGGCTCTGCCGAGGGAGTTGAAACGATGGCATCCGAACAGTTAGAGATCATCTTGAATCAAGTTCAGCAACTGTCCACGGAAGAGCAGTTGCAACTGATCAAGCGTGTCGCCGTGAGTCTGGCCGAACGCAAGAAGTCCGGCGAGGAACGATATCTGGTCTACGGTGAATACCGCGACGCGTCTGCCACCGCCGAAGAAGATTTCAAGCTGGCTGAGTGGCGCTCATCTACGCTATGACCAGCGCATGCGCTAAGTGGTATGATGGACGAGAGTGAGGCATAAAGATCATTTCAACGGAACATATCCAATCTCTTGTACGACAAGCCCGGGAATTGTCTCCAGACGAACGCGTAGAACTCATCAAGGATCTGCAGGATTCACTAAGCGCCGATCGCGAAGCATCTCATTCGCGGTTCGAATCGCGAGAAGAATATAAGCGCACCGACTACTCCGCGTTGTTCGGTTCAGGGCGCGGCGGCTTTGCGGCCGCACAAGAAGCAGATGAGTTCATCCGTCAAGAGCGTGACGCATGGGACAACTGACCGAGCAGTTGGGAACAAGTGTCTATCTCGACACTAACATCATTATCTATGCCGTCGAAGGTTATGAGACCCACGCGGCTCCGATCAAGTCCCTGCTGCAAGGACTAACCGAGGGAGAGATTATCGCGGTGACCAGTGAGTTGACGGTGGCGGAGGTATTGGTCAAACCGAAGCGCGACGGCAACGCTAAGCTGGAAGAGGCCTACCGTCGTTTCTTGCTACCGACCGAAGCATTGCGCAACAGCACGGTCAGTCGCGAGATCCTCGAAGCCGCGGCGGGTATCCGCGCCACTAGCACACTGAAGCTGCCGGACGCGATTCACTGGGCCACGGCAATGATCTAACATTGCGATTCTTTTCTAACGAACGACGATGGATTCAAGAGGACGGTTTGCGCCTAAGGTTGTTGATAACTGACTACACGCAACTCTGCTGAAGTTGGCTCGGTATCGAAGATGAGAACTCCTTCCACACTCGAATGGGCAGGAATGAAATCGAAAGTGGTAGCAGATGCCTGTTCATTACCAGACCCTCTTAGTCTTCCTTCAACGGTGACTTGCGCGCCCGTCGCGCCTCCTTCGTTAGTGACGGTTATTGGTAGGTAGTAGTGACCCACTTCATTGCGAATTGCCCTTCGATCTATACGGAATCGTGCCGGCTCCTTGGAAGGGCTTGACCATAATGCGATAACCACTCCGACCACTCCGGCCAGCAACACAATCGAAATAATCATCGATACCCACTCAGCTTTTGTGCGTGGTGTAACGCTGGTCTTGCTCTTCTTTCTAATCATAAGGCTAGCCTTCCCGCCGCTCCACCAATTGTAGCCGGAAGCCCCAGAACAATAGTGTAGCTGACCCACTGGCTGAGAGGATCCTCCGCGCGAAGCAATTGGAATATCGAGAGCATCAAGAATGAGACCAATAACGCGATCAGGTAAGAGGCCAGGGTTTCGCTGATCGGGCTTTGAAAAAGTCCTGGCTGTGACCTGCGTTTAGTCTGTGCGCCGAAGTTAGCTTCAAACACAATTATGTATGAAATCAATAATGAACTGGCGATGATGGCCAGCAACCAGGATGATGAAAGCGTACTCGCAATCATAGGGATTTCGTCTGTGGGAGCTATGCAGGCGGCAACAATCACTGCGCCAAGTGTTGTCGCGCCCGCATCAGCCAGCGTGCCGCGCCAGGCATGATCATGCCATTGATGCTTAGAAGTATCCTTCCTGCTACCGTCAGTGCCGGCGTTATTTTCGTCCCGATTCTGGAGTACGTTGTTGGCAATCCCAACGCCTATGCTGAATGGTAAGGCCTCAGTAATGATGCGGCCCATAGTGGCCTCAAGTCCTGTATCAAAGCGGACGACACCTATCAAGATTAAGCTGAGTGTCGCAGTCAGTAGGGCAATCGCCAGCGCTTCCAAGCTATCGGTAAATACTCGCAACCAGGTGCGTGAATGTTCCGTGCGAAAACCGCCCCGCAAGTCAAGCAAGACGAGTGCGGCATAAGCTATTCCTAGCACTAGCAGCATACGTGGAGGCGAAGTGAAGTTACCTTTCCACCATACCTCCATTGTATATAGGAACGGCGCACCGAAGAGGAATGCTCCCGCCACACCGCGCATCAAATCATCAAGCTCAGTTCGCCATGGCGATTGGCGATTGGCGTTGGTCATAAAGTTATCCAAGGAGAGCTTAGCCCTGAATTTGGCATAACAAGATCCTGTGTCCTCTGTAAGCTTGCCTTAGAACTCTACATTTCTAAAGCATTGCGTGTTGAGGACAAGCCTAGCTGATTCTACACTTCTGCAATAAATAGATGAAAGTGGCCATTGCTGAAAATGGCCAGAGGTTCCTTGTTTGCAGCTTTGTTGACAAGGAGAGAGCGCGGCCTATCACCGTGGTGTCAAACTGGATGGCGAGGCTGAAAGCGAAGTGATGGAGAGAGCCAACAGCTCCTTGAGAGGAAGCGATAGCTGACACGTCGTTGCGGAGCATGGCGGAGAGCCCCATACGTAGCTTTAAGTGAAAGCCGCTCGAGCATCAAACCTATCCCCGACCTTTTCTTGCGCCTCATAACTAAACCTCCCTTCCTGGTTGGTTGTGCTGCTTGCTCCAGATCGATTTAAGAAAGGCCAACCGCCGAAGGTGGCTCGCAAGCAGGCTTGCCTGTGAAAGCCTTCTTCCCGGTCGCCATCTCGTAGACGACGGCTCCAAACGCAAAGATGTCCGTGCGCGCGCGAGCGCGCGGCATCACGTTTCAGATCCAGCAGGCTTACAACTCACCACCCGGTGGACCGAGTCACCAAGCAACCTACTCCGGTCGGCGTCCCGGCAAGCCTCAGCTTCGCATTCATCAGTGAGCCAGGGCGCGCACCCCTGCCACCGGCGATCGATCCGGTGACTAAGATTCGTCACGTCGAATTGCGCGACTCCCTCGACCGTATTGTTCTTCAAGGAAACTTCAGCGTGGACAATAGCAGTCCCGTGGCTGGATTCTTGGAAAAAGAAACGCGGCTGGTCTCGACGGGCGTTCTGGCGCAAGCCGCCGGCAGTGCATCGGTCAGGATTGAAGCGTTGCCGGAGGGTACGCGACGAGAACAGCTAAGCCTGGCGGCAGAAGGGCTGATGTCGGAATCGACGTACCATCTGATCGTCGACGGCACAAACCTAGGCGGCACAATCGTTCGATCAGGATTCTTGCGCGTGAGGTTGACCAGCGATGGGTCGAGAGGCCAGTTACTTCCGCCCTCGCTCAGACCGGTGACCAACATTAGACACCTCGAATTGCAAGAAGCAAGTGGCCGGGTGGTGTTGCGAGGTGATTTCGCTGCCAGGCTTTAGTCTGTGATGGGGCTGAATCAGAAACGGCATACACAGACTAAAGCCTATGACTAAAGACTATGCTACTTCAACCGCCCATCGAATACGATGTCCGGTCCGAGCTTGCGCGTCTGGACTGATGAAAACGTTATCGCTTCATTAAGTCTAGTTATGTCAAGATTGCCGATCGCCTCAGTTCCTTCACCGATTATCTTCGGCGCTATTACCACCACGACGCGATCGACTGCGCGCGCTGCTAACAACGATGTTATGATGCCCTTTCCGCCTTCAACCAACACGGAAGCGATGCCCCGGCGGCCAAGCGCTTCTAGAACACGCTCAAGGTTAACCCAGGAATAATCCGGCCCGGCGGGGAGCCGCAACACCTCGGCGCCCAGGCTTTCGATTTCCCGCTCCCGGGTGAGTTCTGCCGCCTCGCTGGTAACGACGAGAGTGTGACTCGCCGCGCCATTAGCAAGCACGCGCGTCGTGAGCGGGATGCGCAAGCTGCTGTCTACAACGATGCGTAGAGGATCGCGGCCAGGGACGAGTCTGACGCTCAGTTGCGGATCGTCGGCCAGCACTGTGCCGATCCCGACCATTATCGCATCGTGCTCGCGCCTGAGTTGATGTGCGAAGCGCCGCGCACCGGAGCTGCTTATCCATTGAGAATCGCCGGTAACCGTCGCTATTCGGCCGTCGAGCGACTGAGCGAACTTCACTGTTACGAAAGGAAGACCGGTCGCAGAATACTTGAAGTACTTTTCATTGACCATTCGGCAAGCTTGCTCGCAGACGCCTGTAGCAACTTCGATTTGTTCGGTTTTGAGCTGACTAAGAATCCCCGCCTTCGCTTGAGGAAATTGATCATTCTCGTGTGTGAATCCCACGACGATGCGAGCGACGCGACTGTCGATCAATCGCGTTACACAAGCTTCGTCAGTGTTATCGCAGAACGGCTCGATGTTGGTGTAAAGAGTCGCGCCCGCGGCCAGCCCCCCGGCTTTGTCGAGAGCGGCGACGACAGCATCGGCTCCATCTTCACGCGCGTAACCGCGACCTACCACGAAACCATCGGCGACGACGACGGCGCCGGCCAGCGGTTCGCGCGAGGGCCGATCAATGCCGCGTTGCGCAAGCCTGATCACCATTCGCATGAATTTTTCGTCTGTTTCCGGCATGAAGCGTTTCAGTTTAGCGCAGCAGACTAACCACTGACCACTGCCTGCGCCGTTTGCGGATTATTTCACCTGGAGGCTAAGATTGACCCACAATGGTAGTCGAGCTTGTGAAAGAGTTCACTTTTGAGGCAGCGCATCGATTGCCGAACGTGCCTGAAGGTCACAAGTGCTTCCGGCTACACGGGCATTCCTTCAGATGCGAGGTCGCCGTGCGCGGAGAGGTCGATCCAAAGACCGGTTGGTTCATCGACTACGCCGAGATCTCGGAGGCATTCGAGCCGCTTCGTCAGAGGCTCGACCACTATTACCTGAACGATGTTGATGGGCTCGAGAACGCGACCAGCGAGAACCTGGCGCGGTGGGTATGGGAACGATTAGAAGGCTGCCTCCGCGGGCTTCATCGAGTGACGATTCGCGAGACCTGCACTGCACGATGCGATTACTTCGGAGAATGATACTCTCTTAACTGAAAGACGCGAGGGGCGAGAACGCTTCTACTCCTACATGACCCGGCACTGCTGCGGATGTTCGGCATCTTCTGATATCGAAACTGCTGACTTCCTGCGAACCTTATCGGCGTACATTGCGCGGTCGGCCGCTAACAATAATTCATCAATAGACTCACCGTCCGCGCCGAAGCACGCCCAGCCAATGCTTATTCCGATGCACGCGCTTGAACCGTTGGTTCCAAGCCTGCTGTTGTCTACAGCTTGCTGAAGTCGCTGAACGAACTCGCGCGCTTCAGTCGCTCCGATGTGCACTAACGCAACGAACTCATCGCCGGCGTACCGGCTCAAGAAATCGTTTCCTCGAATTTGGCTCGAGAGTAGACCGGCCATCTGGCGAAGCGTATCATCGCCCACATTATGTCCGAGCGTATCGTTGACTCTCTTGAAGCAATCGAGATCCATCATTAAGAGCGCGAAGCGATCACCATACATGCACGCCCGGTCTGCCTCTTGCTCGAAACGTAGCCTGAGCCCCCGCGCGTTCGCCAGCCCCGTGATGGGATCTGTCAGCGCGTTAGTTTCCGCTTTCTTGTGATGCAACGCGTTTGCTATCGCGTCAGTAGCGAGCTTCGCAACCGCTTCGACCAGACGCAAGTGGTCAGGCTCGTAAGCGCCGATCTCAGTGGAATAGAGTGTGAGTGCGCCCAGCACATCGTCACCTCTGAGCAAAGGCACAGCGATGACTGTGCGGTAAGGCGTGTCGAGCTCAACCTGCGCCGGGTCGAAATCGAGTCGCGGGTCGCAGTTGTACATCGGCTGGCGGTTGGAGACGACCCATCCTGTTACCCCTGATCCGAGGATGATGCTGGATCCTTTGATGCGCTCAGCGTTGCGCCCGATCACATGCACCGCTTCGACCTCGATCGAGTTCGGCTTCTTAAGGTAAAGGACGCAGGTTGTGTAACTCACGATATCCTGCAGCCTCGAAGAGAAGACCGCGAACATATCGCGCAGATCCAGACTTGCCCCGATGGTCTGAGCTATTTCGTAGAGTGTTATCACCTCGCGATGCGCACTGCGAATGTGCTCAAAGACTGGCTGGCTGGCGCGGTTCTCAAGCGGGCCAACACTCGGTCTGCCCTCGAGCTTCACCCCCGGTTTTCTCGCCTCTTGTTTGTGACGCTTAATATCGGCTTCAAACTTCGGAAGGTGTTCAATGAATAAGTTAACTACCTGGGGATCGTACATTGTTCCGCTGCTGCTTTTGATCAGATCGATTGCTTGTTCGCGAGTCATCGCCTTGCGATATTGCCGATCCTCGCGCACCGCGTCGAAGCAATCGACAACGGACAGGATGCGCGCAGTTATAGGTATCTGCTCGCCACGCAGCCCGTCGGGGTACCCGCGGCCGTCCCATCGTTCGTGATGATGCCTTACCACTGGTACTACGGGATAAGGAAACGCGACTCGGCTCAGGATCTCTGCTCCTACTATCGTGTGAACCTTCATCCTATCGAACTCGGCGGGAGTCAGTTTATCCGGCTTGTTGAGGATGTAGTCGGGAACGGCGAGCTTGCCGATGTCATGAAGCAGCGCGCCGGCCTTCAACGCCTCGATCTCCGGTTCACTCAATCCGAAAACGCGCGCGAGTCCGGTCGCATAGGTCTGAACGCGATGAACGTGGTCGTGGGTGACTTCGTCTTTAGCGTCGATCGCAATTGCCAGCGCCTCGATTGTTCGCAGATGCAAGTCGGTCATCTCTTCCACGTGACGAATCGAGGCCTGCACTTTCGCGAGATAGTTCTTATAGATCAGAAAAGTCATTGCCATTATCGGAACTGCGACGATGAAAGCGTAGAACGAGATCACAGCTATCAGCTTGACGATCAGAGCGGCGGCGACCGCTCCCGCAAAGTACGACATCCAGGTCCATAAGAACGAATCTCGCCAGGTTTTCAGAAGGCCGGTTCCGTTTCTGAGTGCGGATACTATGCTGACCAGGGTCGAGTTCAACAAATAGTGGACCGACGAAAGCAATATGGCGGCCATCACTAGACGGCTTAAATCTGAAACAATCTCATTGGGAGTGCCGAAGACTAATTCAGCTAACGAGCCCGATGCGAAGACCGACAGGCTCATGACGCCCGCATTGAAGGGCGCCACTCTCCGACGATTGGGAGAGCGAATCGAGCACCAGATGGCGTTCACTGCCGCCAGCACCACCGAGGGCCACACACCATAAAGCAAAACTGAAAGAAAGATGAAGGTGTCATCCAGCGTGACATTGCTCGCCATCTTGGGAATTCGAATACTTGTTCGCCCGACTACCAAGGTAGTGACCAGGCTGAGCAGAAGCCATTCAAGGCTGATCCCGCCCGTCGCGACGACATACAAGGCGCAACCAAATACACTTAACCCCGCCGCCGAGACCACGCTCATAAAAGAGGTCGCCGCGTCGTTCTCAAATCTGCTTAAGTGATGTTCAATTGCTTCAGCCAAGGCTTCGATACTCCTACCATGCGGTCGACTTCAAATCGGGTTTCTTCAATCAATCAATGCTCGTGCCGCACGAGCCTTAGAATGCTCATACCTCGAGATGATCGGATAAAGGTAACGGATCATCGAGAAGGAGGCGCTTTGGGCCGGCTAAACGTCTGGGCTAGGACAGTTTGACTGTTAGCTCCGATGGATCGTTGGAGACTTAGGCGGTAGCGACGTTCTTGAATGAATCTCGACCCATGGGCTTACCGGGTCAGAATCGGTCAGAATGAAAGAACGAATCACGGTCATTTCACCGCACGAGCCCTGGCTACTCGGCGCGAGGCGATTCTGTCACAGCCTCGCGCGGGTTGTAGAAGCGGGCTAGAATGATCAGTGAAAACCGAACGATGCGAATCACCGAAATCTATCAAAGCATCCAGGGCGAATCGAGCTACGCGGGGTTGCCGTGCGTGTTCGTGCGCACTACCGGGTGTGATCTCAGGTGTAGTTGGTGCGACTCGGAGTTCACGTTCACCGGAGGCACGCAGATGACGCTCGACCAAATCATGCTGGAAGTCGAAAAGTACGACTGCGAGATGGTGGAGCTTACGGGAGGTGAGCCGTTGCTGCAATCGGACATCTACGAGCTTGCGACGCGGCTCGCTGATGCAGGGCACACCGTGCTTATCGAAACCGGCGGACATCGCGACATATCGAAGCTTGATTCGCGAGTCATTCGGATCATGGATTTGAAGTGCCCAGCTTCTGGCGAGTGTGAGAGGAACCTCTGGTCAAATCTCGAGCACCTGCGAGCGACTGATGAAGTGAAGTTCGTGATTTCCGGTCGCGCGGACTACGACTGGACGTTGAAGACGGTTCGCGAGCACCGCCTGGAAGATCGCGCCAAGCTTTTGATCTCGACGGCGTTTGGGATGATCGAATCGGCGCAAGTAGTCGCCTGGATGCTGGAAGACAAACTACGCGCGCGGTTTCAGCTACAGCTTCACAAGTACATCTGGCCGCCGGAAGAAAGAATGCGGTAAGCAGAAGGCGGAAGGCGGAAGGCAGAAGGCGGAAGGCAGAAGGCGGAAGGCGGAAGGCGGAAGGCGGAAGGCGGAAGGCGGAAGGCGGAAGGCAGATTTGTCCTGGGTTGTTTGTTTACACTTTGCTGGAGGACAAACTTATGCTACGGGGACACAGAGATTTGAAAGTATTTCAGTTAGCTTACAATCTGGCGATGCAGATCTTTAAGGAGTCGAAGACGTTCCCCAAAGAAGAACGCTACTCGTTGACCGATCAGATTCGTCGTTCCTCTCAAAAGCGTGGCTGGGAACATAGCGGAAGGATTTCGAAAAAGGCGATATCCGAATATGTTTGTCAGCAAGCTCGCTGATTCTGATGGGGAAGGTTCTGAGACGCAGGTTTGGCTCGATTTCGCTCGCGATTGCGGATACCTAGCGAATGAATCTTACAAGGAGCTTACCGCAGGATATGAACAAGTAGGCAGAATGCTTGGCGTAATGATCGCAAACCCCGAGAAGTTCAAGCCTCTGTAAACTTGTCTCCAATGCGCTGCGCCTTCTGTCTAACGTCTTCTGCTTTCTGCCTTCCGCCTTCCGCCTTCTGATCCTACATACCCATGATGTTGTAGCCGCAGTCCACGTGCAGCACTTCGCCGGTGACGCCGCGAGACATGTTGGAAAGCAGGAAAAGCGCAGCGTCGGCCACTTCGGATTGATCGATGTTGCGGCGTAGCGGAGCGTGGTTTCGCATGTGCTCGAGGATTTTCGAGAAGCCGCCAATGCCAGCCGATGCCAGCGTTTTTACCGGGCCCGCTGAGATGGCGTTCACTCGAATCCCGCGCGGGCCGAGACTCGAAGCTAGATAACGCATGCTCATATCCAGGGCCGCCTTTGCCACACCCATAACGTTGTAGCCTGGAATCACTCGCTCGCCGCCAAAATAGGTCAGCGTCACGATGCTGCCTCCACGTTCTTCCATTAGCGGCGCGGCTTCTCTGGCGATTGCGGTCAACGAGTAGACGCTGACGTCTTGCGCGATGCGGTAGCCGTCTCGCGAGGTGTTGAGGTAGTCGCCCTCCAGTTCTTCGCGAAGCGCGTAGCCTATTCCGTGCACTGCGAAATCGAGCGAGCCGAATTCTTTCTTTACCGCCGCAAAGACGGCGGCGATATCTTCGTCACGAGTCACATCGCACGGCAAAAGGAGCGGGTCCTTCAGCGACGCGGCAAGCTCTCGCGCGTTCTCCTCGAGCCTCTCACCTTGATAGGTCAGCGCGATGCGCGCCCCCTCTTCAGCAGCGCGTCGCGCGATCGCCCACGCAAGGCTGCGCTTGTTCGCTACCCCGAAAACGATGCCGGTCTTACCTCCTAGAAGCATGACTTCCTCGCTCCAAGTTCAGGGTTCAGGGTTCAGGGTTCAGGGTTCAGAGTTCAGAGTTCAGCAAGACTCGGAACAAGAACCCGGAACCACGAACTCGGAACCCGAAACCGCTTTTGCCTCACTGACGCTTTTCGGGCGTGATCTTCATCGTCATTTCCTTACCATCGCGGCGTATGACGGCTTCTATTTCTTCGCCCCCTCGCATCTCGCCAAGCGCGTAGGTGTAGTCGTACACGTTCTTGATCGGCATCTTTCCAAGCCTCACAACGATGTCGCCGGCACGCAAACCCGCTTTCTCCGCAGGCGAGCCGGGCCGTACGCCGTCCAGCTTCATCCCGTCGCTCTGATCGGAGTAGTTAGGCACGGTCCCAAGATAAACGCGAAACCCTCGCCCCGTCGGCCGCTGTTCGACTTTCACTTTAGTGAAGGCGATGCGTTGCGGTTCATTAGCGATAGAGACCGCGATTTCGCGAACAAACTCCGCGACCTGCATCAATCCTTCCGCGTTGATTTTGTCAGCGGTGTCCGATGGCTTATGGTAGTCGTCGTGCGTGCCGGTGAAGAAAAACAGGACCGGAATGTCGCGCACGTAAAAGGATTGATGATCGCTCGGTCCAAAACCGTCCTCGCCGAGGCTTAGCTGAAAGCGGCTGATAGACCCATTTCCACCGGCGCTCGCAGGTGCCTCGGATGGCGAGTTAAGCTTTTCAAGCAGCGGCTTCCACGCCGGAGAGGTCCCGACTCCGCCTATAAACAACGAGGCTTTGCGAAGCCTGCCGATCATGTCCATGTTCAGCATCGCAACGGTAGACGCCAATGGAACGATTGGAGTTTTTGTATAAGCGCCCGAGCCGAGCAACCCCAGCTCTTCGCCTGCGAACGCTATAAACATGATGCTGCGTTTGATCTTGCCACGCTCACTTGCAAGTGTTCGAGCGAGCTCGAGCAGTCCCGACGTGCCCGAAGCGTTATCATCAGCGCCGTGATGGATCTGGCCTTCTGGGTTTGCGGCAAGCGACTCAGGCCCGCCTAGTCCCAAATGATCGTAGTGCGCGCCTATGACTACGTATTCAGATGCGAGCCGTGGATCGCTGCCCGGGAGCACGGCGACAACATTCGCGCTCTTGCCGTTGACCCTGACGACGTCCGTCTTGAATTCAACGGTTACACCCTTGATCGCTAAAGCAGATGCGGGTTCTTTTGCCCTCGCTTCGGCTTCCGTCATCGAGAGACTGTTTGACCCGAGCAACGATGCGGCAGCATCGCGGCTGAGCAGCACCGTTGGAATTCCCGAATCCAAAAAATTCAGATCGTGCCGCAATCGCGATAATCGATCTTCGTGAAAACTCTTCTCGGCGCTGACGAAGATCACTCCGCGAGCGCCCTTCTCACGCGCCTTAAGTGTCTTGTTCTGAATCTCCATTCCGGGCTGTGTGAATTCGGCGAATCGCCCGTGCGGGTTGTCACCATCGGGGCTCCCTCGCAGCATCATCACGATCTTTTCCTTCGCATCGATGCCTGAGTAGCTATCGAATTGAAGCGCGGGCGCGCTAATGCCGTACCCAACGAACACGAGCTCACCGGTGGCCGGATCAGAAGAAGAGAAAGCAAGCGGCACGAACTCCTCACCGACTTTCAGTGAGCGAGAGCCATTTGTCATCTTCACCTGAAAGCTATTCTGCTGGCCGAGCTTGACCGCAGAAACAAACGTGAACTGCTGAAGAAACCCGGAAGGGGCGGCTGGCTTTAGACCGTAGCTGCGAAATTCTTTTTCGATGTAAGCTGCCGCTTCGTCAGCCGCCTGTGTTCCGGCGCGACGGCCTTGCAGCTTGTCGGACGCAAGAAACTGCACGTGCTTGGTGACACGCTCAGCGGAGAGCGCGCCGGTGTTTCGACCGGTGTCGGCATAAATCGAGGGCGCGAACGCGGTTGTTACAGGTTTGTATGCGAGCGCGGATGTTCCGGTTAATAATGCGATTGTGAGAATGAACGATCCTGCTCTTATGACTATCATAATTGCTCCATCACGAGTGAATAGCGATCATAAGCGAAACTCGCGGTTTAATGATTCGAATCTACGCTTAGTATTGAGCCGACGACGAATCATATCGAGCGGTGAGAAGCAGTGTCAAATTCTCGTCTAAGTCGGCGCCAGGGTTGTTCTTCGCAACACTCAGGTTAACGTTCTAAAACAGTTTGGACTCAGCACACTACCGTCGGGCTTAAAGCGACGGGCTGCGTTGAGAGAACATTCGCGGCGCTCCGGCGAGTAAGGCGAGCAACACGAACGCCAGAAGAACGGCCGGTGTGCCTACACCGCCGGTCGTAGCCAACGCGATCGCTCGAGCAAGGGATAACAACTGCGACACCCCCAGTGAGACGAATAGCGCCCACCATGCCCACTTCTCACCTCGTCGATACGGCACCCACGTCACTGCGATCGCGAGCAGCGCATATGCAAGCGCCCAGGTCGCAGCAGTCGCGCGCCTTCCTCTGAACGCTTTGACTGCCTGGTCGCCGCCCTGTTCCTGGATTTGAGTCAGAGTGTATTCGAGCGTCAGTACGTCGGGTTTACCAGTGTACGCTACCCAGAGCGATTGGGCGGAGAAGAGCACTATGGCTGCTGAGACGACCAGGAGAATTATCCAGCTTGTGGCGAAGAGGAGATTTGAGCCTTTCATTGTGCCTCCGTTCGTAGCATAGACTTCAGTCTGTGGTTGGGCCGCCGAGGGAGCACGCATAGACTATAGGCTATGCTACTTCTCCGTCAGTGCGACCTCCAACAGTATCAGCTTCTTTATACCGCGATAGAAGGGCTCGATTTGGCACCACTCACCCAGCGAGTGATCGCCGCCGCACGGCGCGCAGCCTGTAGAGATCGCAGGCAAGCCCGCAAGCAACGCCACGTTCGAGTTGTTTGAAGCGCTGTTGCCCACAGTCACGTTCTCAAACCCAATAGCTCGATGCACCGCCTCCGCCATTCGCACAGTGAACGACTCGCGGCTTCCTGGAATCTGCGCCGCCGGCACCTTTTCTTCAGGCAGTTCGGTCGTCACCTGCATGGCGACGCGCTCGGCTTCTTCGCGAAGTATCTGAGTGATCTTTCGTTCGTATTCATCTATCAGTTTCTGATCGGTTGATCGAAGGTCAACGGTAAACCACGCGTCGGCCGCCTTCGCATTGACGACATCCGCTCCTCCAAGCATCCCTATGTTCAAGTGAACGACCGGGTCCTTAGGCAGTTCGAGCGAGTAGATACGCGTGATCGCGCGCGCAAGCGGAATCGTGGCCGAGTGAGGGGGCGCCTTAGAAGTGGTATGCCCGCCCGTCCCGATGAAGTGATGTTTGTACCAGTTGATGCCAATGCCGCCGTAGTTGAGCCCTTCATATCCGCCGTCTAGCGCGACGTATTGGCCAATTCGGTCCTTGTTCTCGGCGATGAAATGCTTCACACCGCCGAACGATGTTTCTTCTTCGACGGTGAACACAAAAATAAGGTCCGCCTTGGTTTTGATTCCCGCTTCATCAAGCGCGCGCATCGAGGCGAGCATTGCTGCGATGTTGCGAGTGTCGTCTCCGACTCCGGGAGCGAAGATTTTGCCATCGCGAATTTCGGCTTTGATCTTCAAGCCCTCTTGAAAGACAGTATCGAGATGCGCGTCAAACACGACGGGCTTCGCGCCGCCCGTGCCTTTGCGAATGGCGATGAGGTTCCCTTTCGCATCGTAATAAACCTTGTCGAGCTTGCACGACGCGAGCAGTTTCCGCACTGCTTCGGCTCGCTCGCGCTCCTTACCGGATGGCGCGTTGATCTCCGTCAGCGCGATCCATTCCGCGAGTATTTGATCTTTGTGCGCGTCGACATGATCGAACGCGCGCTTTACATCCGCGCGTTCCATCATTCGCCTGGCATCAGCGGTCCAGTCTTGTGCGGTTACGTTGGAGGCCAGCAGCAGCGCAGTCGATACCAGCGCCGCTAGTCTTCTTTTCATGCTCGTTCTCCGCGAGATTGCCGTTCGCGAGGCTCATTCTAAGGTGCCGTTGGAGAGAAGGCAAAACTAAAGTCAGTACAGCGAGCGGTACCGAGCGCGGATCTCACTACGCCTCATTGCGGGGTCCGCGCTCGCTACCGTTCGCGGTACGGACTATTTTTCTTTTCGCCTATGGATTCGTAGCCCGTCGGGGACGCTCGCGCTGCAAGACGCTATCGCTCGCGCGAGGCCGCCCTGAGATCCGCCATTCAATTCGCTTGATGGCGACTGTCGCGGTATCCGCCGTCGAGGCGCTCGAGGTTCGCACGATCGGCTCCAATTCCTTGACCGTTTCCTGGTCGCCGATGCGTCCGAGTATCTCGATGACTTTTTGCCGGACCTCTTTGCTGCTCGAGCGAATGTAAGGAAAGAGATCCGCGGGACTGGTGGCTTCCATCAAGTACGCGCGGGCCTGTTCTTCCTGATCGGTCTCAAGATTTCGCACGATGTACTGAATGTGTGTGGTGCCGCCCATTTTGTAAAGCGCCCAATACTCGGCGAGCCTTACATCGTTGTGCTTTTCGGTGAGCACAAGGCGGGATAGCTGGTCCTGATAACGCGGGTCGGCTATTCGCGCCAGTCCCTCGATCGCGTACTGGCGGCGGTCCGCATCATTGTCGGTCATATTCTCGACGAATGTCTGCTCCGCTTTTTCATCGCCGATCAGTGACAACGCCCACAACGCGGCCTCGTCCCGCGGCGGCAAGTACGTCAGGCGCCCTTTCACTTTGTCACTAACTTTCTTTATCGCGCCCTTCTTTTCAGGACCCAGACCATAAACCGAAAGCAGCGGCTCAACGGCCGGTTTGTACTTGAGCATCCCGGCCGCAACCATCGCCTGAGTTCGCACCTTCTGATCCGAGTCGCGGAAGAATGGTATCAGGTGAGGGCCGGCTGATTGGTCTCCGATCTTGATGAATGCGCGAAGCACCTCGATGCGCAGATCCTGATCGGCATTTAGCGCGTCGGCAAGATGTGGAATCGCGGCCGTGCCTCTCAAAACGCCGAGCGCGCGAATAGCGGATATGCGAACATCGCGCTCGCGGTCCTGCCGGGCTGAGTCGCCTATCGCACTGACGATCAACGGATCGACCGTAACATACGGCTCGACGATCTCGTGATCATTGGTGTCCAGGAACGGGTTGAACAGATTCCAGCCCGCCCGCCGATTGGTGATGAAGTCTATATCGTGCTCGGTGTACAGGGCCACCAGCGATCTTATCGCGATGCTGCGCACATCCGAATTCTGGTCCTTTAGCGCATCGATCATCTCAGGCAGCGCCGAGAAGTCCTTGATCATCCCGAGCGACTGAAGAGCTTCACCGCGAACGTCGTGGTCTTCATCCTTGCGAGCTGCGACGGCGAGCGCTTCGACGGCCAATTGATTGCGGACCCGGCGCTCACCGAGCTTGTGCGCTGCGTCGCGCCGGGTGCCAGGGTTTGGACTCTTAAGATAAGCGAGCAGGGTCTCGAGCGACTGAGTCTCGGCGCGGACGGCAAAGACGAAAGTCAAAAAGGCGATGAGAAGCGTAACGATCTGGACGATCATTTTCTTGTTTGAAGGCATGGCAAACTCCCGAGAGAAGAGACTGCTGGCCCTGAAGGCTACAGGACCGTGGGGCTAACAAGTTTGGGGAACCTGTCCTTTCGCAGACATTCTTGTCCGCAAGGCCAGTTTAGTCAAGCTACAAGTGGCTGAATGCGACCGTTCTGATCTAGCGATCGTCTTCGAGCTGATCGATCCGCCCCGCGTACGCTCCTCTTACGTGGAGCACATGAATCTCCCGCCCTTTTATTGTAAACAGCACGCGATAGCGGCCGACAACCATTTGACGAATCTCTTCGGAGAACTCGTCGTCTTCGGGCGCAAGCGGGAAGCCTTTCGGCACGACAGCGAGCTGTTTGAAAACTGCGGTTCGGAGTTGGCGGGCCCATTGTTGTGCTTTACGCTTGCCCCAAGCACGACAGCCCCATTCATAAGACCCTCGCACGTCTGCTTGCGCCGAGTCCTCAAAGGTCACTACATACCGCTTCATTCTTCTTCCGCTATGCCCTTCTCAGCAAAGAATTCCCGGAAGAACTCCGCCGCCGGTTTGCCGGCGTTACTTTTCATGCTTTGGAGTCCACGCTTTATTCCTTCGATGGCCTCCATTCTGTCTTTCGCATCCAACAATTGCTGGTAGCTCTCAGCATCTTGCACAACCAACTCAGCTTTTCCATTTACGGTCAGCACTACAGGCGCCTTGGTCTTCTTCATTTGGCGCACCAGCTTCGCGGTGTCGCGCTTGAAGGTGCTGAGGCTATGAATATCACGGGTAAGTTTCATGGGTTTGCTCCATTGCTAAATCTGCACTGAATTTGACAACGCCAGTCTAGCATGTCCAACCTGACCCGTAACAGGTCAAACAGCAACAAGGTGCAGCTCCGGGCGGCGAAGAAGACCACACTGCGAACTGCGCTGGTCCTTCCCTGGCGGAATAGAGCACCAAAACGGCTCGTGCAGGAGTTCGATGTCGAGTAAGACCGCGCAGTTCGGCTAGCGTTATAACGATCCGGCAGCTCTCATGATTTCAGCGCCCAGTAGCCTTTGCGCGCTCGCGTTGTCAGCCCCGGCCGCGACAGGCCGACACCCAGCTTGCGCCATCGACCATCGCGCTTCTGATTGGTGGGGTAATAGGTCAGCGTGTATTGATTTCTTAGCTCATCGACTATGTTGGTGAAGGCTTCTTCAAGCTTGTCGCCCTGCGGCGAATATATATACCGCCCGCCGGTCTGCGAGGCGAACTCTTTCATCTCGCTTTGTCCGCGCCTCAGCCCCAACACATAGCTTGTGCTTCCGATCCGCGAATTGTCGTCGATCAGGTCAATCGAATAGAAAATTATCCCGGCGGCGAGCGCTTTCTTTATCACCGAATCGAACGACGCTTTCGAGCTGGCAGTGTCCCAGCCGTCTGAGATCAAAAGAATCGCCCGGCGCTTCTCGGGCCGCTTCTCCAAGGCAACGACTGCTTCGTCTGCGCAGTCGTACAGCCGCGTATCCTCTTCGGCTTTGGCGTCCCAAATGTATTCTGAGATGTCGCGCAAATCCGAGAAATCCTGAAAAAGTTTGACCTTGTTGTTGAAGCCGTAGACGGCGACCTGGTCGTTGTCTCTAATGTGGTCCACAAACGAAGCCGCTCCCCCGCGGGCCAGACCGAATTTGTAGTCCATGCTTCCGCTCATGTCGATAAGTATCGCTGCGGCGAACGAAGCTTCTTCGGCAAGAAAAGAGTTGATCGGCTGCGGGGTGTTATCTTCCAGCACCGTGAAATCTTTTGCGCTCAAACCGCGCGCGTACTGGCCCCGGGCATCGGTGACGATCAAGTTTACTACGACGAGGTCTGAATGCAGCCGCACAGTTTCATCATCATCTTGCCGCGGGCGCTGATCCTGTTTTGCCTTCTTATCCTGGCCTTTGCGATCCGAAAACGCTGGAGTGGAAAGGAAGAGCGCCAACAGAACCGCGATGCAGCCGGTCGCCAATTTCCGCCTATCGGAAGTCGCGCTCCTTGAGGGCTTGTTTCTGGTCGCGAGCATCAGTCTGCTTTCTGGCGTCGTATGAAGCGAGCGAGGCTGATCACTTCATTCGAGTTGGCGATGACGGTGGCAGAAACGACGAACCGGGTCTCGGCGGTCATTTCTTTTCTGATGTTGGCAGCGGTGGTGCTCAGCTTATCGATGGCGTCGGCCAGCGGCATCTGTTCGATCGCGGCTGCCTTCTGGTCGACCTCTTCGCCTCCCGCGTTTTTCAACACGTTCTTGGCAAGTTTTTCGATCGTGCTGAGTTTTCTTAGGTCGTCGGCTGAAAGCCGCTCGCGTTCACCAAAGCCCTTGGCTATTTCGCTAGACAGATCGCTCAACTTCTCCACATCTTCGAGCACCTTCTTATGTGCGCCCTCTGCGCGGGCAATGGCCATCTTGATGCGCATGTCGTGTTGAAGACCGGAATCCTGCTCGTCGATTCTGGGCAATTTGTCGGGAATCTTGCTCTCGGGCGGGTTCGCAGGACGTACGCTTTGTGCTGTAGCGCCAAGCGCCGAGAGAAGGATGAAGAGTGCGAACAAGAAGAATCTTCTAAACATTATCCTTAATCCCGCGGCAATAGTTCTTGGTCTAGTTTTTAGCACAATCGAGATGCCAACTCAATTGCTATGTCACCTGGCTGGGTCAGTACCGCGAGCGTGCCAGGTCAGTACCGCTAAGCGTAGTCGGTCAGTATCGCGAGCGGTAGCGAGGGTTGTCTCGGTAAACCCAACTGACCGCGCTCGCTACCGCTCGCGGTACTGACCTCCTTGGGGGCGCCGTTGACTTCCGTCCTGAAAGTTAATACCGTGAACGTAATCGCCATTTTGAGTGAGGAGTTGGTTGGAAGATGAAAGTTGGCATATCGCTTCCGCAGTTAGGTCCGCAGGCTTCACCGGAGAATTTGATCAAGGTCGCCCGCCGGGCCGAAGAGCTTGGTTACGATTCCGTGTGGGTGCTCGAGCGTCTGTTGTGGCCGATCAACCCGAAGGAGCCTTATCCGGCAACGCCCGACGGCAGCTTGCCTGAGACCTACCAAACAGTCTTCGATCCAGTTGAAACTCTCACCTTCGTAGCGGCTCACACGAAGAAGGTACAACTTGGCACAAGCGTGTTAGTGCTGCCCTACCACACGCCGATTCAGCTTGCACGCCGCATCGCTACGCTCGACGTATTGTCAGGCGGCCGCGCACTTGTGGGAGTCGGTGCTGGCTGGTCGCGCGATGAATTCGAATCGGTTGGAACTCCGTTCGAGCGCCGAGGCGCGCGCTGCGACGAGTTTCTCCGCGCGATGATCGAACTGTGGACCAAAGACCCGGTGAAGTTCGAAGGCCAGTTCTATCACATCCCTGAATCTAGAGTCGGACCGAAGCCGGTTCAAAAACCGCATCCGCCGATCTATGTCGCAGGCTTCGGGCAATACACTTTCGACCGCGCGGTCAAGTTCGGGAGCGGATGGAACCCGTCGGGCATCCCGAGCTTCGAGTGGCTGGAAGGAATGATCAACCAGTTTCGTGAGACCGCTGACCGAGCCGGCCGAGGCGACATGGAAGTCGTGTTGCGAGCCTTCACGATGGTGTTAAAACAGTCTCCGGCAGGTGGGCGCAGTCCAATGATGGGCACGCTCGATGAGGTGCGTGAGGACACGCGGCGGCTGCGCGACATGGGCGTCACTCACCTGATTCAATCGCCGCCGGCCATCGGCTTCGATCCGAGGGCAGGCCTGGACGACATGCTCGCGGTGGTGGATCAGTTGATAGAAGTCTCAAGGTGATGGTGAAACGTGATGCGGAGGCGTGATACGTGATGCGGTTCAGGGTTCAGGGTTCAGGGTTCAGGGTTCAGGGTTATGTCTAACACTATCAACTCTGATGGCGTACCCTGAACCCGGAACCCTGAACCCTGAACCGCATTGCGGATCACGCATCACGTTTTGCGCACGTCCTCTTATGCCGCTCGATATTGACGAAAGCACCCAAGAGTTCATTCGCCGGCATCGCGTCGCGCGTCTTGCAACCAGCGATACCGGTGGGCAACCCGCGGTCGTTCCAATATGCTACGCGTTCGACGGCGAGCGCTTCTATGTAGCGCTTGATGAGAAGCCCAAAAGCGTCGCGGATCACGAGTTGAAGCGCGTAAGAAACATTCGAGCCAACCCGCGCGTCGCGATTGTCATTGACGATTACTCCGAGGATTGGAATAAGCTGATCTACGTTCTAGTAAGCGGAACCGGAGAGATTCTCTCGCCGGCAGAGGACGCTTCCGAGCACGCGCGCGCGGTCGAACTCCTGCGCGAAAAGTATCCGCAGTACCGTTCGATGGCGATTGACGAAAGACCGATGATCAAGGTCACGCCTGCAAGATTCAAGCGGTGGGGCCCGCTGAGTGCGCCAGGCTCTAACGGACGCGTGTAAGGGCGGCCCTCCGTGACCGCCCCTCGGTAGCAGTCTCAACGTCCTTCACAAGAGGGGCGGTCACGGAGGGCCGCCCTTACAGGTTGTATGCAGGTACTTGATTCAACTACTCCCCTGGTGTTTCACGACGCGCTGGCTGCCGCACGTGAAGGCGAAGTCACTCGCGGTATCGCGTCGGCGCTTATTCGCGCGCGCGAAGATGATGAGCTTGACTCGTTGATGGCCGTTGCGGCTGAACTGCGTGATCGCGTCAAGGGTCTTCGCATAACTTACTCCAGGAAAGTTTTCATTCCGCTCACCAATCTTTGCCGCGACTATTGCGGCTACTGCACGTTTCGCAAGGATCCCGGCCAGCCGGGCGCGCTAACGATGACCCCTGACGAAGTGCTTGCGGTCGCGGAAGCGGGAGCGCGATTGGGCTGCAAGGAAGCGCTGTTCAGTCTCGGCGATCGTCCTGAAGCAATCTTCCCCGAGATGCGCGAGACGCTCGCCGAGCTTGGTCATCGAACCACGCTGTCTTATCTAGCCGAGATGTGCGAGCGAGTGTTGAATGAAACCGGGTTGCTCCCGCATGCGAATCCCGGCTTGATGGGGAGGAAAGACCTAGAGAAGCTTCGAGAGTTCAACCCGAGCATGGGTCTGATGCTTGAAAGCACAAGCGAGCGGCTGACTCTGGGGGGTATGGCTCACGACAATGCGCCGGATAAGCCGCCTTCGCTTCGGATCAAGACAATCGAAGAAGCTGGGCGGTTGAAGATACCATTCACGACAGGGATTCTGATCGGCATCGGCGAGACGCTCGACGAACGGGTCGATTCGTTGTTCGCTATTCGCGAGCTCCACGATCGCTACGGTCACATTCAGGAAGTGATCATTCAAAACTTCCGCGCGAAGCCTGAAATCCCGATGCGTCATCATCCGGAACCGAGCCAGTCGGATCACGCCAGGACGATTGCAGTCGCTCGGCTCGTGCTCGGTGAGATGAACCTACAGGCGCCGCCAAATCTTTCGGACGACGAGTATCCTTTCTTGCTGAGAGCGGGTTTGAACGATTGGGGAGGGATTTCGCCGCTGACGCCTGATTTTATCAATCCCGAAAAACCGTGGCCTCACATTGAACGGCTGGCTGAGCGTACGGCTGCTGAAGGCTTCGAGCTAACAGAGCGGCTGAGCGTTTACCCGGAGTTTGTTCATCGTGATGAATTCATCGACGAGGGGCTCCGCAGTCGCGTGCGAAGAATGGCTAACGATCAGGGATATGCGCAGACTTGATTGAAGAGAATGATTGATGAAGATGCCCGGCTGTTTATCAAGTCGCGTAATCAAGGTTGATCGGAGAACTGAAATCGACGTAACTGCTTTCATAACAACGGCCACGCGCCTGGCTCGGCTGGGACCAGACTTTCACCACCGCGGCTGGGTTCTCGGTACAAGCGGCAACTTCAGCGCGGTTGTCGATCGCGAGCCGCTGAAACTCGCGATCACCTCGAGCGGCCTCGACAAGAGCAGCCTCGCAGCAGACGAGATTCTGTTGATTGATGCCAGTGCCGACGTGCTGCAAGGTAACGGGCGTCCCTCGGCTGAGACACTGTTACATCTCGCGGTCGTCCGCCTTCGCGGAGCTGGCGCTGTGTTGCACACTCATTCGGTTTGGAGCAATATTCTCTCCGACGCGTACGCGGGCGAAGGGGGTTTGAGCATAGAGGGATACGAAATGCTCAAGGGGCTTGAAGGCGTCTCAACGCACGAGCACCGAGAGTGGCTTCCCATAATCGAGAACTCCCAGGATATGACTAAGCTAGCAGGCTCAGTCGAGGAGACACTGAAGCAACATCCGAGCGCGCACGGTTTCTTGTTGCGCCGACATGGACTGTACACCTGGGGTAAGAGCATTGCGGAAGCGAAGCGCCACGTCGAGATATTGGAGTTCCTGTTGGAAGTCTTAGGGCGAACCGATCGCGCCAAATAGTGTCATGTAACAAAGACTGCGCTAGCGAGTAACGGCCAGTCCTGTAAGGGCGGTCCTCCGTGGCCGCCCCTTCCCGAGCGGTGGAATGATTCAGGGCAGAGAGGGGCGGCCACGGAGGACCGCCCTTACAGGACTAACGCTTTCGCCGACACACTTCACTAGCGCGAAAGCTGCGGAGGAAGAAGCAATGGCCATCGTCACAATCACCGACGAGAGTCGAACGCTACGAGATCGAGAAGCTATCACGGGCTATCTGGCGAGCATCGGGATCGATTACGACCGATGGGACTCATCGCGCGACATCGCTTCCAACGCGCCCGCGGAGGAGATCCTTGCTGCGTACTCACGCGAGATTGAAGAGCTAAAAGCCCGAGGCGGCTACGTCACCGCGGACGTAATCGATGTGAACCCGCTCACACCGGGCCTCGAAGCGATGCTGGCAAAGTTTAATCGCGAGCACTGGCACGACGAAGACGAGGTTCGCTTCATCATTCACGGCCGCGGCGTGTTTCACATCCATCCGCGTGAGGGCGCGGTCGTGGCGATCGAGGTCGAAGCCGGCGATCTGATCCGAGTGCCGCGAGGCACCTGGCACTGGTTCAACCTCTGCGAGACCCGCGAGATTAGAGCCATCCGCTTGTTTCAGGACGCGGCGGGTTGGGCGCCAAACTATACTGAGAGCGGAGTAGATGCCCGGTATGAGCCGATGTGTTTCGGAGCTTCGTATTTGCCGTCGCAAAGCGCAATCAACTAAGTGAAAGCGTGCGTATCCGCGCAAATCGGTCGAATCAGTGTCATCCGCGGTCTATGCGTCACTGGCAATGCGATTCTTACGGACTCATAGACCACCGATGACGCGGATTTGACGGATTCGCACCGATTGATCACGAGATGACTATGCCGACTCCTTTCGAGAGCGCGCAGTTGAACCTCCAGCTCTTCGACCTGCGCCGCGAGCCGGTGCTGCGGGAGGCGCGCGACTGGTTCCTGCGCGAATTTAACCCGGAGAACTTCGCCGAACTCGTCACACTACTGAGTGGCGAGCGAAACGCATCGTTCCGCATGGTGATCGGCTACTGGGACATGGCAGCTTCGCTCGTCACAACCGGCGCCATTGATGGGGACGCGTTCCGAGCGGCACACGGTGAGATCTTCGCAACTTTCAGCAAGATTCAACCCTTTCTCACCGAGCTGCGCGCCGCGACTGGAGAACCCGATATCTGTAAGCACATGGAGGTTGTCATCTTTGCAGCCCCGACAGCGGAGGCAACACTCGCGCGCCGGCGCGAAGCGCTACGGGCCGCCGCAAAGGCGCGTGGATCAGAAAAGCCACGGTCGGCCACCTCACAGGACACTGCAGCCGACGAGCACCGCGGCGCGGCGAGCTGATTTGAAAGTAGCGCCGGCGGCTTGCGGCTGAGCCGCAGGCCGTTAGCTCTTTAGTGTTCTCGACTCTTATCGTGACGTCGCCTTTCACAAAACCCGTCAGGGTCCTTCTTCTCGACATAGAGGGCACGACCACTCCGATTGATTTCGTTTACAAAGTACTTTTCCCCTACGCGCGAAAAAATGTGAAACCATATCTTGCGGCCCATCGATCGTCGCCCGAAGTGCAGTCGGACATCCGCGGCTTGCTCGAGGAAAACGCGGAAGACGCCAGGCGTGAGATTGATCTGCCGCTGGTGAAGGGACCTGCTGAACAAGTCTCGGTCGATCGGGTCGTCGTTTATGTGCATTGGCTAATGGATCGCGATAGAAAGACTACGGCGCTGAAATCGCTTCAAGGAAAAATTTGGGAAGAAGGATATGGAAACGGCGAGCTGCGCAGTCAGATTTTCGAAGACGTGACGCGCGCATTCAAGCGGTGGCGCGAGCAGAACAAAGAGATTTGCATTTACTCGTCCGGCAGTGTGCTTGCGCAGAAGCTCCTGTTCGCGCACACCGAAGCTGGCGACCTCACCGCTCTTATCGGCAACTACTTCGACACTATGATCGGTGCAAAGACGGATGCGGAGAGCTACCAACGCATTGCAAACTCGCTCGAGCGGCGACCGGACGAAATAGTTTTTGTGTCTGATGTGACCGCTGAGTTGGACGCCGCCGAGTCCGCTGGTTTCGAGACGTTGTTATGCGTGCGACCAGGGAATCCCTTTCAAGGACGATCTCCCAGCCACGCGGTGATTCACAGTTTTGACGAGATATTGTCGAATTGACTCGAATGGCTATGACACCAGTGACGTGCTAGATTTCACAATGAATAAATCGTAAGGCCAATCTGATTCTTGGTCTTTCAGAACTGATGAAGAGATTACCTCCAAAGCTCAAGGAATTCTGCCAGAAACAGAAGTTGTTGCGCCTGGCTTACATTGACCATGGCCAGCCGCGGGTGATTCCCGTGTGGTTTGTAGTCATCGGGCGCGACTACTACGCCGGCACCTATGCCAACAGTCCGAAGTGGAAGGCCATCAAACGCAAGCCGCGCGTCGCGTGGGTAATTGACGGTGGGAAGCAAGGCAAGTATAAAGGCGTATCGATGTTTGGCGCCGCCGAAGAAGTAACCGATAAGAAGCTGCGAGCCAGGATCTACCAGGCGTTAGGCGAGAAATACTTCGCCTCGGTCGTTCATCCGAAACACGTCGAGATATGGGGCGAGGTCGATGATCCCTCGTCGGCTTACATGCGGCTGAAGGCGGAAGACGGCTTCTGGTGGGAGTACTGAGATGACTTCGCTGAACGACATTCAATGGGACGAGCCGGGCAGGCTGGACACACTGCTCAGTAAGATCGATCCCGCAGTGGCGCGGGTGCTCAACAGCACGCTGAAAGCGGAAGAGCTCGGCTTCGACGAGGGGCTGCTTCTAGCGCGCACCAGCGGCCACGAGTTGGAGGCTCTGGTGCTTGCGGCCGATCGCATCAGGCGCGAACGCGTTGGCGATGTCATCACCTACGTCGTCAATCGAAACATCAACTTTACCAATATCTGTTTCATCGGGTGCCGCTTCTGCGCCTTCAGCCGGGCGCCTCGCGAGAAGGACGCTTACTTCCACTCGTTCGACGAGATCGGGCGTCGATCCATCGAAGCATGGGAGCGAGGCGCTCGCGAAGTGTGCGTGCAAGGCGGGCTGCCTCGCGATCTCGATCCGTTCTACTACCGCGATCTGTTGCTGGCGATCAAACAGGCGACGCCCGAGATGCACATCCACGCGTTCTCTCCGATGGAAGTCGTGTACGGCGTCGAGCTGACCGGGATGCCGCTTCCGGATTACCTGGCGATGTTGAAAGAGGCCGGACTGGGTACATTGCCGGGCACCGCCGCTGAAATCCTGGACGACGACGTTCGCCATCAGATCGAACGCATCAAGCTCAAGGTGTCCGAGTGGCTCGACGTGATCAAGACTGCGCACCGACTCGGCATTCGCACTACCTCGACGATGATGTACGGCCATACCGAAAGCGAGGAGCACTGGGTTCGTCACTTGATGCTGCTGCGGGAAGTTCAGAAGGAGACCGGCGGCTTCACCGAGTTTGTTCCACTCGGATTCGTTCACGAGTTCACACAGTTGTACCGCTCGGGCGATGCTCGGCCGGGCCCGACCCTCGACGAACATTTGAAGGTTCATGCGCTGTCGCGGTTGATGCTCCAAGGGTGGATCGAAAACATCCAGGTCTCGTGGGTGAAGATGTCGCGCGAGGTTACGCAAGCTTGCTTGCGGGCTGGTGCGAACGACTACGGAGGGACGCTTATGAACGAGAACATCTCGCGATTGGCCGGCGCGACTTCGGGGGAGTATCTTTCGCCTGAAGACTTTCACGAACGCATCCGCGAGCTGGGGCGCGTCCCGGCGGAGCGAACGACGCTGTACAAAATCGTGAAAATGTAAGTATTGCCCTCGTACTGTATTTCAGACTATTCTTCCAGCCGGTTGTCCCCACCAAGCGATCAATCGTATTAGCTCAGGATATACAATGAAACCGACCACACCGGCGATTGTTTTGACGGTTTTCCTTTCGATGCTTTCTTTCTCCACAGTTGCCGCACCACAAACCAACACTAAGAAAGCTCCTCTACTCACCACAGAAGACTTAAAAGAATCCGGTAGTTCAAGCTCAAGTACATCGCCAGCTTCGAAATCAATAACTCGTGATTCTGGGAAATGGCAACGTTACTCTCCCAAGGAATTAGCATTGTCTATTGAGCTCCCTGGTAAGCCCTTGCTGCTAGGTGTATCACTGCCTGATGCTGCCGGCCAGCAATTAAGCCCAGCCAAAGCGTATACCTATCAAAGCGAAGAAATATCTGTTTTTGTGTTCCGATTCTCCATCAAGAAACCACCCGTAAGCTCGAGTGACCTTAGAAATTTCGGCGCAGGATTTCTGGATGCCTCGGCAAAGAAACCTGGGGTATCTGATGTTGAGAACCTGACAAAACTGCGAGATGATTCTACGGTTTTGTTGCACGGCACCTATAGGGTGGGGAGCGTTGTCTTCGCGACACGAGGTTTTGTCCATACGAATGGTAATGACGTGTGGCTAATAGCGACAAGATTCCTGCAGGCCGATGAGCCAGCAAACGAGCTTTCGCTTCGCATCATAAACTCCGTTAAGATCGAATGAGGGCCAGGTATTCAGCCAGGCTCGTGACCCTCTTCCAAGTAACTACTCGCTTTTCAATCTCACCTTCAGTAACCTCGCGGCATTATCGTGCAATATCTTCTGACGCACTTCCGGTGAGAATCCTTCCAGCGCGTCGAAGTCCGCCAGCCACCGCTGAGGGGTGATGAACGGATAGTCGCTCCCGAACAGTATTCGGTCCTGCAACCGCCCTCGTGCCTCGTCCATTATCGCTTTGGGAACGTACTTCGGAGACCAGCCCGACAGATCCATGAACACATTTGACTTGTGACCGATGATCGCCAGCATCTCGTCGTGCCACGGCCAGGCCGGGTGCGCTCCGATGATCGTAAGCTGGGGAAAATCGGCAGCGACGTGATCCAGATAAATCGGCCGAGTGTAGTCGAGCTTCACACCCATCCCGCCCGGCGTGCCTGCTCCAAGTCCATTCGTGCCGGTGTGAAACAGCGCCGGGACGCCAAGCTCGGTGATCTTTTCGTAAAGCGGATAGAACTGCTTGTCGTTCGGATAAAAGGCCTGGATGCCAGGATGAAACTTCGCCCCTATCAAGCCAAGCTCATTGATCGCCCGTTGCATTTCCTCAACTGCGCGTTTGCCCTTCCACGGATCAACGCAGGCGAAGCCCACGAACTGTTGCGGATACTTCTTGACGACATCGGCGACTTCATCATTTGTAAGAGGAGGCAGCCCTGTTGCGGTCTCCGCGTCCCAGGCCAACAGCACCGCGATAATGTCGAGATCTTCGTAGATGCGAGCCACTTCGTCCATCTCGCGCACCGGCACTTTGCTTCGAAAGAAGGCTTCGGCCGGTACCTTGAATGGCTTAACCGCGCCGTCAAGAAAGCTCGCAGTCGGCAGGTGCACGTGCATATCGATGGCTTTTGGCATCGAGGGTCGTCCCTGTCGATTCTGGTTACTGCCCCGTTCGAGCCACGGCCTGACCCGGAAGCGGCTTGCGCGGAAGCTTCTTATCGCGCATCGCCGTGTTGTAAACAAAAGCGGCCATGATCGTAGCCGCTTGCTTCATGTCGTCCTCCTGGATGCGATCATACACGTCCATATTCGAGTGGTGAGTTCTGGTCTCGTACTCGATCTGGTCCTGTATGAACTGGAAGCCCGGCAGCCCCACACCATCGAATGACTGATGGTCGGTTCCACCGGTATTCGCAATCGATATCGTCGCCACCGGCAAATCCCTCGGCGGCGCCGCCTTTGGATCTGCCGCAGGCCCCGCTCCGATCAGATCTCTGAATGAAGCAAACCACGCTCTGAAGATCGGCCGCACCTCTTCGTTGCCCTGCATATAAATGCCGCGGATCTTGCCGGTGCCGTTGTCCAGATTGAAGTAGCCGGCGAACTTCTCGTGGGCGGGTTTCAGCTCGAACTGTGGAGGCGTTTGTTGCTGGGGCGGTGTCTGATCCGCGCCCGGGCCGAAGCGAGGCTCGGGGCCCAGCCGTTTTCCGAAGTGCTCAGCCACATAGGCGCGCGAGCCGAGCAAGCCTTGCTCTTCGCCGCTCCACAATCCTATTCGAATCGTGCGGCGAGGCTTCAAGCCAAGCGTCTGAAGTATCCGCAGCGCCTCCATGCATACAGCCGAGCCGGCCGCGTTGTCTGTAGCGCCCGTGCCGCTGTGCCACGAGTCGAAATGCGCGCCGAGCATCACGATCTCATCCTTAAGATCGGTTCCGGGTATCTCCGCAATCACGTTATGACTCATCAAGTCTTGATCGTAATACTTCGTCGAGAGATTGAACTCAAGCTGAACTTGCGCGCCCCTCTGAATCATCCGGATGAGCCGATTGTAATGTTCGGCAGCGAGTACTACTTGAGGGATGATCGCTGGCGCGTCCTTGTCGCGGACGTTTTTCTGTTTGTCGCGTGGGATTTCTTCGGGATATGCGAGAGTCGCCGACTGAACGAAGATAGTTCCGCCATCGCCACGTCCAGGCTCGAGCACTAGCGCCGCACCTTCAGTCTGCAGCATCAGCCACTTCTTGTTCAGGAGCGCCATCGCCGCGCGCTGTTCATCCGAGCCTCGTCTTCCCTGACCGCCCCGGCCTCCGGCGGCCGGCGGTTCTGCATTCGCCAGCCTCAACAGCTCTTCGTCGGTTTGACGACGGCTGAACGCTTCAAAATGTGCTTTGACTTCGCGAGGAGACGTAAGCAGAACTATCGCGCCTTTGAGCTTGCCTTTGTACTTGTCGAGGTCCGCTTCGGTTTTCGCGTCGAAGTACACGGGCTGAGCGCGAACGACGCCGTTGGTGCTGGGCGACCAGGCTTTCGGGTACGCGATCAGCGGGGTGTAGTTTGGTTTGATCATGTTGGCTGAAAACCCTTCCAGCGACCAGCCACGTCCGAACGGCCCCCACGCTTCGAGGTGCGGGTTCTGCAAGCCCCAGGCGGCGAGCTTCTGCTTGGCCCACTCCTGCGCCACCCGAATGCCGGGCGACCCCGTGAGCCGCGGGCCCGGCACATCGGTGAGGTAACTGAGAGTGTCCATCACTTGTGAGCGCTTCATTCCTTCTTCTTTGATCTTGGTGATCGCGTCTTGATCAAACTTCTCCTGAGGCCCCCCGGCGCTGACGGCGACTCCTGAGGTCATTGAGGTCAAGACCGTTAGCAGAATAGCAGTGTATCTTTTGAACATTTCTTCCTCCGTGTGAGATCGTTACTGAGACTACTGTTTCCCTCGAGAAATCACCGAAGCGTTCCTCAGGCGATGATCGAGTTGTCAAACGGGTTCTTTGCCCAAGGGTTCATAGGCTAAACACACAGCAATCCACAGATGACGCAGAAGCCGCAGATTGGACGAAACCGTTGCATAGCGATCTCCTCATGTCTTCATCCGATCTTTCTTGCACTTCTTGATCTGTGTAATCTGCGCAATCTGCGGACGGATTGCTCAACACGCCTCGTTATCGAGCCCTGTCGCACAACTTGAAGAGCCGATGGCTGGTGCTCGGCGCGTTCCCCGCGCTGGATGCGCTCGACAATCGTCATCTACCAAACCACATGTACCAAACCACCATCGCTGCGGTTACTGTTTTGTCGTAGCCTGACTTCCGCGTTTGGGCTCAAGCACCAGCCGCTGGGCGGTGTGCTTCTCAATTTTCTCGCGGCTGAACAGCAGCGGGAAGTATTTGCCTTCAGACCAGAGCTGCAACAGGTCTCCATAGTGCGGACTCCCGGGTTGAGCCGATTGGCCCGGCACATTGATCGCAACCGAGTTGTCCCAATCACTGAGATCGAGTATTTCGCGGAACGACGCGCCGCTTCGCTGCATGAATCTCGCGCCCGCCGTGGCGTTGACCGTGTTCCCGTCGCCTCCGCGAGAGACAGACTTCAGATCAAACACCGCGCGACGTGCATCATCAGTTGAGAGAGGATGCTTGAACTCTGCGAAGTGGAGATCACCCCATCGCCACTTCTTCATATCCGACCCGAATCGGCCGCGCAACTCGGTCACCGCTTCGTCCAGGCTTGTCGAGAGAAGCGCACCAGCCAGAGCTTGCGGGTTGGCTCCGAATATTTTGGCATCGGGATTTTTGAGCGCTCGCATCATCTTTCTGAAGAGGGAAGCGCCGCCGGCCAAATTCCTAGCCTCGGTAGGAACAACCCGATTCGCGAAATTCGAGCTGAGTTTCTGAAGCCATACCTCGTAAATCGCGGCGGCAGCCGAGTCCTTTGCCAAAACACAATCCCATCCCAGCAGCAGTTCAGCGGCCTCTCGCGTGCTGGGAGCAGAATCAGCTAACCGCCCTCTTAGCAACGGCACAAGCTCGCGAGCTGGAAGCGACGTCTCGTCGTGCTGCAAGCGCTCGAAGTCTTCGATCGTGAACTTGCTGCCCTTCTGCAAGACCTCTTCAATGCGATGAAACCGATAAGGCGCGGCCCACTCGAAGTTGATCTCGTGCTTGTAGCCTTCGGGTATGATCTTGTGATTGGCCGTCGCGATAAAGTGCCGCGAGGGATTATACGCGCGCGGCAGCTCTGAAAGCGGGAGCCACCCCTTCCACTCGTAACGCCCCGAGCTTCCGGGCACGGGAAGCAAGCCCGACCACCCGGACCGCAGCGGCGCCGAACCCGCGGCTTGCCATCCGATGTTGCCATCTACATCCGCGTATACCAAATTCTCTGACGGAACGCGCCATCGCTCGAGCGCTTTCAGAAACTCTTTCCAGTTCTTCGCGCGGTTCAAGGAGAGCGATCCCAGGTAACCTGCCGACCCCGGCTCACTACCGACCCAGCGAAGCGCGTACGCACGATGAAGCTTTGGGTCCTCGTAAATCACCGGTCCGTGACGCGTGAAGCGAAGCTCGACTTCAACGGGCGCCGGCTTCTCCTTCACCTTGATCGACTCGCGCTCGATCTTCATCGTCTCCCATTTATCTTTGTATCGATACTGAGTGGGATCTGCGGGATTGGTCTCTTCGACGTACAAGTCTTGTTGATCGATTCCAACGATTGTGAATCCGAAGCCGACACGCTCGTTGTGACCAGCCGCGACTCCCGGCAGCGTAGGCTCTCCTGCGCCGATCACGTTCCAGCCTGGGCCGACCAGGTGAACCAGGTAACGCAGCGACGGCAAGCTGATGGTGCGATGAGGGTCGTTGGCAAGAATCGGCTTGCCCGTTTTGGTGAGCGCGCCGCTTACTACCCAGTCGTTCGAGCCTTCGCTGGATCTTTCGCTTGTCCCGAAAGAAACCGTGCCGCTCGCCTCGTTCGCCCCGGCGAGAATCTTTCTGTCGATGCCGTTCAGATCCAAACCGTCGGGCACTTCAAGCTTCTTGAAGGGATCGGTCTCGACCAGCTCGTCGGTCTTGTCGGTTCCGAGCATTCGCGCGAGCTGCGCACGCAGAACTTCGCTCGAGGCGTTGCGAGTCATGACATAACCCGCCATTCGGGTGAGGCAGGCTTCAGGCGTCCACGGCTCGGGGCGTATGCCGGTCAGTTGAAACTCAATCGGCAAGCGATCGCGACTGGTCTCGATGAAAGCATTCACTCCTCGGACAAACGACTCGATGATCGACTTAGCGTCCGGAGCGTAGCTCTTCCACTCGGCTTCCATATCGCCGCGATAACGCATGAGCCGCGCGAACTTGTCTCGCTCGATTGCCGATGAGCCGAGAATCTCAGCGAGCTTGCCCTCGCCGGTTCGCCTCCACATTTCCATCTGCCACAATCGATCTTGAGCTGCGACGAAGCCTTGAGCAAAGAACAAATCGTCCTGCGTCTTGGCGTATATGTGCGCAACGCCCCACGTATCGCGAAGCACTTCGACTGGCTTCGACAGACCCGCAATCTCGATCCGCCCCGAAGTTTGAGCCAGCGCCTCGCGAGCTTGCCTGGCAAGATCCGAAGTAGCATAGACTTTAGTCTGTGTTCCTTCGGATTCAGGGTCAGCCCAAATCTCCGCCGACCCGTTCTGGCTCGAAGCAATCGCAACCAGGCAAGCCAGAGCGAGAGCTATCGCTGCGAGTTTTCTCATAAGCCTGCCATCACTGGAGGAGTTGATGAACGTTCAAGCTGAAGCTTTCCACTCTTCGCCAGGAAGAACCGTCATGCTATTGCGGCTGGCGGCTGGCGTCAACCTTTGCCGGCGGAAAGAAATCCACTCGAGCCACGATTGCTTACCGCCCGAGCGAGAGTATAATCGCTGGTACCGTAGTTCCTGGGTAACATTCAATTTGGGCAGCGCAGTGGAGTAGCTGTCAGATGGAATACAAACCCGACTACCTGGAACACCGGAAGCGGCTCCGCGAGAAGTTTCTCAAAGCGGGTGCAGAAGCACTTCACGATTACGAGTTGCTCGAGTTGTTGCTGACCTACGCCATTCCGCGAGTCAACGTAAAACCTGCAGCCAAGGCTTTGATGAAACGGTTTGGCACGCTGAACGGAGTGCTTGATGCCACTCAAGACGAGCTCGAAGGCGTTCAGGGCGTCGGCGCCACCTCCGCCGTATTGATTCGGCTGGTCAAGGAACTATTCGCCGCATATCTGAAGGAGCGGATGGAGGGCAAAGACGTGCTCTCGTCTCCGGGCGCCGTAGTGGATTTCGCTCGTGTGAAACTCGCAGGTCTCCCGCACGAGGCTTTCATGGTTATCTACTTGAACGTCAAAAACCGGGTAATCGATCACGAGGTCCTGCAACAAGGCACCGTCGACCGAGCGATAGTTTATCCCCGTCAAATAATCAAAGCCGCGCTGACTCACAAAGCGGCGGGGTTGATCTTGAGCCACAACCATCCGAGCGGTGACCCCGAGCCTTCACAGGAAGACAAGCACCTGACGAGGTCGGTGATTGAAGCCGCGCGCACGATTGAGATCAGGGTGCTTGACCACATAATCGTCGGCAAGAGCGGGTATTTTAGTTTTCAGGAGAACCGGCTGCTGGCTTAGAATGCAACGACCCGGAAAGGAAAATGATCAGGCTATTGAGTGACTATCCGTTGTATCAGCTCAGGGTGGCGCTGAAAGGAAGTCAGCCGGCGATCTGGAGACGTTTTCAGGTCAAGAAAGAAACGACTCTACTCAAGCTTCATAGAGTTCTTCAGGTCGTGATGGGATGGCAAAACTACCATCTTCACGAGTTCAGGATCGGGGATCTCAGCTTCGGGGAGCCCTTCCCCGACTCGGATTTTATCGACGAGCGCACGATAAAGCTCACCCAGATCGCGCCAAGCGGCACGCTTACCTTCGAGTACATCTATGATTTCGGAGACGGATGGCAGCACGAAGTGACCGTCGAGAAGGGTGTGGACAAGCAGGCTGGCATTCACTACCCGGTCTTGATTGAGGGTGCTCGAGCCTGCCCACCAGAGGACGTCGGCGGCATAGGCGGTTACGCATCTTTTTTGAAAGCGATTGGAAATCGCCGGCATCCTGAGCACACGCAGTATCTGGAATGGATTGGCGGCCAATTCGATCCCGAAGCATTTGATCTGCAAGCCGTCAATCGCGAACTGTCGAGACTGAGATGAACAACGAGTATCGTAGGATATCGGAGATGCTTCCTTTCGCCACTACCCGCTCCTTCGCCCCCTTCTCAAAAAAGTGGCTGAACCACAAGGCCCCGTATGCGCTCGACTTCGCTCACTATAACTTTTGTCGGGTTCATTCCACCTTAAAAGTGACGCCCGCGATGGAAAGCGGCCTCACCGACCACATCTGGACACTACAAGAAGTGCTTCAGAATTGAAGATGGGAAACTACGATTTGGCATGGACAGAACGCCTGTTGGTGTTGATCATGAGCGAGAAGATTTTCGCCTGGGTAAAATCAACAGAACATGCCGCACAAACTGGAAGACGAATATGGTCTCACGGCCGATGAATTGTTGGACGCCCTGGATAAGAGGTTTCGGGCAAAGGTAACCCTGGAGGGCGCGGTCGCAGAGGTGCAGATGGAGAAACAGATTCGAGCGCTTCAGGTCGCGGGCATTGTCTCGCGGTACGAAGAGCATGATTTGGATGGCTATCCCGACTTCACTATCTGGCTTCCGAACCGAGCGGAACCTATCCTAGCGGAGTGTAAGAACGTGCGGAATACGACAGAAGCTTACCGCTCCAAAGGGATCGTAAGCGCGTACAAGGTCGAGACTCAGAAGACCCGGACATCGAATGCGGATGCAAGCAGCAGGTTCTACGGCGTCAATCAGTTCCATTTCATCGGCGTTTGTCTTGGAAAGAAGACGAAGAATTGGGCACAGTTCATGTATGTGAGGGCCGAACATCTAGCGGTCCATATCAAACATCCTGAAAAATTAGCGGCGATGCAAATGGTGCCTCTACCAGATTCGACCAACATAGCACCTTGGATGAATACGCTCAGCGATCTATTGGCGACATTCCAGGAGGAGGGCGATTGACGCGAAAGCCACTCTACAAGACGAAGCTTGGCAAGCTCTACCATGCTGATAGTCTGGAAGTCACGAGAGCGATGCCCGATGGCAGCGTTGATCTCGTGATGACCTCGCCACCTTACGCGCTTCACTTCAAGAAGGAGTATGGGAATGCAGATCAGAAGGAATATGTTAAATGGTTTCTCCCGTTCGCTCGCGAATTCAAACGCATCTTGAAACCAGAAGGTAGCTTTGTATTGAATATCGGCGGAAGTTGGACGCCTGGAGCTCCCGTCCGGTCGCTATATCACTTTCGCTTGCTGATTGCTCTTTGTGATGAAGTAGGCTTCAACTTGGCCCAAGAGTTCTTCTGGTACAACCCTGCGAAGATGCCCGCACCGGCTGAATGGGTGAATGTGCGCCGCATTAGAGTAAAGGATTCGGTCGAGTACATCTACTGGCTCTCCGCATCGGAGTTTCCGAAGGCCGATAACAACAAAGTGCTTCAAGCCTACAGCAGGGATATGGAGCGGCTAATCAAGCGGGGCATCGCAGGAACGAAGCGACCCTCCGGCCACATCATTAAGCAGACGTTCTCCGAGGATAAGGGCGGCTCGATCCCAGGCAATTTGTTCCAATGTGGTAATAACGAAAGCAACAGCGAGTACATCAGGGGTTCAAAGGAGACCGGCAGAAAGATACACCCCGCACGGTTTCCCGCCGATCTCCCGCGATTCTTTATTCTGTTCCTGACCGAACCCGAAGACGTTGTGCTCGACCCGTTCGCCGGGTCAAATACGACGGGAGCCGTTGCGGAGCAACTCGGTAGGAAATGGATCAGTATCGAGAAGGACGAAGAATACGCCAGAGATTCTCAACTCCGCTTCCAAGCGAGCGGGATTCACTCCGAGAATGGACGCCCGAAGCGTCTCGTACAGACCAACATGTTCTAAGTTAGTTCTCGCCTAAAACGTTAGCCACCAGGAACAAGCCTATGACCGACAGGCCAGCTAGTAACCATTTTTCCCTTGTCGGACTGTGGGGAATGCCGTGCTTAACTTCGGAAGCCGCATCCTCGCAGTTGAAGAAGAAGGCGTCATACGGTCTGCCCTGAACCTGTCGGACGTTCTCGACGAGCCTCACATATTCCGCTTGCGTTCTTATCGGCGCATCTATTGCCCATACCGGCTGACCAGCGGCGAAGGACGAAAGCTCGGCGATATGTGACCCGCCCTCTTGCGTGTTATGAAAGACTGCGTTCTCATTGAGCGCAACGCCATAGTGCCATCCGGCAATTGGGCCGACTTTCGGCCGCGCTAGAATCTGACCCGGCTGTGGTTTCATGATTTCACGATCATACCGCCGAGAACGGCACCAACTCAAGAATAGGACACCACCAGAAATTCGGTCAGAACTTCATCCGTAGTCACCACAGTCGCGTCTTGATTCGCTTTGCTGAAATCCCTGGAGGCTTGATGCCACTGGTCGGTGGGGTTGGCTAGACTATCCAATAGAATGAGTCGGCGAAGATTTCGCGCATCGTAGGTGGTTAGGGATTTTTTCGCTTGGGTGCGCCGTACAGATAGTGGTCATGCTCCTCCGCGCCATCCGACGGCAGCTTGCGCCATTCCTCGAGTGCCACTTGTTGGCTAAGCCCCTCAAAGATCTCCCAGATTGGGCGTGCGTCCGCTGGCTGCGCTTCTGCTGCCTTACCGAGGAACTCGTCAATTAGTGTCAGAAGGTCTTGCTGTCTCGGTTCCGGCAGGGCGTGAACCTTTTTCTGAATCTCCTGTTCCAATTCTGATGACATTACTCTTCTCCGGTAGCAAAGACGAAAGGTTCACGATTAAGCGGAGACCTCTCGCCTGACTGTTCGAGCAATGTTAGCATTCGCGCAAGTCATCGACTACTGCTTCAAGCTCGGGAAGCGCTGATGCTCTAAAGATTACTGCGTGTTAAGCTCGATACCTTCGTAGAGACTATTCAGCGGAACGGTGACCTCCACTGATTCGAAGCGCAAGTTCTCGCCCGGTCCGATCTGCTCGGACAACCACGAACCCTCTTCATCTCGGCGGAATACGTCTGCGCCGATTCGGTCTTGCGACAGGATCACGTATTCGCGCAGGCTCTCGAGCTTGCGATACGCCATCAGCTTCTCTCGTCGGTCGATGGTGGACGTCGTGGGCGATTCAACTTCTACAACCAGTACCGGCCTTTTCGCAAAGTACTCGTCGCTATCCTCGGCATCGCAGGCAACTACGAGATCGGGATAGTAGAAGGTGTTCAGCGCTTCGATGTAGACCTTCACTTCAAATGTGAAAACCTGGCAGGGACCCCCGCGGACATGGGGACGAAGGCGGTCATTGAGATTGTTGCCTATGAGATTATGTCTCTTGCTCGCTCCCGACATAGCGTAGATCTCGCCGTCGAGATATTCGTGCTTGACCTCACTTGTCTTCTCTAGCTCGAGGTATTCCGAAACTGGCATTCTCAGACGCGGCTTTCGAAGGGACATCCTCTAACCTCCGGCAGGCCAATTATACACGAAGCCACTATCTATCACGGCGTCTTCTTCGACTCAGCTTTTCTTGCCGGCGCCGAAGTGTACTTGAGCACATACTCCGTGACTCGCTGGCAGCGCTGAAGCTCAATCAGCACGTTCGCTGCTAGCGCGTCGCGTCGAAGCTTGGCGCGAGCGGTCGCCATCCACACAAGCGGTTGAGGGTTCCTCTCCATCAACTGATCGTCAGAGACTGGTCGAACATGCAAGTAATAGCGGCCCGGCGCCAGGTTGGTCAGCGAGAAGGCTCCTTCGCTATCTAGTCTGGCTTCAAAGAACCTTATCACATCATCGGTCGACTCCGGCTCCGCGGGCACCAGGTGAACGCGAAGCTGCGCCGGTAAGCGCGAACCCTCGGATGCCGGGATGACCTTCCCGCGCAATGCGGCTGCTCCTTCGGCAAGGGTTACCGTTAGATCTGTAATGTGCTGGCCTGTATTGAGGCCAAGACCGGCGGCGGCTACGTCGTTCTGATTTGAGACGGGCGGCCCGGCCCGCGTCAGAGACCGAACGAACCAGTCTTCGCCGGGCAACCGCATCTCGATTCTGTACCGTGCGGCAGCCAGGCTCAGTATCTTGAATTCTCCTTTTTCGTCGGGGCTGCCTTCGTTAGCGGCAAAGACACCGACTCCCGGCGGATCTTTCGCGCCCGGTTTTTCATCGCGGCGAGCTGTCAGCACCAGCTCATCGAGTGATGTTATTCGTTTGGATTTGCATTCGGACGCGCGTTCGACTTCGGGAATGTTTTCCAACACGGCTCGACCTGAAATGGAGCCGAGCGGCACCAGCGAAAGCTCAATGCCGGTCACGTCCGATCCCTTTACGACAACGTGGCGCGGCGTCGATGCGGCACTGCTTTCAGTTCCGATATCCATCTGAGCAACGAGTTCGTAGTCGCCGTCGGGTACACCATACAGCGCGAATCCTCGTCCAACTCGCGGTTGAACGAATGTTCTCGATTCAAGGGCGCTACTCGCAGTATGACTGAGCATCAGAAGAACACCCCGCATTCCTGAGTCCGAGCCGAGGGAACCCGACAGCGTTCCGCTCACGATGTACCCGCGATCGCCGCGATAGCGTATGTCGATCCCGGTCGTCTCCTGGCCGGCGCGCACGACGACCTCGGCCGCGGCATCTCTCGTGGTCGAAGGATAGTAGGTAGGAACATCGCTATCGTAGCCGGATGAGGAAAAGCCCATCTGACCTCCCCCGCCAGCGACTACCAGATAGGTGCCCGGCGCCAGGCCGTAGATTCGATAGACGCCACGGTCGTCTGTTTGCCGGCCTCCTCCGGACTGGCCCACTCCTCGAATGGGCCGGCTCTCGCCGTCACGCACACGAACAAGGCTGACCCGCACGCCCACGACTGGCTCTCCCGATGAGTTCGTGACTGTCCCGGTTATGATCCCGCCCTTCATCATGCGAAGGTTCACTACCTCGCCGGCGCGGTAATACTCTCGCTCAACGGCTTCAGTAGCCGGCACGTAGCCGGGAACGTAGGCTGACACCGAGTACGCTCCAGCGGCGAGATCGTCGGCACGAAACCTTCCGTCCTCATCGGTGCCCAACGATCTGCTTGGGCCTGACACTGGGCCGGCCTTCCGAACATACACCCCAGCGTTAGGGATCGGCTGCCCTGACTCGTCGACGAGCCGGCCGGTGATGGAACCCGCGCGCCGCTTCGCAGCATCACTCTGACTATTGGAACTCGCCGAGCGCTGACCTGAGGCTTCATTCCCTGTGTTGGCAGATGCGAGAATGGGGGAAAACGGCGTGAAAGCTTTGCTGACTTGAGTGGAGACCGCGGAGGCTCCAACTACCACGCAAACGACAATCGCATAAAAGGTGAATCTTGTCATCACAACCTCAAAGTGCGTGTGAGCGGATCACTCGCGATGCGTGAACAATCACTTCTCACCATCTTTGTCTTTGGCGGCGAGATCGAGAACCAGAGTTACTTCAGTCTCGACGCCGTTGGCGACGGTGACATTTTGCTTTACTGGCTTGCGATTCGGCAGCCTGCTCGGTGGAGGCGGAGCACCGGGCGAAGACGGTGTAACAAACATTGGATTGAGTGTTATTTCGTACTCACCCGGAAGCAACCCTTCGATTGTGAACCGGCCGCGAGCGTCAGCAACTGTTGATGCCGGCATACTGTCGCTTTCGAGCCTGCGGGCCATTATCCTCAGTCTCGTGTCCGGAGTAAGCTCACCGCCTTGAACTCTGACTTGTCCGCGCACGACACAAGTCCCGTAACCGATGACCACGCGCACTCCAGATACGTTCTCGCCCGCGACAACGTCGATTCCATCGCGCTGCGCCGCTCCTTCGCGTTCCACTCGCATCAGCGAGAAACCCTTGGCTGCTTCGTACCCGAACGTGTTTAACGAGATCCGCACCTTGCCCGGGCGGAGTCCGGTGATGCGGAAGGTGCCATCGGGGTTCATCCGGATCGCTGGCATGGCCGGCGCCGCCAGGTCTTCGGTTTGCACGTAAGATCGCAGTTCCAGCTTCGAGATCCTGGCGAGCACATCAGCATCCTCAGACCCTTCGATCACCGCGACGCCGCTGATGCTTGACCCGCGGCGCACCTTAATCTCGATCGCGCTCGCATCCGAATCGCTGATTTCGAAGACAGCAGGTTCGCTATAGAAGTCGACCTGCTCGGTTGCTACGGCGAAGGCTGCGTATCGTCCGGGGCTGACCCCTTCGATCCGGAACTCGCCAATGTTGTTGGTTCGGTTACCCGTCCAGCCGAAGCCGCCAGTCATTCTCTGCTCAGGGGTGATCGGGCCATATCCGTACTGAAAATTCGCGAGCGGCTTGCCGGTGTCCGAATCGATAATGCGCCCGGTGGCCACGTAAGACTTGGAAGCGCGCCCCAGCTTGATGTCGATGTGCGTTGCTTCGCCGCCGCCACTCACTTCAACGGCTGTGGCGTTAGATTCGTCGGTAACATCCGGGTGAAACGTGCGGGGATACGCGCCGCCCCCGAAGCCTATTCTCACCATGCCGCTGTCGGGTGCATCGCCAACGCTCACCTTGTACCGGCCGGGCGACAGTCCGTAGAGACGGTAGACACCGCGGTCGTCGGTGCTAAACATGAATTGGTTGAAGTAAGGAGTAGACACCCGCTGGCCGCGCTCGTCCACCCGGATGAGATTGACGTGTTGCTCGACTATCGGCCGGCCTTCTGCGTTCGTCACGCGGCCGGTTATGACTCCACCTTTGACAAGCGAAAAATCGATGCCTTCAACCTCTTCCCCGTCGCCAAGCGTCACGGTTTTCCCGGGCTGTGCCATCGATGTTTCCGCCGCAACAACAAGCGCAGGCGTATGCGGCAAGACTGTGTAGCTGCCCGCAGGCAGCGCTTTAAGTTTGAAGTGGCCTTCCTCATCGGTCGTCGCTCTGGCGGGAGGCGGTTGCTGTAAGGCCCTATTGGCAGGAGCGAGCATCACTGTGACGCGGGGGGCGGGCTTTCCTCCGAGCGTCACCCGGCCAGTGATTGATCCCGCCGGCTCTTTCTTCGAGTCTTGAGCGATTGAACTCGGGATCGAGATCGTTGAATAAAGTACCAACATCGAGGCAAAAGCTACACTCCGGGAGAGGGTGCGCATAACGTTCTTCCTCCTTATGGCGTGGAGTAACGCCGCTCACATCGAGCGCTGACGCTAGGTTTGAGCCTCGGCACTCGCTTTGAGTGCCATGCCTTTTCGCTAAGTTACACGGGCTAGAATTCGATGGCCGAGATTCTACTGGTTTCTCGATTCACCAGCAAGGTTTGATTTCGCCGAAGCTGTAAGAGTAGACCACTGATGACGCGTGGCGCAGACTTTAGTCTGTGAGTCTTTGCGACGCCAACAGCCTCAGAGAACCACAGACTAAAGTCTGCGCCACGCGTTATCGGTGGTCAATAGGTAGTTCTGACCTGACGAGGCAGTCGCCGTCATCCGCGTAGGAACGCCGCTTTTGAAATCCGCGGCCGAGAAGGCGGCGAGCGCCCGATTGCTTAGCCGCCGAACCCTGTGCTATAAGCCTTCCGCCGTCGAGCGCTGATATCGACTCACAAAATGAACTGCGCTGCGCGCGTCCTGAATGCGCACTCCTCTGTTGAGTGGAAGAAGACAATGGCCAATAAGAAAAAAGATAAACAACGTCTGGCGACTCCCGCGACCGACGCGGATGCTTACGAGCGCGAGGAGACGACTGACCTGAAGGACGAAACTCCGGATCGCCCTAAAGGCATGCCGCTCCACACTCGTATCCTGATCGGCCTGGTCGTAGGTGTCGCAGCCGGAATTGCGGCCAATGCTATCTGGGGCGGCGAGAACAGTCGAGTCGCGTGGATCGTCACGAATATCACCGAGCCTGTCGGCCAACTCTTCCTCCGCTTGCTGCTGATGACGGTGATACCTCTGGTGTTTTCGTCATTGGTCATCGGCGTCGCGGGTATCGGCGATGTGCGCAAGCTGGGTCGCGTTGGTCTGAAATGTTTAGCCTACACGGTAGTCCTTTCGGCGATCTCAGTCGTCATCGGGCTGACCCTGGCCAACACCGTCCGGCCGGGCAAGCGCATTGATCCTGCTACGGCCGCTGCCCTACAAGAGCGCTACGGATCGGATGCCACGAAGCAAGTTGAAGAGGCGCAAAAACCGGGTGCATCGGACTCGGTGATGATGACGGTGGTCAAGACGATCGTCCCGACGAATCCTATTGCCGCCATCGCCGGGGTTAAGCGGGATCCGAAGGAGGGCGACACGCCGAACATGATTCATCTGATGTTCTTCGCTTTGATTCTTGGTGTCGCTACGACAATGATCTCGACTTCGGTGTCCGCGCCCTTCGTGCGGGGACTCGAGGCGCTCTATGAGATCTCGGCCAAGATCATAGACATGATCATGAAGTTCGCGCCGTTCGCGGTTGCGTGTTTGCTGTTCAACAACACGGCGCGTTTCGGGCTAGACTTGCTATGGGCGCTCGCGTGGTTTGTGGTGACGGTGCTGGCCGCATTGGCGCTTCATATGTTCGGCGTGTACTCGCTGTCGGTCTATTTTCTCTCGCGTCTGTCGCCGGTAGATTTCTTCCGCCGCATTAAGACGGTGATGCTGACGGCGTTTTCGACTTCGTCATCCAACGCCACGCTGCCGACCGCTCTGCGCGTGTCGGAGGAAAACCTGGGGGTGCCGCGCGAGATAAACAGTTTCGTTTTGACGGTTGGCGCAACCGCGAATCAGAACGGAACCGCTCTTTATGAGGGCGTAACCGTGTTGTTCCTGGCGCAGCTTGCCGGAGTTGATCTTACGATCGGCCAGCAGATCGTAGTTGCTTACCTGGCAATCCTGGGGGGCATAGGAACAGCGGGTGTGCCGTCGGGCTCAATCCCATTCATCGTGGTCGTGCTTGTGACCGTTGGGGTCAACCCAGCGCTGATCGCGATCATTTTAGGTGTGGACCGCATATTGGATATGTGCCGCACGACGTTGAACGTGACGGGCGACATCGCCGCAGCAACTTACGTCGCGCGCTCAGAAGGGTATGAACTACTGAAGGCGCCCCGGCATGCGTAGATTGCCAGCCAAAGGTCAATCCCTCCAACGTAGTTGGACGTGCTTTCCTTACTCAGCCGACGCGGACGCAAGGCGTCCTGACGTGTCCACAAGCAATCCCACCAACGCAGTTGGTGGTGCCTTCATACTCAGCCTACACAGACGTAAGGCGCAGACGCAGGTCCCGAATCCCACCAACGCAGTTGGTGGATCGTTCATATCCAACCTGGCCGAGCATCTGCAAACCCGTTCCGAGCCCGTCGTAGGCAGTGTTTGAACGATCCACCAACTGCGTTGGTGGGATTCAAAAGCTGCTCTGCTCTCGCTGTAGGCTGGGTATGAACGATCCACCAACTGCGTTGGTGGGATTCGGGGACGGGAGCTCAGCGACGCTTGTTTGTAAGCTGCGTGTGAACGATCAACCAACTTCGTTGGTGGACCTCCGGGGCATTCGGGAGATTCCCGGAGTTTTCGTACTGCCTCTGTTGTTGGCAGCATCGGCCGCTTGCGGCCTGCGCGAGAGGTGTCCTCTCTCTTTTTGGGCAGCCTGCTCGGGGTGATTCGAAAGATGGTCGTCGTCAATTCTTACCGAGTTGGGCGGGTGCGTCGTCGGGTTTCGCGCATGCCGTTTCCGTAGCTGCGCCCGCCCCAGGTGACGCCCGGTACCACGCGGCCCGTAACCCCTATGTAAGCATCTTTGCTCGGCACACCGTACTTTTCTGTGGCCACCCATATTTTGCCGGTGCCATCGTCGACCTCGTAGACACCTGCGCCCGCCGCCCCGTACGAGCGAACAACTCGGCCGGCAACAGTCACTTCCTTGTCATAGTAGCGGCCCGGATCATTGCTGATGTCACTAATGCGAATGCGTTCAGGGCAGCCGGTTAACGCCAGCGAGAACAGGGCAATCGAGACTCCGAGGAAAACGCTTCTCTTCTTCATTGGGTTTTTCTCCTTCGAACAGGTGCGAAATGAGGTGGTAGGGCGAAGTGGAGTGGCCGCAACGAACCAAATCAGCCGACTGCCCGGCCCTACCATTTCTTTGACACCTAAAACGGCGGAAAGGATGCCAGTCGGAAGTACGAGGTTCAGGGTTCGGGGTTTAGTTTCTGGTTTCTGGTTTCTAGTTTCTGGTTCTTAGTCTGCACTGTTTACAAAACACAGACCAACTTTGTCACAACCAGAAACCAGAAACCAAAAACCCTGAACCCTGAACCCGGAACCCTGAACCCTGAACCCTGAACCCGGAACTCGGAACCCTGAACCTGAATCAATAGCCGAGTGCCATTCCATCCTTACGTGGGTCTGATGCGCCCATCAATGTGCCGCTCAACGGATCGATCATGATCGCCTGCCCGCCGCCCATCGATGCTCCGGTCTGGGTGGTGCGCTGGTGGCCCCTCTCGATCAGGCTCTTGATGATAACTTCAGTCACCGCGTCTTCGAGCAGCACGCGCTTGCCGCTCAGGTATCGGAATCGCGGAGCTTCGATCGCTTGCTGCAGATTCATTCCAAGGTCGATGAAGTTCGTCAGCACCTGCACGTGACCCTGCGGCTGTATCGCCCCGCCCATCACGCCGAACGACATGAACAGCTTTCCATCCTTGAACACCATCGAGGGAATGATCGTGTGGAACGGCCTCTTGCCTGGCTCAAGCCGGTTCACGTGCTTCGGATCAAGCGAGAAGCCCGCGCCTCGATCGTGCAATACGATTCCGGTGTCGCCGGCTACAATGCCCGAACCGAAGCTCTCATAGATGCTATTGATAAAGGACACCGCGTTGCGATCTTTGTCTACGACGCTGAAGTAGGTAGTGTCGCTGTGATTGACCACGACTCCCGGCTCGGGCTGGTCGTTTGCGCGATCGGGATTGATGAGCGCGCGACGCCTCGCCGCGTACTCCTTCGAGAGCAACTGCGCGACTGGGACTCTAGCGAAAGCAGGATCGGCGATGTATTTGTTGCGATCGGCGAACGCCAGCTTCATTGCTTCGATGAGCGTGTGATAGTAAAGATCGGGCCGCGTGTTCATCGACGCCAGATCGAAGCCTTCGAGAATGTTCAACGCCAGTAAGGCGGTGAGCCCCTGACCACTTGGCGGGCACTGGTACACCTTGTAGCCGCGATAATCAGTTGCAATCGGCTCGACCCATTCCGACTTGTGCTCGGCGAAGTCCTGCATGGAGAGGAAGCCGCCGTTCTTCTGACAGTAGTCGACAATGGCGCGAGCGATTTCGCCTTTGTAGAACGCGTCGCGTCCGCCGCGAGCAAGCGTGCGAAATGTGCGAGCGAGGTTCTTCTGGCGAAAGATTTCGCCGGCACGCGGCGCTCGTCCGTCGACGAGGTAGTTCGACGAGGAAGCCGGAGTCCTCTTGAGCTTCGAGACTGAGTCCGCCCAATCCGCGGCGGCCTTTTCCATCACTGGGAAGCCGTTGTCCGCGTATTCGATTGCGGGCGCTAGCAACTCAGCCAGCTTGACCGTGCCGTACTTCTCGAGGAGCGTGACCCAGCCATCGAACGCGCCGGGCACGGTGATCGGCTCCATGCCGCTGTCGGGCATGGTCTTGGTTCCCTTCTTCGCGAAGTAATCGAGATTCAGCGCGCGAGGCGCGCGACCGCTTGCGTTCAGACCTTTCAACTCGCCGGTTTTCGACCAGTACACCAGCGCAAACATATCGCCGCCAACGCCGGTCATCATCGGCTCAGTGACATTGAGCACAGCAGCCATCGCGATTGCCGCATCGACCGCGTTGCCGCCACGCTTCAAGACATCCAGTCCGATTTGCGACGCAAGCGGCTGACTCGACGCGACCATGCCGTGCTCGGCGCGAACGATCGAGCGGCCCGGTTTGATCTCGGAACTCCATCGCTTGCCGTCGATGTAAGAGTGCGCGGTTGGAATCAGCATACCGATCAGCATAGCCAGTGCCACGCTAATTCGCAGCGGGCTTTGTAGTGAAGCAAAGTTTGCAAACGCCATAACTCCTCCCCTGACGATCTGATTCCACTGTTTGGGACCGGGGGCCTAAGCCTTGTTTGGATTCGGCGCCATGAAAACCAGAAGCACTAGTCGAGCTTGTGACTCGTTCCGCACGCCGTGTTCGATGTCTGCGGGCGCAAGTACGATCTGATCAGCTCCAAGCTCGCGGTCATCGTCGCCGATGTGAAACCGACCGGTGCCTTCGAGCACAAAATAAATTTTGTCTGCGACGGCGTGGGCGTGTGTCTTCTGTTCCTGGCCAGGCTCGAGGCAGTAGATGTCGGCGAACATCCGTTCGGTCTCGAACAGATTAACTTTCTGCATCTTCTCCGCTGAGAAGCGGCGCTCGGATTGTAGGTTCCTGGTTTCCATCGCCTGGTTTGCCGATTCTGAGTTTGAAATCTCAGATCTGAGATTATCTGAGATTTCAGATTATCAAGGATCAATCCTGCTGAGGGAGACACGCTCAATCCGCAATCATCAAACCGCAATCCGCAATTCTTACGACGCCGGCCGTGTCTGTCCGCGGTGACACGTGAAGCACGTCACGCGACTCGTAGTAGTCCCAAGCTTAGCGTTGGTGTCGCGTACGAGTTGAATCATCTTGCGCGCGGTCTGCTTCTGCGGCTTGTCGTCCTTCTCGAACTGGTCCTTGATGTGGCAGTAGGTGCAATCGACTCCGAGCGACGATTTGAACGAGAACATGATCTTCGTCAGTCGTTCCGACGGGATCCCTCTGAGCAGTTGAATGTTCTTGTACTTCTGCTCGGCGCGCTCTTCCTTGTTACCCGGCGGTAAAGGATCGAGTGAAGGAAGCTCCGCGACGGCTTCAGTTGCAGCCGCCGGCGAAGGGCTTGGCGCTTCTGATGCTCCCAGAGTTCCGGCGGGCAGCGGGGGCGCGGGAATGGTCTGACCGGAATCGACCGGCGGATGGCCTGGTGGGAGCGACTGGCCGCTGTTGCTGCTGTTAACCGAAGCCTGTTTTTCGGGGCCGGTCGCTGCCTGCGGGGCCGCGCTGCCTCCGCTGGTCGTGGTCCAGTTGCCTACGATGAAACCGAGCACCAGCCCGGCTACTATGCCGATGAGTCCGTAGCTGACGTATTCCTTCTTCATTCTTTGAAACTCCGACAGTCTTGAGTTTTGACTGAAGATTATGCTGACAATATAATCAACGCCCGGATCTGAGGAAGGATTCTAGCACAGTGGATATCCGAGATCGAATTCCAACGACCCCCCGGCCGATAGGTAGCGTACGGGTGGCTCGCGCCAGCTCGATCGACTGAGGTGGAGGGCAACTGACGGTTGAATGCGCATATCGCGTTAGTCGAATCACCTTGAATGCCTACGAACTACTTGCAGAATGGAAGAGCTCTCAGTGAAGCTGTGACTGGCATCCCGGAGACTCACCTTTGATCAAAACACAACCAGCTACCGGCTCCGCAACCGCACTAAGGCGAGCGCTGCGAGCAAGGGAGTATTTCACGCTTGCGTTCGGGACGATGGTCGGCGTCGGGTGGATGGTGGTCATCGACGATTGGCTCACCCGAGGCGGAGCCGCCGGCGCGATGCTCGGCTTTCTGATCGGCGGGTTAGTCCTTATCCCCATCGCGTACGTCTACGGCCGCTTGACCGAGCGCATGCCCGATGCTGGAAGCGAGATCGCTTACACCGGAGCGGTCTTCCCGGAAGGCGTCAGCTTTGCAACCGGGTGGATGATGACCCTTGCGTACTTGATCGTGTGTCCCTACGAAGCGGTTGCCATCGGACGTGTCGGCTCATATGTCTTCCCGCAGTTGAACACGATCGAGCTGTATCGAGTCGGAGGTTATCCGGTCTACCTCCCGCACCTGTTGGCTGGGCTCGGGCTGACGGCTGTAATAGTGCTCGTGAACTATCGAGGCGTTCACATTAGCGCAACGTTTCAAAACCTGACGACTTTCGGCCTGCTAGCGATCTTCGCGGTATTCGCCACGCTTGGACTGTTTCGAGGAGACACGGCAAATTGGCAGCCGCCGTTTAAGGACAACAGAGGAGCGCTCGGAGGGTTGGTGTCTACGCTGATGGTGCTCCAGATCGTACCGTACTTCATGACCGGTTTCGAAGCGGCGCCCAAGTGCTCAGAAGAAGCTTCCGTTGATTTCAAGCCGAGGCACTTCGTGCGAGTGATCTTCATGGCGCTTGGAGCGGGCATATTCTTCTACGTGACGATCATCGGCGTGGTAACGCTCATTCAGCCGTGGCAGTCGCTAACAGATGAGCGGTTCGCGACGGCGGTCGCATTCGAGCGCGCCTTCGGATCGCGAGCGCTCGTACAGTTGATCATGTTCGCAGTGCTGCTCTCGCTGCTGAAGATCTTCAACGGAAACTTTCTAACGTCCACGCGGTTGCTGTTTGCGATGGGCCGTCGCGGGCTGTTGGACGCCCGGCTCGCGCGAGTCGACGAACACTTTCGCACGCCGAAGATCGCTGTAGCGTTCGCCGGTTGTTTCACGGTCGTCGCATCGTTCTTGGGACAGGCCGTGCTCGTTCCGATTTCGGAAGTGGGCTCGCTCGCCGCGGCTGTTGGGTGGCTTGCGACATGCCTGGCGTTCTGCAATGGCGCAGGCGGAGTCGCGTCAACACGCCGGTTGAGAATCGTCGGGTACAGCGGCGCGGCGATAGCCTCAATGCTGATAATGATGAAGGTAGTGCCGACGATACCCGGCAGCTTCGGCCGATACGAGTACTCGGCATTGGGCGCGTGGGCCACGTTGGGCTTCGTGTTGTGGAAACGCCGGCGCAACTAGTCGCCTGTAACATGCGCTTCACTAGTGAAGGAGGGGTATCCGCGCAAATCGGCCGAATCAGTGTCATCCGTGATGGTCTATAGACCGCCGATGACACGGGTTTGACGGATTCGCACCGATTTCGTATCGCTAGCGGAACGGCTGTTACAAGTCACTAGCGCGCGTCACTGCGGCGTGATCACCGGCGGCGCATCGCAAGGCCACGCCGCGGTCCGCGGCTCGGCTTGAATCCCGCAAGCAACCCCGAAGTAGTTTGCCATTTCATAAGCGAGCAAATCCCGCGCGCGACGCAGCCATCCCTTATGCTCCCCTTCCCAAATGTAGTAGATATTCAGCACCTTAATTTGGTTGGGAGTTGGGTAATAGACCCCCGCTACAAGTATCTTGTAGTAAGGCTCGAAAAAAGCTGAAGGCATTATGACTACAGATACCTCGGTTGCCGATACCTGACGCGCGCGCTCGGTCAGCGTCCCTCCACAGGCCGTGAACTGGGCCAGCGTCTGATCGAACGCATCATCGATCCACTGGCCGATAGCGTCAGGTGAACCGGGGAAGGCCAGTAGCTCCTCGATGATCGAATCGGGAACGTCGTTCTCGCGCCACGCGCGAATCTTCTTCTTCCACTTTGCGTGGGGCTCGTCGTATCCCTGAGTGTTGTAGCGTATGCCATGTTTGACCGTGAACTGGTCGGGCACCTCACGAGGCGCCCCAAGAAACTGATGTGTGCCCTGAGCTTCAGCCGTCGAGACGCAAAGCAACAGCGAAGCGAGCGACAACAAAACGAATCGTCTCGGCATGGATTTCCCTCCCTACACGTTTCCTCTGCTCTTGCCTCGCGGAAACCAGCGGCGCCAGCGGACAGGATGATCCTCAACCGCGCAATGGAGACTCGCCGGAAGCTTTGAGGCGCTGCGATGTTTTTGCAGCGGATTGTCCCGTTCTTTAAGAGGGGCTCAAACCGGACATTGATACCGTGACTTCGCTTTAGGCTGATCTGGTTCCAGCAGTCCCAGCGAAGCCGCAAGTACCGCACGTCCCGCTCGCGGGGGCGAGCACGTTTTGTGAGGAAGGGCTTACCTTGAGTTGGATACAGCCTCTAGAGGTTGGGCTGCTGTCCTTGAAGCTCACATTTCCCTGCCTGGAACGTGAACCTCACACATATCCATATTCGGGGGTACGAAAAACCTGCTTCGCATCTACGTTGGATTATTGGTCAACCGGTGGGGCTATCGTTCTTGAGCGGAGGTAAAGTACAGCAGCCGAATTCTTTTGTCAACAAGTTTCTTTGGTTTCGTGATCGTCTCGTCGCAGAAACTCCTTAGAGAGGTGGTCTCGCACGACGCACAACGCTCGCACGTCGAGCGAGTTTGCGCCCCTGTCAAACTGCGCTGGAACGGTGTGGGCAAGCAGCCGTTCGCGAGCGAGCGCGCGGACCAGATGCCGCGCTTGCTCGTCTTCGGTTTCACCGAGAGCCCGGCCACGTATTTCGTCGCGAACGAAACGGTCGACTTGCTGGGCGAGCCGCCGGTGATGGTCTTCGAGGAATGGGGTGTTCAGCATATTGAGACTCACACAATCGAGAAAGCTCACCTCATGTGTTATTGCAGAATCCGGAAAGAGCGCGTTGGTTTTCGGCCCCGGACCAACCAAGCTCGCGCTCGAGCAAGCTCGCTACGCGCATCGCACACGAGCCGCCGTGGTCCCGCGCGAGCAATTCAATGCGAGTTCGGCGCGAGAGAAAGTCTTCGACCGTCGCCGCCATCTCGTATCGCGCGGCGTAGACGGCTTCGGCCCCGATGTGCGGAAGACCGTCGATCAAGGTCGTTTTCAACTCTTCCGACCCGCGGGTGAATTCGAGGACCACACGATAGTTGCCGCCGTAGGTTCCCATCAAGTGCTCGACCGTAGCGAGGTCAACACCGAATTCCGTTGCGGCTCGCTGAGCTTCTTTGCGCGCGTCGCCTTGAGGCGTTCCACCGGCAAGATGGATGTTCTCAGTCACGCTGCGATGCGCTCGCGGCCGGCGGACTCCATCAATGGTTTCGAGTCGACGGCCCACGAAATCGGCGACGCGCTCAGCCATTCTTCTCCAGGTTGTCAGCTTGCCACCCGTGATAGTGATCAGGCCCGAGTCGTCTTCGAAGATCTCCTCCTGGCGCGAAAGCTCTTTTGTCGATTGTCCGTCCGCGGCGATCAACGGCCTCAGACCGGCGAACGTGCTAATCACGTCTTCGGTTGACAGCCGCGCGTCCGGGAAAGCGCGAGCCGCTGATTGCACAACGCGATCGATTTCCTCGGCCTCGGCACGCGGGTCGTCCAGATTCCCTCCGTAGTCGGTGTCGGTCGTCCCGATGACGGTGCGGCCCCGCCACGGAATGACGAACAGAAACCGGCTTTCGCCAAGCGACGGAATCAACACCGCGGTCTGATTCTCCAACCTTTCAGACGGAACAACGACGTGGATGCCTTTCGAGGGCCGGAGTCTTTTCGGCGCCCTTGCGTCAGACAGGCGTGATACCTCATCCGACCACACGCCGGTTGCGTTCACAACCACCTTCGCGCGCAATTCGAACGAACTGCCATCGCGCGTATCCCCTATCTCAACCTTCGACACGCCGTCATCGTCCTTGCGAAACCCACGCGCACTGACGTAGTTCGCTACCAATGCGCCGTAAGCCGCCGCCGCTTTGATCACCTCGATCACCAGCCGCGCGTCATCCGTCAGACAGTCGTAATAAAGGAACGCACCTCGTAGGCCGCTGGGATCGAGGGCAGGCGCGAGTTTGAGCGCGTCGGGCGGCTCAAGCCATCGGTGTCGCGCGATGTTCTGGCCGCCAGCCAGCAGATCGTACAGCCAAAGCCCCGCCGCGAGCTTCAGCCTGTTTGTCCCAAGCGGCGATCTCTCGCTTGATGAATAGACCGGCACAAGAAACTGGAGCGGTTTGCTTAGATGAGGAGCCATTCGCGAAAGCACTGCCCGCTCGTGCAGCGATTCGCGCACAAGCCCGAAGTGCAATTGCTCGAGGTAGCGCAAGCCTCCGTGGATCAACTTCGACGAACGCGAACTTGTGCCGCTGGCAAAGTCACGTTTCTCGACGAGCGCAACCTTAAGCCCGCGCGATGCGGCATCGAGCGCGACCCCAGCGCCAGTAATGCCTCCGCCGATGATGGCAAGATCGAAGGCGTCGAGCCGCATCCGTTCGAGATTTGCAGCCCGCGTACGCACTGATAACTCAAGCGCAGCAGTCGACCTCGTGTTGAGCGCCTTATTCATCGATGGTTTCCGCTGGAGAGATCACTCTATCAGGCCGGTGAGGAAATCGAGAACAGAGAAGTGGTGGCGCATAATCCCCCGCGAGCGCTGATGGGCTATTAATCGGCACTCCGCCCGCGAGGTTTCTGTGATGCGTGTAAATCCGTCAGGCTGAACGCGGACGAAGTGGCGCAGACTTTAGTCTGTGCTAGGCGCAGACTTTAGTCTGTGCTTGCGTTAACTCGTCCGATGAATCGCAAACACAGACTAAAGTCTGCGCCACTTCGTCCGCGTTCAGCCTGATGGATTTACACGGATTCTTGACTAGCGCCGGGGTTCGGTTGAATAAACCAGTCTCAAAAAGGTACGATGCTGCGCGTTATGCCGGGACCTCTTGAAGGAATTCGAGTTATCGATTTTGGCCGCTTCATCGCCGGGCCTTATTGCGCGATGCTGCTCGCGGATTTTGGCGCGGACGTCATTCGCGTTGAGCGGCGTGAGGGCGGCGAGGATCGCAAGGTGGGCCCCGTGACCGAAAGCGGTGAAGGAGGCTTGTTCCTCAACTGCAATCGCAACAAGCGCGGGATCACGCTGGACCTCGGACATCCGAGTGCGGCAGAAGTTGTCCGCCGTCTCGTTGGCAGCGCCGACATCGTCGTCGTCAATCTGCCGCTGGCAGTGATGAAGAGAATCGGCCTGGATTTCGATTCACTGCGCGCGGTCAAACCGGACATCATACTCGTCATGGCTTCAGCCTTTGGACCTGATGGCCCTTATGCTGATCGGGTAGGTTTTGACGGAGTCGCTCAAGCAATGAGCGGAGCGATGAGCTTGACAGGATTTCCGGGGCCGCCTGTGCGCTCTCTAGTTTCCTGGGCCGACTACGGCACGGCGCTCCACGGGGCGTTCGGCGCGATGACGGCGCTCTATCACCGGCAGAAAACCGGACAGGGTCAGTTGATCGACGTATCCCTGCTCGCTACGGGCGTTACTTTCATGACCCCGTTGCTTGCCGAGCTGAAGACGAGGGGGATCCGCCGCGAGCAGTTAGGCAATACCGCTTATTACGCAGCTCCGAGTGACGTGTATCAGACACAGGACGGGTGGATCATAGTTCCGACGGTCGGCGATCCGATGTTTCGCCGGTGGGCGCGGTTGATCGGCAGGGAAGACTTGATTGATGATCCGCGACTGCAAGATGACATTTCGCGCGGCAACAACGCCGCGGTCATCAACGAAGCGATGTCGACGTGGTGTTCGCAGCGCACTCGCGAAGAAGCGATTGCCGAGCTCGAGCGTGTCCGCGTGCCGTGTGGTCCCTGCTATGACCTCGATGAAGTTCTGGCTGATGCTCAGGTGAATTCGCGAAAGCTCCTCGAAGAGATTGAGTATCCCGGCGGCACGAAACCCGTTCCGATTGCCGCCACACCGGTGCGCTTGAGCGAGACGCCTGCGGTGGGGTCTCGTCGGGCTCCGGCCCTGGGCGAGCACACTGACGAAGTGCTCAGCGAAGTGGGCTTCAGTGCCGAAGAGATCGCTACTTTTAGAAAATCGGGAGCAGTTTAGAGTTCGTAGTCCCGCATTCATGCGGAAGTTCGTACAAAGGGCTCGTTTGAAAACCGCTACGAACTTCCGCCTGAAGGCGGGACTAGAAGCTTCTTCATAGGAGAACTCATGACTCAACGTGTTATCAACGGCATCGAAGAACTGAAGGGTCTAGTAGGTCAGGAGGTAAGCGTCAGCGACTGGTTTGAAGTAACTCAGTCGCGCATCAACGACTTCGCCGACGCGACCGAGGACCACCAGTGGATTCACATAGACGTCGAGCGCGCAAAAACCGACTCGCCGTTTCATTCGACGATAGCTCACGGCTTCCTGACGCTTTCGCTGCTGCCTCATCTGGGTGCGCAGGCCTTTAGGGTTGAGGGCGATTTCAAGATGGGCATCAACTACGGACTGAACCGGCTGCGGTTTGTGTCGCCGGTGCCAGCAGGCACTCGCGTGCGCGCAAGGTTCACGCTGCAATCAGTAGAAGACGTCTCCGGCGGCAACCAGATCACGTGGTCGGTGACCTGCGAGACGGAAGGCGGTCAGAAGCCCGCGCTCGTAGCCGAGTGGCTTGTCCGTTACTACCAGTGAAATAGAACACGAAGCACAAAGACAACAGGTTAAGAAGGAAACTCTGCTCCGTGTCTTGGTGCATTTGTGTTCTGGTGATCATACGTATGGTGCTCACTTATCGAGTGCGTGCGCGCAACACGTCGGCCGACTCGGAGAACAAGATCCACGACGACGCGACAGCGGCCACCTATGGCTTTCGAGGCGGACTTGTTCCCGGCATAACAGTCTACGCTTATGTGACCGTTCCGATAGTCGAGCGGTTCGGGCTCGATTGGCTCGATCGCGGCTCGATGCAGGTCAAGTTTCATCAGCCCTTTTACGACGGCGAAGAAGTGATCGTGCGAGCCGATGTAGACGCCAGTGCGGATCCAATCAACATAGCCATCACCGCCGAGCGCGAAGACGAGACCGCGTGCGCGACTGCGCTTGCGACAGTGAACGATCGATCGGCGTGGCTTGGCGAGCCGCGTTTGGAAGATTATCCCGAAGCGCCATTGCCGCAACTCGAAGCGCGGCCCGCCGCATCGCGCGAGCTGCTGGTTCCTGGCACACTTCTTGGAACCTTGACCGAGACTGTGAGCCTTGCTGATACCACCGTGCTCGAGAATCTCGATGAGCGCTTGCCGATTTACATTGGTGCTCACGCTGTCGCACACCCGTTCACGCTGCTCGGTTTGGCGAACCAGATTCTAGTACGCAACTACAAGCTCGGTCCGTGGATTCATGCCGCGAGCGATTTGATAAACTGGAGCGTAGCTCGCAGCGGCGAAGAAATCTCCGTGAGAGGGCGAATCGCGGACTGCTTTGAACGCAAGGGTCACGAGTTCGTCGTGCTTGACGTGCTGCTCGCTGCGAAGGACAACCGGGTTGTGCAGCAAGTTCGGCATACTGCCATCTATCGCCCGCGAGTCAGGTGACCTGTTGGAGTCTGAGATGTTCGCAAGAGACAGATGCCGTTTGATGTCTCTCTGCGTGCCTTTTGCGTCCCCTGCGCCTCTGCGGTGAAGGCATAGTCGCATATTGCTCACCGCAGAGTCGCCGAGCACGCTGAGATGCGCCGAGAATTGAAGTTTGGGTCCACCCATCATCAGCCCGCATGCTTGACGCCATCATAATCACTTGGTATACGACTGTGCGGAGAAATTCATGGCTGGAATAACCTCATTCGGAGCATACATACCTTTCTATCGGCTCGCACACAAAGAGATCGCTCGCGCCTGGGGTGGGCGCGGGGGCGAAGGCGAACGCGCGGTCGCCAACGTCGATGAAGACTCGATCACAATGGCAGTCGAAGCTGTTCGCGACCTGCTGGCAAACGGAGATGGCCGCGACGTCGATGGCTTGATGTTCGCTACGACCACATCGCCCTACTCAGAGAAGCAGGCCTCGGCATTGATCGCGACGGCCGCAGATCTTCGGCACGATGTAAGGACGGCTGACTACACCAGCTCCTTGAGATCGGCTACGACAGCGACTTTGGCGGCTCTCGACTCGGTCCAGGCGGGATCGGTGTCGAACGTCATCATCACCGCCGCCGACACGAGGCTCGCGCCGCCAAAGTCCGCTAACGAACGAATGTTTGGCGATGCGGCTTCGGCGATCGCCGTCGGAAGAGACAGGGTGATTGCGGATTTGATCGCCAGTCATTCGACCGTTGACGAGATGACTGACGTCTGGCGCCGGGGTGACCAGCGGTTCGTATCAGGATGGGAAGAGCGTTTCGCGATTACCCAAGGTTATCAGCGAGTGGTGCGGCAAACCTTATCCGAGCTGTTCGAGCGCAGCGCGATTGGCCCGTCAGAAATATCGAAGGCGATCTTCTACGCGCCCGATCCTGGGACGCTCGCGGGCACGGCGAAGAGCGTCGGGCTCAAGGCTGAACAGATTCCCGACCACCTGTTCTCGACGGTCGGCAACACGGGATCGGCGATGCCGCTGCTGGTGCTGTCGTCGGTACTCGAAGACGCTCGCGCCGGCGAGAAGCTTCTGGTAGTTGGTTACGGCTCGGGCTGCGACGCGCTGATGTTTGAAGTGACCGACGAAATCGAAAACGCGAAATCGATCACCGGGCGCAGAGGGGTGAAGGGATACCTGGCATCAAAGGCGAATCTGGAGAGCTATGAACGATACGCGAAGTTCCGCGAGTTGATCGACACTGAAGCCGCGCGCCGCCAGGCTCCGTCCGCATCGGCTCCCGCGATCTGGCGAAGGCGCGACGACATCTACCGTCTGCACGGATATCGATGCTTGAACTGCGGCAAGGTGCAGTATCCCCATCAGCGAGTCTGCATAAGCTGCCAGTCCAAGGACAGCTTCGAAAGCGTGCGGCTCGCCGATAAGCGGGCGACGCTATTTACCTTCACCGTTGACTTTTTGAATGCCGACCCAGATCCGCCAAGCGTGATGACCGTAGTTGATTTCGACGGCGGCGGACGAGGTTACCTGATGATGACCGATCGCAATCCCACCGATGTTAAAATCGACCAGCCAGTTGAGATGACTTTCCGCCGAATGTATGAAGCTGAAGGCTTCACGAACTATTACTGGAAATGCCGGCCCGTGCGTGAAGTAGCATAGACTTTAGTCTGTGTCTGGTAACTTCGCTACAAGAGCAATCGCCAGACACAGACTAAAGTCTATGCTACTTCACGCATCGCTCATCAGGTATCCCGCCTCATCGCTGGAACAAACTTCTTCGCGAGGCGTCTAATCACACAAGCGCGGTGCAAGATGAAACTGCCTTCCGCGTTCTAAAGCCAGATCGATTCTCCAGCCCGACACTCGATCCAAGCAAAGAGGAGATTCGTATGAAACCCCTGATCAGAGTCCTCACAAGCATTGTGTTGTGTGCGTTGTCAATTGCCTGCTCGTCGGCCGGCAAAATAGTTGAGGCGAAGTCCGACAGTCCGGTGGCCCGTCAGGGAGTGCGAGCGCTTGTCGCGAGCACGCCAGCGCAGCCCGAGTGGCGATTGGGCTCACCCTCCGCTCACAACAACCTCACAGTCTTTCCGGTGCTCGCGGACGAAACACGCAGCACGGAGGAGTTCATCACGCTGGACCAGGGTCTGCGCTCGGGCAAGGTCACGGTCACTGAGATCGGTGCGGATGGCCGCTCGCGGACGATCAGACCAAATCAACGGATGGGCGATAACGCCGAAGTGAATCGCCTTATGGTCACCAATAACTCAGGCAAGACGCTGGTGTTGATCGCCGGCGAGATCGTGATCGGTGGGAAGCAGGATCGAATCGTCGGGCACGACTGTCTCGTTTCTTCTTCAAACAAGCCTGTGCCAATCGATGTCTTTTGTGTTGAGCACGGCAGGTGGCAGGCCGGCGCGGGGTCCGGACAGAGTCAGCGCTCCGGTCAAGGCGGCGCCCAGGAAACGGCCAGCCACTTTGGGTCCGCGAGGTCGGTTATGGCTTCGCCGAAAGTCCGCGAGAAGGCCCAGGCCAAGAAAGATCAATCTCAGGTCTGGTCAGAAGTCGCGAAAGCCGAGCGAGCAAACGGTGTCAGCTCTTCGACGGGCACGCTCAACAAGGTGTACGCGGATAAACAAGTGAGCGCGAAGCTCGAAGCATTCGACAAGGCACTCGGCCCCAAATTGATTGGCAAGAACATCGTCGGAGCAGTTGTGGTGATTGGCGGCGAGATAGTGTCTGCCGATGTATTCGCCAACTCGGCCCTTTTTCAGGCCTACTGGCCGAAGTTGTTGAAGTCTTATGCGCTTCAGGCAGTGAGCTCAGGGAAAAGCGTCACTCAGAAAGTGGACAGAGCCAGTGCAGAAGCTTTTCTGGGGCGGACTAACGCAACAAGCTCGTCCGAAGGAAAGGATGGCGTTTACAGACTGAGCGAGCGCAACGGGGCTGCAGATGCGAGCTTCGAGCTGGTGAGCGACGCAAACACCCGGCGGTTGATCCACTTCAACCGCGTGAACAAGAAGTGAGGAGCTTCACCAGCCGAGCCGATTCACGGCGATCTTGCCGTTGTTGATCACGATGATCACGTCTTGAATCGCGGTGATGTCCGCAAGCGGGTCGCGCTCGATGCCGATAAAGTCAGCTTCCATACCTGGCTTGATCGAGCCTGTGCGCTTATCTACCCCGATGCAAGCCGCGGCAACGGAGGTCGCCGCTTTGATCGCTTCCATAGGCGGCATCCCGATGTTGACCAGCTCGATGATCTCGTGCGGCATGCGGCGGCTGCTCGTGGGACTGTAGCCTGTATCAGTGCCGGCGACGATTCTCACTCCTATTTTCCAAGCGTGCGCGGTGGTCTCGCGCACTCGCGGCAGCATCGCCCGGCCTCGAACAGATAGAATGGGGTTGTCATAGTCACCGCCCGGATCGATCAGGTCCATCACCGTTGCTATGGTAGGCACGAGGTAAATGCCTCGCTCCTTCATAAGCGCAAGCGTCTGGTCGCTCAAGTAGGTTCCATGCTCGATCGAGCGTACGCCTGCTCGAACTGCCGCGGCCGCCCCTTCATCGCCGTGGGCGTGAGCGGCTACGTAAACGCCCGACTTGCGAGCCTCGTCGACTGCGGCAGCCAGCTCTTCGTCCGTGAACACCCGCTTGCGCGGATCGGTGTCGGGCAAGCCAGCGCGCTCGGTAGCCATGATCTTTATCGCGCCGGCGCCGCGGTCGATCATCGCGCGCACCATCCTGCGAACGTTCTCCGGCCCCGTCACTCCGCTCATCAGGTCTCTCATCTTCGGCGTGTTGAGGAAGAACTCTTCGGCGGGCCGCGGACGAACGTGATAGCCGGCTGCAACTACGTCTGGGAGATCGGCGACGCCCGCATGATTGAGCTCGCGGATACCTATATCCACAAAGTGATTCACTCCCAGGCAGCGCACCGTAGTCGCTCCCGAAGCGAGAGCTCTTCGAGCCGCGGCCATATCCGCCAGATGCGCGTGCGCGTCGACGAAGCCGGGTAGCAGCCATTTTCCTTTCAGGTCGATCACCGTAGCGCCCACGGGAAGTTCCACCCTGCCGGTCGCCACTTTCTCGATTCGTCCGTCACGAACGATCACCGTCGCATCATTGAGCGGCGCAGGCGAAACTCCGTCGATCACGTTAGCGTGCGTAATGACGAAATAGCTCTTCGGTTCAGTCTGCGCCCGACGCGATGCAGAACTGAGTGTCGTTATCAGCGATAGGCAGATGAGTAACGGGATCAGTTTTTTCATGATGGACCTCTCTGGACCTGGTGCGCCGGCAAATGGGAACGCGGCCAGTCTCGTCTGCCGCGGTTGTTAGCGCGCGATCTTATCACCGGTGCCGCCGCCTCTCAAGAAGGACCGGCGTCCGTGCTGCTCAGCCGGGGCGCCGGCTTCGAAAGAACGCGCGGAGTTTCGTCGAGCGGGTTCACAAGTGCTATTGGAATTTTCACCTCCATTAGAAACAATCGACCACGGATGACGCGGATCAGACGGATTAGCGCGGATCTGTGAAGATCGGTCAAATCCGTCCGATCCGCGGTCTATTCCGCAATCGTGAGCCGTCTCGCAATCTCTTCGAGAACAGCTTCCGCTTTGACTTGGATCTCTTGTCCGCCGAACTCGAGCCGAGCGAAGCGGACATAGCTTGAAATCCCCGGCAGATGCCGCTAGGTTACACGCTTGTCAACGAATCACGCGCGAGTTTCATTCAACTAACAAAAGGAACATCTTCTATGCAACGAGTCATCGATGGCTGGTACAGCCCAAGCCTGAACAAGTGGATGGAGATAGTGACCTACGGCCACTATGGGTTTCCGCTGTTGATGTTTCCAACGGCGGCCGCAGACTTCCTCGAGTACGAACGCTTCTATGTGATCGACGAGATGCAAAACGGGATCGAAGCCGGGAAGGTGAAGGTATTTTCGATAAACAGCATCAATCGCGAAAGCTGGCTCAACGACGAGCTGCATCCAAAGTACAAAGCGCTCCGCCAGGTCCAGTACAACAACTACCTTGCGGACGAAGTCGTGCCCTACATCTGGAACAGTTGTCGAGGGCGCTTCGGAATCATTACCGCCGGCGCAAGCCTCGGCGCGTTTCACTGCGCGAATCAGCTCTTCCGCAGGCCCGATTTGTTTGCGGGCTGCATAGCGATGAGCGGCGCATTCGACATTCGCGGCTACTACAGAGGCGACTACTACGACGAGAACGTTTACTTCAACAATCCTGTTGACTATCTGCCGAATCTCGAGGGGTGGGAGTTGGAGGCGCTCCGGCATAAGGAGCACATTCACATCGTCAGCGGTCAGGGAAGCTACGAGAACCCTAATGCGTCGCGACGATTGTCGGGCATCCTTACTCAGAAGGGAGTTCCTCACGAGTTGTCCTTGTGGGGATACGATATGCCGCATGACTGGCCCACGTGGCGGCAGATGATGAAGTACTACCTCGCGGAAAGATTCTGAAGCCTGTCATTCGAGGAGGCAATGGGTAAACTCGATGGGCAAGTAGTGATCGTGACCGGCGCTTCGGCGGGCATCGGGGAGGCTGCGGCCAGGATGCTCGCGAGCGGGGGAGCGAATGTAGTGCTCGTAGCACGCCGCAAAGAAAGGCTCGATCAACTCAAGAAGGAAATCGAGGAGGGAGGAACCCGCGCGCTCGCAATCGCCGCTGACATCACCTCTGCCGAAGATCGCGAGCGCATAGTGCGAGAGACAATGTCGCAATTCGGCCGCATCGACGCGCTGGTGAACAACGCAGGGTACGGGCAGCGCGGACCCATCGAGATCGTTCCGGTCGAAGCCATACGACAGAACTTCGAGACCAATCTCTTCTCTCTGATTGGGCTCACTCAACTGGTCATCCCGATCATGCGCAATCAGGGCAGCGGGCGAATTGTCAACATCAGCTCGGTGGCAGGACGCGTGGCTCGGCCGCTGTCCTCGGTCTACGATGCGACGAAACACGCTCTGGAAGCCATTTCCGACGGGCTGCGCGGTGAGCTTGCCCCGTTCGGAATAAAGGTCATCGTCATCGAACCCGGTTTCATCATCACGGAGTTTCTCGGAGTAGCAAACGAAATATCTCGACCAGTTATCGAGCAAGACAGCCCGTACGCGGCCTCCATCGAGGGCCTGAGCGCGAGCCTACAGCGCCTTCGCAAGATAGCTGGTTGCCCTGAAGACATCGCCGAGTTGATAGTCAAAGCGCTGACCCTCGCCAACCCCCGCCCGCGCTACGCCGCCCCGCGACATGCTCGGATCTTTATCGCTTTGAAGCGCTGGGTGCCGGAGCGGCTTTTCAATTATGTTCTCGACCGGCAAGCCGGAGTCGCTGGGAAACAAAAGCCAGATCCGACTGCAACCAACCGAGGCGCATAGATGGCGGACGCACCCATAAGCACTGAACTCCGCGACGCCGAGCAGCAAGTCGAGCGGCGAAGCGCGGTCTTCAAGAAAGAACTTGGCCTCGGAATTCGCATCGCGCAGTCGAGCGTTCAATTCGCCGGCAACACTCGGCTGCCGATGGTGGCCGGTTGGGACCAGTTGCTTCCCGACTGGTTCACCCGCCTTCACGCCAAGCGCAAGACGCCGGTCAACTCGATCATGTTCGTTGGCGCCGCGACCCTTGGGATAGGGCTGGTAGGGCTGATCGGGGTGGGCGAGCAGGAAGCGTTTCAGCTCTTGTGGAACGCGAGCGGAATCTTCTATGCGCTGACCTATCTGGTGATGTTTGCAATACCGCTTGCAGGTTTGAAGGGAACCGCGCAGCGCGCCCCGCTCTGGCTAAAGCTCGCTTCTCTCTCTGGCCTGTTGATGACTTTGCTGTATGTGACCCTGGGCATCGTGCCGGTGATCCAGGTAGAAAGCCGCTCCGCATTCGCCACCAAGATCGCGACTGTGATCGTAGCGGCGAACCTGGTCGGAGCCGGGATCTATATGATGGCCGAAAGAAGACGGAAGCGAGGTTGATGCGTGATGCCTAGAGCGTGGAACTGGTTGAGAAAGATCGCGGGGCGAGGATCACAGGTCTGGAGGTAGCATAGACTTTAGTCTGTGCCTGGCGGTTGCTCTTTTAGCGGAGTTACCAGGCACAGACTAAAGTCTATGCTACCTCCAGACTTGAATGTTGTTCTTGGCGCTGTCCTTGATATATCAATGAGAGCCAACTAGTATTCTCTTCTCAATATGTTCCTATCTCACCGAGCCAATCGATCACACCCGGCCGCGCGCTGCTTCAATGGTAGAGCTCGGCTTGTCTGGCTCGCCCTGGCCTCAATTCTGTTGTCGGCGGCGGTAGCGACGGGTTCGTCATCTCGCTCAAAGGCGAGCTCTCCTGCTGCGGCTCAGACGCCACCCGTACCGCAAGCCGCCACGCCGCGTCCGGAGGTCGTGATCGACGCGACACGCCGCGACTTCGGCGACGTATTCGCTGGAGAGGATCTCGAGCAGAGCTTCGGGGTACGCAATGCCGGAACAAAGCCGCTCGAACTCGCCCAGAAATCGGCGCTGGGGATGGGATCAAGCTGGCCCGGTTACTCCGTCCCAACGGCGGTCTGGGGTGCGAATGATCACTTCATTGCTCGACGCGTAGCTGCAATGCGAGTGGCGCCCAGCTGATGCCCTCCCACGGACTTTTACTTCGACAAAGTCATCCAGCCTGGTCAGGTTGGCAGGATCACGATAAAGGTTCACACCGCGGAACAGCGCGGTCCTCTCGAGCATACCTACGAGCTGCAGACTAACGACCCGCGACATCCGATCATAAAAATCAAGGTGTTGGCGAACGTCAAACCGTTGCCCGGCTACGTCAAACGCATCACGACGGCAGACGTGGGGCGCGGCGAAGTAAACGGCGCATTCCAAATCTGGCCGACGGCGCGACCTGTGATTACCGTCGAGCCCGGCGAGCGGGTCGCGATCGCGCTCAGGATAAAGGCACTCGCTCCGGACGCCGGCAGTTTGAAGCTTGCGCCCGGTGCGCCCGACACGTGGAAGCTCAGGCGCGAAGCTAACGGCGACTACTGGCTGGACATACCGATCGATCCCGCGAGCGAATCCAGCTCGCGCGTAGTGCCGCTTGTTGTCGAGCAAAGCGACGGGCGCTCTCGCGAGATTCGCGTGCGACTGATGGTAAACGTGCCAGCAGAGAATCTGATCGTGACTCCTAAGGAGCTCGATTTCGGCGAGGTGGCGTTGGCGAGTGTCAAGGGCACGCTAAGAAGGGTCGGCGTTAGAAAGATAGTAGGCTCGCTTCGCATCAAAGCGCTCAACTCGACTTTGCCGTTCCTGAAGCTGGAACAAGCGACGATGGTTGAGGGCAGCAACTACCTGATCAGAATCACTATCGATCCCACCAGGCCTTTGAAGGCGGGAGCGTACAACGGCGTTGTGGTTATCGAGACCGATGAGCGCCGGGTTGAAGTGCCAGTGAAGCTGAAGCTGGTTGATCGCTGAGTGGAATATACCACAAAGGCACGACGCACTAAGGTTCACAAATCACACTTGAGAGTCACAAATCCTCATTCAACTGCATCCGGCAGATCCTGGCGATGGCCGAATCCTTGACACACCCATGCCACGGCTATATGCTCAAGGCTCTGAAAAATCAGACTCCCTATCATCACTTTTTAAAACGCCATAATTCAGGAGGGATTCGAACCGATGGACCCGAAGAGAGTTCTGCAGTTCGCAGTTGACGAGCAAGTGAAGTTCGTCGATATCAGGTTTACGGACCTGCCCGGTGGTTGGCATCACGTCACCGTCCCGATCAACCAGTTCAATGAAGACACGTTTGAGGCAGGCATAGGCTTCGATGCATCGAGCCTTCGCGGCTGGGCCTCGATCAACGAATCGGACATGCTGTTGATACCCGACGCCAGCCGATTCTGGATCGACCCCTTCTTCGAGGAGCCTACGCTATGCATGTTCGCGAACGCCGTCGACCCGATGACAAAAGAAGGATACGAGTTTGATCCCCGGTCGGTAGCAATGCGCGCGGAGAACTACCTTCGCTTTACAGGCATCGCTGACAATTGTTACTTCGGTCCTGAAGCTGAGTTCTTCATCTTCGATCAGGTCAATTATCACAACGAAGTGAACAGTGCCGGCTATCACTTCGACTCGTCCGAAGGCATTTGGAACTCCGGCCGCACCGAAGAGAACCTCGGCTATCGCGTGCGAACCAAGGAAGGATACGTGCCGGTGCCGCCGGTTGACTCGTTGCACGATCTGCGTTCAGACATCGTTCAGAACCTGCAGTCGGTCGGTATAGAACCGGAGATGCATCACCACGAAGTCGCAAGCGGCGGTCAGTGTGAGATCGACTTTCGCTTCTCGACGCTGCTGGGCACCGCCGACAACGTGATGCTCTTCAAATACGTGGTCAAGAACACTGCGTTCTACTACGGCAAGGCGGCGACTTTCATGCCGAAGCCTATGTTCGGCGATAACGGCAGCGGGATGCACTGCCACCAGAGCTTCTGGAAAGGCGACAAGGCGCTGTTTGCCGGTGACAAATACGCGGGCATATCGGAGATGGCGTTGCACTACGCGGGTGGGATACTCAAGCACGCAGCGGCGATCGCAGCGCTTGCGGCTCCGACGACCAACAGTTACAAGCGGCTGGTTCCAGGCTATGAAGCACCTGTGAACCTTGCTTACTCGCGGCGCAATCGTTCGGCGGCGATTCGCATCCCGATGTACTCGCAAGCGGCCGGAGCGAAGCGCCTCGAGGTCCGCTTCCCCGATCCGTCGTGCAATCCGTATCTAGCGTTTGCCGCGATGATGATGGCTGGACTCGATGGAGTTCAGAATCGGATTGACCCGGGCGAGCCGCTCGACAAAGACATCTACGATCTATCACCCGAAGAGCTGAAGGATGTGCCGACCCTGCCAGGCTCGCTGGACCGCGCGCTCGACGCGCTCGAGGGTGATCACGACTTCATGCTGAAGGGCGACGTGTTCACCGAGGCGCTCGTCGAGCGGTGGATAAGCTACAAACGGACGAAGGAAGTTGATCCAGTTCGCATGCGGCCACACCCGATCGAGTTTCAGATGTACTTCGATGTTTAAGTCGCTTTGTCGCCATCTATGATTCTCCTGTCGAGAGGGTGATGGGCGAACCAAACACACTCGCAAGCCTCTTCCTCTCGAAGCTCGAAGAGCAGATCGAGCGAACCCTTCATCTGATCACGCTCATCCCGTCTGACAAGCTGGAATGGAAGCCTCAGTCCGACGCGCTTCGCGTGAGTGACCTGCTAGGTCATCTGCTCGAATGCCTGGCTGGATTCTGCGCGGCGCTGTACGCGGTGAAGTCAGACCGTCTGGCTCACTTCGCTGAAGTTCGCGAGCTACCGGTGAATCACTGTTGCGGGGTAGAAGAGGCTCTCGAGCGCGTGCGCGACTACGCAATGCACATCAAAGAGGGCTTTGCGCTGCTCGGCGATGACGATCTCGCGCGTCGCGTTCCGACCATCTTTGTTCCCGAGTGCGAAGCAGTGATAACGATCCTGCTAGGGAACCTCGAACACTTCATCAATCACAAGTATCAGCTCTTCTTCTATCTCAAGGTACTTGAGATCGGCGTGACTACGAGCGACCTCTATCGGATTCGACAGGCCGCGGACTGACGCTTAAGGCGTTGTTATGTGGCTTCTACGCAGATGTCTCGCTCGCAACGGGTGATCGGATCTTCCCGCCTCATCCGGTCCCGCGCTTGCTTGTATACCTCTCGCGAGCCTCCAGCGGGCGCTTTTACGTCCTCTTTCGGTACGACGGCGGGTTAGTCCTGCACAATTAGAATGCATTCTTCAGGGAGACAATAATGTTAAGAATTCTTGTTTCGAGGCCCATGCGCTTCGCCGCGACTATATCTCTCATACTTTCGATCACACATTTATCACTTGGCTACTCAGTGCTGACACACGAAGCGATAATCGACTCCGCGTGGAATGATTCGATCAAGCCGACACTAGCGGAACGATTTCCGCGCGCCACAGCCGAGCAGTTGCTCGAGGCGCATGCTCACGCTTACGGAGGCGCCATCATACAAGACCTGGGCTATTACCCTTTTGGCAGCAGGTTCTACACTGATCTCGTGCACTATGTCAGAAGCGGGGACTTCGTCGAAGCGCTGCTCGCGGACGCGCAGGACCTTAACGAGTACGCATTCGCTCTGGGCGCGCTCGCGCACTATGCCGCGGACAACAACGGCCACCCCTTAGGCGTGAACCGCGTTGTTCCGGTCCTCTATCCCAAGTTGCATGCCAGGTACGGGAACACCGTAACATACGTCGAAGACCCGAAGGCGCACATAAAGACCGAGTTTGGATTCGACGTGTTTCAACTAGCGAGAGGCCGTTACGCACCCCAGGCCTACCACGACTTCATAGGGTTCAAGGTCTCAAAGCCCCTGCTCGAACGCGCTTTCAAGAAGACCTATGGCATCGACATTAAAGACATCTTCACGAACCTCGATCTGGCCCTCGGAACATACCGTCGCGCTGTGAGCACCGTGATCCCGGCGATGACAAGTGTAGCTTGGGAAACGAAGAAAGATGAGATCGAGAGAGCTACCCCTGGCATCACCCGCGACAAGTTTGTCTACCAACTGTCGCGCGCAGACTACGAAAAAGAATGGGGCAACCAGTACGATAAGCCGGGAGCCTTTACCAAGACGGTCGCCCTACTCTTCCGCATCGTTCCGAAGCTCGGGCCCTTCGCGGCGCTCTCGTTCAAGACGCCCACGCCGGAAGGTGAACGAATGTTCCTTGAGAGCTTCACTGAAACGCTCACCCAGTATCGGGCCCTGCTCAGTAGAGCGCGAACGGACAAGCTGAATCTGCAAAACCGGGACTTCGATACAGGAGCACCCACGCACGCGGGTGAATACAAGCTGGCAGATGAGACCTATGCAAAGTTCCTGAACAGGCTAGCGAAAAACAAGTTTGAGGACGTGACCCCGGAGCTCCGTCAGAACATCCTCGCATTTTACAGTGATTTGAATGCGCCGATTGTTACGAAAAAAGACGAGGGGGATTGGCGGAAGACGTTGCGGGCGCTCGACAGACTTAAGGCTGCGCCGACGCAGGCAACGCGTGAAGACCAGCGACGATGAAAACTACGTGGTAATAGGTCACTGTCTGCGCCTCCGGCCATGGAGGCTTCTACACAGCTTGGTGAAAAGCGCGGCTACTTGATCTTCACGACCGGTTGATCGGGATGCGCCGGATTCGGGATGAGCCGCCTATTTACGCAATCCACATGAAGATCGAGTGTCTCTAGCACCGTTTGCCCGATTATTACCTCGTCCCCGAGAACAAGCGCGTCTTCGATCGTATTTCGCCCCTCGATATCAATCTCAACGGCTTCCGTCACTCCGACGGTCTCCTTCCGCCCATCGGCCAGCTCCACAACTCTCCGTCCCCGGATTGCGAGGTCGAGTTGCTGTGCTACGTGAGGAGGGAGCACCGTGCGGACGGCGCCTGTATCGACCAGGGCGTCCGCTCTGTAAGTATGCACCTCGTCCAGCTCGAGCTTACCCCGGCGCACTAATACTTGATCGGTCGCATTGGTGAGTGTCACGAAAGTTCGTACTTCCCCCATCGTACCTCCTGCTGGCTAAGGCTTCTCTGCTATTTGCAAGCTCGATCACATCTGAGCGCTTGGAACGGTCGATCGTTCCGTTGGTGGGTACGGATCAGCACTCGGAAGTAACCCGAACGCATCGAGTAGCAGCCCAGGTAACCGACAGTATATCGCGCTCAGGCAATTTTATGAATCTAATACAGTCCCACCACCGAAGGATCTTTGACCTCCGCAAGCATCTCGCGGCAGGTTTTCTTCAGAACGGGGTGCGCTAACTCGGGAGCGATCTCGCAGAGGGGCTCGAGCACGAAGCGGCGTAGGTGCATTCGCGGGTGCGGCACGACGATGTCAGCGCGGTTTGTCGACGACGAGTGCGCATCTTCTTTTGGCTGCGCGATGATCATCTCACCGAACAGTAGCAAATCGATGTCGATCACGCGCGGGCCGTTGGCGATCGTGCGCTCACGGCCCATTTCGCTCTCGATGTTGAGCAGTTCGGAAAGAAGAGCCCCGGTTTGAATAGTGGCGATTGCCTCCGCGTCGCCGAAAACCGACCCGGACTCAAGTCCAGCAAGCATCTTTGCTTCGATCACCTGATTCAGAAACCACGGCTGGTCTCTGAACCCCACGGGTTGAGTTTCGTAGATAGAGGACTCGCGCACGACCTCAATCCCCAGCTTCTCTATGCGCGCTATCGCTTCGCGAAGATTAGCCCGGCGATCTCCCATGTTCGAGCCGAGCCCGAGGTAGACTGCGATCTCCGCTTTACTTGAATGCCTGCCGTTTGTCATGACTCACCGATTATCATAGAGTCACACAGCGATGCCGACAACTGTCACCATATCGAAGCGAGGCGCGGAGCGAGTGCGCGCGCGGCACTGCTGGATCTATCGCAGCGACCTGGCTGGTCACAGCAGTGCGCAAGCAGGAGAAGTTGTCCGCGTAGTCGATGCGAACGGGCGAGTCTTAGGCTGCGCATTGTTCAGCTCGCGTTCACAGATAACTCTTCGGATGGTGGCGTTTGAAGACGTTGACATCGACCGTGACTTCTGGCTCTTGCGTCTCACTTCAGCCGAGCGATTGCGTGAGCAGGTCGTGCGCGACACGACGGCTTACCGGCTGGTCTACGGCGAAAGCGACTTGCTGCCGTCGCTCATCATCGATCGCTACAACGACTGCTTCGTTGTTCAAACGCTGTCGCAGGGCATGGAAGCGCTCAAGCAGATGTGGATCGAGCTGCTTGTCGAGCGGTACAGCCCGCGCGCCATCGTCGAGCGCAATGAAGCGCGGGTCCGCGACCTCGAAGGCTTGCCTCGCACGACAGATGTGGTCTACGGCTCAGACCCCGGCGAAACTGAGATCGAAGAGAGCGGAATTCGGCTCGCTGTTAACCTGGTCGAAGGGCAAAAGACAGGTGCCTTCCTGGATCAGCGCGAGAATCGCCTTGCCGCTCGCAGCTACGCTCGCGGACGAGCCCTGGACGCCTTTACGTATCAAGGCGCTTTCGCGCTTCACCTGGCGCGGGAAGCCGAGCAGGTGATTGCGGTTGACGTTTCGGCTCCGGCAATCGCCGCTGCAAGGCGAAACGCCGAGCGGAATGGCGCGAGCAATATCGAGTTCGTCGAGGCGAACGTGTTCGACTTACTGCGCGAGATGGAGCAAGCGGGCGAGCGCTTCGACGTGATCAACCTCGATCCGCCGGCTTTCGCTAAGAACCGCGGTTCGATTGAGGCGGCCCTGCGCGGTTACAAAGAGATCAACCTGCGCGCAATGAAGATGCTAGCGCCAGGTGGCACGCTCATTACTTCCAGTTGCTCGTATCATATGAGCGAAGAGGCATTCTTGAACGTGCTCGGCGATGCTGCGGCAGACGCAGGCCGCAACGCGCAGCTCATCGAGAAGCGAACGCAGTCACGCGATCATCCAGTGGTGATCTCGATGCCGGAGACTCATTATCTGAAGTGTATGATTTTGAGAGTGTCGTGAGGTGTGAGGGGTGATGCGGTTATGGATGATGGGTAATGCGTGATTCTGATTCGTGAAGTATCAAGCTCACAGTTCAAGGGATCATACGCAAGATCACAGGTTGGGAAGGGTGGCTTGCCCCCGCCCCTTTTGATGAGGCCCGTCTTGAAAAGAGCGGGGGCAAGCCACCCTTCCCAACCTGTGATCCTGTCCATTGGCCCTTCTCCGACAATGTTCCTGCATGAGGATCATCAGGCATTAGCATCATCACGCACCACGCATAACGCATCACGTTCACGCATCACTATCCTACCGCACAGTTGCGGTGATCTTGGCGGTGCCGACGTTCGAGCTCGAGTCCGCGCAGCGAAATGCGATCAGGTGCTCGCCCGGCTTAACGAACGCCGCTTTGACTTTGAAGCTTTCGTGAGCAGAGTCGGCGATGCCATCCACCGGAAAGATCAACTGCCACGCGCCGCCGTCGACGCTATACTCGCCGCGCACTATTCGGCTGGTTGGGTCGGTTGCGTCGAAGAGCACTTCTGCTGTCTGACCAGTGATCGACGGACCGGTGACTTTGATAGCGGGAGGCGAGTTGTCGATTTCAATCGCGTCGGTGGTCTTTTCGTCGGTGAGTGCCAACTCCCTGGTGTTGCCCGGCTCGTCGGTCGCCACGATCTTAAACAGATAGGTTCCGTCGGGAAGACGATTGCCGTCGATCGTGTAATAGTTCTGCGAAAGACTGTCCGCCAGTGAATGCCAGTCGCCCTCGCCCAGCGTTCGATAAAACACCCTGTAGGCAAGCGTGTCGTCATTCGGGTCGGTCGTTTGCCAGGTCAATGTGCGCGCTCCCTTCTGGAAGAAGCGGCGCGGAGGCACATTCATCACAACTCCGAACAGTTGGGGATCGAGTCCCGACGAGGCGATCGATGGATCGACGGCGATCGGCATTTCTTGAAACGCAACACCCGGCGCCAGGACACTAACCGATGCTATGTCGGGAGCTTGATTGCGCGGCAGGTACGCGACTACCACTGACTGAAGCTGCGCGCCGCCGGGCCTGGATCCGGCGCGAGCAGTTGAAGCGGGACCAGCCGGCGTGGTCCGCAGCGCTGCGCGCCACTGAATGAAGCGAGCGCGCGGGCTTGTAATCTGATCGCCGGATGGGTTCCGGTAAGCCGGCGACCAATCGCTCCACGTCGCATCGGGAGTCTCGGTGTTGCCGCTGCGTGTCTGAAGCTCTACGCCGGCTGAGCCGCGCCAGGTTATCACACCCCATTGACCCGCGAACCTGGTATCGCGGACAGGTGAGACATAGGTGCCTTCGGTTACCGAGTCGCGGCCGATGCGGTAGAGCCTCCCGAGATTGCTCGACGTCGCGTAAAGGTTGTCGCCGATCGCGGTGATCGTTGACGTTTGGTCTTCCGGCGATTGAATCAAAAGCGTGTGCGAGCGGTCAGCCCCAATCTGATAAATGCGGCCTTTGCTGCCCGTGCCTACGAGCACGCCTCCGTCCGGCAGCGTTTTGAGCCCGAAGCCTACGGTGTCGCTTGAGCGCCAATAAACCTCGCTGCCTCCGTCGGGCAGCACGCGAAACAGAACGCTTTTGGCCCCGTCGGTCTTGCTGCGGCTCACTCCGGTCGCGGATGAGATGTCAGACGACTGCGTTGCTCTCTCCTCCTGGTCGTCGCCGGTAGAGATGGTAACCACACCTTCGGTTGAAAGAGACGTGGTCGTCGAGGTCCCGACTGAAGATGAGCGCTGGGCTGCGCCGGCTTGCGAACTGACGCCCAGAGCGTAGATTGATCCATTAGTCGCAACGGCCAGACTATGAATTTCTTGCATCGGAGAGTCGAGCAATGCGAACAGCTTTCCATTCGGGAAAACGCGCAACAGAAGACCTGACGGATCGGTGCCCGCCAACAGATTGCCGTTCTTGTCCAGAGCCAGGGATACGATGTTAGTCTCGTTCGTGTCCACCAGCACCGTCGCTTTGCCCGCTGCGTCGATTTTGTAGATCACCCCTTTGCCGCCCGTACCAGCGTACAACGTCGAGGTCGCTGCGTCGTAGGTGAGTGACCAGATGTACTTATCCGCTGGATCCGAGAACATAGACTCTTTACCGTCGGGACTTATCTTGTAGACCTTACCTTCGGGCGACGTGCCCGCGTAAAGATTGCCTTGCGGATCTGTAGCCATGGCGGTCACGTCAAGTTCGGCCGCATCGTACAGCAACCGGCCCTCACCGTTTGGGGTTACCTTGAAGATTCGCCCATCGTGTCCTGTCCCAAGATAGATGTTTCCCGCCGCGTCGGTCGCGCTCGACCAGATGTAGGCTTCCTTGGTGTCGTACACAAGCGTGAATGAAGGCGCGAGATTTATCGTACCGTTCTCGGCAATCGACACTCCGCGCGCGTCCCCCTTAATCACGTCTTCCTGCCTTGTGATTTCCCAGAAGACCGGGCCGACGGCTACAGCCGCGCTGCACAGGAAGGCAAGCATCATCGACGTCAAAGCCGTCTTGAGTAGGGTATGTGTTTTGTACATCACCAGGATCCTTTCATTGGCCGCCGTTCATTGAAGATTCGGATTGAGAAAGCCGAGGTGTTTGAGATTCATCATCGACCGAAATCAGGTGCTGTAAACAACTTGCGCTCAAATGAAAAGCCCGCAACCTGCGCGGGCTTCCTTTAAACCGGTGATTCCAACTGTCCGCGGCGAGTGGAAAAAATATCCAAGCCTTCGTTCCAATCGCCCTGCTATTTGACCACGTTAATCGTTATCGTCTGCTGACCGCTGATGATGAATTGCGAAGGCTGAAGCTCGTGTTCGGCAAGCGTTGCCACCGACAGCGGCGTGTAGCCACCGGACGTGCGGCTCGAGCCCAGCGTGGCCAGCACCGACGGCGGCAGGACGGGCATTTCTTCGTTGTTTACGATTGCGCCCGTCCCCGCGCGGACCACTCTGACGTAGAGTCGATTGTTCCTCTTTAGCTTGTTGATGGCTCGCACCAGTTGGCTCAGATCTCTCGGGGTGAAATCCGCCGACGGCTGAGCGCGATCCGCTTGATTCAGCGAGGCGCCGTCGCCGACCGTGATCACCAGCGGACCAAGCGGGGCGTCGGCCGGAATGACCAGGGGTATGCGCTCGACGAACTCGCTGCCATTGTCGTTTCGTGCGAAGGCTTGCATCTCGATGCTCTCGCCGCGACGCACTTCAGTCTTGTCTACCCACAGCCGGTTCAAGCTGCCGCTTGATCGGCTATCGGTAGAGGTGACGTCTATGTCGATGCCGCGCAGATCAAGCGCGTTGAACCCGCTGTTGAACAAGACTGCGAGCGGTTGTGCGACCGCGTTCACCGCAAACAGCGCCGCGCCGTTCGGCGAAGTAAAGCTGTTGTCGAGCAGGATGTCGGGTTGCCCTTTGATCGTGATGCGGCCGCCAAGCTTAAGCGTCTGGCTTCCAATCTGCCGTTCAGTGGCGGTGATCGCCGAGAACATCGTGATCCTGGTCAGCAGCGGGGTCAGAAAGGAGTCAGAAACTATTTCGAAGCTGTAGCTCTCGGTTTTGTTTCGGCTGGTGTGAACCGTCAGCCGGACCGGAACCATTCGCGGCTTATCGCCCAACTTGCCATAGACTCCAACGGAGCGATCCTGATTGATCGAGCCAACCAGGTTACCGGCTGCCGAGAGCTTGAATGAGCTGTTCAAATTCGGCACGACCGTAACGATCGAAGATTCGGCCATGGGCCAGCTTGTCGCGCCCGAGCTGAGGAAAGGATGGCCGAACGCGTAAATGCGATCGCCGTCGCGATACGTCACGGTACCAGCGGCGTCGATCGTAAAGTCTCCACGCACCAGTTGCACGCTTACGGACGAACCTGCCGCCAGCGTGTTTTCGTTCGCTGCAACCATCGGTCCGAGGCTCGATCCTCCGCCCACTCCGGCAATCGGTTGAATGCCGATTCTCCTCAAGTCGCCTGCGAACGCATCGAGCACGTTTTGGGATATCCCGGAAAATGTCACCGGCGTGGCAATGGGAATAAATGTCTGACCGACGTATGGCGTCAGAGCAACGTTGCTCGCCGCTCGAGCGCCGATCTGCGCGGAAGGCGAAGCAGGCAACGAATCAAACGCAGTGTTCGCGCTCTCTCCGATCAGCGTCTTAAAGCTAACGTTCTGGCTCGACCGTGGCAGCTCTTCTTTTTGACCTTGTTCGAAGATATCGATCATGTATCTGATCGGGGTGATGCCGGCGATAGGTTCTTTGGCGAATGGAAACGCGTACGCAACCGCGCCCACGAGCTTGCCATCGATGTACACCGGGCTGCCGCTCATCCCGGCGAACACTCCCGTTCGTTCGACAAGCGGACCGCTCAACCGGGCGATCACGATACTCTGTTTGGGATTGGGCACTCCCTCGAGCGTTCCGAGGACTTCGACTTCGAAGCGCTCGGGCTTCGAGCCCTGAAACACGCTCATCCCGTGGCCCTTCATTCCCGGGCGCACTTGATCGAGCGGCATTAAGTTCGGATTTGATTTTGAGTCGGAAGCCAGCGCCACAACGGTGAGGATGGCTAGAAAACTGAACGCGCTGAAAACATGCTTCATAGGTGTACCTGTTTACTGGGCTAGTTGAAGGTCAATTTCGATTGTGCTCACTTTGCTTAAAGCAACGTCACGGGTTGTACTGGGAACCGCAGAATGATAATACCTGCGTGTAATTCTAAGAGTCAAGAGTCGCCTCCTTTCTATCCCGTTTGCACAGAAGGCAATAAGCGCATTGGGGCGGCTCGGTCTCTTGATCATACTTCATTCCTGAACGACCTGCCGCGTTGACACTCACTCTGGCAAATGGCAACCTTGACCAGACATTTCGGGAGCAGGGATTGAAAGCGAGCTTCAACAAGGATGAACAGCAACGAACTGAAGATTGGACTCATAGGCGGCACCGGCGAAGAAGGTCGCGGGCTGGCGCTTCGATGGGCGATAGCCGGCGCCCAAGTGTCGATCGGGTCGCGCTCGCTCGATCGCGCAAAGACCACCGCAGATGAGCTGAATCAACTCCTCGATGCGCGGGCGGGCCAGTTGTCGTCGCAACGCATCGGCTACGGTGAGAACCGGGATGTAATCGCGGAGTGCGAGCTCGCGCTACTGACAGTTCCGTTTGCGCACGCGGCTTCCACACTCGAAACCCACCGGCAGGATTTTCGCGACGGTTCCATCTTGATTGACATAACCGTGCCGGTCTCGGTCGAGCAGGGCCGTGTGCGCTACGTTGAACTCCCGGAAGGTTCGGCGAGCGAGCACCTGAAAGCACGGCTGCCGGAAAGCATTCCGCTCGTTGCCGCTTTCAAGACCGAGCCGGCTCACCTGCTCGCGGAAATCGACGAACCGCTCGATTGCGACTCGTTCGTCGCGAGCGACTCGAAAGAAGCAAAGTCGCGAGTGATTGGAGCTATCGCGTCTATCGCGGGCTTGCGAGCCGTCGATGCCGGAACGCTCTACAGCGCGCGCACGCTCGAGCGGATGACCGTGCTCGCGATCGGCATCAATCGAAGGCACAAGATCAAAACCGCACGCTATCGGGTAATTGGCCTGTGAACTTGTACGGGCATGCCCCACGGTTCAGAGTTC
>JBBPIH010000001.1:165877-339081 GCA_038040455.1 Acidobacteriota bacterium
AGGGTTCCGAGTTCAGGGTTCCGAGTTCAGGGTTCCGAGTTCAGGGTTCCGAGTTCAGGGTTCCGAGTTTAGGGTTCCGAGTTCAAGGTTCGGAGTTCGAGTTGGGATGGTTTCTGGGAAAACCCTGAACCCTGAACCCTGAACCCGGAACCGTGAACGCATTGATATGAAAGTCACCGCATTGGCAGGCGGCATAGGCGCCTCGAGGCTGCTGCTCGGGCTCGCGAGCGTGATGACGCCCGAAGACATCACCATCATCGCCAACACCGGCGACGACATCGAGTTGTTCGGGCTTCGCATCTGCCCGGACATCGACACCGTCACCTACACACTTGCAGGTGTCATCAACGAAGAGACCGGTTGGGGGCTGAAGGGCGACACATTCGAATGCCTTCGATGGCTGGCGCGTTACGGCGAAGCCTCGTGGTTTAACCTTGGGGACCGCGACCTCGCAACGCACATTTTTCGAACGAACCAACTCCGCGCCGGACGCTCCCTCTGCGAAGTGACTAACGACATCCGTCGCTCGCTTGGAGTTCGTTCAACGATTCTTCCTATGACCGACGCTTACACGCCTACGCGGGTGATCACCGATGAGGGCGAGATGCACTTCCAGGAGTACTTCGTGCGGCGCAGATGCGAGCCGCGAGTGCGTGAGATTTGCTTCGACATCGAGTCAGCCCAGCCCGCACCAGGGGTAATAAGTGCAATACTTGAATCTGACGCGGTTGCCATTTGCCCGAGCAATCCATTCATCAGCATCGCCCCGATTCTCGCGGTTTCCGGCGTGCGCGAAGCCTTGCGCGCAACGCGAGCGACGGTCGTTGCCATCACGCCGATCATTGGCGGCAAGGCGCTCAAGGGTCCGGCGGCTGACATGCTTCGCGATCTCGGCCACGAAGTCTCCGCTCTCGGAGTCGCCGCGATGTACACTGACTTCATCGACGTGTTCGTGCTCGATGAAGTGGATGCTCATATGGGAGGCGAAATCAGATCACTCGGCAGTCAGGTAGTCGTTACGAACACGGTGATGAACACGCTCGAAGACAAGCAGCAACTAGCGCGGCGCATGCTGGAGGTTTAGTCGAAATGGCTCGCGCGACGAGGATTAGACATTCGGCTCTTCCCTGTTTCTATGAAAGCGCTTCTGATTCCAGTCAAAGACCCGACGCATGCGAAAACTCGTCTCGCAGAGCTGTTGTCAGAGGACGAGCGATGCCGGCTTGCGTGGGCAATGTTCGAAGACGTGAGCCGGGCCATCGCAGCGGCGCGCAAGCAGGACCGGGTCGTGATCGTTACCAGCTTCGCGCTAGCCATCGAACGCGCGCGCGATCATGGATGGGATGTGTTGACCGAAGAGTCGCAGATCTCGGAAAGCGCATCGGTTGACTGGGCATCGCGTATGCTGAGCGAGCGCGGCTTCGATACGGTTATGAGGCTGCCTGCCGATCTGCCCCTTGTGCGAGCCGAAGACATCGACGAGCTTCTGTCGATCGAGCTTGATTCACCGGGTGCGCTTCTTGTTCCTTCGCGCGAGGGAACAGGCACGAACGCGATCATTCGCACGCCGCCGACTTTGTTTCCATCGCGGTTCGGTCCGAACTCGCTTGCGCTGCACCGACAGGAAGCTGCGCGCGTTGGTGTGGATTGCATGATTGTTAACAACGCTCGCATAGCACTGGACATCGATGAGCCGGCGGACGTCGAGTTGTTGATGGCAAGCGCTCGTGGCACTGAAACCTTTGACACGCTCGTGGGAATTGGCGCCTTTGAGCGGCTTACGCGGGAACGAGTGTGAATGGGAATAGCTTTCGGCCGTAGCGTCCTGGTGTGACTATGTTGGGTTTCGCGCAAAACACGCAAAGACACGCAAAGACGCAAAACGTTGTGAATACCACGATTGAACTGATTGGAGTATCGGGAATCCCGGAAGTGGTCAACGGCGATGATGTCGCCGCGATGATCGCCAAGGCTCTTCGCGCAGCCGGGATCGAGGTCGTCGACGGGGATGTCCTGGTCGTCGCGCAGAAGGTCGTTTCAAAGGCGGAAGGCCGGATCGTGCGGCTGGATTCACTCGAACCCTCGCCTCGCGCCCGCGAGTGGGCCGCAGCCTACGACAAAGACCCTCGCGTAGTCGAAGTCGTGCTTCGCGAGTCGAAGCGAATTGTTCGCATGGAGCGCGGCGTGTTGATTTCGGAAACCGAACACGGCTTCGTGTGCGCGAACGCTGGCGTAGACACCTCCAACGTCACGGAAGGCACAGTGACTCTGTTGCCCAAAGACCCGGACGCATCAGCCCGAAAGATTCGCGCGGCGCTGGAACAAGCATTCGGAGTTCGACTCGCGGTGATTGTCTCTGACACCTTCGGCCGCCCGTGGCGCGAAGGGCTGGTCAACGTCGCGCTTGGAGTCTCAGGCATCGCTCCACTGATAGACTATCGCGGCCAGAAGGATTCGCATGGGAATGCCTTGAAAGTTACCGTCATCGCTATCGCCGACGAGCTTGCATCTGCGGCGGAGCTGGTTATGAAAAAAAGCGCGGGTGTTCCCGTCGTGGTCATACGCGGCTTCGACTATGAGGCGAGGGAATCCGCGGGCCTCGAGTTAATCCGGCCAGCCAACCACGATTTGTTCAGATAAGCGACTGTGATAGAATCCGCAGTCTTCAAGCAGCTTCATCCAATCCATGGCGCGAGGTGCAGCTATGTTCACAAGGCGAACGTTCCTGAGATCAGTTGGCAGCGCGACGGCTATGACGAGCCTCGCCTCGATCCGCGAAGGAGGCATAGAGCGCATCCTCGCCGCGTCGCGAGCCGCAGGGGCAATCTCAACCGATAAGATCGCCGCCGATGAAGACTTCTGGCGTGAGATTCAGCAATCGTTCACCGTCGATCGCTCGCTGATCAATCTCAACAACGGCGGCGTGAGCCCTTCGCCTCGCATCGTGCAGGATGCGATGCGCCGATACCTCGAGTTCTCCAATCAAGCCCCGACCATAACGATGTGGCAGGTGCTCGAGCCCGAAATCGAAGGCGTACGCCGCAGGCTGGCCGCCGCTTTTGGCTGCGACCCCGAAGAAATGGCAATCACTCGCAACGCAAGCGAGTCCCTCGAGATCTGCATCTTCGGGTTGGACCTGAAGCCCGGAGATGAAGTGTTGACCACCAATCAAGACTATCCTCGAATGCTCACTTCGTGGCTGCAACGCGAGCGCCGCGACGGCATCAAGCTCCGCACAATCTCGTTCCCGGTTCCGCCGCCGTCGATGGATGATTTGTACGAACGCTTCGTGCGCGCGATCACGCCTCGCACCAAAGTCATCCTGGTCTGTCACATCACCAACCTGACCGGGCAGATATTTCCAATCAAGCGAATCTGCCAGATGGGACGCGAGCGCGGCATAGAAGTCATCGTAGACGGCGCGCACGCATTCGCGCACTTCCCGTTCAAGCACGCCGACCTGGACTGCGACTACTACGGCACGAGCTTGCACAAGTGGCTGCTCGCGCCTCACGGCACGGGCTTTCTCTACGTCCGGAAATCGAAGATCGGAAAGCTGTGGCCCTTGATGGCCGCCGATAAGAAACAGGACGACGACATTCGCAAGTTTGAGGAGATCGGCACGCACCCGGCGGCTAATCACAACGCAATCTCTGAAGCGCTCACCTTCCACGAAGGCATCGGGAGCGAACGAAAAGCCGCGCGGCTTCGCTTCTTAAAGGACCGTTGGGCGCGCCGGCTCGATACGATCAAGGGTGTGCGCATTTTGACGCCTTACGATCCTCAGCAGTCTTGCGGGCTGGCGAACTTCAGCGTTGAAGGCGTCGATCACGGCAAGCTTGGCGCGCACCTTTGGGAACGTTATCGAATCATCTGCACGCCGATCACTCACGACGAATTCAAGGGGATCAGAGTGACGCCGAACGTCTACACAACCCTTGCCGATATCGACACGTTCTGCGACGCGGTCGAGAAAGCGATCCGCTCAGGGCTGGCGGCGTGAGTTATGTCTGGTTCGCCTGAGAAAGGTTCGTAGTTCGGCCTTCCGTTCCATTTGGTATGTTAGTCTCTTAGCCGAGCGTTACGAACTTCCGCCTGAAGGCCGGACTACGAACCCTTCATCGTTTCAGGGAGTCGTAGTGACAACATGACGACACCTGAGAAAGAAGTCCTGGCCCGCGTCGATGAACTCGCGGATGAGATGGTCGAGTGGCTTCGGCAGTTCGTTCGCATTCCTACCATTAACCCGCCCGGCGAGAACTACGAAGACTGCGCTCGTTTCATTGGCGACAAGCTGAAAGACTTCTGCTACGAGGTGAGCTTCATCGAAGCGACCGGCCGACCCGAATGCTCGCCCAAACATCCGCGAGTCAACGTCATCGGTCACCTTCACGGCTCGCGATTCCATCCCACGCTTCACTTCAACGGTCACATCGACGTAGTGCCGCCGGGCGCAGGATGGACGCTCGATCCATTCTCAGCCGAGGTGCGCGATGGACGAATCTACGGCCGCGGCGTGACGGATCAAAAGGCCGGCATCGCAGCGTCGGTGTTCGCAGTCGAAGCGATTCGACGCGCTGGTGTTCGGTTGACCGGTTCAGTTGAGCAGAGCGCGACGGTCGATGAAGAGAGCGGCGGGTTGGCGGGCGTCGCCTATCTGGCCGAGCACGGCTATGTAAGGGCCGATCTTGTCGACTATGTGATCATCACCGAGCCGCTGGATTATGACCGGATATGCCTGGGTCATCGCGGAGTGTACTGGTTTGAAGTGTTGATGCACGGACGCATCGCTCACGGCAGCATGCCTTTTTTAGGTGTGAGCGCGATCGATCGAATGGCTCGCTTGATCGAGCGAGTCGAACGTCATCTCAAGCCTAAGCTAGCCGGCCGTCGAACTCGCATGCCCATCGAGCCGGAAGGCGCGCGCAGCGCCACGATCAACGTCAATTCGATCCTCGGCGGCCAGGATCCCGACTCGCCCCAGACGCCTTGCGTGGCTGACCTATGTAGAGCCGTGTTCGACCGGCGCTTCTTGATCGAAGAGAACTTGGACGACGTGCGGCTCGAGATCGGCGACTTAATCGAACAGTTGAGGACGCACGACGCCGCGCTCGAATATGAGTTGAAGGATTTGTTGATCGTGCACCCGACGATGACGGCACCGGAATCGCCGCTGGTGAAAACGATGAGCGGCGTGCTGAACGAGACGATTGGCCGCGAGCCGCCGTTGATTGCTAGTCCGGGCACTTATGATCAAAAGCACTTCGCTCGGATTGCCGGCATTGAACAGTGCATCGCGTACGGGCCAGGCATATTGAAGCTCGCGCATCAGCCTGATGAGTATTGCGAGATCGAGCATTTGACCGCAGCTTGCAAAGCGATGGCGGTTGGGGCGATGCGGCTGCTGGGAGTGGACGGAATGGACCGCGGATGACGCCGATTCAACGGATATGCACGGATCTGATCCGCGTTGATCCGTCGAATCGGTGTCATCCGTGTTTTATTAAGGAGGTGACGATATTGATCAAGGCAACCGAGAGCGACAAGTCGTCGCCCCAACGCCCAACTCGTCGTGAACTTTTTCGCGGCGCGCTTGCTGCTGCAGGTTTCGCGGCCATAGGCGATGGTGCTTTGCTCTTTGGATCTCAACCAGACCGCGCGATCACAGACGTAGCCGGAATCAAAGTCGGGCACTTCACCGATTCGCGAAGACCAACCGGCTGCACGGTAGTCCTCACCGAAGAAGGCGCGGTCGCCGGCGTCGATGTTCGAGGCTCTGCGCCCGGAACGCGAGACACCGATCTGCTCAATCCGATGAACACTGTTCAGACCATACACGCGATCATGCTCTCGGGTGGGAGCGCATTCGGCCTTGATACGGCGACGGGAGCGATGCGCTTTCTAGAAGAGCGCAGCATTGGCTTCGACATGCGAGTGGCTCGCGTGCCGATCGTTCCTGCGGCGATTCTGTTCGACCTTGGAGTGGGAGACGCGAAGATTCGCCCCGATGCGGAGGCTGGCTACAAGGCTTGCAAAACAGCGACAACAACAGCGCCCGCTGAAGGCAACGTCGGCGCGGGCGCTGGAGCTACGGTTGGCAAGTTGTTCGGAATGCCGCGCGCAATGAAGAGCGGAATCGGAACGTCGGCGATCAAACTCGACGGCGTGACAGTCGGCGCGATAGTGGCCGTTAATGCGGTAGGCGACGTGTTCGATCCAACGAACGGCAAGGTCATCGCTGGCGCGCGAACGAAAGATGGCAAGTCGCTGCTGAATTCGATGGCGGCGATACTCAGGGGCGAGCCGTTACCGCCGACTCTTGCTGGCGCAGCAACGACGATTGGAGTGGTCGCGACTGATGTCGCGCTTTCGAAGGCTCAGGCCTCGAAAGTCGCGCAGATGGCTCACGACGGCCTGGCTCGCACGATCAATCCGGTTCACACGGCTTATGACGGCGACACTATCTTTGCGCTCGCGACCGGCAGGTCATCCAAGCCGGCTAACGTAACCTTGATAGGCGCGCTTGCCGCCGAAGCGATTGCTCAAGCTGTGGTGCGAGCAGTTCGAGCAGCTCGCGGGATACCTGGACTGCCAAGCGCAACCGAATTGTAACGCTTGAGTTCTTTGCGGCTTGGCGGCTTTGCGACTTTGCGCGAGACCGTTTTCACGCAAAGACCCCAAGCCGCAAAGACCGCAAAGTCCGATGACCTTCCTCCTCATCCTCATCGCCTACGCAGTGCTGACAATCGCGCTCGGTGTCTTTGTGTCGCGACGTGTTCGAGCCTCGAGCGATTTCTTTGTCGCAGGACGAGGCTTGGGCGCGGGACTGATCTTCTCAACGTTGCTTGCTGCCAACATCGGCGCGGGATCGACGGTGGGCGCGGCCGGGCTCGGTTATCGCGATGGGATGTCTGCATGGTGGTGGGTTGGATCAGCGGGAATCGGGTCGGTGATACTCGCGCTCACTGTCGGGCCGAAAATCTGGCGCGTCGCCAAGGAGCAAAATCTTTACACCGTCGGCGACTATCTGGAGTTTCGATATGACCGAAGCGTCCGGGGCGTGATGGCTCTGCTGTTATGGTTTGGGTCCCTGTCGATTCTCGCGGGGCAGTTGATCGCAGTTGCGTGGATACTCAACGTCGTCGCAGGCCTGAGCAAGCCGGCCGGGTGTGCCATCGCAGCCGTCGTTATCACTACTTACTTCACGCTCGGCGGCTTGCATGCGACAGCTCGCGTGAACGTGTTGCAGTTGACCGTAAAACTCGCGGGCTTCGTTGTCTCGCTGATTTACTTAATCGGAGCAGGTAACGGACTCGCAGGCTTGAAGGAGAGTGTGGCGACGACGGTTGGGACCGATCACGTCCAGGCTTACTTCGGACTGGTCGGTCAAGGCTGGTCCGCCGCGATAAGCTACCTGGCGATTCTTGCGCCGTCGTTTGTAATCTCGCCAGGGTTGTTGCAAAAGCTGTTCGGCGCTCGCGATGAAAAAGCAGTGCGAGTCGGAGTAGGGACGAACGCGGCGGCGCTGCTCGCATATGCAATTGTGCCGGTGTTGATGGGGATCATCGCTCGAGGGCAATTTCCCGCGCTTGCGAATCACGAGTTGGCGCTTCCGATGTTGTTGACCCAGGCGTTGCCGCTATGGCTGGGCGCTTTGTTATTGGGTGCAATCTTTTCCGCAGAGCTGAGCGCGGCCGACGCGGCGCTGTTCATGTTGAGCACCTCATTGAGCAAGGATCTCTACAAAGCGTTCCTCAATCCGGGCGCGACAGACGAGCGCCTAGTGCGAGTCGCGAAAGCTTCAGCGATCGCGTGCGGAGTTGCAGGTGCGATGCTGGCGACTTTTCTCCCGACGGTGATCTCGGCTCTGAAGATCTTCTACACGCTTCTTGTGGCGGCGTTGCTGTTGCCGTTGGTAGCCGGGTTGTATACGCGAAGGGTTCAAGCTCGCGCAGCCATTCTATCGATGCTGGCTTCTGTGTTTGTGACGTTCGCTCTCGATCTGATGTCTGAAGGCCGAGGAGTTCGAGGCGTGCCGGCTTTGTTTTTTGGTATCGCAGCGGGCGGGGTAGTGATGTTGATTGCTGATGCTTTTGTGAAGCGGGTGAGTTCTGTGTGAGTCATTAAGGTATGGATCCTTTGTCTTTGACCGTTTCCCACCTTTAGCCGCACGAGCATTAGCTCCGGCGAACGATGCGTATGGGGAAAGCAATGGACTACGAGAAACTCTTTCGACTTGACGACCGTCTAGCAGTCGTAATCGGCGCGGGATCGGGCATCGGCCAGGCCGCCGCAAAGGGACTCGCGGCGCACGGTGCGTTTGTGGTTTGCGCTGACGTGCGACAAGAAGCCGCCGAGCAAACTGTGCGTGAGATCGATGGCAGAGCCAGGGCGATGCCGGTTGATATCACTCGAACCGAAAGTGTCGCCGAGCTGTTTCGCGCTGTAACCGATGAGTATCAGCGTCTTGATATAGTTGTCACTACGCCGGGCGCTAACGTACGCAAACCCATTGTTGCTTATGAAGACGTGGAGTTCGATCGCGTGATCGAGTTGAACCTGAAAGGAACATTTCGAGTCTTGCGCGAGGCGGGAAGAATCATGGGGGAGCGCGGCGGTGGAAGTATCATCGCTTTCTCGTCAATTCGCTCGCAGGTCGTCGAGCCAGGGCAGGGCGTTTACGCGGCGACAAAAGCGGGAATCGCGCTAATGGTCCGCGCACTGGCGGCCGAGCTTGGATCGGCTGGAGTTCGAGTGAACGCCATCGCACCGGGGGTTGTCGAAACGCCGCTCACGCGACCCATCAAAGACCGGCCCGAGTGGTATGCAGCTTATGCTGCGAAGAGCGTTTTCGGCCGATGGGCGACTGCCGATGAGATGGTGGGTCCGGTTGTCTATTTAGCCTCGGACGCGTCCAGCTACGTCACCGGGTCGGTGCTGTTTGTTGACGGCGGCTGGACGGCGGTGGATGGGCGGTTCGAGCCGCCCCTATAAGATAAGGTTCAGGGTTCAGAGTTCCGAGTTCCGGGTTCCGGGTTCACTCTCATTTTCTTAATGCGCTACATTGCGAACTCCGAATCTGGCTGTGCCGCGGACGCTGGACCTGAACCCGGAACCCGGAACCCGGAACCCTGAACCCTGAACCGCATCTATGCGATTCGCCCATCAACGATATTAATAATCCTGTGCGCCAGCGCCGAGTTCTCAGAATTGTGAGTCACCATAAAAACAGTCTGGCCCTGTGCGTTGAGCTTCAAAAACACTTCCATCACTTCGCGGCCCGTCTTCGTGTCGAGCGAACCTGTCGGCTCATCAGCTAGTATCAACGGAGGTTCGTTTACTATCGCCCGAGCGATTGCCAGCCGCCCTTGCTCTCCACCTGACAGTTGATTCGGCAACCGGGCAGCCTTATCCGCAAGCCCGACTTTCTCCAACACCGTCATCGCGCGCTCACGTTTCCATTTCGCGCTCTCGCTGCCCGTCGCGAGGGGAAGCATCGCGTTTTCGATCGTGTTCAGATAAGGCATCAGGTGATGTTGCTGAAAAACAAAGCCTAGATACTCGCGGCGAAAATCAGCGCGTCGCTCATCCGCGAGGTCGTACACGTCTATCTCGTCAACCAGCACGCGGCCTTCACTTGGATGATTCATCGCGCCGACTATCGTGAGCAGCGTGCTCTTGCCGGAACCCGAGGGGCCCATCAAACAAACGAACTCCCCTTCCGCGATCTCGGCGCTGATATCCGAAAGCACCCGCACGCTCGCGGAGTCTCCGTTCGCTTGGTAAACCTTGGTGACTTTCTCGATTGCTATGAAGGGCATTGAGTTTCGCGCAAAGACGCAAAGACGCAAAGGCCGCAAAGATCGCCGCTACACATATCGCACTGCTTCGGAGGGGTCGAGCCGCGACGCTCGAACGATGGGGTAGAAGCTGCTGAGGGTCCCGATGATCAACCCGGCGGCGACGGCGACGATTGCCAGCGCCGGTTGGAATTCAAAGACCACTCTGGTCTCGGCGAAGTAAGGAAGCGCAACCCAGCTTGCGAGCAGCCCTGTCGCCCAACCCAACAAGCCGCCGAGCAGGCTGATCGACGCAACTTCGATCATCAGTCCTTTGATGATGTGAGCCCTTCGAAATCCTATCGCTCGGAGCACTCCGATCTCTTTGGTGCGTTCGATGACCGAACCCATCATCGTCGTGAAGATCATCAATGCGCCGATCGCCAGCACCACCGCGGAGACGACAGCCGAAAACCGAGTCAGCCGCTCGACCGTCTCAGATCGCGCGCGAACCGATTGTTGAATAGCGGAGACTCTCGCGTGAGGTAAGCGCTCGCTTATCTGCGCGACGATGTCTTCGATCGGGCAATCCTTGCACAGGGCGCTCACCTCGATGAGGCTCAACTGATCGGGCTTGTTCAACAGCGACTGAACGTGCGCAAGCGAGCCGAAGATCATCTGGTCCTCGGGTCCGCTCGTTTGCGAGATGACTCCCGCCACTTGGTGATCCCGGCCGGCGATCTTCAAGCGGTCGCGGACGATCTTGAATTGAAACTGATCTTCGCTGCTCTGGTGCGAGCCGCCGTGTGAAACGTGTTGTTGCCCGGCGCCCGAGCCGGGCTCGATGAGCGAAAGGGCGCGCGCGACTTCGTAGCCGACTAGCAGCTCTTGTTCGCCTTGAGGTCTGCGCCCAGCGATATGCCACCAACGTTTCAGCGTCAGCTCGCTTTCGAAGTCGACGCCTGCCAGAAGAACTTCGCGGCCATCGACCCCCACAGCTCCAAGCAGTTTCGGAGAAACGTTACTTATGCGATTTCGATACTCAATGTCGAGGACATGTGTCGCGTCTTCGTTCTTGAGCTGTTTGACGTCGAATGAAACGCTCGAGACGGAGAGCCCGCCGTAGTCGAGCGATAGGCTGTTTGACTGCGGCACCACGACGATGTTTGCGCCGAACCGATCAAGTTGCGAGCCGATTTCTTCTTTGATCGAACTGCTCAAACTCAGAAGAGCGACTGCGGTGCCGATACCAATGGCGATGCCGATTGTTAAGAAGGCGGCTTTGCCTTTGCGGCGCTTGAGATTTGCAAATGCGATTGTGCTTATGCGCATAGGTGTTTTAGAAGTATCCCCCGCGGCTCTCGAGCTCGCTCGCCTTTATCACTAGCTGATTGCCCTCGATCGTTCGCGGAAGCCCAACAGGATTGCACCCGCCGTGCACTTCGTTGATCTTCGATGAATGAAAGTGCAGTCCGCAGTTGTTGCAGATCATGTCATCGCCTTCCTGGTGATAACCCTTCTTAGCGTGATAGCAGGTGTCGCAGGCATCCAGCGCGGCGCGATAGACGCCGTCGGAACTTTTGAGTACGAAGAACCGGACTGGCCTGTTGTCAGACAGCTTGTAGTCGAAGAACTTCGCCGTGCTGGTCAAGTCTGAAAGAGCGATTTTGACATCGCGAACCTCTGCCCCGCCCGGCGCCGGGCTGATCGCTACAGCGGTAGCGGATGGATTGTCGCCGGAAGCATTCATCACCAGATAGATCCCCACGCCGGCCAGCACCACCGCAATTGCGACAAGGATCGCGGTCGTCTTGCCCTTACCCTGAGTGGCTTCCGAAAACTGGGCCTTCTTTTTCGCGCGCACTTCTGATTTGGTATCCATGCCTTCTTGATCCTCCGGCTTTTCTCCGAGGGGTTCAGGGTTCCGGGTTCAGGGTTCAGGGTTCAGGGTTCAGGGTTCCGGGTTCGGGGTTCAGGTCCGTGGTACCGCCAGATTCGGAGTTCGCAGTGTAGCGTCTTACTAGAATGAGAGTGAATCCTGAACCCGGAACCCTGAACCCTGAACTCTGAACCCTGAACCCGGAACCCTTCTAACAGCGTGTCATTATAGCAATCCAACAAAAGCCAGTACCAGCAGGCTTGACGTTGGGACGAGTGAGGGTTGGTGCTATATTCATCGGAGCCTGTTGAGGTGCGCGCGCTGAAAATGATCCTCCCTCGATAACGTGGATCGCGACCGTAATAACACAACGACCCTTAGCATCGAGTCGTGTGTTACATTCATCACTCCCCCGCTTGAGTTTGGAGCGCTTTGCTTGACGTATCACTATGCGGCTTCTAAACTGAACTGAATTTCACTTATTAAAGGCGCGCCCTTATGCTGGAAATCGATTGAGCATGAGCGTGCGTGCAAGCGCAACCCCCGCGCAACATGAAACCCGATGGTTGAGAATGCTATGGCACACAATCTCTTCAACTCACTACAGAGCTTCAACATCAAAGACGACCTGGCCGGAAAGTTCTACTCGCTGCCAGAGCTTGAACGTCAGGGCGTCGGTCCCATCTCAAAGCTTCCCATCAGCATTCGCATAGTGCTCGAATCCGTCCTGCGCAATTACGACGGCAAACGCATCACCGAGGACAACGTGCGCAGGCTGGCGAACTGGGAACCCAACCATTTGCGCACAGAAGAAATCCCGTTCGTGGTTGCCCGCATACTGCTCCAGGACTTTACCGGTGTGCCTCTGTTAGTTGACCTGGCGGCGATGCGCTCGGCTGCCGCGCGAATGAGCAAGGGTCCGGCGATCATCGAGCCGCTTGTTCCGGTGGATCTCGTAATAGACCATTCCGTTCAGGTCGACTTCTCGAGTGTGCCTGAGGCTCTGGGCTTGAACATGGGGATGGAGTTCAAACGCAACCGAGCGCGCTATCAATTTCTGAAGTGGGGCATGCAAGCATTCGATGGCTTCAATGTCGTACCGCCCGGGATCGGCATCTGTCACCAGGTCAACCTCGAATACCTGGCGAAAGGAGTTCAAGAGAAGGACGCCGTCTTCTATCCTGACACGCTGGTCGGGACTGACTCGCATACCACGATGATCAACGGGTTGGGCGTCGTAGGATGGGGAGTCGGTGGGATAGAAGCCGAAGCGGGTATGCTCGGCCAGCCGGTCTATTTCCTCACCCCCGACGTTGTTGGCGTGCATATGACCGGACAGCTCACGGAAGGCGTGACTGCGACTGACCTGGTGTTGACCGTGACCGAGATGCTTCGCAGGGCGAGGGTCGTCGGCAAGTTCGTCGAATACCATGGTGAGGGCGCGGCGAGTTTGTCTGTTACCGATCGCGCGACTATCGCCAACATGTCGCCGGAGTATGGCGCAACGATGGGCTTCTTCCCGATTGATGAGCAAACCTGTGCTTATTACAAAGCAACGGGACGCTCAAACGAACAAGTCCAGTTGATTCGGAGTTACTTCACGGCGCAGGGAATGTTTGGGATTCCGGGTAAGGACGAATGCGCCTACAGCACAGTGCTCGAACTCGATCTATCATCAGTCGAACCCAGCGTGTCCGGCCCGAAACGCCCACAGGATCGAATCGCGCTGCCGGATCTCAAGAGCACGTTCGTGGGTCTTCTTCAAAAGCCGTTCGGCGAGAACGGCTACAATAAATCGAAAGAAGAACTCGGGCAACGCTTCCCGGCGACGATCGGTCTGAGGCACAACGACACGCATGCCGGCGGCGGAGAGCAGCGAACCGAAACCGCCCCCGTCGCTGTGCATCAGGCGACGAGCGCGCAGGACACGAGCGTGGTTAGTGAGACCGAAATGATGAACAACCGGCCGACGCCGGACCGTGTCGAAGGGACCGAACCCGGTGGCTTCCGCGGCAGGATCGATCTGGGCCACGGCGACGTTTTGATTGCGGCGATCACTTCGTGCACCAACACTTCGAACCCGAGCGTGATGCTTGCCGCGGGACTGTTGGCGAAGAAAGCGGTCGAGAAGGGCCTGACGATTCGCCCGGCGGTAAAAACATCGCTGGCGCCGGGCTCTCGAGTCGTGACCGATTATCTGGAGAAAGCCGGACTGCAACATTATCTGAATAAGCTCGGCTTCAACCTCGTCGGCTACGGATGCACGACGTGCATAGGGAACTCGGGGCCGCTTGATCCGGGCATTGAAGAAGTGATCAACGAGAATGACCTGGTCGGCGCAAGCGTGCTGAGCGGCAACCGCAACTTTGAAGCGCGCGTGCATCAGAGCGTCAAAGCAAACTTCCTGATGAGTCCCCCGCTGGTAGTCGCCTTCGCGCTTGCGGGTCGCGTGGATATCAACCTCGCGGAAGAGTCGATAGGGAAGGGAACAGACGGCCGTGATGTTTATCTCCGGGATATCTGGCCGAGCGCCGAAGAAGTGCGGCAGCATCTTCAAACAGCCTTCGACCCTGAGACGTATCGGCGCCGGTATAGCAACTTTGTCGAGGGAAACCCGCTGTGGAATGAGATTCCCTCAATCGCCGGTGACGTGTACGAGTGGGATCCGGAATCGACTTACATACAGGAGCCGCCTTATTTCGAAGGCTTCTCGATGGAACACGGCGGCGTGAGTGAAATCAAGGGCGCGCGAGCGCTGGCGATATTCGGCGATTCGGTGACAACCGATCACATCTCACCTGCCGGCGCGATCAAACCGAGTTCACCGGCCGGGCTCTACCTTCAAGAGAAAGGCGTGGCAATTTCAGACTTCAACAGTTACGGTTCGCGTCGGGGTAACGATCGAGTGATGACCCGCGGGACGTTTGCGAACGTTCGGATCAAGAACTTGATGGTCCCCGGCGTTGAAGGCGGCGTGACTGTTTATCAACCCGGCGGCGAGCGAATGAGCATCTACGACGCAGCGATGAAGTATCAATCCGAGGGCATCCCGCTTATGGTGTTCGCGGGTCAGGAGTACGGAACAGGCAGTTCGCGCGATTGGGCGGCGAAGGGAACTCGGCTGCTTGGCGCCGGCGCGGTGGTTGCTCAGAGCTTCGAGCGAATCCATCGCAGCAACCTCGTCGGGATGGGAGTGTTGCCTTGTCAGTTCAAGGATGGCACAAACGCCCAGTCACTTCATCTCGACGGCAGCGAGACGTTTGACCTCACGGGGTTTAAAGCAGGAGTCACGCCTCGGCAGGAGTTGACGCTGACGATCCATCGCGCGACTGGCGAGACCGAGCGGGTGCCGGTGACGCTGCGCATCGACACGCCCATCGAGGTGGATTATTACGTCCATGGCGGTATATTGCCTTACGTGTTGAGGCAGTTGATTGCGCAGGCGTAACAGAGTTGGCCGGAATGCGATTGCTGATCCCCGACTTCTAGTTAAGACAGTCGGTCGGTTTGTTCAGGGAAACCCCTGTGCGTTGTCCTATGCCTCACGTTTCCGTGACAACAAGTAGCTTAATTCAGTAATGGAGCATTTCGTCTACATTAGATATTCCGATCTCTTTGATGAGAGGCCGCCGCTCTTCGAGGTGCAAAAGATACTGAGGAGATTCCAGCTCTCTAATGCATTCTTCCGCTTTGCTCAGATCAACGTTCTGCTTTCTCTTGAGATGTTGATGAGAAACAAGGAGGGAATGCAGAACCTCCAGGGTGCTTTGATCTCCACGTTCATTGATGATGAAACATTGGAGCAGCGACTCAAGTCCAGATATGGACCTGCAAAGCGGGACGAAAGCCCGATATTCACGCGTCAAGCCGCCCTGACGCTTCTTCGCAAGTGCATTCTGTACTGCTACGGTAACGGAGAACTGACTGGTGATGATGAGGGGTCAGGCGCTTTCGAATTGGGCAAGTGCTTTCTGATCACAAACGACCATTTGGTCTCGCTAAAAGAAGAAAAGGTCATCAGCGAAGGATCCAAAAGGAAGACTCGAAAGCATCTGGCTTTGCAGCTTGCTCCCACCCTAGAACTGTACAATCCGCCAAATCCAGAACGCGCTGTCGTGCGCTCTGACATAATGTTCTCCGATGTTCTCCGGTCAAAGCAAACCACCGCCAAGTTACGAGAGAATTTGCCAAGCTTTCGCTTGGCAGCAGAGTTCCGGAAGGCCACTGGTTTATCGCTGGAGCGATACCGCGATTTAGTCTTTTTGACTCTCTTGCTTTATTCTTTGCAAGATCGGAATCAGATGCTTGCGACTCCAGCAAAGTTCCTACTCAATCGTTCTTCGTCATTTAAAGACAGTAGTATTCCGCAACGAGACATCGACAGATATCTCAAGACTGTTTCTATACGACTAGCTGAACTACCGGCGCTCTTGAAGAAACAAATAATGCGGTTTCCATCGGTAGAGTCGCAATACAACTTTGTGAGTTTTCGTAAGTTCCCTCTCGTAGAGCTAGAACGTCGAAACCTAATTTGCGTTGATCCCGCATTCTTGGTTGAAAAACTTGGTGCGGGCGTTTATCACACGATCCGCGACAGTATGCTCGGCGAAGAGAACAAGGAACGAGCGTCGTCCGCCTTTGGATATTTGTTTGAAGACTACGTGGAACGGCTAATGCACGAAATCTATCCACCGACTTCAGCGCGATTGATAACCTTTCCTCGCTTCGAGAAGACTGGTGATCAGGCGTTTGATGGAATTGTTATCTGCCCCGGTGGGCATATTATCGTCTTGGAATACAAGGGAGGATTCCTGAAGCTCGAAACAAAGTACAGTGGGAAGGTACGCCTCTTTGAGAAAGAACTGAACTCGAAGTTCGGGGCCCAGCGTGGCGTCCAGCAATTGATTAACGGGATTGAACGATTGTTCAATAAAAAGCATGCCAACCATGACCGTATCCCAGAGCTAGACCGCATTGACACCCGGATAACAAAAGTTACCCCAGTTCTGATAACGCAGGAACCATTCTTGAGGTTTGACTTGATGAATTGGATACTTCGCGATTCTTTCCTGAAGCTTATGAAGAATAGCAAAGCGACTCTCCTGGTGGAGATCGCCCCAATTCAAGTGATAGATATCGACACTCTTGAAAAGCTGAAAGCCAACTTGATCCACGGCGACTTCACGCTTGAGCAGTGTCTCAACAGACGTGCCTTTGATGATCCAGAGTTGGTGAGTTCATTCGAGGGGTTTTTGAGGCTCAACTTCCCAGAATACGGCCGGGGAGAGGATCCAGAGCACGATCAGCGATATGAGAAGGTATATGATCGAGTCCGTGGCCTAGTCACTTGATAGCGATCTCCTTCACTTCCTGAAGAATCGGCACCCCGACGTCTCTACTTCACTTCCTTCTGCCTTCAGTTGTCCCGCTTTGGTGGCAGTCCCAACAAGATAGACTCGAACGGCTCGATATCCAGGCGCAGCATTCCGCCCGCGTCGGAGAATACCTCTCGCTGCTGTTTTCGGCGCTTCAAGAAGGTTGTCGTGCCGAATACCGACCCAACTAAGAGCACGGTAATTAAGATCAAGCCAAGCAGACCAAAGGTCGACAGCAGCATGGTGGCTGTTTTCTCCATGCGGAAAGGATCGTTGGCCGGCCACAGCGGATTGCGCAGCCACTTAACTGTATAAGGGTACTGCACGGAGTTCATTAAGCCTTCGGCGAATTCTCGGTCCCGGACGTTCAGCGCCTGGACGACGTAGTTCCCGGTTCGCTTGAAGATAATTTGCTGCTGATCGCTCTCGGGGAGCGATGAGACGTAACTTGAGACGCGGACCATTGCGTCGGTAGCAAATTGCGGGGTGTGGAACTCTACGATCAGAAGCTTCAGCGACGAATCAGGTGCGGCTGTCGCGGAGCCTGGAGCGCTTCCGGCCTTAGCAGGTATTTGATCATTTGCCCGCGCTTGGGCCGCGCCGCCGTTCGGGCCCTCGCCTTGCGCGTACTGACCCATCACCGCTTCGGTGTCTCCGTTGAACTCAAACATCTCCCGGCCATGTTCAACGAAGGCATTCAGCGATTCGGGACCGAGGAAATAACACTGGCTTTCTGGAACCAGGGACGCCGCCGGCAAGCTATCGAGCAGAGGCGGACGGCTGATGACCTGGTCTCTCGGCGCAATCGCACCCGCAATCGCGCGGGCCAGAGCTTCGCGAACAGCGGAGCTTCCGCGGGAAGGTTTCTGATTCGCATCACCCACTCGAACAAAGAAGTTCCCTGTCCAGAAAATTAGCTCGCCATCGACTCGCGCGACATTGGAGCCTAGCTCTTCCTCGATGGGTTTAGCCTTGCTCGCTCGGCTATTGAACATGAACAGCCCAAGCGCCGTGAACTGGTTTTGTGTTTCGAACACATCTACGCGAACACCTGAGTACTCACGCGAAGCGGCCGAGGTGACGCGGTATTCCCGGTAGACCGCCGCTTTGTCTGCCACAAGCTCGACAATGTTTTCACTTGCGAGTTGCTTTAAGTCACTGGTCGCCTTAATGCCGGCGAGCCTATCCGGCAACAAGCTTGAAAGTGGGTGTGATGACGAGAGAGGAATCACCTCTGCGCCACCCGCTTGCTTATCTGAGGGTGGTGCCTGCTGAGCCCCAACCGCGAGCGAGGCCGCGAGAATTAGAATGATTGTCAGCATTGCCGGCCGTTGCTTTTCCAAATGCATTTGTTCGTTTCTCAGATCACGCATCAGCCAGATTAGACCCCACGACGAGCGCTTTAGTTCCGGCGCCGCAACTCGGCCAGTATCATATTCGCGGAGCGCTCAGGATGATGTATGTCATCCAATACTATCTTTCCCGTCTCCGACGCGCTGTCAATTTCAATATCGCCGAGGTTCAACAGCCGCTGCCAGAACGAGGCCGTCACGGTTACGTCTTGGATCTTAACCAGCGGTATGTTTTGCACGATCTTCGAGAATAATCCGAAGCGCATCTCGAGCTTGTGGTTGGTGAGCGTATACACCTCGCGCCTCCTGAGAATGTGCTTGTAAATCGGATTTGAAAACGCGATAAGTCCTACGCCGAGGATGACGAAGAACGCCACTTCTCCCGTAAGCCACTGCACCTTCATGCTGCTCAACACTCCCATCAATGCCGCCGTCGCAATTGTGATCAGCGCGGCGACTATGTATCGGACTAGCACGAAAATCAGGGTCGGTCTTATCGTGAATACTTCGTGCTCGTCGGCGTAAGTCGCAAGGGCAACGGGCCCTTCGAATGAACCACTGGTGGCGGCTACAGTCTGCGCGCCGCAGCCATTGCAGAAGCGGCTTCCTTCCGGGAGCGTTTGACCGCACTTATTACAGAACATTTATTCCCCGCGCAATCGTCATCTACCGCGAATCAACTCGAATTCTAGCATACGAGCGGTCGGCTATAAGAAGCCTGAACTCTCTTATCACCTGGCCTTTTTCGTGCCCTCGGCTTTGCGCGATCCAAGTTTGCTCACCAGCTTGAACTCCGTATCGGTGACGGGTTGAATCGAAAGGCGGCTCCCCTTTTTAAGCAGCATCATGTTCTGTAGCGCCTTCTGCTGTTTCAATTCTGGAAGCGCGACCTGGCGCGCGAATTTCTGTTTGAACTTCACTCGCACGCAGTGCCAGATCGGATTGGCCGGCGTCGCCTTCGGATCGTAGTGACTATCGCTGGCGTCAAATTGGCTAGGGTCCGGTTCGGCGGAGCCGCTGACTTCGGCGATTCCGGCAGCGCCGGGCGGCTCGACGTTTGAGTGATAGAAGAGGACCTCGTCCCCAACCTTCATCTCGTTTGTCATGAAATTTCGCGCCTGGTAGTTTCGCACTCCTTCCCATAGCGTTGACTTATCTGTTTTCAGATCGTCGATTGAGTATGAGGTTGGTTCGGATTTCATCAGCCAGTATCGTTTTGCCATTGCTGCCTCCAGAAAAAGGGCTGATCGAAGTATGGCTCGATTCCAAGCACCGAGATGTACCAAGCCTTAGCTCGATCCAGGTCGCTCACATGATAAATAACCGTCCTGAGTCCTTGAAACATCCTGCCCTCCTTTGCGCCATCGTTTATCGCACGCCCCACTCCCAGATACCATAACCTACCTTCTTGTCGAGCGTGTGTCCCGACTGTTTCAGCGAGAGAGCAATCTGACCGCGATGGTGCGATTCGTGAGCGACGATGTATCCGAGAAAGGCCGTAATATGCGGCTTGAATCCTTTCACCTTGCCACCGTTCTCTATTGATTTCTTGAGCAGCGCTTCCATTGCCTGGCCAGACTCCTTCAGTCGCCGCGCCAGGAGCTTCTTGTCCGCGGCCGTTTCCTTCTCGATCTTCTCAAGACCTTCCAGCAGATCGGGAGCGGACGCTTTCAGCCACATCAGCCGGACATTGTGAAGGTGAGCTAACTGCTCGGCGACGGTTCGCCCTTTTGAAGCCGAGATGTCACTCAAGGCTGCGGCCGGGATGGCTTCGAGCAGGTAAAGGTTGATTCGGTTGTGTATGTTCCATGTGTCGACGATTTGATTCTCCAGGTCGAGACTCATAGTTTGCATCCTTTTCAGATTGGTTGGTGACAGCCTAGCAGTTCTACAGCGGCACCCGGCTGAGTGCAAGCAAACCATAGTTTGATCGCCGGCGAATCGAAGGTTAGATTTCTTCTCGAGACTAGGAGGACTGATGGCTAGCTATTGTGACGTTGCTCCGGGACATCCTTATCACGGTCCTTATCATGCGAAGGAGTATGGCTTTCCTATTCGGGACGAACCAAGATTATTCGAGCGGCTGGTGCTCGAGATCAATCAGGCGGGCTTGTCGTGGTTGACGATTCTCAAGAAGCGCGAGAATTTCCGGGCGGCGTTCGACGGGTTCGACGTCGATCGTGTTGCGGCTTATGGAAAGAAAGAACGCTCACGGCTGATCCTCGACGCCGGTATCATTCGCAATCAGCTCAAGATCAATGCGGCGATTGAGAATGCACGACGCATCGTCCAGATTCGTGACAGCAATGGATCATTCGCTAGATGGCTCGATGCTCACCATCCGCTAACGAAAGACGAGTGGGTGAAGCTGTTCAGGAAAACTTTTGTGTTTACGGGTGGGGAGATCACTGGCGAGTTCTTGCTCAGCACCGGTTATCTTCCCGGCGCGCACGTTCCCGAGTGCCCGATCTATGCTCGCGTTGCAAAGAAGAACCCGCCCTGGATGAGGAGTTCATGATCCACGCAACGGACAGTAGCACCTTGCTCAAGAAACACTTTCTGCCACTAAGTCACCAAGGCACGAAGGAGCACGAAGCGCGTTCACCTAGAGCGGATTTGACTTGGTGCGGCTTTGTGTCCTTGAGTCTTTGTGGCGGAACGGGTCTTTCGCGGATTAGGCCCGGCGACGCCCTACTAGCTTGTGCCCGTCATCTTGCGGAAGAACTGCGTCAGCGCGGGCTCGATTCCCAAAAGCCGCTCATACACTGTGAGCTGCCCGCGGTGATACATCTCATGAGCAGGAAAGCCTCGCCGAAAGTTGGTCAACTTTCGCAGACGCCCAAAAGATCGAGCACCAAAGCCCACTATCCCTCCTCAACCATTCTGAGCCTAACCTACTATTAAGCATTCGCGGCGGCTTCTTTAGATCCTGGGCTAGAAACACGATCGGCATTGTGAGTTGTGCGTCCTGCGGCGCGATGTGTGATATATTCTGTCGCACCAACCCCCGTCGCGCGAGCATCATTTGAGGTATCGATGGACTCGTCCATTCTGGAGCTTCGCCTGTCGGAGCTGCGCCGCGAACTGGAAGAGATTCTCATGATAATCGCGGCGACACCGAGCGTCGCCGCGCGGGCAACGCATCAACAACGCGCTGCTTCACTGCCGAATCTGCGCGACGCCGAGCACGAGGCCAGTCAACCTGCAAAGCCCTGCGCTCTTGACGGGTCCGCGCCCGACGAACTAGACGAACTATACGGCGACGCGCTTGTCGTGGTGACCGAGTTTGGCCAGGCGTCGCCCGCGATTTTGCAGATGTGGCTCTCCATTGATTACAGCCGCGCAACACGGATACTGTGCGAATTCGAAGCTCAGAGTTTGGTGTCATCTAGAGGAAAGGTGCGTCACAAAGCTTATGCGCTGCGCCGTTCCAGCGGCATGTCGTCCTAGCAGGCTGCTGAAAAACCAAAGCGGATTGGTGTGTCGATCGATATTGGCGCCTTCGAGTGGCCGGCCATTGCCATTCTGTTTTCCACTAGCCCAGCGCGTTTACGCCTGGGATGACAGTGCGGTCGTTTGCGTGTTTAGCCCCATTTATGGGGCTTCTCGCGGCATTGAGGCAAGGGCTGATTGGCTTAAGCCGACTTGAGAAGCCTCCTGACTGAAGGAGGCTCGATGATTCAGCCCTAATCATCCCAGGCGTAAACGCGCTGGGCTAGGGAAAAAGACTTTCAGCAGCCTGCTAGGGCATGGAGTTCAGGTCTTTAGCCTGTCTTTACTCTTCCTGCTCAAAACAAACCCAAGGCTAAAGCCTGAACTCCATGCTCTTCTGAGAAGTCTCCTGATAGTATCGGCAGAACGATTTTACGGGACAGGGTGGGCACTGTGGCTCGGTGATCTTGCACAGCTCCTGCCCGTGACGGCGCAGCAGTTGATGAGCCGCAATCAACCAATCGTAGTCCTTCTTCAACTCGTCCTTGACCGCCTCCTGCGCCGCGCGATATGTCGAAGAATAGCTCTTCCGCTCTTCGCCATATCCCAGCCGGAGCAGCACTCGCAGCCCGTTCGAATCCAGCGCAAGGATCGGATGGGTCTTCGAGAAGAGCAGTATCTTCTCCGCGCCCGGATCGCCGATTCCTGGAAACTTCTTCAGCGATTTTTTTGCCTGAGCAAGCGGCAGCTTGAGGGCTTTGTCGAGATCGCCCTCGAACTCTTGCAGCGCAATCTGCGCGATGCGGCGGAGTTTCTCCACTCGCCCAGCAGGATGCATTCCACCGAGCCGGGCGACTTCGAGCAAGGTCTCCTCGTGAGCAGTGAGGATTTCGGGCGGCGTCAGGCCAACTCGTTCGCGAAGAGTATTGAATGCTTGATCGCGGCGCTCGTCACTCAGAAGGTAAGCGACGTTTTCAAGCAGGATCATTCCCAGCGGGTCGGTGACCTTGGGAGGTTCGGGTGGGCCGTAGAAATCCCGCAACTCTTCGATGATGTTTTGGAAAGACTTTCGCGCTTTGGGCATCAACAATGCCATGTTTGGTAGAGAATGAATGATTCGACGCTGCTGATTCCTCTGACAATGGCTGATTCAATATCCCCGAACGTCCAATTTGACACCGCACGACCCAGGTGATCAACTGCTGCCTCGAATGATGCTTGATAGTTTGAGGTGATCACAGCCTCGACGCCTTCGTCTCCAGAAATGTAAACCACACTGCCAAGCATATTCTCAACCAGAGGAACAGCGCTCTCCCGCTCGCGACATTCCTCGACGACCTGATCAAAGTCATATCCATTCGCCTGGAATAGTCGCAGCACTTCCTCTTCCGACGAGAGCGGCACCTTGCGTTGAGTATTGATGGAATTGTCGCTATACATAGCCATGATCATCACCATTTCTCTTGACTGCCCTCGCGAACGCTTTTCTTTCCATTTCAGGTGATGCGACACGACCATCTTATGAACCCCTCAGCCGCCAAAGGACCGGTATCACTCGGAGCACACCATATGTTCTCCAGCCGAGCGGCAATAGTTAGAACAACAAAGCCTCAGGGTTTTTTCTGGCAATAGCCAGGAGTTTTAAAGCGGCGTCTCCAGGCTCGCGAACACCTTGCTCCCACGCCTGTACGGTCTTGAGACTCACATTGAGCAATCGAGCGAAGACCGCCTGAGAGCAATTTAGCTCTTGGCGCAGTTGCACGATTTCAGACCGCGACATCGGCGATGGCGGCGCCGGCAACACGGTGACACGCAGATCGGCGCGCTTACCACGCGCATGTTGCAGAACCTGCTCAAGCGATTCTTTCAACTCACCAAACAGGGCGTCGCTCATGTACTTGGTTTTTGGTTTCTTCTTGTTTCGCATGGATTTCATGTTATCTCTCGCTTGATTGACTCTACCAATTCAGCTACGTGCCGGATCTGTTCTGGCGACAGATTGGCTTGATCAGATTTACCAAACATCAACAGAAGATAGATTCGTCCGCGATGTTTCAGATACATGTAGACATAACGGAAACTGCCGCGCTTTCCATGTGAGCTACGAGGATCGGCAACACGCCCTTTGCGTGCGCCTTTGGTTCCCGGAATCACTGGCCATCGTTCGGGGTCAGCCAACAGGTCCGCTTGTATCGCATATAACGTCTCGATCGAAGCCAGCTCTTTGCAATTGCTTAGTAAAGACCACCGACTCCACAAATGTGTAAAGAACTGGCCCCTTCGCGCTCACCGCTCGATTATCCGACACTGTAGGACAGCGATCAAGTATCCCGCCCCTTGAAGTATCGAGATCCGAGAGCTTGACGGCTTTGGATTATTTTCGTATATATTCGATAGATTTTCGATTAGGTAAGGCGGCAGCAGGAATTGTTATGTTCGCGTGTCTTCATAGCCCCGATCCTCAAAAAGAGCGCGGAGCGATGCTGGTGGATTGTGCTTACGCGTTCTCGCCGCTGGTGGAAGAGACCGCCGAGAACACGGTCGTGCTGGACATCGAAGGCTGCGAGTTGTTGTTCGGCTCGCCTCAAGAGATTGCAAAAGAAATCGCGCGCCACGCCGCGGAACTCGGCCTCAAAGTCAATGTAGCCATTGCTCAAAATCCTGATGCAGCTATTCATGCGGCGAGGTGTTTCGCGGGCATAACCGTCATCTCTCCCGGCAAAGAAGCAAAACGCCTCGGTAATTTGCCGCTCGAGGCGCTGGATGCTTCTCTGGTTCGTGTCGAAGCCGATCGCGCGGCGGAGATTTTAGAGACGCTCGAGCTTTGGGGCATCCGAAGCTTTAGAGAATTCGCGACGCTGCCTGAAGCGGGAGTTTCCGAACGGCTTGGGCCTGAAGGTGTACGATTACAGAAACTCGCTCGCGGTGAAAGCGAGCGCCCGTTATTGCTTTCGAAGCCGGCACCCGGGTTCGAGAAATCCATCGAGCTTGATGATCCTATCGAGCTTCTCGAACCGCTCTCTTTCATTCTTGCTCGATTATTGAATCAACTTTGCGCAAACCTGCAAGCACACGGGCTGGCGGTGGATGAGCTCAGGTTTCGATTGAAGCTGGAAGATAAAACCGAACATGAGCGAGCGATTCGGCTGCCGTTCCCGATGCGCGACAGCAGAGTTTTTTTGAAGTTGCTGCTGCTCGACATCGAATCACATCCACCGAAGTGTGCGATCGTTGCGGTGTCGATCACGTGCGAACCAACAAAGCCTCGATCGATACAGAATGGACTGTTCCAACCGCTCGCACCCGAGCCTGAAAAATTAGAGCTGACCTTAGCGCGACTCACGAGGCTGGTCGGCGCAAACAACGTCGGGTCCCCTGAGTTGGTGGACACTCATCGGCCAGGAGCTTTTCGCATCAAGCGCTTCAGCGTGAAGAGAGGGTCTGACCCCAGAGGACGCGGCGGACGCGGAGCTAATAACTCTGGGAGACGACGGGGAGAAGGGGAGAAGGGGAGAAGGGGAGAAGAGGGGAGAGGGGGCGCTTCTCCCCGTCTCCCCGTCGCTTCTCCCCCTCGCCCCGTCGCCTCTATTCTGGGCTTCAGAGTGTTTCGTCCCCCGTTGCGCGCGGAAGTGGAAGTAGCAAGCGGCTGGCCGACTCGAATCAAAGCGCAAGCCGGGGCCGGTCGAAGCATACGCGGGAAGGTCCAGCGGCTGGCTGGTCCGTGGCGCACTTCTGGTGATTGGTGGGCCGAGGACCGCTGGGCACGCGACGAGTGGGATGTAGCGATTGCTGGTTCTGGAGCTTCTCTGGAGAAAGGAACTCTCTATCGCATCTATCACGACTTGCGGAGCGATGCGTGGTTTGTTGAAGGAGTATACGACTAGATCTCTGCGTGATCTCTGCGGCTTCTGCGTCTCAGCGGTGAATCTAGCTCTGAAACCTATCACCGCAGTGGCGCAGAGGTCGCGGAGGTAACGCGGAGAAGACGGTTGGTGCCCCCTGAGACTGTGTTTAAACCGTTGAAGCAATCGGGGAGGGATCACAGGTCGGGAAGGGTGGCTTGCCCCCGCTCTTGCTGGAGGACTAGTCAAGAAAGAGCGGGGGCAAGCCACCCTTCCCGACCTGTGATCCCTCTCTTTCCGAAGCTGAGGTTGAGATTCTTATCGATCGAGTGCGGCGCGTCGGATCATGACTGAAGAGTATATCGAGCTTCATAGCCGGTCGGCTTTTAGTTTTCTGGAAGGTGCGTCGCTTCCGGAAGAGCTGGCATCCGTGTGCGCCAAACTCGGAGGCGCGGCGATGGCGTTGCTCGACCGCGACGGAGTCTACGGCGCGCCACGGTTGCATATGGCAGCTAAAAAGACCGGGATCAAAGCTCACATCGGATCAGAGATCACGGTAGCTGTAGAAGACGGTCACGCATCACGCATCACGCATCACTTGCCGCATCGCAACTCACGCATCACTCCTAACCCAACACGAACTACCGTGACTCTTCCTTTGTTAGCTCAGAACCGCACCGGCTATCAGAATCTTTGCCGCTTGATTACTCTTATTAAGCTACGTGCTCCGAAGCACGCAAAGCCCGGCGAGGTCGCAGCAACCTGGGACGAACTGGCTGAGCATGCCGAGGGATTGACTTGTTTGACCGGCGGAGATGACGGACCACTTGCGCACGCGCTTGGTAGTGGCGGTCTCGATGAAGCGGTCAAGTTAACCGAAAGGCTTGTTGACATATTCGGCAGAGGCAACGTCCATGCCGAGCTTCAACGCCATTTCAATCGCGAAGAAGAATCGCGCAATCAGGCGGTGGTTGAAATAGCGCGACGACTCGGGCTCCCGCTGCTTGCCACCAACGGCGTATGTTATGCCGGCGCCGCACGCCGTCAGCTTGCCGACGTGTTGACCTGTGTTCGCAACCACGTGCAGCTTGAAACTGCCGGGCGATTGCTCGCTCGAAATGCGGAACGATATCTGAAACCGGCTTCCGCAATGTGGAAGCTCTTCGCCGACCTCCCCGAGGCAGTATCCAATACCATCGAGCTTTCCTCTCGTCTTGGCTTCACGCTTCAAGATCTCGGTTATGAGTTCCCAAAGTATCCCGTCCCTGACGGCGAGACGATGGACTCGTTTCTGCGCAAGCGCACCTGCGAAGGCGCGCGCTGGCGCTACACCGGCGCGAATGGAACGCCGACTTACCAGCGTGCGCTTCAACAGATCGATCGCGAGCTGACATTGATCGAGAAGCTCCACCTCGCGGGTTACTTTCTGATCGTCTGGGACATCATCAACTTCTGCCGCGATGAGGGAATCCTGGTTCAAGGCCGGGGGTCGGCGGCTAACAGCGCTGTGTGTTACTCGCTTGGAATAACCGCCGTCGATCCCGTTGGCATGGAGCTGTTGTTTGAGCGCTTCCTTTCCGAAGAGCGCGGCGAATGGCCGGATATCGACCTCGATTTGCCGAGCGGCGATCAGCGTGAGCGTGTCATTCAACACGTCTATCAACGCTACGGCACACACGGCGCGGCGATGACCGCAAACGTCATCACTTATCGCGGCCGTTCGGCAGCGCGCGAGGTGGGCAAGGCGCTGGGCTTCGATGAAGAAACAGTCGGGCGGCTTTCGAGTCTGGTCCGCGTTTTTGAGTGGAACGATCCGAAGGACACAACCGAGCGTCAGTTCCGCGACGCCGGGCTCGATCTGCTGGATCCGCGAATAAAAAAATTCTTCGAGCTTTATGTGGCCGTGCAAGACCTGCCGCGCCATCTGGGTCAGCACTCGGGCGGAATGGTGATCTGCCAGGGGCAACTCGATTCGGTTGTTCCACTCGAGCCTGCTGCTATGCCCGGACGCGTCGTGGTTCAGTGGGACAAAGAAGACTGCGCCGATATGGGCATCATCAAAGTCGATCTGCTCGGACTCGGGATGATGGCTGCGATTGAAGAGTGCCTGACGTTGATTCGCGATCATTACGATGAGAAAGTTGATCTGGCGCATCTTCCTCAGGACGACCCGGCGGTTTATGACGCGCTTCAGAAGGCCGATACAATCGGCCTGTTTCAGGTCGAAAGCCGCGCACAGATGTCTTGCCTTCCGCGGCTGCGGCCTCAGAAGTTTTACGACATCGTAGTGCAGGTGGCCATCATTCGACCCGGCCCGATCGTCGGCAACATGGTCCATCCCTATCTGAATCGCCGGCTTGGCCGCGAAGAAGCTACGTGTTTGCATCCTTCGCTTGAACCGGTGTTGAAGCGCACGCTCGGGGTGCCGCTGTTTCAAGAACAGTTGCTGCGCATCGCGATGATCTGCGCGGACTTCACCGGCGGTGAAGCCGAAGACCTCAGGCGAGCAATGGGTTTTAAGCGCTCCGAAGCGCGCATGCAAGAAATCGATATCAAGCTGCGTCGGGGCATGGAGCGCAACGGAATCACCGGCGAGACTCAGGATAGAATCGTGCAGGCGATCACTTCATTCGCGCTGTATGGGTTCCCCGAATCGCACGCCGCAAGCTTTGCGTTGATCGCATACGCAAGCGCTTATTTGAAGTGTCATTATCTTGCCGCCTTCACTGCTGCGATCCTGAACAATCAGCCGATGGGTTTCTATCAACCGGCTACGATCATCACGGACGCGCAGCGCCATGGTCTGAAGATCAAGCCCATCGACATCACTTGTTCGGATTGGGAGTGCACGATAGAGAATGGGGTTGGGAGTTGGGGGTTGGGGGCTGGGGTGAGCGAAGCGGAGTCGTGTGATCAACCATCATCCAGGACCTCAGTGCATGAATCTCGAAGCTTGTACTCAGCCCAACCCCTAACCCCCAACCCCCATCCTCCATCCTCCAACCCCCAAGTCCCAGCCCCCAACCCCCAGCTCCGTCTTGGCATGCGATACGTGAAAGGGCTTCGAGAAGAAGCCGCGCGGGCGCTCGTATGTGAGCGCGCGAAGCAGCCTTTTACGGACATCGACGATCTGCACAACCGCGTGCCCGAGCTTCGCAAGGACGAGATGAGAAAGCTCGCTGAAGTCGGCGCGCTGAACTTCATCAGAGGTCAGAAGTCCGCAATCCTCAATCCGCAATCCTCAATCCGCAATCCTCAATCCCTTCACCGTCGCAGCGCGCTCTGGCAAGTCGAACGCGCGGCTCGGGCAGTGGGGCCTCTGCTCAAAGAACAGAAAGATCCGGGTTCTGATTCGCCGCTTCCGCCTATGACGATAGAAGAGCGCGTGAACGCGGACTTTCGCGGGACAGGGCTTACTGTAGGTCGTCACCCGTTGTCTTATCGCCGCGAAGAATTGAACAAGCTCGGAGTCAAGCGCGCGATCGATCTGCGCGAGATACGCAACGGCGTTTGGGTAAGAGTTGCTGGATGGGTGATCGTCCGCCAGCGGCCCGGCACGGCGAAAGGATTTTTGTTCTTGAGCATGGAAGACGAGACGGGCATCGCGAATGTGATCGTTACGCCGGACGTCTTCGACCGCAATCGGTTAGTGCTGGTGAACCAGCCGCTGCTTCTGATCGACGGCGTATTGCAGAATCAGGATGGAGTGATTCACGTCAAAGCCCGGCGCATCCAGCCGTTGTCATACGCGATGACGGCTGCGGCCTCGCATGATTTTCATTGACCAAATGTGCTCGATCGTTTGAGACGTTCAAAAAAATGGCCAGTTGAGATATATTGCCTGAGCCTCCTCCTCGCAAGGCGAGGAGCCTGGAGTTTGGACATTGCGGGATTCTGCTGGCCGGAACTCCGCTAGGAGTTCCATGTTTATAGTAGCGAGACGGGAGAGTGTGCGAACTCCGTTAGGAGTTCCATGTGCCTGGTTAGGAGCGGAACACATTTCACTCCTAAAGGAGTGAGCATCTGCGCGGGCCCTCTAGCTATAAACATGCAACCACTACGTGGTTGGACCTCCTCGCAAGGCGAGGAGCCTGCGGAACAGTTGTAACAAATCACACTCGACGCTGGACTGAGATTATGCCGAAGAACAGACTTGCCACAGCCAAGAGTTTCGTACCCGACTCAAGGGCAGATGACATAATAAGAAGCGCTGTTGCCGCGATCAAAGGAATACTTCCCCTTGAGATAATGAACGAACATAAGCGGACCCTACTGTCACGTATGATATGGGCTATTACCGAGGCTCACGGCAAGTATAAGACCCGATTTCGATCAGAGGGGGTGATCACAATCCCCGATTGCAAAATACAACACGAACATGTCTATACTCGCAAAGAGCTTATCACAGACATAATGAACAGCCCTGAGAATTGCGAACGAATCTTGGAGAACGCCGTTGCTTGCGTTGTAACAGAAGAGGAGCATAGGGCCTTGACCAAAGTAGGCAGAGAGAATCCAACTCTGAAAGGATGGGATAGGTACAGAAAGGCCGGAATTACAGTGTATGATATGCGCACTCACGAAAGATACGTTGATAGTTCAGACGGTCAGGGGTGCGCTTTGTGAAACCGAACCGTCAATAGAAAAGCGCATCTAGCTGCTCTTCAACCTCTCTGTTCACTATTGGGACTCCTTTCCACTTCACCCGACCCTTGAGCTAAACTCTCTCTCCGAACGCGACCGAACGAGTTATGACAACCGACGTTGACATAGACCGCGTAGCTGCCCGCATCGCTGAGCTGCGCCAAAAACTCGAATACCACAATTATCTTTACCACGTTAAAGACACCTCTGAAATCTCGGACGCCGAATACGACCGGCTGTTCCGCGAGCTGCTCGAGCTCGAGAAGGAGCATCCTGAACTTGCGTCTCCCGACTCTCCGACCCAGCGAGTTGGCGGCGAGCCGCTCGAGCGCTTTACTAAAGTCGAACACCATGCGCCGATGCTGTCGCTTGCCAACGCATTCAGCGAAGAAGAGCTGCGCGCGTTCAACCGGCGCGTGTGCGGGCTGCTCGAACGCCAAGACGTCGCCTACATCACTGAGCTGAAGATCGACGGAGTGGCTATCGCGCTCACGTACCAGAACGGCCGGTTCGTGCGTGGCGCGACCCGGGGCAACGGCGTTGTTGGCGAAGACGTGACCGCCAATCTGAGAACGGTTAAGCAGATCCCGCTGAGACTGAAGGCTGGCGGCGAGAGCATTCCTGAAATGGAAGTGCGCGGCGAAGTCTACCTGCCGCTGTCGACCTTCAACGCGCTCAACGAAGAACGCGCCGACCAGGGGTTGTCGCAGTTCGCCAATCCACGCAACGCCGCTGCTGGGGCAATTCGCCAGCTGGATCCAAAGGTCTCCAAATCTCGCCCGCTTTCGTTCTTTGGCTACGCGATCGGTTACATCGAGAACGGCGCGATCGAGTCTCAGAAAGAGACTCTGGAGACGCTCCAGGAGTGGGGCTTCCCGGTGAACACAAACTATCGCTGGCATGACTCGATAGAGGGGGTGCTCGAATTTTGCCGCGGCTGGGAGCCCAAGAGAGAATCGCTCGATTACGAAATAGACGGCGTAGTGGTCAAGGTTGACGATCTCGAAGATCAAAGAGTTCTCGGCACTATCAGTCGTGACCCGCGTTGGGCGATAGCTTACAAATTTCCCGGACAGGTGGCGACCACCAGGCTGAAGCAAATAGGCATCAACGTCGGGCGCACGGGATCGATGAATCCATACGCCGTGCTCGAACCCGTTCGGCTGGGTGGCGTGACGATCAAGCTCGCCACTCTGCACAATGAAGAAGACGTTCGCCGGAAAGATATTCGCGTCGGCGACATGGTTGTAGTCAAGCGCGCGGGAGACGTAATACCTCAAGTGGTCGGGCCGGTGCTCGAACAACGCACGGGCAAGGAAAAGATCTTCCACTATCCGGACAAATGCCCTTCCTGCGGCCAGCCGGTAGTCCACGAGGAAGGCGAAGCGATGGCCTATTGCCTTAATCGCGAATGTCCGGCTCAAATCTTTGAAGGCCTGACCCACTTCGTGAGCCGCGGCGCGATGGACATTCGCGGGCTCGGTCCATCGACTATATGGAAGCTGCTCGAACTCGGCTTCATTCACAACGCAGCCGATCTTTACTTGCTGACCGACGAACAACTGAGCGAGCTTCCCGGTTTCAAAGAAAAGTCAATTCGGAATCTGCAAGCAGGCATCGAAGAAAGCAAGAAGCGGCCCTTCGAGAATGTCTTGTTTGCGATGGGGATCCGGCACATCGGCGAAGGCGTAGCCGCTTTGCTCACCGAAACGTTTCACGACCTCGATGGCTTGATGAATGCGAGCGAAGAAGAGATTGCAGGTATCATGGGCATTGGGCCACGAATCGCACACAGCGTGTATGAATACTTCAGAGACCCGCAGAATCGGCCGCTGGTTGAGAGGCTCCGCAAAGCCGGGCTGAAGATGAAAAAGGAAGAACGCGCCGTCAAGCGCGGGCCGCTTGTGGGCAAGACCTTCATCATCACGGGCAAGCTCGAGACAATGCCCCGCAGCGCGGCAGAGAAATGGATCGAAAAGCGAGGAGGTAGCGTGCTGGCGTCGGTCTCAAAGAAGCTCGACTACCTGGTGGTCGGCGCCGATCCCGGATCTAAGCTGGCTAAGGCACAGAAACATGGAGTGCCGACAATCACGGAGAAACAGTTGTTCGAGATGGGAAGCGAATAATGACGGGGGGCTAATATGGACACCTTTCAGGCTAAGAGCAGTTCTTTTGAAATCGACCATCGCAGCGGAGCTATCAACTTAACGATCGACGCCGGAGATAATACGGTGACCTTATCTCTCTCAGTTGTCGAAGCCTCCCAACTGGTCGCGATCTTTCACAAGCACATCAACGAAGCGGCTGTGGAAAAGCTCCGAAGCAGAAATCCGTAGCATTAGCCTTGGGAGTCCAAATTAACCGCTGATCTGCGCTGCCTGCCGGAACGCTGATTCTCGCTGATCTGCGGAAATCAGTGTTACGTCAGTCAGCGGAGATCAGCGGTTAATTCCTGTGTCAATAAATCAATCGTGCCGGCAAGCTCTCGCTTCAAAGCGAGCTTCTCGTTCCTCCAGACACACCGGCTTGCATCGCTCGACGTGAAGTTGAAAGCCGCCGAGGAGATTCGCACACGTCGGAAGCACACGTTCCTGCAGGTCAAATAATGCGGAGGGCCGCAACCACTCCGCACTTTCTCGGTTCAGCTCCAAGACAAGCGATGCACAAGACCGCGCGTTAGGATCCCGGCTGATCACCAGCAAGGCCGTCGGCGTGTTCTCTATCGCCCGGCTGAAACGAAACCACCAGCTCAACTGAATGCGGCGAGACTGCTGGGGAGTAATGTCTCCAAGATCCAGGGCTATCAGCCCAAAGCCGCCGCTTTGCAACAGAAGATCGGTTGCTTTGATCGCGTGCTCGACGTTTGACACGCAGCGTATCCAGAGCAGTTGATAGAAGTCTACACCGGCGTTGGCAGATGATGTGGCGTCGAACGAGTCGCTGGCGTCCACCAGAGCGCATACTTCCTGACAAGTAGTGGATGCGGCCAACACAGAATGAAGAAGGCTTGTGCGGCCCGATGATGCGGGACCGAGGATTTCAGTGATGGCTCCACGCGGGAGGCCGCCTGCTATGCGATCGACTTCGGGGATGCCGGTGGACATCACTTCGCCCCCCGGTTTTTCCTGCAGCGTGAAAGCAGAGCCGAAACGATGCGCCAGCTCGGATTGAATTTCAGCTTTTGAAAACGCGAGCTTCAAAGCGATTTCCTTCAGAGGCATGTAAGGGCGTCCCTCCTTAGAAACCACTAGTGGTTTCGACAAGTTCATTGGCTCGTTACTACGAGCATGGAGGCTCCGTGGGCGCCCCCTCTTACGATAGCGTGCTCTTGAATCGCCAAGAAGGGGCGTCCACAGAGGGACGCCCTACAAGCTCACGCTAACGAAAATCATAGAAAATTTTCGAAAATATTTTGCGCTTGCTCGTGTATTGCTGTCAAGCATGATATCAATTATTAAGGACGCCAGTTGGGGTACCGAATCGTGACCAGACGAAAATCTCAAGGCTCAGCAGAAGAGCTCATGTAGCGTAGACTGTCCAGTCTGCGTTGGCTTCCAATGCCGTTCGGGGTTGGATGTAAGGTGCAGACTGGACAGTCTACGCTACGTCCTTGCGAGATCGAGAGAAGTCATCCTCATCTGAGTGATTTGATCGCTTCGATAACTTCCTGGCTGTGGCCGTCGGGTTTGACCTTAGGCCACACCTTAGCGATCTTCCCGTTCTCGTCGATGACATAAGTGATTCGCGCGATCCCCCAATACTTCTTGCCGTACATGCTCTTCTCTTGCCACGCGCCGTACTCCTCCGACATCTCGTGGTTCACATCCGCAAGCAGTGGGAAGTTCAAGTTGTATTTCGCGCGGAACTTCTGATGCAGTTTTTCATCGTCGGCTGAGACGCCGAGCACCACCGCGCCGAGCTTCTTCAACGCGCTTTCATCATCTCGAAACGCGCACGCCTCAATCGTGCAGCCCGGCGTCAGGTCCCTCGGATAGAAATACAGAACGACCTTCTTGCCTTTGAAGTCCGAGAGCTTGACCTTATTTCCATCAGCGTCATTCAGCGTGAACTGCGGAGCTTTGTCTCCAACTGAAAGCATCAACGATTCCTCCTGTGTAGCGTAGACTGTCCAGTCTGCGCCTTACGTCCAACCGAATGCAATTTGGAAGCAAACGCAGACTGGACAGTCTACGCCACGTCCTAAAGACTGAAAAGCGACTGAGATCTCGGATAGGGCGCTATAGGCCGCGGCGAGCCTTCATCTTCTTGAGCAAGGGTATGGCCGCAATCTTTTCTTCGTCGAGGTATTCCCAGTAGATTCCCGCCGGTCTCCCAAGCTGCGTTTTGCACTTGATGATCTCGTCTGGCGTGACGATGAAATCAACGGGAAGATCGTGGGGCTTAAGCGGGAGCTTTTGGTCGACTATCTGCAGCGGATGCACGGTAGTGATAATAGGTGTGCGCGAGGTGACGATACCGAGCTCCAGCGCAATCGCATATTCAAGATCCGAGTAGCCGCCCCCTTTCCCGATACGCGCTCCATCGCGTCGCACGGCAACCGAGCCGCAGAGAATCAAATCGACAGGCTTCATCTGCTTGACCGAAACTTGTCGTCCAAACTCGAACGCTCCCTTGATGCTCGACGCGGCGTAAAGACTCTTGCCAAGCCGGCGCGGATCAAGCTCCAGGAAACACTTCTCCTCACGCAAGCGCGGCACGGCCATGTAGATGGTCTTACCTTGTTTCAATGCGTGGTGACGAACGGCGCGCTGGGGTGAGTCAGGATTCGATTTGATGAAGTGCGCGGCTTGCCAGACTTCAAGCTCGGCGAGGTGGCTGGCGCACATCTCCGCTCCCTTGAAGTTGGGTATGCGACCGCGCGCACCCGGAAAACGCGCGACGCCTTCGGACTGCATCAAGCTCCAGACCGCTTCTCTGATCTCTTGCTTGGTCAGATTTGTTCGCCTCAGTCCGTTAGGTGTAGAGGAAGTTGCCGATGTCTCGCCGGCCCTTCGCGATGCCTCCGCGCTTGTCGAGAGCTGAAAACCATTCCTCCCAGCTCCTGCCGGTAGCCGGCTTGACCTCGGTCATAGCGTGTTCTGGTTTTAGCGTCACTTTCATTGTGTCCCCGTTTTCGCCCTGTCGTTCCGAGCCACTGATTGTTATCTGCTAACGCCATACGGGTCGCGTGCGCACAAGAACAAGTCGGTTATGGTTGGGTCCTTTCGGAGCTAGCGGCTTGCGTTTGCCGTTTGCGCGCTGGGTCGGCCGTATTTCTGCGTCGCGAAGCCGACGACCAAGCCCAGGATGGAGCCCGGAAGGATTATCTCGAAGTAATGATCCTTCTGAAGGAACGCTACGAGGAATGCGAGTAAGAACCCTACGGCGAGCCCGAAGACGATTCCCAGTGGCAGCGAGTTGAACTTCTTAGCGAAGAAGCCAATCGCTATACCGGCGATCAAGCCCTTGATCGTCGATCCAACCACAATTCCCGCCAACTGATCTCTGACCTCTGGCGTGAACCAGGCAGTCAGTCCGTCGAGTATCCCCAACACTCCTCCAAGCACAAGACCCAGTACCGGTTTCGACATACTCTTCTCTCCTTAGTTTATTCTTTCGCTCTATACTTCTGTTAAACACTCGCGTCGAGTTCTTTAGCGCCCAACCGAGAAAAATACAATCAGCCGCATTATCAGGTAAGCAATGATCAGCAGAACGATGAAGCGATTCTTGCCGAGCCAGCGGCCTGCCTTCTCGAAGATGTTCTCCCGATAAGCTGAGACGGGCTGGCCGTCCAGAAACCTTATCACGTCACTCGCGATTTCTTCGGCGCTCACGTAGCGCTCCTCGCGCCGCTCGGACATCGCTTTCAAACATACGGCCTCGATGGCCCGCGGAATCTTTGTGTTGATCTCGCGCAGGCGAAGAGGGCGCTCGCGCACATCCGCTGGTCGCGCGAACTCGGACGGCGCACGGCTCGTGAGCAGAAAGTAAAGAATCGCGCCAAGCGAATAAACGTCGGTGCGTTGATCGAGCAGTTCGGTTTTGCCGAGCGCTTGCTCTGGCGCCATGTAAGCGGGAGTGCCGATGACCGTTCCACTGCGTGTGTCGGCCGGCGAGCCAGCGGCAGAGAGTGGCAGCGTCGCGACAAGGTCGGCGTCTTCGACGGCTCGTAGCTCCGCCGCGTTGTCTGGCGTGACAGCGCGCGAGTCTCCGCGGCCATTCTCGAGCACCTTCGCCACGCCCCAGTCCATGACCAGCACTTCGCCGAACGGACCAACCATGATGTTCTCAGGCTTGAGGTCGCGATGAATCACGCCACGCGCGTGCGCGAAGGCAACGGCTTCGCAAACCTTTTGAAAGACCCGCAGCAGATCTGAGAGGGAAGTCGCGCCGGTAGCGAACTCATCGAGCCGCTTTCCTTGGACAAGCTTCATCGCGTAGAAGACCCGGCCGTCATCGAGCGCGCCCACGTCGTGGATCGGAACGATGCTGGGGTGTTCAAGCAGCGCAACAATTCTAGCTTCGCGCGTCATTCGTGCGGCAAGCGCACCCGTCTGCTCGGCCACGTTCATGACCTTCACAGCGACCTTGCGGCCGAGGTCCACGTCCTGCGCGAGATAAACCGTCCCCATCCCGCCCGAGCCCAGCTTGTGAATGACCAGATATTTAGAGCTGCCCAGGTCGGGCAAGTCGGCCTCTTCGCGAAGGCGTTCGACAGCGTCGTCCGAGAGCCATCTCATAGCGGGTCCGCTCCAAGCAGCGCGCGGGCTTCACGGTGGTATTCCTCATCAGTCGTCGTCATCTCGCGGAGTTTTTCCAAAACGATTCGCCGGAACTCACGGCGCGCCAGGGCGAGAAAGTTCGTAACATCGCTTGTTGAGACATTGAACTCTGCAGCGAGAGCTTTATAGCTTGTCTTGGGCGTCTCATTATCGGCATCGAGCACGTATCGCTCAAACAGTTTGAGGTGAGTAACTTTCCCGGACTCGACCATGCGCGCGCGAAAGCTTTCGAGCGCGAGGCTGAAAACGCTTCGCGCCCACTCCTTCTCGAAGTAGTCATCGATCGCCTTTGCAGCGGGCGGCGATCCGATCTTCAACTGTTCTTCTGCGCCATCGAAGTCGAGCGAGAGAATAGTCGCGGCGCCGCCGCGCTTGATGCGGCCAGCCGCTTTGTTTTCATTCGCGACAAAGCCATCCAGGCAAGTTCTAAGGAAGGTCCGAAATCTCGCCTTCGACGCGTCGTATCGCCCGAAGAAGTTCTTCTCCATTGCCTCTAGAAAGAAACCCTGAGTGAGGTCTCGGGCGTCTTCGGTGGGCTTGTTCCACTTGATGCGGACGTATTTGTAGACCGGCATCCAATAAGCAGCGATGAGCACTTCGAACGCGCGGGTTCGCTCTTCCTCGTTTGAGCTTGAAGCGGCGACGATCGCGGACAATCGCGTGACGGGAAATCTGTCGCGTGGCGTCTCGCTGTTCGGATCGTCGTTCATTGCTTGAATGGTGATTAGCGGGCAACTCCAGAGGGTCGCTCTTGCGGGGCTGCCGTTCTTCACTCAAATAAACTCAACTGAGGATGCGCTGGTCGCTTGAACGCGCTGGTTGATAACTCAGGGCCGCTCCCCTCGATCCCAGCCTTGCGGCACGCGAGCTTGAACATCGACCCGATCTGGTCGGCGAAGACCCCCTGGCCTCTCATCCGTGAACCGAAGTTCGGATCATTCAGCCTTCCACCGCGCATTTCGCGAATCCGATTCAGCACTTTCTTCTTTCGATCGGGAAAGTGCTCCTCTAACCAGTTCTCGAACAGCTCCCCGACTCCGTGTGGCAAGCGCACCACTACGTAGCCAGCATTCCGGGCTCCCGCCTTTGCGGCAGCATGAATGATCGAAGGCATTTCGTGATCGGTGAGGCCGGGGATCGTCGGCGCGACCAGCACACGAACAGGCACACCAGCTTCCGAAAGAGATTGAATTGCTTCAAGCCTGTTCGCCGGCGTAGACGTTCGCGGTTCCATTACTCGCGCTAGCTCGGCGTCGAGCGTGGTGACCGACACACACACCGCAGCCGCGTCAAAACTCGCCAGCTCCTTCAAAATGTCTATGTCGCGAGTGACGAGTTGGTTCTTGGTCACGATGATAACCGGATTGCGAAACTCGGCAAGGACTTCGAGACACCTCCGCGTTAGCCGAAGCTTTCGCTCGATCGGTTGATAAGCATCGGTGACTCCGCTGATCGCGACGACTTTAGGCTGCCACTTCCGCGAAGCAAGCTCAGCGCGAAGCAATTCCGGAGCGTCTTCCTTGACGAGTATCTTTGTTTCGAAGTCGAGCCCCGCGGAAAAGCCGAGGTACTCGTGATAGGGCCGCGCGTAGCAGTAGATGCATCCGTGTTCGCAGCCACGATACGGATTGATGCTCGCGTCGAAGCCGACATCCGGGCTGTCGTTGAAGGTGATCAGCGACCGCGACGCATCTTTCAAGTATTGAGTCTTGACCGCGCTATCTTCATCATCAGGCGACTCGAGGATTGGGAGATAAGCGAGCCGCTCGAAACGATTGGGCGGATTCTCCGGCGTCCCTCGCCCGCGAGGTGAGTTGGGCTTTGATTCTGATTGCACGAATCAAGCAAACTGCAAGAGAAGACTGATGTCAACCACGATTGGAAGTGCCCCAGATTTCGCTTCACCCCTGAATCTCCCGCAAAGCTTGACGTTTGGTTCACAGCGCGTGAACATAGGATCGTGAGAATAATAAGCCATCGGGCGATTCGGGAATTCACGGTGAATCACAGGGCCGCGACCCAACCGCTTGATGACTGGTATAGGATAGCGAAGAGAGCGGCTTGGAGTAATCTTGCCGAGGTTCGGATGATATACCCGCACGCTGACCTGGTTGGCTCTTGTGTAGTGTTCAATGTCGGTGGAAACAAATGGCGGCTAGTTTCGAAGATCGCGTTCAACCGCCACGTCCTATATATCAGATTCATTCTCACTCATAGGGACTACGACAAGGGAGGTTGGAAACATGACTGCGGCGCCTAGCGTTCGGATCGATGCCAGGAAATACTCTCGTTTGCTTGCCAAGGCCCAGCCTCGCGCAATCACGAGCGTCCAAGAGAATGATCGTATGCTTGCCTTGGTCGATCAACTCATGTCGAAGGGCGAAGAAAACCTGACCCCCGAAGAGAGCGCCTTGTTCGACCTGCTCGTCACGTTAATCGAGAAGTTTGAGACCGAGCATTATCGTCTCGAAAGGAACTCAAAGGCGACGCCTCTCAGCATCCTGCGGGAACTGATGGCCGCTCGCGACTTGAAGCCGAGCGACCTCTGGGAGGTGTTCGGCTCGAAGGGTCTGGCCTCTGAGGTGCTCAATGGCAAGCGTGCGATCAGCAAGAGCAAGGCAAAAGCGCTTGCTGAGTTCTTTCACGTCCCGGCGGAGTTGTTCATCTGAGAGGTATGCCCCAGAATGTTGAAGAGCAAACAATCACCGACCGATTAAGTAGGGTCTTCATGGCGAGTTCGGAAATGTAGTCTGTGGTTCCTGATTTATTAACCAACGCCGCGCTTAACATCGCATACACCGTAGCCCCGCGGGACGCCTTTCACGTGCATCCCGAACTACCTCGCGCGGACTCAGTGATGCCAGCGTTTAGACTGTCGCGCGGTAACTAGCAACAAGAGTGTTGATTGACAGGCTTTGTAATTAAGAATAGGCTTGCCCCAAAGTCGGGAACGAAAGGAATCAAGCTTATGAAGACAAAACCCTCACATCCCTCTCTCTGCGCTATTCTGCTTTTGTTGTTACCCTTTTCAAATCCAACGATATCGATCACCGAAGCACAAACAAATGATCAGCGTGCGTTAGGAGTTTCAGTAGTGGATGCTTGGCCGCGCAAGGGGAAGCGGTTTGCTTTGGTCATAGGCGTAGATGAATATCAAGACACACAGATCAGTAAGCTTAACGGGGCATCCAATGACGCCAAGTCTCTTGCCAACGCTCTCATTGAATATGGCGGATTTCCCGCCGACCAGGTGATCCTCTTTACGTCGGATCAGCCATCTGACCGTCACCCTACCAGAGGCAACATCTTCCGTCGATTGTCGAATCTACGAACCATTGTTCCGAAGGATGGATTGTTGTTGTTTTCTTTTGCCGGGCATGGAATGGAACGGGATAGGCGTGCTTATCTGTTGCCTTCAGATGCGCAGGTCAATGGAGACTTGGCGCTATTGGAACAGACGGCGATCAATGCTGATGTGATAAGAGATTGGATACATCAAACCGGCATAGGCCAGGTCGTATTGATTCTTGATGCCTGCCGCAATAATCCGTCAGAAGGCCGGGGTGACGCCAGAAAGCCTCTTACCGAGGCGTATACTCGAGGATTCAATTTTGACGTAAGAAATCGAGAGATCAACGCATTTGTGACATTGTATGCAACCGAGATTGGTCAGGTAGCCTATGAATTCAAGGAGAAGAAACAGGGATACTTTACCTGGGCTTTAGTGGAAGGACTTAAGGGCGGGGCGGCAAACGAGCAGGGAGAAATCACGCTCGCTGGGCTTGTAAAGTATCTGCAAGAGACCGTACCTAAGCGCGTACGGCTTGATCTTGGTGGGGATAAAAACCAGAAACCATTTGCGGTAGTCGAAGGCTACAAGGCAGATGATCTGGTGATCTCGGTCGTGGTGAAGGGCCTCACGGCCACGGGCAATCCAGCGAAAACGTCAGACACAGTTGATCCGACAGTCATTGAGCTAAGTTTTTGGGATACGATTAAGAACAGCAGCAACCCGGAGGAGTTTAAGGCTTACTTGCAGCAATACCCAAATGGCCGGTTTGCGATTCTAGCTAAAATAAAAGCTAATCCTACAGCCTCCAACCAGCCCACTTCAGCAACCGGACCGGGCGTTGGCGGTGGCGCGAGTCCTCCGGATCCAAATGCTATCGCGACGAAGGACATCGGGTCTCTTCGTGTTGTCCTCAAGTCGGCAATGCGGGTGAAGGCCAGGGATCAGTGGGGCAACAGCTCCAACGGTATCAGGTGCTCCTTCGAGTTCATAAACAGCGAAACGCAAAGGCCGCTGATCGTAGCCCTGAACGCGATGGCAGGTTCACAAATAACCATAGGTGATTTTCTGCGATCAACGTTGGTTGACGAGAACGGTGGCGTGTGGCGTCTCCACAGCTCAAATGTGGCAGGGATGAGCATCATTGGTGTGGGACAAAAGTATTGGGGCGGACCTGTATACAATCCTGCCGAGATCGTGACCGTTCTTTCAAAACGTGATGACCTTAACTCAGATGTCACGGTCGACCGACAGACCTCTGAATGGCAATTCCGTTTCATCTTTGGATCAACGACGGAAATGTCACCGGGCCAGAGCCTATCGGTCACCATTACTTTCGTTGAGGATGCGAACTCGACGAGCTCTAACGCGCCGCCGAAAGTCTTCCAGATGGCAACTGAAATCGTCGTCGGTGTTGGATCAAGTACGAAGAAGTCCTATACGCTCCACAATCTGACGTTTGATCGAGTCAGCCTGCCTGGCAGGAGTTCTTAATCGGTCAAAGGCGAAACTGATCGCACGGTTTGGCTTCATACACCAATGCTGAAGTTCGGGAAAGGAAGAAGATATGCTCAAGTACAATTCAACCACCCTTCCAACAACGGCCAAGCGAGTCTTCAAAATGAGCCTTGCTTTAGCAACAATGCTCCTCTGCTCTTGTAGCAACGACTTGTCACGGCAAAAAGCAGCAGAATTAATCGCAAGACAACAGAAGCTGCCCGCAATAGAAACAATCCAGCTCGGTAAGAGCTACCTGAAAGAGTCTCGGCATGACTCTTGGGGCGTATGTATGGTCATTGGTGATAAATATTCGGATTCAGGTGTGAAAGAAAGACTAGATGGACTGCAGGCCAAAGGCCTAATAAGCATCGGTGAAAAAAAGCAGCATGAAGGAGAATGTAACTACGTATGGGCAACTGTAGAGCTGACAGATGAAGGGAAAAAATATCTTGTAAAGGACGGTGACGGCGAATATCAGATCAAAGTCAATGAGCTTACCTTTGGTGAGATAACAGGTATTCAAATCCATGAACAGTTCAAAACCGCTGAAGCCGATTACACGGTGAGGAAAATAAACCTCACTCCGTTTGGTGGTAACATTTCGACTGCACCGATGAATAGAAGAGCGACATTTGCACTATTCGATGATGGTTGGCGAATTAAATAGCAAGTGACCGACGCGCGGTGTGGTGAGATAGTCGCAATCAGGCCGCGAGCCCTAGCATTGTATGAACGGGAGCCCGCGAACCAAATTTCTTAGAACCCCGGAGTACCTTGCGCGGGCACGGCGATGTCGGCGTTAGGCGGCTGCTGTCAACCGAGTGCCACGGCAGGCTTTACCAACGCCCTTTTGTTAGCGCTCAATCCAACGTGGGAGGCACGATGAAAACTCTATTTGTTCTCGCAAGTGTGATGGTTGTTCTTTTTCTAGCCGCACCTAACAAAATTGAAGCCCAAGGGCCTGACAGGGTGTCGCGCCTTGAAGCTCGTGTAGCTGAGCTTGAGAAGCGCCTGGCTGAGATTGAAGCGCAGTTGCCTAGGATCGCGGGAACCACATCAGGCGCAGGACAGGCACAACCTGGGTCAAACAGGAAGTTGAGCCAGGACAACGCTGAGAAAACGATCAAAGGCTTTGCCTCGACTAATAGCGTAGGCCCAATGGCCTCGTTTGAGGTAGGAGACTGTTCTTTCAACGTTCAGTCAATTATCCGTATTCAGCCGTTGAGTCAATTCTCTGACACGGAGGCTACGTCCATTGTCATATTGAAGTGTACGAACGGAGCTATAGCCTTCAAGTTTGTGTTTCAGAAGGATATTGACAATCGGTTTTTCTTACGAAAATCGGACCGGTTGAGGGGGCCAACTATAACACTGGCCAGCATAGATCGATGATCACCAGGCATCAAGATCTAAAAGTGCTTGCTCAATAGCCCGACATCTTCGGACGCAAGCGGCGATCGCCAGGCGCGGGGTACGGCGATGTGGCGCGACGGCGGCTGTCGGCTAACGACTGCGCTACATCCGATGGCCGCGCTGTGATCAAGAGCGGCCGCCGGTGAGCGTCGGCGGTTAGACCGACCAAGTCAGCGACCATGTTCGATCAGCAGGAAGAAATACAAAGAGGGGGCTTATGAAGGACGATGAATCTAATTGGAGGAATTGGAGGAGTAAGTCCGACGAGGAGGTCGCCGATGCCGCTAGGCATCTGAGTGACTACACGGAGGAAGCGCAGCGGATCATTCGCGAGGAACTCCGTTTCCGGGGTTTCCAGGGTACGGACCTCTTAGACGGATCCATCCAGGCGAGTGCCGATCCTTCCCCGACGAAAGGTCCGATCAACGAATCGAGATCGCCAGTCCTGAATAGGTATCAGGATGCGTATCGCGTTGGGGCGGCGTTGGTGGGACTCGGAAATACCATCAAAATTGTCGGAGCGGTTCTTGCCGGCATCATCGTTCTTGGTTCGTTGAGCGCTGGGAGCGAAGTGCTGACTGTGGCCGGGGTCGTCCTAGCCGCGATAGGGGGCGGTTTATTCTGGGTCTGCGGTGTCATCGTTGCCGCTCAAGGCCAGATTCTTCAAGCCACACTTGATAACGCTGTGGCCTCGTCACACTTCTTGACGGATGCCGAGCGCGCTGACGCGATGGGCTTGCCGCGCAGCGTAGCGGGTCGCTCAGGTGCCTAGTCGAAACCCGGCCCCGCCATCAAATCGCATCGAGCGCCTTTCCACCACGGCGCCGCAATCTTTCATACTCGCTGATTTGTTTGCGAAGACTTTGCAGTTGGCTCTGCATGGCGTCCTTCTGTGCTTTTGCCAGACGCGGATACACGCCTTTCTCTATCGAGCGCTCCTTCCGCTGCGCAAGTGCTTGCTCGAACTTCTTTGCCTGAGCTTTCGTGATTCGGTATTCGCGTCCGTTTCTTATCATTGCCTTTTCCTCCGAAACGTAGCGTAGACTGGACAGTCTACGCTACATTCTTCATCACTGGACACAAGCATATTGTTGTGTTGCGGCGGCGGTCAATCGCGATTGAGTTTCGCAGGATAAACCAGCCCACCGGGTTGTTGCAGTGCCTCCAGCGCGATGTCCTAATCTTGTGTTGGTGGGACCAGGACCGATGACGGGCGACGGAGTATTTGGACTGCGGCGGCCTCTGTGCGTTGACGCCGCTTTTGGTTATCGCTCACGAAACGGCAGAAAGCGGTGGCAACGCACAGAGGCCACCGCAGTCCAAATACGCCGTTGCCTAATATTGTCCTAGTCCGACCAACACGAGATCAGGACAGCGCCGGTTCTTTCCGATTAGAGCCGCTGGTATAATACCGCGCTATGAGCCTCAACATTTTTCATCCCGCAGTCGCCAACTGGTTCGCGAAACAATTCGCAGCGCCCACACCGTCGCAGGAGCGTGCGTGGCCTTCGATCAAAGACCGCCGACACACGTTGATCTCGGCGCCTACCGGATCGGGCAAGACGCTTTCGGCTTTTCTGGCGGCCATCGACGATCTTGTCAGGCTCGCGCTGGCCGGCTCGCTTGAAGACACTACGCAAGTCGTCTACGTCTCTCCGCTGAAAGCCCTGAGCAACGACATTCAGAAGAACCTGCAGGAGCCGCTTGCAGGCATTCAGCAGGAACTGAAAGCGCTAGGGCTAGACGAGATCAACATTCGCACGATGGTTCGCACGGGCGACACACCTGCGTCAGAACGTACCGCGATGATCAAGCGGCCGCCTCACATCATCGTAACCACGCCCGAGTCGCTCTACATCCTGCTGACTAGCGTCGGCGGCCGGCGAATGCTTAAGACCGCGCGCACGTTGATCGTAGACGAAATTCACGCGATGGTTGGTGACAAGCGAGGCTCGCATCTTGCTCTCTCGATCGAACGCCTCCAGGCGCTCGTTGGTGACGACCTTGTGCGAATAGGACTCTCGGCCACGCAGCGTCCCATCGAAGAAGTCGCGCGATTCCTGGTTGGCTTCGCGAACATCGACGAACACGGAACTCCAAACTGCTCGATCATCGACTCGGGCCACAAGCGCGAGCTTGATCTCGCAGTCGAAGTGCCAAGCTCCCCTCTACAAGCCGTAATGTCCGGCGAAGTCTTTGATGAACTTTACGATCGTCTTGCTCAGTTGATCGTCACTCATCGAACGACCCTCGTGTTCGTCAACACCAGAAGGATGGCCGAGCGAGTCGCGCGTTATCTTGGCGAGCGCATCGGCGACGAGAACGTGACTTCACATCATGGCAGCCTGGCTCGTGAGCAACGACTTGTCGCCGAACAGCGCTTGAAATCAGGCGAGTTGAAAGCACTTGTTGCGACGGCTTCGCTCGAGCTTGGAATAGACATCGGCGACATAGATCTTGTGTGCCAGCTCGGTTCGACTCGCGCGATTGCGACTCTGCTGCAACGAGTTGGCAGATCGGGTCACAGCGTGACCGGCTTCCCGAAAGGACGAATTTTCCCGACTACTCGCGACGAGTTGATCGAGTGCGCAGCGCTGCTGGATTCGATTCGGCGAGGCGAGCTTGATCAGTTGTCCATTCCCGAGAAGCCGCTCGACATACTCGCGCAACAGATCGTCGCTTCGGTTGCGGCGGACGAATGGGTCGAAGATGAGTTGTTTGCGATGATCCGCCGCGCCTATCCATATCGACGTCTCGAGCGAAGCGAGTTCGACGAGGTAGTAAGGATGCTGCGCGACGGGTTCACAACTCGCCGAGGAACGCGCGGAGCTTATTTGCATCACGACATGATCAACCACCGGTTGCGCGGGCGAAAAGGTGCGCGGTTGACGGCGATCACTTCGGGCGGTGCGATTCCTGACAACGCCGACTATACGGTGGTGCTAGAGCCAACGGATGCGGTAATTGGGACCGTGAACGAAGACTGGGCAGTCGAAAGCATGCAAGGCGACATATTCCAGTTAGGGAACACGTCGTGGGAGATCGTGAGGGTCGAGAACGGGCGCGTTCGAGTCGCCGATGCTCACGGCAAACCGCCCTCGATTCCGTTCTGGCTTGGCGAAGCGCCGTCGCGAACGCACGAGCTTTCAGCGGCGGTCTCCCGCCTTCGGACAGAGATCGCTGACCGATTCGCCGGAGATAAGTATCCCGATGCCGCAGGGTCAACTCTTGCGTGGCTGATTGATGAGGTCGGCCTTTCAAGCGCCGCGGCCGAGCAGATGGTCGAGTACTTGATCGGAGCGAAGGTCGCACTTGGCGTGATGCCTTCGCAAGAGACCCTGGTGATCGAACGCTTCTTCGACGAGAGCGGGTCACAGCAGATGGTGATTCACTCGCCGTTTGGCAGCCGGTTGAATCGCGCCTGGGGGTTGGCGCTTCGCAAGCGATTCTGCCGCAAGTTCAACTTCGAGCTGCAAGCTGCCGCGACTGAAGACGCGATTGTGTTGTCGCTTGGCGCGACTCATAGCTTCGCGCTCGATGAAGTGTTCCGCTACCTGCGTTCCTCTTCAGTTCGAGAATTACTCATTCAAGCACTGTGCGCGGCGCCGATGTTTGAGATACGGTGGCGGTGGAACACGACTCGCGCTCTTGCTGTCCCTCGCCGGCGCGGTGGCAAGAAGATACCCGCCCAGCTTCAACGAATGTTCGCCGACGATCTCCTGTCAGCTGTTTTCCCCGATCAAGTCGCCTGCGGTGAGAACCTGCCTGGCGGCGACATCGAGATTCCCGACCACCCGCTTGTGCAGCAGACCGTTCACGATTGTCTCGAAGAAGCGATGGATATCGAAGGCCTCGAGGCATTGCTGGCTTCGATTGAGCGAGGCGAGAAGACCTTGATCGCGCGCGACGTAGTCGAAGCATCGCCGCTTGCGCAAGAGATCTTGAACGCGAGGCCGTACGCGTACCTCGACGATGCACCGCTTGAAGAGCGCAGGACCCGCGCGGTGTTTCAGAGGCGGTGGCTCGATCCTGAGACGGCTTCCGATCTGGGTGCGCTGGATCTCGGAGCGATCGAACGAGTGCGCGACGAGGTATGGCCGCAGGTTGATCGCGCCGACGAGCTGCACGACGCATTGGTCGAGCTTGGCTTTATAACAGCGGATGAAGGCAATGGTGAACCAGATTGGCGCGCGTTCTTGAGCGAGCTTGAAGCGGATCGGCGAGCCGCGGTTCTTCACACTGACGGTCCCGACCTGTGGGTGGCTGCGGAACGGCTGCCTCAACTGCAGGCCATCTTTCTACAATCGAGAACTGAACCGGCGATCTCGGCGCCGGATGCGCTCGCAGTTGTCACGTGGACGAGCGACGATGCGCTTGTTGAAATTCTGCGCGGAAGACTCGAGGGAGTGGGCCCAACGACAACCGCCGCCCTGGCGGGCTCGATTGGGTTGCCGGGTCTCTCGATCGAAGTCGCGCTTGCGAGACTGGAGGCGGAAGGCTTCGCGATGCGCGGGCGCTTCACGCCGGGTGTTAAAGAGACCGAGTGGTGCGCCAGGCGTTTGCTAGCGCGAATTCACAGCTACACGCTGAATCGGTTGCGGCAAGAGATCGAGCCGGTGTCGAGCGCCGACCTTGTGCGCTTTCTTCTCACGTGGCAGAAGCTCGCCCCGGACCATCAGGTTGAGAGCCCCGAAAGCCTGGCAGCATTGATCTCGCAACTCGAAGGTTTCGAAGCACCGGCGGCTGCGTGGGAAGGCGAGATCTTTCCTGCAAGGATGATCGATTACGATCCGGCGTGGCTCGACTCGCTCTGTCTTTCTGGGCAAGTGATGTGGGCGCGATTGACCACGCCGCGTCCAGGACCCGAACGCTTGAAAGCATCGGGCCCGGTGCGCACGACTCCGATAGCTTTGCTGAACAGAAAGAACCTGTCGTTGTGGGCGCCGCTGTTCCCGCAGCCTGCCATAACCGAGGTCAGTCTCTCATCGTCAGCGCAATCGATCTATGAATATCTGGTAAGCGGCGGCGCGTCGTTTTTCACCGACCTGGTCGAGGGAGTTTCGCTGCTCGAAACACAGGTTGAAGAAGCGCTCGGAGAGTTGGTTGCGTGCGGGCTTGTTACGGCAGACAGCTTTACAGGCTTGCGCGCGCTGCTCACTCCGTCGAACAAGCGTACCAATGCTTCGACCAGGCGAAAGCGCCGCGAAGCCGTTTACGCGATGTCGAGCGCCGGCCGGTGGTCGCTGCTCTCGCGCGAACGGAAGACACGGAATGGGCGCGAGTCTTACGATCCGGAAGCCGTGGAGAAGATCGCTCGCACCCTTTTGCGGCGGTATGGAGTAGTCTTTAAGCGATTGCTTGATCGCGAAGGCTTGCCGCTGCCGTGGCGCGATTTATTGAAGACCTATCATAGACTCGAAGCACGAGGGGAGATTCGCGGCGGGCGCTTCGTGTCCGGCTTCTCGGGAGAGCAGTTCGCACTGGCCGAAGCGGTCGGTATGCTGCGCGCTCTGCGCCGGACACCCGGTGACGGCACTCTGATCAGCGTGAGCGCCGCGGATCCTTTGAACCTGGTGGGCATTATCACACCGGGTAGCCGCGTCTCTGCGTTTGCGACAAACCGGATCCTTTATCGCGATGGAGTTCCTATTGCGACGCTCGAGTCCGGCGGAGTTCGCTTCCTGGTAGAGATGGATTCAGCTTCAGAATGGAAAGCGAAAAACGCGCTGGTGCGACGGGCCATCGCGCCGCCGCTTCGTTCTTACCTGAGCCGGCCGGCGTGATCTGGGGCGGCTCTGACACGTTCTAAGCTCGCGGAGATCTCGCTACGAGGATACGGCGCACTCCGTGCTAGAATTCGGCATTAGTAGAGAATGCGGGGAACCTAAGATGGTCGCAATCCCGAAAGAGCGATTCACTCTGGAAGAGTACATCGAGTTCGACAAGAACTCCGAGGAACGTTACGAATACTTCGATGGAGTCGTCGTCTCGATGAGCGGCGGCACTCTCGCCCACAATCGTATCGCACGGAATCTCACCACAGGCCTTACGAACAGGCTTGAAGGTCAGGGATGCGAAGTTTTGCCGGCGGACATGCGCATAAAAGTTCCGAAAGCGCCGCCTTATCGCTACGCCGACCTTGTCGTGGTCTGCGGGGAACCGGTGATCGAGAGGATTCAAGGACTGGACATACTCGTAAACCCATCTCTGATTGTTGAGATACTTTCCGAATCTACCGAGGCTTACGACAGGGGGAAGAAGTTTCTCGCTTATCAATCGATCGAGAGCTTCAAGGAGTACCTGCTCGTAGCGCAAGACAGACCTTACATCACTCACTACGTGCGGCGGGCCGATGGAGGTTGGTTGCGCACCGACATTGAAGGTCTGGATAGCGAGATCGAGCTTGTGACCATTTCGTGCAAGATGCCGCTGCGCGAGGTGTATGCCCTGGTGGATTTTCCCAATGCGAACGACTGAAACGCATTAACTGTATCCCACCTGAAACCTAAGCCCAGCGCAACTGAGACGGCTTGACTCCGACCCGGCGACGCAATATTGTGGCCTCGCCGCAGTGGAAGAAATCGGCACTCACTCACACAAGAATTCAAAGCAGCAGACTCGCTCAAGTTTCCAGGGGTCGCGCAGGAGGATCACCATGATGAGAAAGCTTTTTCGCTCCAGCTTGATGGGGCTTTTTCTGGTTTCAATGTGCCTGGGCGCATTCGCTCAGTCCAAGAAAGGTCCAGCCGACAAAGGCACGCTCGACAAAGAGACCTTCATGAACATGGAGAGTGTCAGCAATCCGGCGATCTCTCCCGACGGCAAGCAGATTGTTTTCACTCGCTCGTGGGTCGACAAGGTCAAGGACGAACGCGTGAGCAACCTCTGGATCGTCGACGTGGACGGCATTCGCGTCCGCGAGCTGACCACCGGCAACTGGCGAGACAGTCAGCCGGTCTGGTCCCCCGACGGCAAGCGCATCGCCTTTCTTTCGGACCGCGATGGGACTAGTCAACTTCACGTGTTGTGGGTCGATACGCGAGAAGTCGCGCAGCTTACCCATCTCGAACAAGCGGCTTCCGGAATCAACTGGTCGCCCGACGGCAAGTGGCTCGCCTTCACAGCTTTTGAAGCCGACAACGACCCGATCCTCGCCGTTAAGCTGCCCGAGCGCCCTCGCAATGCGCAGTGGGCGAAACCTGCCGTACTCGTCAATCGCCTGGCTTGGGCCGCGGATGGAAGAGGTCCGCTGCCGATGGGCTTCACCCAGGTGTACACCATTGACTCGGTGCTTGGAGGCACGCCTCGCCAGGTCACATCGGGCAAATACAATCACAACGGACCCGAGTGGTCTGCCGACGGAAGAACGATCTATATCTCCTCAATTCGAAAGCCGGACGCCGAGTATCTGCGCGGGGACAGCGAGATATACGCAATCGATCTGAAGACTCTCGATGTCAAGCCGCTGACCGACCGCAAAGGGCCGGATGGCAATCCGCAAGTCTCGCCCGATGGCCGTTGGATCGCCTATACCGGCTATGACGAGAAGAGCTATACCAATCACGTTGCGAGCCTTTACCTGATGGACAACACGGGCGGTAACAAGAAGCTTTGGGCCGGCAAATTTCCGAGCTCTCCGCGCGGCGTGCGTTGGGCCGTGGATGGGTCGGGCGTCTACTACGACATGGAAGAGCAAGGATCGTCGCACATCTATTTCGTCTCAGTTGATGGAAAAACTCGACAGGTCACCCAGGGCACGCATGTCCTTGGTGGCTACGCGGTGGCAAACAATGGACAGGTTGCTGGGGTCCGGTCCAGCTTCAAAGAGCCCGGCACGCTGGTAACCTTCAACATGAAGGACGCGGCGAATATGAAGAAGCTCGTCGATGTCAACGAAGACGTACTTGCCGGCGTCCGGCTCGGCGACGCTGAAGAGCTATGGGTCAGCTCGAAAGACGGTTTGAAGGTACAGGGGTGGTTGATTAAGCCGGTGGATTTCGATCCGGCCAAGAAGTACCCGATGGTGTTGTGGATTCACGGCGGGCCGTGGTCGATGTACTCGGTTGCGTTCAGTTGGGCGTTCCAGAACTTCTCGGCTAACGGGTACGGCGTGCTGTTCCTAAACCCGCGAGGCTCAACCGGCTATGGCCAGGACTTCGTCAACGGCATTCAGTATTCGTATCCGGGGAAGGATTACGACGACCTGATGGCCGGCGTCGACGCGGCTGTAGCGAAGGGTTGGATCGACGATAAGAACCTGTTTGTCTGCGGCGGCAGCGGAGGCGGCGTGCTGACGGCCTGGATAGTCGGTCATACCGATCGCTTCGCGGCTGCCGTCTCAATGAGACCGGTGATCAACTGGCATTCGTTCGTTGGGACTACCGACGGTGCAAGTTGGTACTACCAGTTCGAAAAGTATCCGTGGGAGGATCCGATGCAGTACGCAGTGCGCTCGCCGTTGCATTATGTGGCTAATGTGAAGACCCCGACGATGGTAATGACGGGAGAGGCGGACTTGCGGACACCTATGCGGCAGAGCGAGGAGTTCTATCGCGCGTTGAAGATGCTGAAGAAGGACACGCTGCTGGTGCGGATGCCTGATGAGTTTCACGGCTGGCGCCGGCCCTCGCATCAGTTGCTTCAGCAGCTTTATCTGATGGCGTGGTTCGACAAGTACAGCAGAAAGAACAAGGGCGGAGCGGTGGACGCAGCCAGTTCGCAGAAGTTAGTTCTCTGAGACGCGCTTGCGGGACGCTTGTTCCGCAAGCGCCCCCACCCACAGACGGAACAAAGCAGGCCGATGGACAACCGCGGGTGCGCTGCAGTTTCTCCACATACCCACGCGCGCCAGAAACCGTGTCAAAACCAGAACAACGCCGAGGGCAGTTTTTCCATTAGCCCAGGCGTTCACGCCTAGGTCTGCGAGCCGACCGATCAGATAGCCCGGTTCACGGGGCTTTGTTTGGCCTTCAGGCAATTGTTTGTGTCAGGAATTCGAGATTCAAAAGCTAAAGCTGCTTGGGAAGCCCCGTGAACGGGGCTAACCTAATCCATCCACGCACGCAACCCAGGCGTGAACGCCTGGGTTAATGGAAAACGACCCCAGGCGTGAACGCCTAGGCTAATGAAAACCTACCCCCAGAACGCCGGCGCGTGTGGGTATGAGCATAGGTGGAGTTGCGGAGGTTCAGAACGACCAAGTGATCGACGACCTCATCCAGGTGTGGACGATAGGGCACTCGACCCGCTTAATCGATGATTTCATTGAGGCGCTTGCTTCCGAGAACATCACCTCACTCGTCGATGTGCGGAGCTTTCCAAGCTCAAAAAGGCTCCCACACTTCAATCAGCGTGAGCTCTCTGAAGCACTCGCCGTCGCAGGCCTTGAATACATGCACTTGCCCGAACTAGGGGGACGGCGCCCAGCGCGAAAAGACTCACCTAACACCGCGTGGCAGAATCCGGGGCTTCGCGGCTATGCCGACTACATGGAAACCGAAGCCTTTCGCGCCGGCATCGATCGTTTGCTTGAAGTAGCTGCATCCCAGCGCACCGCCATCATGTGCGCGGAGGCCGTATGGTGGCGGTGCCATCGCTCGCTCATCTCCGACTACCTCAAGTCCAAGGGCGTTATTGTTACTCACATCTTGAGCGCGACGAAGACTGAGCCGCATCCCTACACTTCAGCGGCGAGGATCGTCGATGGCGAGTTGTCGTATCGAGGATTGTTTTGAAAGGTTCGCCGTTCAACCGTTCGAAATCCCGAGTGGCGCAGACTTTAGTCTGTGACTTGTAACTCCGTTAGAAGGGCAATCACTGGACACAGACTAAAGTCTGCGCCACTCGGGACTACGAACCGGTTGAACTCGAACCCTTCTCGTACTACTGACCGTGACCGGTTAGCTTGATGATCGCGAACGACGCGCCTTGCGGGTCCTGAATCACCGAGAACCTTCCGACGTGCGGAATGTCCGTCGGTGGAACATTCAACTTCCCGCCAAGCCCTGTAGCTTTCTCGGCAGTGGCATTGCAGTCTTCCACCATGAAGTATGGAAGCCAGTTCGGCGGGACCGGTCCCATGTCGGGAGTGATCTCCATCATCCCGCCGATCGACTGACCGGCGTTTTGCCATTCGGTGTAAACACCCATCTCTCCCATGTCTCCTTCTTTGGCTCCCCAACCGAACAGCCCGGTGTAGAACTCGGCAGCCTTCTTCCGGTCAGTCGTCCAAAGCTCATCCCAGCCAAACGTGCCAACCTCGCCGACAAGCTTCGCGCCAATGTGCGCCTTCGCCTGCCACACGCAGAAGGTAGCGCCTTGCGGGTCTTGAATGATCGCCATTCGTCCGACATCCATAACGTCGAACGCCTCGGCCATCAGATTGCCTCCAAGGGAAGCCGCCTTCTTTGCCGCGTCATCGGCGCTCTCGACCGAAATGTAAGACATCCAGTGGGGCGGTATGCCGTGAGATTTCTGCTCCGGCTGCAAGTTGCACATTGCCCCGACTTCGAGGCCTCGCATTCTGAGCATCGTGTAGACCATATCTGGACCTGCCGGCGTGTCCTCCGCCTGCCAATCAAACAAACCGCAATAGAACTTCTTTGCCGCAGCCGAATCGCTGGTGTTGAGTTCAACCCAGCAGAAAGATCCGGGCGCGTGCTTGGTTACTTCTGGCATAGTTAGTTCCTCCAATTAAGAAATGGCCACAAAGACACACAAGGAACAGGGGGCGTTCCTTTTTGGTTCGTGTGATCGAGCGGCGTTTTTAGCAGTTCCCCATGAATACTATTAAACTCTTCTCGAGTTCTCTTTTGATCGCTTAACCAGAATCGTTCGCGTGTGGGCATCACGCAGGCTATGAATTAAACCTCAAGCAGCCCGCCTCGATTCTGCTGCCTTGAGATTGAACCACAATCCGAGCGGCTTTGCATCCGGTTCGAGCCGTCGAACCGCCACGAAGGCCCGAAGGCTCTAAGATTCACGAAGTCTTTGTGAATCTTTGTGGATTCGTGACTTCGTGGCAAATTCTCACGATTCTGGAAAGAAATGGAGAAAGATGATAAAACTCACGGCGAGTTCAGCGCCACGAGTTCTCGAACACCCGGCCCCGGAAAAGAGAAAGGAGATCCAAACGATGCACGCTTTCTTGTTTCGCCCTCGATGGCTATCGATCCTGACTATTTTGATATTGCTCGGCGGGGTAGTCTCGGCTCAGCAGCAAAAAAAACAACAGCAGGACGAAGACTTTGCCCGTTCCGTCAAAGAGTGGACCACGAGACCGGAATTCCTGAGCCCGCTCGTCGATCACCTGCCCAAGGTTCCGGGGATACCTTCGCCAAAAGACGTGCTCGGCCATCACATAGGCGCGCCCGGCAGGCTCACCTATCACGCGGAGGCGCTGAACTACTATCGCGCGCTCGCAGCGAAGACGCCTCGCGTGAAGGTCTACTCGATCGGCACGACCGATGAGGGACGCGAGTGCGTGGTCGTAGCGGTCGGCTCCGAAGAGTCGATCAAGAACATCGACCAGTATCGCGCCTACCTCGCCCAGCTTGCGGACCCGCGCAAACTCACCGACGACCAGGCTCGCGAAGTAATCGCGAAAGCGAAGCCGATCTATCACGTTATGGGCGGGCTTCACAGCGGTGAGACCGGCCCACCCGAAATGCTGATGGAGCTCGCATATCGACTAGCCGTCGAAGACTCACCGGTGATCAACCAGATTCGAGACAATGTGATCGTCACCATCACGCCGGTTGCCGAACCCGATGGCCGAGACCGCTACGTCGATTGGTACTACCGCTACAAGATCGATGAGAAGAGCGAACAAGACAGCTTGGGTGGGCCGCCCTACTGGGGCAAGTATATCTTTCACGACAACAACCGCGACATAAACTACTCGCAAGTGACGATGCGAACGCTGATCGACTGGTATCTGCAGTGGCACCCGCCGATTATGCACGAGCTTCACGAGTCGGTGCCGTTTCTTTATACCTTCAGCGGGCAAGCGCCGCAGAACCCGACGCTCGATCCGATCCTGTACGGAGAGCTGCCGTGGTTTTCGAACTTCGAGATGACCCAGATGATCAAGTACGGAATGCCCGGCGTATGGACACACGCTTTCGTGGACATGTGGTCGCCCGGTTATCTGGGTTTCATGTCATCGAACCACAACGGCATGCTGCGAATGTACGAAACCTTCGGCAACGCCGGCGCGAACACGATGAAACGCAAAGTCGAGACCGGAGAGGCGACCGGCGGCGGACGCATCAGCCCTACCAGCCGCGAATGGTATCGCCCGCTGCCGCCCTACAAAGAAGTAGTCTGGTCGATGCGCAACAACACGAACTACATGCAGACCGGCGTGCTGTCGGCGCTTCAGCTCACCGCGTCGTTTCCAGGAGTCATCCTCGAAAACTTCTATCGCAAGAGCCGCAACTCGATCGAGTCCGGTAAGAAAGACGCGCCGTTCGGGTACGTGATTCCGGCGAACCAGCTCGATATGACCCGCGTTGCGCGGATCGTCAACACGCTTCGGATCCAGGGCATCGAGATCGGCCGCGCGTCCGCCGAGTTCAAAGTGAACGAAGGAACCTTTGCTGCCGGCTCGCTGATTATCAAACGCGATCAGCCTTATGGCAGGCTGGCAAAGATCCTTCTCGAGAAGCAGGATTTCCCCGATCAGAACCTTCGGACCTATGACGACACCGGTTGGACTATGGGCTTGATGAGTCACGCCGAGGTGAAAGAGATCGCGGACAAATCGATTCTGGACATCGCCGTCCAACCTGTAGACAAGCTTGAGATCAAAGGAACTGTCGTGGGCGGCCAGGCTTCCGCCGCGTATGCGATCGCGCACTACGGTTCGAATGACATGATAACGCTGCGCTATCGCCTGAAAGACCTCAAAGTGGAAACCGTCGAGAAGGCCTTCAAGGAGGGCAGCACCGAGTTCCCGGCTGGGTCGTTCATCGTGCCTGCCAACCAGAGCGGCAAAGATGTTCAAGCGCGAGTCAAAGCTGCGGTCGAGCCGCTTGGATTGACCGCAGCCGCGCTCTCGAGAATGCCTGACGTGCCGAGGCACGAATCGGATCTCCCGCAACTGGCGATCTACAGCACCTGGGGCAACACCCAGGAAGTTGGCTGGGTGCGTTATGCGTTGGACAAGTTCGAGGTGCCTTTCGATCTGATCTACAAGGAGCGCGTTAAGAAAGGTGACTTGCGCGCTTCGTATGATGTGATCGTTGTGCCAAATCAAGGACGCGGCGGGAAGGGACTCGTCTATGATCTCGAGCCCAAAGCCAAGCCCATCGCGTATACAAAGACCGAGCGATTCAAGAACCTTGGGATGTACGGCGAGTCCGAAGACATCACCGGAGGCATGGGAATCGCGGGCGTTGCGGAGTTCGAGAAATTCATAAATGCCGGCGGTCTGTTGATCACCCTGGGCAGCGCGACTTTCTTCCCGCCGGAGTTCGGCCTCACGAGAACGATCGACGCAGGCAGGGCCTCACCGCAGTTTTATGGGCCGGGGCCAATTGTCGAAGCCGAAATTCTTCAGGCTGCGCATCCGCTTTTCTACGGGTATTCGCAGAAGACTGTCCCAGTCCGGTACGCTAACGGCCCTTTGCTCCAGGTGCCTGAGCGTGATCGCGGCAATCAAGTGTTGATGCGGTTCCCGGGCGGCGACAGATCGGTGCTGAGCGGGTTGATGAAGGGCGCGAGCGAGATTCGCAACCGGCCCGCGATTGTCGACGTGCCGGTAGGCCGCGGGCGCGTGCTGCTGTTTTCAACGAACCCCTGCTATCGATGGCAGAACTTTGGCGAGTTCAACATGCTGTTCAATGCCGTTTTGAATTTCAACGATATCAAAACCGTCCAGAGGAAGGCCGATCAAACACCGGATGGACAAGATAAGTAGCCGAGAACAGCGATCGGTAGCGTAGACTGTCCAGTCTGCGGCTGAGTTTTACTTTGAGTCGTACGGCCGCTCAGCGTGCCGCGCGCTTGCTGGTTTAGGCTAATCGCTCAAGATCCTGTGATCCCGCCCTGATTGCTTCAAGTTGGAGGGCGGGTTATTGGCGCGCGAGAAACTCAGCCAGCAGGCCATGGAAAATGATGAACTCCGTTTTCGCGTTTCACGGAATATCGCCCGCTCGTGTATGCGCGCGAACGCAAGCCTCGCTCGCTTCACAGATGGCGATGTCTTCGTGCTGAATCTAATCGCTGAACTCTATGGTGCGTTTCAACGCTTCCTGGACATTGCTCTGGTCGGGGTCGCGGAAATACCACTCGAAAACAGTAAGGGTGCGTTCGGGTCCCAGCGGCACAATCAGATTGGTCGAATAGTTGTCTGGATAGACAGTATACCAACTCGACGGCAAGGTCGCCGCTCGCGCCAGCCGCTCTTCGAATGAGTAGTCAGCGATGCTCATTTCAACTCCAAAAGTTTATGATTGAATCTGATTTTAGCACACGGGCGCTGGCCGAAGCGGCGATCATTGCCGCTGTGCGAGCCACTTTGACAGGCGAAAGGCCGGATAGCTGGCGGCGAGAAGAAGCAACGCATAGATGCTGTTTCGCGTGTCGCTAGCTACAGCGCCACCAAGGAAGGCTATCGAGCCGAGCAGTGAGAACCCGGTCGTCCACGGATAGCCCCACGCCCGATAAGGCCGTTCGCGATCGGGCTCGCGCCGGCGAAGGAGAAAGACTACGCCAAACGAGATCGCATAGTTCACGACGAAGAAGAAGGCCACGACGGCGAGCACCTGGTCGACGGTGCCGGTAACAATGAACAGCGCGGCTACCAGCGTGCTGAAGAAGAGCGCAACCGTCGGCGTGCCCCCTTCGTTTGCTCGGGCGCCCTTAGTCGAAAAGAGCCCGTCACGGCTCATCGCAAACAAGACCCGAGTCGCCATCAACTGACAGGCATTGACCGCGCTCAGCATAGACAGAATCATCAGCGACCTGAAAATGCGGTCTCCATTTGCTCCGAAAATTGCCTGGGCTGCTTTTCCCAGCGCCAGATCGCTGCCCGCGATTTCAGAAATCGGAAGAACGTAGAGAATTGCGAGGTTGACCAGCAAGTATATGGCGATAACCGAAAGCACTCCACCGAACATCGCGCGGGGAATGTCGCGCTTCGGATTTCGGACCTCTTCGGAAAAATAGATGACTCCGGTCCACCCATCGTAAGTGTAAATCACTCCTTGCAGCGCGAGGATCACGGCAACAAACAGGTTCAAGCCGTGCGGCACGTGCGCCGGTGCGGAGTCCGACACCGTAGCGTTGCCTCCTAGTACAAAACACGCTACTACCAACGCCGCGAAAGCCAGCGCCTTAAGAAGACTGGTGACATTCTGAACACTGCTGCCCCATCGGATTCCGCGCCACTGAATGATTCCAAACAGCACCACTATCACTAACGCGAGGGCAGTCGATCGCCCGGTGAGTGCGGGGAACAGCACAGCCGCATACTGGGCGATGATCAACGAGATGAAGGAAGACGAGCCGCACGTAGAAATCCAATCGCTCCATCCAACAATGAAGCCCGCATAGTCCCCAAGCGCGTCGTGAGCAAACACGTACTGCCCGCCCGAACGCGGAATCATCGTGCCAAGTTCGGCGATGGAGATGGCGCCAAGCAGCGCATAGAGACCGCCGCCGACCCAGACGCCGATGAACAGCCAGGCATTTGGCAACTGATGAGCGATCGTCCCCGGCGTGCTCAGTATTCCCGCGCCGATCGTGTTGCCGATTATCACCGCGAGCCCGAAGCCGACCCCCAGGATTTGCAGCAGCCGTACGCGAGTGGCCGGCGAGTCAGAAGTGGCTTCAACAACTGGCTGCAATGCACCTCTTTAAACTGATACTGAGATTAGATGGGTGCTGAGGACCTGGCTATAGAGCGACTCGGGGCCGTGATTTGGCGCTGGATGAAGGCTGAACTAGGCTCGACAGGTGACACGCTCCCACTCAAAGCTGGCTTGAATCGAGAGACTTCGCCCCGGCCTAAATTCCCATGACCTGGATGAACACCTTGCGCTCATTCGGACCATCAAACTCGGTAAGTATCACGCTCTGCCAGCGACCAAGGACCAACTCTCCCCGATCTATAGGCACCGACACGCTGTGGCCGAGTACGACTATTCTCAAGTGCGAGTCGGCGTTGTGGCGATCGCAGTCGGAGAACTCCGGGTCGTTGTGCCTATAGTACGTATCGCGAGGGACCATTCGCTCCATCGACGTCTTGACATCAGAGAGCAGTGCGTCTTGCCACTCGTTGACGATCAGGCCCGCCGTTGTGTGGAGCGAAGACACTTGGACGTAACCATCCTCGACTCCGGTCGATTTTGCAAACTCGCGTATGTCGTCGGTCAGGTTCACGAGATCGGTCCGCTCGTGAGTTTTGACCATAATGGTTTTTGAGAACGCCTTTACAGTACCCTCGTTCGAGTAACAATCAAGCGTGCCAGCGCCATCTTCGCGGGCCTTTGTAGCTTCCATCCTTTTGTCTCCTCCTGAGTGCTATCGATTTTGTGTTTTGTTGTCCTGCTTAGGGTAAAGGCGGATTATACTACAGCAGATGACGCTGGCGCACAGCAAAACGCGCCTAAGAGGAACTCGCGCAATCTAAGTGATTAGCGGAACCAAACGCCGCACAAACTCAGCCATTCGCTCAGCGCAAAGTTGAGCGCGCTTGTGAAGCTCCCACAGTCCCCTAAGCGCGCCTGGCCTGAGCAACGCGGCTTTCACAACTTTCTTGGAATCAACTCGGCCGTCGCAGTTTCGAAATTGATTGAAGTCGAGCGGCAGATCTTCATCCAGCAGGTCGGTGATGGACCGAGCGACCAGAAACGGCACACCGCGCCTTCCACACACGCTTGCGATCGCACTGGATTCCATATCGACAAAGCCGATCTCGTTTCCTGCTAGCGAGGCCGCCAGCGCGTGTTTTGACTGGGACTTCCAAAGAATCTCATTAGAGGTCAGGGCTAAACCGAAGTGGATCCAGGGCTCCTCGATCTGCACTCGCCTTGCCGCGGAGAGCAGCTTAGCATCGGGGGTTACGCTCGAAGCGCGCACCCTGTCGGCGATCACGACATCTCCTGCTTTAAGCGATGGCGAGAGCGCTCCGGCGAAGCCGATGCTCAAAACTGCGCGTGCCCTTCCTCGTTCGAGCCAGCCCTCCAGATGCCGCTCCGCGTTGACAATGCCTTCGCCGGTCTCGAGCAGCGCCAGACCAGCGTGAGATTCGCAGCCAAGCTCGGCTAGCTCCCGGCTCAACGCGGCAACGATCAGGATTGGGGCTTCTTTGGGGTTAGACGTAGCCATGTTCTCGAAACCATTTGACGGCGCGCTCCAGCGCCACCTCGATCGGGTTTTGGGGTAGCCCAAGCTCACGAACCGCTTTCGACGCGTCAAACCACATCTTGTGCCGGGCAAGCTTCACGCTTTCGAGTGGAACATCCGGCGCGCGTCGAGCAATGTCTATCGACCAGAAGTTCTCGAGCCGCGCATAGGTTTCCGCGACCCAGTGCGGCACCTTCATCTTCGGCGAGGCGATTTCAGTCATGCTGCCGAGAGCATCAAACAGTTCTTTAAGCGTGAGATTTCGGCCGCCGAGAATATAGCGCTCGCCGAAGCGGCCCTTCTCCGCAGCGAGCACGTGCCCTTCAGCGCAGTCGCGCACGTCGATCAGATTCATCCCCGTCTCGACGTAGCCGAACATCTTGCCGCGAAGAAAGTCGACGATGATCTTTCCGGTTGGTGTGGGCTTGATGTCCAGCTCTCCGACTGGAGTGCTTGGGTTGACGATCACCACCGGCAAGCCTCGCTGTGCCCACTCTCTGACTTTCTCTTCGGCAAGAAACTTACTTCGCTTGTAGTGGCCGGTCATGTCATCGATCGTAACCGGAGCATCTTCATTCGCTGGTTTGCCATTATTGTTCAAGCCTAGGCAGCCTACCGTGCTGGTGTAGACGACCCGCTCGACGCCTTCATCGAAGGCAGCTTGCATGACGTTGTTGGAGCCTTCGACGTTGCTCTGATACATCTCGTTTGGGTCTTTGCACCAGAGGCGATAGTCAGCGGCGCAATGATAGACGACGCGGACTCCTTTAACAGCTTGCCTGAGAGACCCGAGATCGCGAAGGTCTCCGGTAACGAGCTCGACTGATAAGTCTTCGAGATTATCGAGGCGGCTCGTTGATCGAACGAGACACCGAACTTGTTCACCGCGTTCGAGCAAAACTCGAACAAGATGCGATCCGACAAATCCGGTTCCTCCTGTGACGAGAACCATGGACATGCCAAGAGACTTGGATTCCGGAATCAGATGAGATCACAGCTTTCTGAACAGTGCAACCGGCGTAACCCGAATGGCCTCGGGCGGAAACATCATGTCGCTCAACCCTTGGGCACCCTGTTGGAAGGCGCCTAGAAGCTGCGTGTCGGGAAGCGTGAAAGACTGAGACGGAATTTCTTTGATGCCGATAACGTAAACGCCGGACAGGCCAGCTGCACCGTGCTTGAAATAGTAGCTCGAAATAGGTTCTTCCATTCCGCTTTCTTTGATAGTACCTGCCACCTGCACGCCATCGCTAGCATGCAAGAGAAACGCTGAAGGAAGGGTAAGCTTGGAGAGGATGCTTTTGAGAATCTTGAAACCTTGCAGGTTAATCTTGTCTTGTTGAGTCTTTGCCTTGTGTAGCGACCCGACTGACGCCTCGACTGCGACCACCGCCATCTCAAGCATATACTTGTCCACAAAGACCAGGGTACCCTTAGCTAGCACCAAAGAGCCATGGGCAGCATTTACTATGTCATGGTTAATGCGGTTAGCACCGATCAGGAAAGAGAAGACATCAGTTGTGATCAGGTCATGGGGATCAATAATTCGTTTGCTGCTGCTGAGGATTTCACTTGTGGTTTTTACATCGCCCGACGCGATGTGAACGGAGACTTTTGCACCCTGATCTTTGACAGATCGTTCTGAGTCAATTTCTTCTAGTTGCGATAACCGTCCGCTGAAGAGCTGAGCATAATATGAGGCAATCCTCCCCGAGTCTCGATACAGGAAATCATACAATGGTGCCGCTAGTTCTTCTCGCTCCATCTTGAATTCTCCGTCGAGCTTTTTCGCGCTTTTTGTTGAATTCGACAAGTTCATCATTGATGTTCTGAGCGTGTTCGGCGAAGAGCCGAAAGGCGCCTTCAATGAGCTTCTTCGCTTCTTGCCGCGTTTCTTCTGAAATCTCGATTGTCTTGTCCCGGTTACCCTTCATTTCACAATCCTTTGCAAAAATACTATCACAAAGTGGTAGAGATCTTCGATGCGTGCGATCTCAAGACCGATCAACTTGAGATTCGCTAGAAAAGATTCCGCAATCTGACGATGCTGCTACCCCGTCAAATTCCACACCGCCATCCGCGCCATATCCCGAGGGCTCTTTCGCAGCTCGAACATCGCCGAGGCCTCAAACCCGCTGTGCATCATGCAGTTCTTGCAAAGCCGATCCTCGCGCGATTCCCAGTAAGGCCAGTCCACCCCTTCCCAAAACTCTTCCCACGTCGCGTAGTACTTCTGACCGATCAGATAGCACGGACCTTTCCATCCCTGAGGCGTGCGAGTCACCGTGCTCCACGGCGAGCAGTTGTAGTCGCGCATTCCAGCGGTGAACTCCAGATACATCGGCGTCGACATCAGGCGGTACTTCTTGGAAAGCTCGAGCACGCGTTTGAACTTGGTGTGAATTTCGCTCTGCGAAAGAAAGATGTCGCGATCCACCGACTCGTAGTGATAGCCGGGCGAAATCATCATCCCGTCGACGCCCAGCTCGGAGACCAGCTTGCACACATCTTCGATCTCGCTCATCTCAGTTTCTTTGAAGACGGTCGTGTTTGTCGTCACGTGGTAGCCCAGCCGCTTCGACTCTTTGATCATCTCGATCGCCTTGTCGAAGACGCCCGCTCGATCGCAGACCAGATCGTGAGTCTTCTGCATGCCGTCCAGGTGAACGTTGATCGTCAGCCGCTTGTGCGGAGCGACTTTGCCGAAAAGCTTTGTGTCGAGTAACAGCGCATTCGTGCAAAGGTAGATGTGACGCTTGCGCTCGACTATTCCCTCGAGCAGCTCTTTCAACTCGGGGTAGATCGTCGGCTCACCGCCGCAGATCGATACGATAGGAGCGCTGGATTCGTCGATCGCACTCAAGCACTCTGGGAGCGACATTCGGTCTTCGAGCTTCCCAGTATGCCGCTCCAGCGCACAGCCCAGACACGCGAGGTTGCAAGTGTAAAGCGGTTCGAGCATCAGCACCATCGGATAGCGCTTATTGCCCTTGATCCCGTTCCTGACCTGATGCGCGATCGCATCCGTCGTTATGTGCATCGGAAATCGCATTCTAATCCTCTGCCAGTCGGCGCTCGAACATTCCAAGCGCGAGCAACGGGAAGTAAGTCGCGTAAAGATGGTAGCGCAAATAAAAGACGCCTGGAAAGCCGGTGCCAGTCCAGTAGTCGTCTTTCCACGCACCGTCTTCGCGCTGTGTGTTTATAAGGTATTCGATCCCGCGCTTCAGTCCGTCGGTTTGATCTTCGGCCGCCATCAAACCCATCAGCGCCCACGCCGTCTGCGAAGGTGTGCTTGGCCCTAGCCCCTTGCATCCGGGATCATCGTAGCTTTTTGGTGACTCGCCCCATCCGCCGTCGGCGTTCTGAATCGCGCGCAGCCAGCACCCCGCCGCTTGATATCGAGGCTCCAACATGTCCTCGCCGATGCGGTTCAGCCCGTGCAGCGACAGCCAGGTGCCGTAGATGTAGTTGCATCCCCAGCGCCCAAACCACGAGCCGTCGCGTTCTTGCTCTTTGGCCAGAAACGCAAGCGCCTTCTGCACAACCGGACTCTCCCGGCTGAAGCCGAGAGCCGAGAACGTCTCGACTCCGCGCCCGGTGATGTCACTGGTCGACGGATCGATCATCGCGTTGTGATCGGCGAACGGGATCTGAGTCAGGAACTGTTCGTCGCAGTCGCGATCAAATGATGCCCATCCACCGTCCTTGTTCTGCATCGTCAGAACCCAGGAAAGCGCACGGTCCATCGCCGCTTGCTTGAGGCGCTCGCGCTCCTGGTCGCGGAAGCGAACCTTGCTGAGGGTCGTCAGCACCTGAAACGTGTCGTCGACGTCGGGATAAGACTCGTTAGCGTATTCGAAGTACCATCCGCCGGGCTGGCCTTCGGGGTTCTTGACCTTCCAATCCCCAACTGCTCTAACTTCTTTCTCCAGAATCCACTCGGCCGCTTTTTGAAGCGCCGGATGATCATCGGCCAACCCCGACTCGGCTAGCGCGTTCATTGCAAGCGCCGTGTCCCAGACCGGCGAGAAACACGGAGCGACTCGCAGCGTGTCGCCCTCCTCGATCTCCAACTTCTCGAGCTCGCGAATCTGTGATGCGCTCAACGGATGGTCGTTGTCATAGCCCAGACATCGCAGCGCGATGATCGAGTTTATGATCGGCGGAAAGATCGCGCCGATGCCGTCGCTTTTTTCGAAGTGGTCGATCATCCACTGCTCGCACGCCTTCAACGCCTTCTCGCGCGAGGGAGACCACCGCTTGCGCTCGAGCAGCTTGAGCGTGAAGTCGGTCGTGTTGAAGATTGTCCGCCAGAAGCCGCGCCGCGCCGACATGTTCACCGACTTGTCCAGCAGAAGCTCGCCGATATTCAGTTGCTCTGACACCGGACAATACGGCTTGCTCGCCCACATCACCGCAAGCGGAACGACGATGCCGCGCGTCCAGGCAGACATCTCGTAAAGATTGATCGGCGCCCAGCTCGGCAAGAGGATGATCTCAGGTGGAACTGCCGGACATCGCTCCCAGGGGTACTGCCCGAACATCGCGAGATAGATTCGAGTGAAGCTATTGGTCGCATCAAGCCCCCCGAGATCGCAAATCACCCTGCGAGCTTTCTTCATGTGTGGAGCGTCGGGCGAATCGCCGAGTAGCTTGAGAGCGAAATAAGCCTTCGCCGACGCGCTTACCTCCGCCGGGCCGCTTTCGTAAATCGCCCATCCGCCTTCGGGCAGCATCTTCTGCCGGATGTAGTTGGCGGCTTTGCGGCACCGCTCTTCATGCGAGCGGCCGATGAAGTGCATCGTCAGAACGTATTCGGATTCGAGAATTGTGTCGCCTTCCAGCTCTCCGCACCAATGTCCGTCAGCGTGCTGAATCTGCAAAAGGTAATCCCGTGCTGACCCAATCGCTCGAGACACGCCTGTACGCAGCTCTTCGTCCACTCTCGCGAGCTTCGCTTGATTCTGATTCAACATGTACCTTACTACGTAATCCTTCTTTTCCTAGTTTTATGAGCCAAGGCTAAAATCGGGGGTCTCATCCAAAGGCCAAAATAATACTAAGCTTCGGCGGTGGGTATCAAGCGCTAGGCGCGCGGTGGTGTAGCCTGGCGAGCGGTCGAAGACGTGGCGCAGACTTTGGTCTTCGGCCTGGAGTTTGGATATTCGGAATTCTGCGGACGGAACTCCGTTAGGAGTTCAATGTTTATAGTAGCGAGATGTGAGACGGCGCGAACTCCGTCAGGAGTTCAATGTGCCGGTTTGGCGCCAACCACATTTCACTCCTAAGGAGTGAGCATCTGCGCGGGCCCGATGGCTATAAACATGCAACCACTACGTGGTTGTCGACGCAGACTAGAGAGTCTGCGATCACATTCACGCCATCAGCTTTTCGGAGTGCAGCAGTTCTTGCGGTAAGGCGAAGTGAACATTCTCGTCCTCTCCGGGCTGCTCCTCGAACTCAGTCGCGCCCATTGCACGCAAGTGATTTAGCACCCTGATGACCAGTTCTTCAGGCGCGGATGCGCCCGCGGTCACACCTACGGTTCGCGCGCCGCTCAGCCATTCGGGGTTGATCTCGTTTTCATCGTTCACCAGATAAGCCGGCGTTCCGGCGACAGCGGATACCTCCCGCAGGCGTTGCGAGTTCGAGCTATTCTGGGAGCCGACCACCAGCAGCACATCGACCCGCAGGGACATCTCCTTCACGGCGTTCTGGCGGTTCTGCGTCGCGTAACAGATGTCATCCTTCGCGGGAGACGTGACGCCTGGGAATCTCCGCTTCAGCGCGTCAATGATCTCAGCTACGTCGTCGAGCGAGAGCGTAGTCTGGGTCAAGTACATCACTCGATCCGGGTTCGGGACCTCGAGCCGCGCGACGTCTTCAACCGAACTGACCAATTGCATCGGCGCTTCGCCCATAGTGCCCTCGACCTCTTCGTGTCCGGGATGGCCGATCAGCACCATAGAGTAGCCCTCGCGCGAGAATCGGACCGCTTCCAGGTGGACTTTGGTCACAAGCGGGCAGGTCGCGTCGATAACGCGCAGTTTCTTACCTTCCGCAAGCTCGACCACCTGAGGCGAGACGCCGTGAGCGCTGAAGACGCACACCGAGCCGTCAGGTATTTCTTCGACGCTATCGACGAAGATCACATTGCGCTTGCTGAGGTTTTCGACGACGTAGCGGTTGTGAACGATTTCGTGGAAGACGTATATAGGCGGTGGATAAAAGTCGAGTGCGCGTTCGACGATGTCAATGGCTCGCACTACCCCGGCGCAGAAACCGCGCGGCTTCGCCAGCACTACCCTTTTAATGGACATCACAAAATCCTTCCGGCCCCGTCGTTCGACTATGATCTCTTAGCAAAGCGAAGCGACCGAGCTATGAGAGAGGGATTATAGCAACCTGGCTTCCCCGCTCAAAATGGCTCGAGCCTTAAATCTGGCGCTTGAACGCGCAACCCTTCCACTATAGTATTGGCACGCTCTCATCCGGTTCAGTGTGAAATAACAACGGCCTACCGGTCATCGACCCAATTCGGCGATGTCCGACAAACTTTTTGTCTATTGCTCATCGGCTCGCCGAAATTGGAATCACGACAAACTGAAGGTTATCGGACATTTTCCACAGGAGGACACCGCAATGACACGCAGGAGTAACTCTCTGATACTCGCCATCGCTCTCGTCACTACGATCGGTGTGAGCGCTGCCATAGCTCAGCAGCGAGGCAAGCTTACCGTCGAGACGCTGCTCGATTGGCGATCGGCTTCCGATCCGCGGCTTTCACCCGACGGCTCGCGCATCGTTTACGTCTACGGCTTCGCCGACAAGATGAACGATCGCAATTTGAGCAACCTGTGGATCGCAAGCGCCGACGGCAAAGACATCCGCCCGCTCACTCAAGGCGAACAACGCGACACCTCGCCTCAATGGTCGCCCGACGGAAAGCGAATCGCTTACATCTCAACAAAGAGCGGAAAGCCGCAGATCGTAGTCCGATGGATGGACACGGGTGCCGAGGCCACGATCACCGATCTACAGGAAGCGCCCTCGGGAATCGTCTGGTCACCCGACGGAACTCAGTTGGCCTTCAGCAAACTCGTGCCCGCCGCGCCACCAAAAGGTGTGAAGATGCCCGAGAAGCCTAAGGGGGCTAAATGGGCCGATCCGCCCATAGTCGTCACTCGGCTCTGGTATCGCCAAGACGCGCAGGGCTACCGGCCGTACGGCTTCCGTCACGCGTTTGTGATTCCCGCGACCGGTGGAGCGCCACGTCAGATCACAAAAGGCGACTACGACTACAGCCCGCCTCAGTGGATGCCCGATGGCAAGACGATACTATCAAGCGCCGTGCGCAAACCCGACGCCGAGTGGGATCACGATGGCGCCGACATCTATGCCGTGTCCGCTGCCGATGGCTCGATGAAGCAGTTGACCAGTCGCGTCGGCCCGGACGCGGGCGCGATCGCGTCGCCTGATGGACGGCGAATCGCGTACGTCGGCTTTGACGAGAAGCGCAATAGCTACACCGTGTCCAATCTCTACGTGATGAACGCAGACGGCTCAGACTCGAAGCTCCTCAGCGGCAGTTTTGATCGGGATGTGGCGAACCTTCAGTGGGCGGCCGACTCGTCATGTGTCTACTTCACCGCGCAAGATCACGGCGCGAGCAACCTGTACTTTGCTTCGATGAGCGGTGCGATTCAGAAGCTTACCGAAGGCGCGCATATGATCAACTCCGCCGGTGTCTCGCGTGATGGACGGGTCGCGGCCACCATCTCAAGCCCCAAGCAGCCCGGCGATCTATATACCTTCACGGTGCAGAAGGGAAAGACCGTTCAGCCGTCGGCAATGCAGAAACTCACAGTCGTAAACGACAGCTTGCTGGCTTCGATCAAGCTTGGCGATGTCGAAGAGATCAACTACAAATCGTTCGATGGCCGCGAGATTCAAGGCTGGATCATTAAGCCTCCCGACTTCGATGCGTCGAAGAAGTATCCGTTCATCCTTTACATCCACGGCGGGCCGCACGCGATGTACAACGTCGCCTTCAATCACGAGTTTCAATGTCACGCAGCAAACGGCTACGTCGTGCTGTACACAAACCCTCGAGGCTCCACCGGATACGGTCAGGACTTCGGCAACGTGATTCAGTACAACTATCCCGGGGACGACTACAAGGATCTGATGATCGGCGTGGACGAGATGATCAAGCGTGGCTACATCGACGACAAGAAGCTGGCGGTGACTGGAGGCTCGGGCGGAGGATTGCTGACGGCGTGGATCGTTGGACACACCAATCGTTTCGCGGCGGCGGTGTCTCAGTTTCCGGTGATCAACTGGTATAGCTTCTACGGGACTGCTGATGGCGGGCACAACATGGGTTGGCGCTGGTTCCGCAAGTATCCTTGGCAAGACCCCGAAGATTTCATTCGACGCTCGCCGATAACCTACGCCGATAACGTCACCACGCCCACGATGATCATCACCGGGGAAGAGGACTTCCGAACGCCCATGGAGCAGAGCGAGCAGTTTTTCCGAGCGCTTCGCGTTCGCAAGATCGATTCGGTGTTAGTGCGTGTGCCTGATGAACCACATGGCGCGGGATCGAATCACATCTCGCATCGAATGGCGAAGGTGTTGTTCTTGATGCAGTGGTTTGACGATCACATCAAGGGGAAGTCGGCGGCTGCGGTTGAGGCGGCGAGAGAGAATTAGACGCGGCTAGTTTCGCTTTCTCGCAGAACACGCTGCGGAAGGTTTAGAGCATCCAGTCTTCGACCCTGAGGTTCGGGACGCGACTGAAGTCCTTGAGATTCCGCGACAGCACACGGCCGTTCTGGGATAGAGCGATCGCAGCGATTCTCAGATCCATTGAACCGATGCGCAAACGAAGGCGGCGGAGCCCATCAAACTGCTCCGCCGCACGATTATCATAGGGGAGAACCGGGATCCTGCTGAAGAAAGCCAACGAGTCGTGAAGCAGTTGATGTGCTGCAATCTCCTGATTTCCGTTTCTGGAACGGGCAATTATAGAAAGCCACCCTCGCATCTGCTCTTCGAAGCTCACGATTGTCGTACGAACGTCCTCTTGCGGGAACGCGTCAAGCCGAGCGCGCAGACGTGAATGAGTCGGTTCAGTGTGGCGTTGTATTACTGTGAGGTGATCGGTGTCAAGGGATGAGGATCATTTGGATCGCGGCCGCAGTAAATTGCGATACCTCTGTCCGGCTTTGACCATTTCATCAAACAGAGGATCATCCTTAAACGTTCCGGCAAGGCGTTCCCACCAGGGCTTCTCTCTCCTGCCCTTCTTCACAGCCGCTCGGAGCAAGCGAACCTCTCGCTCCAAGGCTTCGATTCGTTGTTCGATTGTTGCTGCTGCCATAGTAACTGAATCGTAAGATGCTTGAATGACAGCGTCAAGGCTACCTCATTCAGTCCCGCCGCTTCGTTCGCTTTGATCACTGCCGCTCAACCTCGCGCCCGAATGCAGACTCCCCCAACGCGCGTACGTCTGAAATCGATCCTTACGCAAGCGATTCGAGGCCGTGCCAAAGCGCGTGCCGGTCACGCTCGGCGCGAGCAACCTTCTTCACGGCAGGCAACGGCTGCCCGGTCATCTCGGTGTAGACCTTTTCTACCTGAGCTGCAAAGCCGTTGCCCTTTCCGACGTACCGCGCGATCTGGGCGTCCGCAGCAAGCGCCGCGTTGATCTGGTCAATTGCATCGCGCACTTGCTGCCCTGACTTTTTCGCCTTCACCAGCGCGCCCACGCGATCGCGTAGCGTCTTGAAGAATCGCTGCTGATCCGCCAACATCGTCTCGACCCCGCGAGGGCCGTGACCCGGACATACGATGCGCGCGCCGAGCTTGCGAGCCGCTTCCAGCGTCACCACCCACTTCTCGACATCCCCGTCGCCAACGAAGTTGTAAGGCCCATTCACACACGCATCGCCGGTGAACAGGATGCGTTCGTTTGGGAGCCACGCGAACGCGTCGCCGCGTGTGTGCGCGATACCAAGGTGCATAAGCTCGACGCGGTGTTTGCCATCGTCGAAGACCATCTCGCGAGGGAAGAGAACTGAGGGCGGCTTGAGCTTCGTCGCCGCGACATCCGGCCGGGCCTTAGCCGTGTCCTCCCACCGGCCTGGCTTGCCGCCGTAATAGCCGGTCTCGTAGCGCTTCATCTCGTCGATCACTCCGGTGTGAGCTACGGGCGTCGCTCCGTTATCGACCCAGACCTGGTTGCCATAAGCATGGTCGCCGTGATGATGTGTGTCGAACGCGAAGCGAATCGGTTTGTCGGTGAGGGCGCGAATCTTTGGAATGATCTCGTTCGCGCCGGAGGGAAAGTTGGCGTCGATGACAAGAACGTAATCTTCAAAGATAACCCAACCGTTATTGCAGTGGCCTCGAACGAGGTTGCCTTCGTGAAAGTAGACCTCGGCGGCGACCGGGTCGACCTTGCCCACCTCGGGTTTCCTGCTGGCAACCAGGGCCTTGGCTTCCTTCATCGACAGGCCGACGAGGGCGGCGCCTCCGATCAGCATCTCTCGCCGCGTGATGTCGCACATGGGAATTCCTCCTTGATAGATTGTCTTAGGGCTGAATCTGCGAATCGTTTTCTCACATCCAAATTAACCGCTGATCTGCGCTGCCTGCCGGGCCGCTGATTCTCGCAGATCTGCGGGAATCAGCGTTAGCGTTAGTCAGCGAAGATCAGCGGTTAATTCCAAGGGTTCGGATTATAAGACCTGTGCTGCTGTCTCACAAACCCGGCTCACGAAGCGGCGCGCTGGCGTCTCGGCATCTTGACGGCGCTTATACCAAACTGCTAAAACCCGCGCGTGATGCGTCCCACCATCACTTTCGACGTCAGCCAGGTCAAGTACGAGTTCGAGCGGTTCCTGCTCGGCGACGAGTTTGATCTCTTCGAAGACGAGCTTTTAGTGGCGAAGATGGACGCCGAGCACGCGGCGGCGGAGGTCTCTTACGGCAAGTTGATCCTCTCGTGCTGGGGCGACGGATGGGCGCGGTCGTGGCGAATTCTTTCGTGCGAGCTCGCGGCCGAACGGCTGACGCTCGAATGTTCCAAACAGATGGGACTCAAGCGCTGCGTGCTCACTTTGAGCCGCGGCGCAGGGCTTCGCCAAGCTGCTCAAGCCCGAAAGGATTTCGCTCGCAAGCTCGCGGCGATGATCGAAGGCAATTTGCTTGGGCTCCGTGTCGAGCAAGCGGTCACCGCGCGCAACGACCGCCGGCACCTTTCGGGGGTTCACGCGCGGCTGGTCATTCGAAACATTGGAGACGGGGGCAAGCGATTCGCCGGCATCGGGGTCAGTGAGACCGAGCTACAGCCAAACACAGGCGCGGCGCTCGCGGCTGGACTGATCTGGCTCGAAGAGCTTCGCCGCAGAAGCGGGACGGTGCAGGGGCTTATGATGTTTGCGCCACGGTGCGACACGATCGCGATGCGCCTGACGGCCCTGTCAGCCTCAACACACGTCTCGCTGTTCCGGATCGACGAAACGAAAGGCGCTATCGATCCGGTTTCGCCCTTTGATCAAGGCGATCTAAACGACAGCTTTCGCAGGGCGGCGCGGCGCGCTCACTGGCCGCGGCCGGGAATGCTGCCACCCGCCTGCGCGATGCTTGTCGAGTCAGTGCGAAGGCTTGCTCCCGATCACATCGAAGCGCACCATCGAGGCGCGTGGGTTGCCCTCTCAATTCGAGGCCTTGAAATCGCGCGCGTGTGGATCAACCGCCGGCGGGTCGAGTTCGGAATCGGCGAAGCGAGAGTCAAACTCAATTCCCAGAATGAGCCTGAGCTTGAGCGGCTAATTCAAGAGACGATCACCCGCCGCCGGCCCGAAGCTGCGTTTAGAAACGAGATGGTGTTTCGCTTTCAGCCCGAGCGCTGGCTAGAGGCGATCATCAGCCGCGACGTGACCGCTCTAGATGCGACGCTCGATCCGCGTTTTGTCTACTCGCAAGTGCCGACCTACCGAGGCGAGCAGCGCACTTTCATAGACCTGCTGGCGGTGACGCGCGAAGGCCGGATCGTCGTGATCGAATTGAAGGTGAGTGAAGAGACGGAGTTTCCGTTTCAGGCGCTCGATTACTGGTTGCGAGTGGAATGGCACCGCGCACGCAATGACTTTCATCGACGCGGTTATTTCGAGGGATTGAGCTTGATTGATGCGCCGCCGCTGCTGTATCTGGTCGCGCCACTGTTTCGTTTTCATGAGACGACGAAACTGATTGCGGGTTCGATCCACGAGCGAGTGCCGGTATACAGGATCGGAATCAATGAAGACTGGCGCAGCGGTGTGCGGGTGCTGATGAGGGAGAGGATGAACGGACAGTAGGAGGAAGGGAGAAAGCAGAAGGCAGAAAGAAGAAGGCAGAAGGCAGAAGGCAGAAAGTGAGCAGGCAGAAAGCAGGATTTTCCATTTTCCATTTGAGATTTGTCATTTGTTATTTTCCAGTTCTCGCAGACTCGCCTAACCTCTGTCCCAAAATGACAAATGACAAATCTCAAATGGAAAATGGAAAATCCTTCTGCCTTCTGCCTTCTGCCTATTTTTTATCGACTTCTGCTTTCTGAATCTCGGCGCCTCTTGCTTTTGCTATCAGCGCATCGATGCTCAATGTCCTCGAGCCTCGCGAAGCGATGTACAAAAACACGAAGCAGAACAACACGGCAAGCTCGCCGCGGTTCGTGATCGGCCAGAAGCCGGCGGGGGAGTGCCGCATGAAGTAGGCGACGGCCATCTGGCCACTTGCGATGAAAGCGACATAGCCGGCAAATAGTCCCACGGCTATGAGAATACCGCCGATGAACTCAATGACGCCGGCTGCAATCATCAGCGGGGCCTCTTGCTTCGTTCCTCCGAGCACGCCAAATAGCTTCTGCGCGCCGTGACAAGCAAACAAAAAGCCCGCGATGATTCGCATCAACGCGTAGAACAGGTTTGAATACTTCCCGAGCCATTTCTCCATTAGTGATTCCTTTCAATCAGAGAGATTGCGCCGCGGCCCCGGTGCAACGTCGTGTCGGGTTCGGCTTTCGAATGGGAGAAGCATAACACCACGATGAGCCGCGAGCGATAGCGATTTGGCACTCCGGCGTGTGCGCCGAAAATCAGAGTTGAGGCCGCCGCTGTCCCGGAGGGACATTTGAGAATAGCCCAGGGATTCAGAGACTGCGTCAAAACCTGAACGACGCCCGACCGAGTTTTTCCATTAGCCCAGGCGTTCACGCCTGGATCACGACCTAATTATCATCGCGCTGATTCGTTGGATACCATCGGGCTTTAGCCGATGGAGCTTCAGTTTCGACCTAATGATCGCGCTGGCTCGCTGGATACCATCGGGCTTTAGCCGATGGATCTGCAAGGCTCATGCTTGCCCGTTAGGCTGAAACTGAAGCTCCATCGGCTGAAGTCCGATGATATCTCTAGACTCATGCTTGCCCGTTAGGCTGAAACTGAAGCTCCATCGGCTGAAGCCCGATGGTATCTCTGACCTCATGCTTGCCCGTTAGGCTGAAGCTGAAGCTCCATCGGACCGTTTAGAGAGCCCGGTTCACCGGGCTTTGGTTTAGCCTTTAGGAAGACTCACCACCGATATCCGTGTGAGCCGTCTCGGCCGCCAGGTACACCGACACCGTAGTCACTGCAGCCATCCCGATAATGAACAATGCGATCGGCCACGACGCGCCGTATCGCTTGAGAAGCCCCGTCGCGATCAGCGGCGAGAGTCCTCCCGCGATCACCGACGCGAGCTGATAACCAAGCGACGCGCCGCTGTACCTCACTCGCGTGCCGAACAGCTCCGAGAAGAAACTCGCTTGCGGCCCGTACATCGCCGAGTGTCCGAACACCAGAGCGAGCACGATCGCAAGCACCATCAAACCGATGCTCGATGTTTCAATCAGCCAGAAAGACGGGAATGCGAACAGGCCCGTGAAGATTGCCCCAAACAGATAGACCGGCCGTCGCCCCAATCGGTCCGACAACGCGCCAAAGGCCGGCATCGTGAACAGCTCGATCACCGCAGCGATCGAGATGGCTGTGAGAACCCACGAGCGGGAAAACCCGATCTTCGGCTGTGTCGCGTACGTCAGCACGAACACGGTGTACAGATAAAATGCACCGTTCTCGGCAATCCGCGCGCCCATCGCCAGCAAAACGCTCTTCGGGTGCTCGCGCACCGCGTCGAGGATCGGCATGCGCGCTCCGGCGCCTGCTTGCTTCATCTCCGCGAACATCGGCGGCTCGACTACTGCGAGTCTGATGAATAACCCTACGCCGACCATGACGACGCTGAGAAGGAACGGCACGCGCCAGCCCCACGTGAGCAGCGCGTCCTCTGACAGCTTAGAGATCTGGGCAAAGATGACGGTCGATAGCAGCAGTCCGGCGGGCACGCCGATCTGAGGCCAGCTCCCGTAGAAGCCGCGCCTCCCTCTAGGAGAATGCTCGACGGCCATCAACACCGCGCCGCCCCACTCGCCGCCGATTCCGAAACCTTGCGCGACTCTCAGTACGATCAACAGTATCGGCGCCCAGATTCCAATCTGGTTGTAGGTGGGAAGACAGCCGATCAAGAAAGTCGCGACGCCCATGATCGACAGCGTGAGGATGAGCATTGACTTGCGTCCGATCTTGTCGCCGAAGTGGCCGCAGACTATGCCTCCGATGGGGCGGGCTGCGAATCCGACGGCGTAGGTTCCGAACGAAGCCAGCGTGCCTGTCAGCGGGTCGTAGTTTGGAAAGAAGAGCTTGTTGAAGATCAGCGCGCTGGCGGTTCCGTAGAGGAAGAAGTCATACCACTCGATAGTCGTGCCTATGAAACTGGCGAGGGCGACTCGTCGAATTGTGGCGTTGGTGGACGGTGAGGATTTCAAATCAAGCGATCCTGCATCGTCTATCTCAACTTAGTCAAGCCGCGCCGCCTGCCGCCGTGTACTCTCGCGGGCTATGTTCGTCCGATATAGCCCGGCGCAGCTAACCAATCCGTGCGCTTTGTCCGCCATCAACCGGCAGCATCACTCCGGTGATGAACTTCGCTTCGTCCGAAGCGAGAAACAAAGCCGCGTAAGCCACGTCCCAAGCCGTTCCCATCTTCCCGCCCAGCGGAACCGAAGCGTCACGCTGCCGGATCAAGTCCTCTTTTGGGACCCCTCGCGATTTCGAGATCCCCTCGATAGCCATCGGCGTGTTCATCAACCCCGGCATTATCGCGTTCGCGCGGATGTTGTACTTTGCATTCTCGAGAGCGATCTGATGAGTCAGCGCGTTCACGCCGGCCTTCGAAGTCTTGTAGGCCACAATGGTCGTCGAGCAGATCGCGGCGATGGACGAGATGTTGATTATCGAACCGCTGCGCTGGTCCCTCATCACCGGCAGCACACTTCTCGAGGACAGGAACATGCCTTTGAGGTTCACGCTCATGATTCTGTCCCAGGACTCTTCGGTGAGGCTTAGAATCTCGTCGTCACCGCCGCCGATTCCCACATTGTTATGCAGGACATCGACACGACCGTAAGCTTCAACCGCGGCCCGGACGAAGCCGGCACAATCCTCCTGGCGAGTAATGTCCGCCTTGACTGAGATGCAAGTCCCGCCCTCCGCCTCGATCAAGGCTTGAGTCTCGAGCGCCGATTCCAAGTTGTGGTCAACCAGCACTACGCGAGCGCCTTCTCGTGCGAAGAGGATGGCAGTCGCGCGGCCGTTGCCAATTGTGTCTCCCGGCGTTTGGCCAGCTCCAACCACGATGCCGACTTTATCTTTGAGTCTCATTTGAAAATCCCTCGAAACCCTCTTCCAACTGAACTCCAACCGAGTTGAGCACCATCGACACGAGTTTGTACTGGCCGGCGGCGAAGAGGAAATCAAAAAGCTGTTCGGTGCTGTAACTATCGGCAAGCGCTTTCCACGTCGCATCGCCGATGAAGGTGTTCGCGTGCAGCTCGTCAACCGCGCGAATCAAGGTGCCTTCAAACGGGTCGAGGCCCGCTGCAGCCGGCCCTTCAGTGATTCGCTTGATGTCATCGTCGCTGAGGCCCACTTGCTTTCCGATGGCGACGTGATGGCCGAACTCGTATTCTGCACGGCACAGCCACCCCATCCGCAGGATGGCGATCTCTCGCTCGCGCGCAGGAAGGGTAGATTTGGATAGAACGTGGCCGGCGAATACCAGCCATCGTTTCAAGAGCTGTGGATGCCGGGCGAGAGTGGTGAAGATGTTGTAGACGTGACCATCTCGCCGGAGGCTTTCCAGCAGCTCTCGGGTTTCATCATTCCACTCGGTCTCGGGCAGAGGGGGAATACGCGGGGAGGTCAGAGGCATGGTTTGTCTCCTTTCAAACAGAAGTGCCGTTATTCTCGGTTGAGTATGCGACGTTGAACGACAGTGATGGAAAGCGATTGTTGATTCTCTCACTGGGCGCGGGGATACGCCACTGCTTCGCTGGAATTCCTGGTGAAAGAGGTATGCACTAGTGTCACGTAACAAAGACTTCGCTAGCGAGTAACAGGACTACCACGTTCGCCGTTACACTCCACTAGCAAGACACAACGCGCTCGACTTGCGGCTCAAGGAAAACGGACCACAACGTTTTCAAGCGGAGTCTCCATTCGGTGCTCTTCCGCTTTACTGTTCGGTTTCCAACTGGCTCCACTATCATTCAGCTCGCCCGACCCAAGCTTTTCGAATGACTCAAAAACAAAGGGCAGACCCTCCGATCCGAGCGGTGAATTCGCATCGCAGATTTGAAAATGAAGATGGGGCCCGTCTGAGTTGCCGGAGTTTCCAACCAGCCCAAGCACCTCGCCTCGGCGAACTTTGTCGCCGACTTTAACGCGAATCTTACCGGGCTGCATGTGAAGGTATATAGCATACCGGCCATTGCCGAGATCGAGTGTCACAGTAATATCAATATCCGATTCATGATTCGTCTCATAGAAGCTGTCCCAGGTTGTTTCCAAAGTCTAGTTCTAAAAGAGCCGAACGCCGCACTTGGGCGGGGACCGGCCCAAAACCTACAGATCGAGCGACAAGCCAGCAAGATAAGAAGCGCGTTGCCGAGCTGGGCTCCAACGATTTGTTCTTAATACGCCCGAGACGCTTTTCCCGGACGCAGGGAGCGACACTCACCGAGCTATTCGCAGCACAATCCTCACAAGCGTTGGACTGCCCGGTTTGGTGTTCAAACGCAACACAGTTTGAGGAAGCGGGTCCGTTTGGGTCAGCATACGAGAGCCGTCTCCGCCTGCCGACTTCTCTGCTTTGGTGTAGGGTAGGCCCGCGCCGCCTTCCAGTTCGAACTGCTCGACGCGACCTCCCCAGTCCTTCTCCCACTGGGCGAGCTTGTCCGACGATAGTTTCAAGGGCTCAGAACCGATGGGCAGCTCGGCTAGCGGTTGTGGCGCGACGATCAAAATCAGCACCTCGCCGACATGCTCTGGGCGGCTACGGGTCAGAGTGAAGTAAGGCGGGTTGTCTTCCTGAGCGGGAAACTCGATGACTCGTCCCGCGACCGCGGAGTTGTTGCCGCCGCGCGTGCGCGCTGTAGGAAAGATCAAGAACGCATCACCAAGACTGCCGTCGGCGTATTGCTCTCGATCGATGACGTAGAGGTATCCTGTGCTCGGGGACTCGATGCTAACGCGCACCCGCTCTCCTTCGCTGATGCGTGTGTCGGCTTCGATTCGCTCGGCGGTCCATTCGGTGCTCTTTGAGGACTGGTGCTCCAGAATCCTCGCGCCCTTGTTGTCGGCAGACTGAGCGGGCCGCAAGCGCCAGAGGGTTACGCCAATGACTGCTTCGGACTGGGACGCCGATTTGCGCAGGTCACCCGAAGAAGCCGTGCCAGTCGCCGAGCGATAAGTGCGCGGCTGTTTAGGATCAGTTGGTGTTGTGGATGGCGGCCGGCTCTCTTCGATTTTCTTGACATGCAGCCCGCGCGTTTGCTGCTTAGCAAAGGAGTTACCAAGAATAGCGCACGATGCGGAGATGATGATTGTCATCAACCGAAGCTTGCTTTTGAAGTTGCTCATTTCCATTTCGTTATTTCTCACGCTTCCTTCAGGCGAGGCGGTTTTCTCTACGGCTTCGCTACTATCAATGGTTGCGTTTCCGGCTCACGGCGATAGAAGACGCGGGGTCGCTGGACACTTCGTTTGTCTACGTCCTCCTCTTTCTCCTCTCCTTCGACGAAGGCCACCTTATGTTTAAGCTCCCTCCCTTCGCGCATTTTTGCTTCCTGCATTTTCGGCACGCGGTCGGTTGCGTAGTCGAGCCATTCGCGCAAAACGACCTGGCCGTCTTTAGGCAAACTGTCTGCGGCAGTGGACTTCAGCCCTTCTTCAACCAGCGCATAGGTCAAATACCCGTGCCCGAGTTGCTCGGCTTCCATAGCTGCCTGATAGCTCTGAGCGGCAGTCAAGATGTACATACCCTTTTCATAAGCAAGCTGTGCCAGTCCCTTCGAATTCATCGGACCGCGTCGTTTCTCCTCGGCTTCAAGCGCCTGTCCGCTGTTGCATGCATCAATCACCATTAAGATCTGTCCCGCGTCCACTTTTTCAAGAGCCTCTTCCACTTCCAGGTCTGAGATGCTATGCGCCAGAATCGAGTTTAAGCTCGACTCATCCAGGCTAGTACGCGCGCCTTGATAGCCAAGATCATGAGGTATGAGATAGAAGCGCTGTCGCTGTGCCGTCCCGTGTCCGGCGTAGAAAACTATCACCGCATCTTCCGGCTCAGCCGGTTTGATCTTCTCCAGCACAGCCGGCGTTCCCGCAGGCAATACGTCATTAGCGGAGCCCGAAAACTGCTTGAGCGCCAGCAGAACATTTGCCTTAGTAGCATCCCGGTCAAGTAGAGTAAAGGTCTGGATGCGCGCGAAACGCCCCAACTTAAGCTGCTGACGTTTAACTTCTTCGGCAAACACCTGGGCATCGGCGACCGCATACTTAAGGTTGTATTCCGGGTTGGCGTATTGATTGACGCCGATGGCCAGAATGTAAGCCGTCCCTTCGCGTTTTAGGTTGCTCGCACCTTCAATCGTTAGCCTGGCATCGGAACTCTTAACGTTGTCACGGTTGAAGGCATACGCAGCGAGACGGTTCTCTCCGGCGACAATCGGGAGAGTCGTTTCGAGCGCCGCCACTCCTTGCCCTTTAAGCACATCGCCGCGCCACACCTTAACGAGTGAGCCGTTACGAAAGAGGCGCAAGTCCTGCGCCCCTGCCGGCGACTCCGTCACATTGATCTTTACCTTCACGTTGCGCGTGGATACCGCCACGCCAGCGGGCTGTCCGTCGGCGAGAGTGATACTCAATTTGGGCTGGCGCCGATCCTTTTCTGTGATGTCCACAGAAGCCTTAACTTTCCTTCCTGCCAGGACGTCGGCAAGCAGTCCGGGATAATAAAACTCGTGAAAGAATATTTCAACGGGTGAAACATCAAATGTATTCTGCGAAAAGCGCCAAAGTATCTGATCCCAGGCGGCCGGAGAGCCATCAAATAATCCATCCGGCGTGATTACAAGCCAGTCGGCGCCTTTGTTGAGGCTGACAACCGTTCCCAGCAGCTCCCCAGTCTGTATGTTCCACACCCGCGCGCTGCCGTCTTGACTGCCCGAAACCAGCAACCGCCCGTCGGGACTGAAGTCAAGCGCCGCAATTGCGCTGCTATGCCCATAAAGGGTGCGCAGCTCGCGCCCGGTGGCGACATCCCACAACTTGATGGTGTTGTCGTGGCCTCCCGAAACCACGTAATTACCGTCGCGACTGAAAGCGAGGGCGGCGATCGAGTTAGAGTGACCTGTGAGACTATGCAAAAGGCCGCCTGTGCCCGCATCCCATATCTTGACCGAATAGCTAAACTGGTCCGAAGAGAATTTCTTATCGCTATATTTTTCTGTAGTCTCCCAGTGGGCCGAAGCCAGCCGGCGACCGTCAGGGCTAAAGGCTATACGATCAACTCTGATGCTCCGATCAGACTTAAAGGCGCGTACTTCCTGGCCCGTATCCACGTTCCATAGTTTCATAGGATAGGCGCTGCTTCCTGTCGCAAGAAGCCGTCCGTCGGGACTGAAGATCACTGCAATGCTCGAATAATCGTTAGGGGGAATGTCAATTTGCAGAGATCGCAATTCACGCCCTGTAGTAACGTCCCACAGCTTTACACTTCCCCCTAACTTGATTGGTATGATTGAAGGGACAGTCGTTGAATAGATTGACGCCATCTGCTTCATCATCTCCTCGCTCAGTTCGGCTATCTTACCCATCTCCCCTTTCTGACTTGCTTCCTCCATCTTCTTCTGGAGTTCCTTATATTTGGGGTCTTTGGTCAAGTCAGCCATGCGCTGCTGGATTTCCCGCATCTTTTTAGGATCCTTCATCACATCTTGAATGCGCTGCATCGAATCTTGATCCACAGGGGAGGGAGCAGCCACGGCCTGGCTCGCATTCTTATCATTTTTCTCGACAAGCGCCAGCACCCGTCCATCGGGGCTGAATGCGCCTTCCCCGAGCAGCTTGCCGGCGGGGAGGGTCAAGCTGTGCAGCGCATTTCCCGTCGCGGCATCCCATATCCTTACAGTTGGGCTGGTAGTGCTGCCGCTAGCCAGAAATCGCCCGTCAGGGCTGAGCAACCCGGAGCTGCTCTGGACCTGTCCCATAAATCCTATGGTCCGCGCGCTGTCCTCATCAGGTAGCGCCACCGAGCGGCGCACGCCGCCCGTGGTCGTTTCCCAAATATTGACTGCTTGAAACCCGCCCGAAACCAGTGACCGCCCATTGTTGGTGAACGCGATATTGCCTACCGGCAGGGCCATCGCGGTTAAGGTCCTTACTTCCCGTCCCGTTACCGCATCCCAAAGCGTAATCGTGTTGTCCGCGCTCGATGATGCTAAGAGCCGCCCATCAGAGCTGAAAGCCACGCGGACGATGAGCCCCTGGTGACCTACAAGAGTGTGAAGCTCATTGCCGTTGAATGGATCCACGACCTTAATAGCCCTGTCATTGGTGGCAGAAGCCAGCAACCGCCTATCATAGTTGATCGCGAAGGTTCCCTCGGAAGGAAGGTCCGAGCCATCTATAACCTTGTTGGCGGCCGCGTCGGAGATGGTAAGCGTTTTGAGTTCGCGGCCGCTCGCCACTTCCCAGACGTTGATCTTATTCTCCTGGCTCCCCTTCTGCTTCCCCGGTTCGTATACGACAGGGCCGGTGAGGGAGGCGCTATTCGAGCCCTTCTTCTCGTTCTGTGGCTTGCCGGACATGTTGAGGCCCGGCGGAATAGTATTGCTTACAGATTTATCTCGAATAGACATGGCTAGCCATTGTCCGTCGGGGCTAAAGGCGACGCTTCTTCTAGGGTAGGACCCAATACCCTGACTAGTCTGTGTGTCAGGGACATCAAAACTCTTTATCTTTCGACCCGTAGTTACATCCCAAAGTATCACCTCTGTTTTGGTAACAAAGCCTTTACTCGTTACCTTATTGGTTGAACTACTCGACGCCAGCCATTTCCCGTCAGCGCTTAACGCGAGTGAAACGTCATCAACCCTTAAGCCCTGGCCGAAATCAAAAGCCACTGTACTCAACTGACGCCCGGTCGCGACATCCCAGAGCTTAATTGCATTACTATTCGAAGTCGTTGTGTTATTGCCAAGAGTTTTTGTGGCAAGTATCTGCCCGTTCGCGCTGAAGCCGGACCAGACGAAGTCTTCGTTGGTTGGTAAAGATACACCAGGTAACTCGCGCCCGGTCTCGACCTCCCAGAGCCTGATCTTTTGTGAGCTGAGACAGGCCAGCAATCGGCCATCAGGTGTGAAGTTGAAAGCAAGAGTATTAGCATTACTTAAGAGATTGCGGGGACCCAGATTGAAGCTTCGTAACTGGCGCCCGGTAGAAACTTCCCATAGCTTGATCGCGCTGCCATCGATCCCCATCGAGGCCAGCAAGCGCCCGTCGGGGCTGAAGATAATGTTAGCTGCCGGCGAAGTGAGGCCCGTCTGGAGCACGAGTTCAGGTCTGCCCCCCACAGGCTTGATTTGACTTGAAGATCGGGGCTCAGCGCTTTCCGCGGCCGAGCTGCATAGCGAAAACGTGGTTTGAGTGAGCGTATATATGAATGCGAAGGCAGCAGCCAGTATCAAGGGCCTGATACGGCATAAGGAATGAAGATGAATCCCACCTAGCGTGTGTCGGGTGTTTCTATTTGTAGGTTTCATGATGCAAATCCTTGGCGCAGGCCGATCGCTTCCCGGGCTGTTTTGAAAGATATGACGTCTAACAGGCTGCTGAAAAAGGGCGCTCGCCTGCACCAAGTCAGTGAATGCAGTATGTTGTGGGCTTTGTGCTCCTTTGTGCCCTCGTGCCTTAGTGGCGATAGATTAGTTTTTCAGCAGCCTGCTAAGGCTTCGCGACGATTAATGGCGTAGACTCAGGTTCGCGCCGATAGAAGACCCGAGGTCGCTGCACACTTCGTTTGTCCACGTTCTCAACCTTCTCTTCTCCTTCCACGAAAGCGACCTTATGTGTGAGCCCTCGCCCTTCCTTCATCTTCGCCTCCTGCATGCGGGGTACGCGGTCGGTTGCGTAATCGAGCCACTCGCGCAACACGACCTGGCCATCTTTAGGCAAACGGTCGGCGGCGGCGGACTTCAGCCCTTCTTCAACCAGCGCATAAGTCAAGTAACCATGCCCAAGCTGCTCGGCTTCCATCGCCGCCTGATAGCTCTGCGCCGCCGTCAGAATATACATACCCTTCTCATATGCAAGCTGTGCCAGCCCCTTCGAGTTCATCGGCCCGCGCCGTTTCTCCTCGGCTTCAAGCGCCTGCCCGCTGTTGCAAGCGTCGATCACCATCAGCAGGTGCCGGGCGTCTATGCCTTCACAGGCCTGCTCCAGCTCAAGATCGGAGACACTGTGCGATAGCATCGTCTTCAACCCCGCTTCGTCGAGTTCGGTGCGCGCGCCTGCATATCCGAGATCATGGGGGATCAAATAGAAGCGTTGGTCCTGCGCGGTGCCGTGCCCTGCAAAAAAAACTACGACCCCATCCTCGGGCTCGGCGGGTTTGATCTTTTCAAGCGCGGCCGGAGCGCCCGGTGGTTTTGTGTCCGGCGATCCCGCAAGCCGTTTGAGCGCATACAGTAGGTTCCCTTTCGTGGCCTCGCGATCGAGCAACGTTGTGATTTCAATCTGTCCGTAGCCGCCCATCTTCCGTTGCTGCCGTTCGACTTCCTCGGTGAATGCGCGCGCATCCGCCGCCGCGTACTTGAGGTCGTAGGCGGAGTTTGCGTATTGATTAACACCTATGGCGAGAAGGTGAAGCGTCGCCGCGCGCTTCAAGGAGTCGGCTCCGTTGACGGCTAGCGTCGCGTCGGGACTCTTCACGTTGTCGCGGTTGAAGGCATATGCCGTAAGCTGATTCTGCCCGGCGACTACGCTGATCGTTGTCTCGAGCGTCGCGCCGGGTTGGCCTTTCAGGACGTCGCCGCGCCAGACCTTGACCAGTGAGCCGTTGCGGAACAAGCGCACGTCTTGCGCGCCCGCGGGCGCTTCGGTGACCTTGATCTTTACCTTCAGGGTTCGAGTTGAAACGCTTGCGCTTTGGCCGTCGGTCTCGAGGCTGAGTTTAGGTTGCCGGCGGTCCTTTTGTGAGATGTCAGCGACGGTTGCGAGTTTCTTGCCAGCAAGAATGTCAGGCAGCAAGCCCGGGTAGTAATACTCGTTGAAGAAAATCTCGACGGGTGAAACGTCAAAAGTGTTAGCTGAGAAGCGCCACAGAATCTGATTCCAGCCGCCGGGTGACCCGTCGAACAGTCCATCAGGCGTGACGACTAACCAGTCATCGCCTTTGTTCAAGCTCACCAGCGTCGCGACCAGCGCGCCTGTCTGCGTGTTCCACAATCGCGCGCTGCCATCGTCGCTGCCTGAAACCACAAAGCGGCCATCGCCGCTGAAGTCGAGCGCCACGATCGAGCCGCTGTGCCCGGTGAGCGTGCGAAGCTCGCGGCCTGAAGGCAGCTCCCACAGCTTGATAGTGCTGTCGAAACCTCCAGAGGCGAGCATACGGCCGTCAGGGCTGAACGCGAGACCGTTGACGATATTGTTGTGCCCTCCAAGCGAATTCAGCTCGCTTCCTGTTTGCGTGTCCCATACTTTGATCGAGAACGTCAGGTCGTCAAAGGAAAATGTGTCTGCGGCATTGGCGGCGGCAAAATTCCGTTTGAAGCCCGAGTGCGCCGAAGCCAGTCTCCGGCCGTCGGCGCTCCACGCGAGGCTGTAAACCATCATCGAAAGCGTTGTCTTGAGAGTGCGCAGCTCCTGGCCGGTGCTCACCTCGCGGAGCGTGATCGGCGAGTCGAATCCCGATGCTGAAGCAACGATGCGTCCGTCCGGACTGAAGGACAATATCGAACCCGAAACGCGCGACATCATCTGGTTTAACAAGCCCGGAGCAAGAGGAATCGCTTGCAGTTGCCGGCCTGTTGCCACATCGAGAAGGCGAAGATTGGTCGAGCTCATATTGGCAGCTTTTGTTATCGGCGCGGTCACTCCCAGTGATTCCAACACCGACATGCTGGCGCTCATATCGCCTTTCTTCATCGCCTCCTCGACCTTTTTCATCTGCTCCTGCATTTTCTTCGGGTCCTTCTGCATCTGCTCCATGATCTTGCTCATATCAGGCATTACGATGGGCTGAGCAGGCATATTGGCTGGAGCCTGCGGCGATGGTTGCTGCGAAGCTTGAGAACCCGGGGCCCCGGGCTTCTGAATATCTCTCTCGACGAGAGCTACAACGCTCCCGTCTCTATTGAAGGCGGCATTTCCCAATTGTTTGCCTTGAGTCAATGACACGTTTGGCAACTCCCGGCCAGTTGCTACCTCCCAGACTTTTGCGAGCGGCTGGCTGCTGCTCCCGGCAATTACGAGTTTCCCATCGCGGCTCAACTGGCAGCCACGTTCCTGTATACCAGTCTGTCTGTGCTGCGCGTAATCATCGGGCAGAGCGACGGCGCGTCGCACTCCCCCGGTAATCAATTCCCAGGAGCTGACTGCCTGGTGCCCTGCAAGAGAAAGCGACTTCCCATCAGGAGAGAAGGCAAGATCGCTGACCGGCATGGCCGAGCCGCTCAGCGTTCTTACTTCGCGGCCCGTTTGCGCGTCCCAGAGCTTGATCTGATTGTCGGTGCCCGAAGAAGCGATGAGCTTGCTGTCGGCGCTGAAACTCACGCTAATGATCGCGCCGTTGTGCCCGGCAAGCGTATGCAACGTAGTACCGGAAGAAGCATCGAGCAGATTGATCTTGTTGCTTTCGCTGACTACTGAAAGCAAGCGGCGGTCGGGACTGAAAAGAAACTTGCCGGCAAACATGATCATTGAAGAATCAGACTGGTTGGCTAACATTTTTGGAGCGGCAAAGCTCTTCAGCTCGCGCCCGGCGGCGACATCCCAGATTTTCATCGAGGCTTCGTCGCGAATCGCCAGCCACGCGCCGTCGCTGCTGAAGGCAAGGCTCGGAGAAGCGCCGGCGCCTACGCCGAATTGCGTCGGCCTTGACGAGACCTTCAACGTCTGCGCCTTTCGTCCGCTTGCAGTTTCCCAGAGTGCGATCTGTAGCGTTGTGTCGGCGGCGCCTTTGCGCGAGACTTTCACTGTTTCGGACAGCACCGCCAACAAGCTCCCGTTAGGACTCAGAGCAATCGCGTTCTCCCCCGCGAGGCTGTCTTCCTTCTCGAGGGTAACCGCTTGCAGTTCTCGCCCGGCGGTAGTATCCCAGAGCCGCACCGCCGAACGGTTCATGTTCGTTGCGGCAAGGATGCGCCCATCTTCACTGAGGAGAGCCGAGAAGAAATCTTTGGCAGTCGGTATGTTCGTGCTGCCTAGCTCGCGGCCGGTCTCGACCTCCCATCGCCTGACTTTGCCGTCAGCCATCGCGATCAGCGTACGCCCGTCTACGCTGAACTTGAAAGGCCGCGTCAACGAGTTGGTGCCCATGGATGGAATGCCGCTGTCGAGCTGGCGCAATAACCGGCCTGAAGCGACCTCCCACAACTTGATCGCGTTGCCGATCATTCCCATCGAGGCGAGCAATCGGCCATCGGGGCTGAAGCTGATTTGGTTCTGCGGCGAGGTGATGCCCGCCTGCAGCAAGATCTCCGGTTTGCCGGCGCTGGTCTTTGTTTGATTCGGCGTGGCATTTGCCGGGTTCGGACGAACGCCGAGGCCTCGGTCATCTTTGGGCTTCGACTCCTGGGACGCTGAGAGAGTCAAAGCGGCGACCGAAGGAATAACCAGAAGACCAAGCATCAGCAAGCTCAAGAAACGGGATCGAGCGAGATGAATCATTTCAGACCTCTTCCTTCACCGCTTACCCACGCAGGCGGCTACCAATGAACGTATGTGGACAACGATCTTAGCGGATGCCGACTTATTAAGGACAGCGAGTTGGGTTCATCGGTGAAACGCTTCAAGCGGGCGGTTACGGCAAGCGGTTGATTTTGAAAGTATCGTCTTTCAATTTCGTGGCTTGTAGGGGTCCTCGCCACACGCGGCCTTCCCATGCGGATTCTCGAGATCGCAAGCCAGCGCCCGCTGGAGATAAGCCACGTAGATGGAAGGGCGCTCTATACATCGAAAACAAAGGCTGTAGCAAAAACTGCAAGCCACTTCGATAGCTTACGAGGCACGTCAGAGCCGTATGTTCGGCAAGCTGTTTGATTGGCCAATCGGTCCTCCAGCCAGATCACGCGCTTATCGCTTGTTCAGCCGCTTGTTCTCGAATGATTACGTCTTGTTCGCTGGTTTGCGGACGCGTAATCAGAAACATCGCGACAAGATACAACCCCGCGCCAAAGAAAAGCTTGTTGAAGATTAGCGCGCTGGCGATGCCATAGAGGAAGAAGTCATACCATTCAGTAGTTGTACCGACGAAGCTCGCGATCGCGACTTTTCGAATTGATGCGCTGGCAGACGATGAGGCCTTAGACCGTTCGGTCAGTGGTTGTTTAGGCCTCGCTTCTGGCGTCACCGAGCGCGGGCCTGTTTTTCTCTGGTGATCCTTATCAGAAAGCGAAGTCGCCACATTCACCCACTCCGCGTCTCGAGGCACTTCTGCAACATTTGGCTCAGGCGCATTACCGGGATTGAACTCAGGCGTCTCGGATTTATTCCGGAAATATAAAATCGATTCAGACATTAGAAACATATCGGCGAGACCGATCTTATGATCAGTTGTCGATCCGAATAGTACGCGTTGACTAGTCATGGCAGAGCCTTCAAAGCAGACGTTTCAGACTTAGAAGTGGCCAGGAGCGGTCTCCACTCCCCGAAATTCGTACCAAATCTTCCTCTCCTTCACGCCGCTTTCTGCACGCCATCCCGACCACTTTACGATTGGCGGGTCGGTTGTGCTTGGATATGCGATCTCACAAAGACCGAACTGACGGTTGGAGCTAAAAAGCCCAGTTCTTGTCACACCATCTCCGAGTGATCCCCCTGTCCTGCTTTCCTTCCCGTGGCTGTAGGGGCCTCCTTTTTGCGATCCCCTATTATCCAGCGGACCAGCAATAAAAACCGGAAACCCTCCTTTCCCAACCTGTCCAGCGACCTCAGCGTAGCCGCTATGCGACCCATCGTCTATTGCAAGCATATGAGCATCACCTCCAATCATGGAAAGGTTAGCCACATTCATCTCCTTGATAAGGTTAGCGAGTTTGCGACGAGCCGTTTTGTATTCGATCCAGTTTCCGTGGTGACTCGGGGGATCATCGCCAATCCATGGAAAAGAGCTTGTCATAACAATGAGATCATAATCAGCGGCGTGTTGGAAATGACTCTCCAACCAAGCGAACTGCTCATCTCCAAGAACTGCCTTGGTATCATTGTCTGTATCTTGGTGCCACTTTTGATTGAATCTTAGGTCTGTGAGTACGAACAGGATGCGCCCAATTTGAAATGATTGGTAGATCCCTTGCTGCTCGGGGCCGTTTGTGAAAGCGTAATGCGGGAAGAAGATATCATATGCTTCACGGGCGTAGGCTCTAGCTTGTCTTGCATCGGAATTCGAATCGCCTCCTGTGTCATCAAGGAAGAAATCGTGGTCGTCCCAGGTGTACGCAAACGGCATTCGTTTCATTAATGCAGACAGTCCGCTCCGCATCACGGCCGCATCATAGTAATTCAACCGCTTAGCAACGCTCGCCTTCTTCGGGTTCCGGTAGTGAAGGTCTCCAACATGGAAGAAGAACAGCACGCGGGGATCATCCCCGATCGCATCGAGCGCTGCGGGATTATCTCCGTCTGAGCAAGCCCCAAAGGCAAATGAAAAATTGGCACGAACACCCTGCTCCGGGAAGGTCAGAAAACTACCTCTAGCGGGCCCATCGATGTTGTCATCCAGTTGCACACCGTAATAGTAGCGGGTATCGGCAGCAAGGCCCGTAAGCTGGAAGGTTACTATGTCGTGCTCATACTCCATCTCCAGATCATGCCAGCGCCCATTCTGTTCGAATATGCGCGGTCTAGACAGGTCTGAACTTGCAGATAATAAGAGTCGAGCATTCTTCACCGAGTTCCTTACGCTCGCCCTTATCCCAGCGCTACTTTCCGTAACGGCACCACAAATCGGCCCGCCTATCAGGGTTTGCGTCTGCCCGGATCTATTAGCTGGCATGAACACCTCCCTGAGATTTCGTAAGAGAAGTCTTGTTCAAAAGCCACTCCATTTTCGCTATCTATATAGTGCTAGTCAGACCGATGCGCGATTAGTTCTCGTTACCTACGCCCCCTTAGGCTTTAAAAGGTTTTCCAAGATATTCTCCACCAAAGCCTTTCTCTTTTCCTCCAGGGGTTTCCTCTTGGCGTCGCCCTCCGGAAGTGCCTTCAATTGCTCGTCGATACGATCAACCTGCCGGCGATAGGTGAGATCGTTGTATAACTTAATAGCGTCAATGACGACGTTCAGAGGCTGTTGCTGCCCATCCTTAATACCGAAGAAACGAGACAAAATCGCAGCGCTAGCTGCGGCTGGTGCAAATGATGCAAGCTCCTCCTGAGGCGCGCCATCAAGACTTACGACGACGTAGGGAATGTCGCCATCGTATTCTTTCCCTGCATCGTCTACCACTTGGCCCGAGGTGTTTACATGATGCTTCGACCGAAAATCTTTTTCAATCAAATCAACATTATCGCTTGTGACTAATGCAAAACCGGGTGGCATAGGAACGCTACCAGCCAAAGAGATGTCTATTGCATCAGAAGAATCAAACACGGGCTTACCATCGAAAATAGCTTCGCCTGCCTTGCCTATCAGCTTCGTAAGCATGCCCGCAGCTAGAAGGTAGACATTGTACACCTGGAAAATAGGTATTCCCGCCGAAGCGTTGAAGATATCACCGACTTGGTCGAAAGTCTCCTGAGGGAAAGTGTCAAACACCATGGTGACGTCCATAGTCAGAGATTTTTCGAGCAAGGCCGGAGAATAGAAAACTATTGGTGTTCCCTGCTTCGTCGCAGGCGGGCGCTCTATCCGACTTTTTGAGGACACTTTGTCCTTCAGAAAATTAATGGCGCGCGGTTTCGCATCAAAGGATGCCACGCTCTTAATGGCCGAGGTCACAAGCATGTCCTTACCGCCACCGAAGACGCCCCCTTTCGGATACTTCCCCGTATAGACTTCCCTAACCATGATGGTTAAGGGAAGACCGGGACCTATTGGTTTCCATTCGATGGGTGCCGCCCCAACGCCCGAATCAAAGCCCATGAGAGCATTCTCCGGCGTCAGTTCACCAGAGGAGAAGCCTATAGGGCTAGGCTTCTTACGTTCCGATAAATCAGCATAGAAACCTGACAAAGCCTCTAAAACTGATGGCTCGAACATCTCCTCAACGCTAACAATAGCGCTTCCTTGAGCATAGTAAATCATATCAGCCTCCTTATCTTAAGGGTTAGCCTTCAGGCTGTGAGAGCCTCCTTCTTCTCTGGGTTTTTGCGCCTGCATCACGTGATGCACTGCATAACTGCCATCCCAACCTAACTTTTCACTAACGCCGCAGCGCAGTCTGGTAATCCCCTCTTCGCGAGTTTACGATTGATTATCCGATCTACAGCCGAATCTCGATCGGTGCATAATGCTCAAGAGTATTGCGGTGTATATCCTTTATCTCGAGCACACGGGGCTCTCCATTTGGACCACGCTTCGCTCTGGGTGTAACTTCCATCCGATCGCCGTTTATCTTGACGAGTAAGAAATGGCCCTCCTCATTTCCTCCCCAGGCTGTTGTTTTCGCCTTTCCAAAATCCTCTGTTGAAGGTACACGAGTTCTAATCTCGCCCGCCCCGCCTGTGACAAAGTAGTTTATTCCTTCATCGACGGTGTGCTGAAAGTTATGCTCGTGCCCGCTGAAGAGCACGCGCACTCCAGCAGTTCTGAGCCGTCCACTCTCAATGAAGAACTCTATCATGCTGTCCGTGTTGTGATGCCGAGGGCCAGCCGAGTAGGGAGGGTGATGTGAAAACGGGATGCGCCACCTGGGGCTGGCTGCTGCGCTGAATGCGTGATCGATGAATTCCTTATGCTGATCACGCCTGAAGTAACGCTTCGAGAGTTTGGTCCTTCTCGAAGTGTCCAGGCAAATAAACTCGATGTCCGAGCCATATCGGAATCGGTAGAACAACCCTGGTTTTGTTGACGCCTCCTGCACATCTTTTAAGTTTGTAAAGCGAGGAATGATGAAGAAGTTATCGTAGATTTGTGCCCTATCGTCATTACTCTCATCCTCCCCATCGTCGTGGTTGCCCACAGTGGGATAAACAGGTATGCGGTTAATGACGTAACGGTACGGCTGGAAGTACGTAAAGAACCAGTCGTCATCATTAGATCCGCCGTGATATACGTTGTCGCCGGTGGTCAAAATAAAACGCACACCATCGTCTTCGACTGCCTGCTTAAGCGCATCGGCGATGTCCTGCTGACACCGCTCCTTCGATCCAGGTTTTCGTACCCCTCTGCCGAAGTCGCCTATGATAGCCAGAGTTAAGTCAGGAGCGGGCTGATCGGGTTGAGGAAAGGTGCGGAATTCGTTCTTATACGAATTTCCTGCAAGCCGCAACCCCCTCCTCTTATCTTTCACTTCCCAATCGCGCAATGGCCCTGTTCCCCACTCTCTGACGTCTGCCTCGCCTTGTAACTTTACGAATATGCGGTACGTATATTCGGTGCCTGGAGTCAGGTCTCTTACATGGAAACGATTTGCGCCTGCCTGGTGTTGGGTTGTGACTTCACCGTTATCCTTATTCGTCAGTTCTATCCTCGCTAACGTCCCTTCTTCGGCAAGCGGGGGAGAGTTTACCCCGATTGATCCTCTCCGCTGTGGATGATGTACGAGGTCGTCCGCAATCGCCCATTCATCGTCTGGGTTACCTTTCACTCTGAATTCGAATCCGCCCCAGCCGATGAATGCAGCATTGTGCGTGAGTCCAGCTAAATAGATGTACTCTTCAAAATGGGACCTTTTATCTGACATAGCAATGCTCCTTTCCTTCTACAAAAGTCCGTTCAAATCGCCACCAGATGGCGCAGATCAATGATGTAGATCTTCACTTCCCAGAAACGGGATCAAGAGTGTACTCAGGGTTAATTCGCTGGTTGAAGAGCAAGGTATACACCAGGGTCTGATCCGTTTTCTTTCCCGAGAAATGATTCTTAAGCCACTCAGGGACGTGTTCCAGTCCTTGTGCCAAGTCGATGTCGGCGTCCACGGAAAAACCTTGCTTGCCCGAATCTCCGGGTAGAGTCTCTGCGGCTTCGGAAAAAGAGAGCTGAAGATTGCCAGCCCCAAAGCGTTTATGCTTCCAACTATCCCGGTGGGGTGGCAGAGCGATCGGAGTATCCTTTGGAGCGGGGTGTCCGGGCGCACCTGCGAATTCGGAGGACGTTTCCACGATGTGCTTTAGTTCGGCGCGTACAAAGAGGAAGAGCCGGTCGACATCCACGTAACGCACACCCTCCACGAACGAAAGCAGGGGGACGCCGTTCATGCGTGTCTCGCGCAACTTGGCTTCAATATTGAGCAAAGCCATTTTCCGTTCCGGGCTCAACTTGAGATATTCCTGTTTGGCCAGCCCTGTCTTATCGGCAACTATCGGAGACCCCCGATGGCTCAGTCGAGAATAGCCCTCCTCTAAATCCGAAGATGTTGGGCTTCGTGGCACGAGCATCAGCCGCATACCGATGTCATTCACTTCGATTTCGGCGGCCCCTTCCTGACGAAAGAATGACCGGTGGTTAATTAGCTGCCATGCCGCTCGATGCTTTTTGACGTCAACGGAGACTCCATAGACCTGCCCGGCGTCAAAGAGAACCTCCAGGTTCATCACAACAGTGCTTGTCCCAGATGCGAGCCGCTGTTCGTGGAGACTTTTGAGCGGGGCTCGACTCACATCCGTGACCTGCAGCCGCATGGAGTCTCCTACCCAGGGTATTCGGTCAGCCTGAAATAGAATGAGCGTTAGGGTTTTGTCAGCCATAGTACCCCTCCGAAGCGAATTGTCAGTTCAGACCCCCATAAAAGAGTTGGGCTCGTCTGATGTCAGCCTTGTATTACATTGCCTATTAGAAAGTCAACAACGACAGTAAGTCGAAAACAATCTCCACCCATCTCCCATCCGCCTTCTTATAGTGTCACTCGTTCTTATATGGTATGTATGGGCAGAATATCACGACCATCTCTCCTTAAATCAGGATTGTATTCTTTAGGTTGGCCAAACCTGATACTGGACTCGTCGACGAAGGCCGGCGGTTCGCCCTCGCGGGATGATTTCGGGGGCAGCGCAAGAACCTAACGTTCGATGCGGAGCAGCACCTTCACGAGTACAGGGCTGCCGGGTTTTGAGTTCGAACGCAATCTCGGTGATGAATCGGATCCATTTCGGTCAGCATCCTCGATCTCTCTCCGCTAGCGCTTTATCTTTCTTTGCGTGGTGCCGGCCCGCGCCGCCTTCAAGCTCGAATTGCTCGACTTCCCTGGCCCACTCCTTCTCCCAAATGCGCGGACCTATTAGGATGGTACTTGATACATTCCCGACTCGGGCACCCTTCGGGAACGGTGTCGGGACTCATACGCCGAGGTGTTGCTCAATTACTCTCTCGGCAGCACCGACTTTCTCTTCTCTTGCACGCACGCGTGTAATCAAAAACATCGCCCCAAGATACAGCCCCGCTCCCACCAACAACGCTTGATTGAAGCCGGAGAGTATCGCGATCACCAGCGCAGCGACTGACCCCATCACCGAAGTCGCGCCGTTCACTCCCCATGCCCAAGGGATGATCTCGGGTGCGCTGCGAGCCAGTATGCGAATCCCGATGGGCATCGGCATGCCCATGATCATCGCGAGCGGCGCCATTAGCACGACCGCTATACCGATGCGAAACTCGCGGGCTAGATGGACAAGGCCATAGAAGATGGGCGGCAGAGCTAGGATGTAGACGAACACCAGCACCACCAGAACCATAAGCAGTTTCGTCAGCGTCGCCGTTAATCGCTCTTCGGGGACGCGACCGCTCAGGTAACTGCCCAGCGCGCTGAACGCGAGCACCGAGAACAGCACCACCGCGAGTGAATAAACCGGATGACCCAGGAACAGAATGAACTTCTGGATCATTGCGACCTCAACGATGATGAAGCCTGCGCCCAGGCAAGCGAAATAGAGAAGGTAAGCGAGCTTCGCGCCCGTACCGGTCGCAAGCGCCCGGCCTCGCACAAGCACCAGCGGCCCGATGATGAACAACAGCACCAGCGCGCTTGTGATCGCAAGCAGCGCGAATAGAATCGAAGTGCCCAGGTTTGTTTTTTGCCACTCACCCGTTGTTCCCTCGATCACCCGCCAGATGTTGGACAGGCGAACCGAGTTGAAGAAGAACGGATTGTTGTCGCGCGTAGGCTCGACGTTTGTCTCGAGGCTTGCCCACAGCTCGGCGGGATCGGGGGCCTCGATCATCTGGGTGAACACGTTCGGGGGTCGCGTCAGAGGGGTGAACAACAACTGGAACCCGTTGGAATCGGCGACGGCTTCGATCGAGCGCACTTCGTCGTCGGTGAATTCGCTTCGCTTAAAGATGTAGGTCGCGGGGGTGCGGTCATAACCGGTCCTTGCGTCGCGCACCATCACTATGTGACGCGCCGGGTTCGAGATTCCAAGCTCGCTCATCATTGCGCGAGTAAGCGTGATCAAGCGCAGCAGTTGATCCGGCGGCTCGAAGTACCACCGCGTCATCGTCAACGCGCCCTCGTCCGTCAGGTGAGTGACGTAATCCTTAAAAGCTTCGACGGTGTAGAGGTTGTTTTCGCTGAGAGAGAACGCGCCCGCAGCGGTCGCCGCCCACGTGTCCACCATCGTAGCCTGAATGATGTCGTAGCGGTCGGGCGAGTTTCGAATAAAGCTGCGGCCTTCATCCACGACCAGCCGCACATCGGGTTGCTGATAGATCGAACCCGAGTAGCTCTTGAACGGTTCGGAAGACATGACATCGTTAGCGATGATTGGATTAATTTCGACCGCGGTGATGTGCTTCTGCTCGAACACCCGCGCGGCCATCACGTCGTTGCCGCCGCCCGGGCCGATAATAAGCACCTTTGCGTCGCGCTTCAGGTGGTGCGCGAGCGCGCTGAGCGCTTCGCGCGCGTCTTGATGAATTGCGGAATTGCTCGCGTCTTTACTGATGCCAGTGGCGGCGTCGGCGTCGATCTTGATCTCGACGTACGCATTCAAGTCGCCTTCAACGGTGATGCGCGAGAACGAGTTCCATTTCGAGAACAGCACGCGCTTTTCTTCAAAGCCCTTCGACTTGCGAATGTCGATTCGATGAGTCGAACCGTTGTAGGCAACAAGCCCGGTGAGTCCGACAGCCAACATTAGCGAGCAGACTGCCGCCCCACGACTTCCTTCGGTTGCAAAGCCAAACAGCACTCCCGCAATCGCCGCGAGCGCCGAAACCAGTAGCACGATATTGATAGCCCCGATGAAGTTCAGCACAGGGATTAGAAGCAAGCAGCCGAGCGCCGCGCCCGCAAGGTCGAACAGATAGAGCTTGCTTATTTCCTTCGCGAGCCGCGTGATCGCAAGCGTCACCGCGCACCCGGCAAAGAAAAATGGCAACGCCGCCGCCCCGTAGATTCTAGCGAGTCGATAGTAGTTCTCCGGGCCGGTCTCAAACGTCAGCGGATTGGCAAGGATAACGTAAAGCGAAAACAGATTGCTGAGCGCGAAGAGCATTGCTGCGGCGCTCAGCCATTGGCCGGTGCGTTCAGGCTTCAAGCCACGCTGAACGATGTAGATGAACACTCCGCTCGCGCCGGAACCAAACAACGCGAGGGAGATGGCCATGAAGGCGAAGTGATAGTACATAGTTGCCGAAAAAAGCCGGGTAAGTGAAAGCTCGAGCATCAGGACCGAGAGCGTGATCAGCGATATTCCCAGAAAGATTCGTCTTCGATTCATCCATTGTCTCCGATGAGTGCACTAAATGGACCACGGATGACGCGGATTCAACGGATCATCACGGATCGGATCCGTGTAGATCAGTCACATCCGCGTCATCCGCGGTCTATACCCGTTCTAGCAACGCGATAATATCGTCACTCACTTGCTCTGCTCGAGCATCCCACGTCGACTGTTTCACCGCTTGTTGACGCGCCTCGCGCTTCTGTTCCGAATCGTTTGTAAGCGCATCTTCGACCTTGGCGATGAAGTCATCATAGCCGCGAGAAACGCGCAGTATACCATCCAACGATTCGTATTCGTAAAGCGGGGTGATGACCACCGGCTTTCCAGTTGCCAGATACTCGCGCACCTTAATCGGGCTGCCGTAGTTCACGAAAGCATTGTCCGTCACCCAGGGCAGTACACACACATCGAACGCGGCGGCCAACTGCGGCATTGACGAATACGGTTTCGAGCCGAGGTAGTGAACGTTTGTGAGTGACTCGATGTCGAGCGGCGAGGCTCTCAACCCAACCAGCACCCAGTGCCATTCGGGATGCTTGCGGCTGACGTGCCGGATCAGGTCTTGATCTAGCAGCCATGGATCAATCGCCCCGAAGTAGCCTAAGCGAGGGTGAGGTACACCAGCGATATCGTCGGGCTGCATCCACTCCTGCGAGGTCGCCGAGGCGAAGTGGGCGTAGTCGGCGGCCTGCTCGAGCAGCCTGGCTTTCCCGGCAATCTCTGGATACTTCACGCATTCTTCTTCGAACAGCTTTCGGCCCGAGTAGTAAACCAGATCGGCTCGCGCGAGCAGGTCGTTGTGCATCTCGGCGATAATATTCGAGGCGGTCGCGTGGTCCATTTGGTTCGCGTCGTACTTGTCTGAAACTTGATAGATCAACGCTCGCTCGCCGAGCCGGCCAACTACTTCGCGCGCGGTGGGAATTGCTATCCAAAGAATTGGTTGGCGCATATCAAATGCGACCATCAGTAATTTGATCTGAGCGACAAGCAGCCATCGATTGATCGCCCGCGCCAGGCGGCTCGAGTAAAACGGAAGCACCGGAGGCGAGACGACGATGATGCCCTCTTCGGTGATGCGAACGGCCTTGGCGTAGCTGCGCAGCTTTCGTTTGATCTTGCTGAAGAGGTCGCGGCTTGAAAGCGAGGGCAATCCCATGGAAATCGAATTCACAAAGACGACTCGATTCCCGGCGCGGGCCAGGCGGCGCATGATGTGATTCTTCGAGTGCTGATGGTGATACCACCAGTCTTCGCCGGCGAAGCATATTATGGATTGGTTTTGAATCATAGAGAACCGATCATCGCAGGGGGGAATAGGCCACGGACAACACGGATGAGACGGATTAACGCGGGTCTGATCCGTGCTAATCCGTCGAATCCGCGTGATCCGCGGTCTATCTTGCCAAGACCAGGGTATTCATAAGTCGCTTCGGGTTCTCATCGCGTCAAACACTCGTGCTGCGTTGTGCTTCCAGGTATAGCGCTCAATAACAGTTTGCCTGGCCGCAGCACCGAGGCGTGCGCGCAGCGCTTCGTCTTGAGCCAGTTTCTCAATGGCTCGCGCGAGCGCGGTCGAATCGCCCGCCTTCACAAGCAAGCCGTTTTCCCCGTCAGTGATCACCTCAGCTATTTGCCCGAGCCGGCTTGCGACGAGCCCTTTTTCCATCGCCATATATTCGAACAACTTTGTAGGCGAGCCGAAGAACTCGCTGCCATCGGGGGAGGGAACCTGCGGCGAGACCAGTATGTCACAGGCGTCGAGGTAAGCAGGCGCCTTCTCGTGCGAGATGCACCCGGTGAACGCTGCGCTCACCGCCCCCGATTCGATGATCGATTCAGTTTGTGCTCGCTGGTCGCCGTCACCGATGAAGAGGAAGTGACAGCCAACTTCTGCCTCCAGCACGCGAGCTGCCTCCGCCAAAACGGGCGCCCCGTGCCACGGCCCGAACGTTCCGATGAAGCCGACGACAATTCTGCCATCGATACCAAGTGCACGCCGAATCTCGCGGCCCCCGCATTCTGGACGGAAGCGGTCTGGATCGACACCGTTGGGGTTCACTATGATCTTTGCGGGATCGACGTGTGCGTCGATCAAATTGCGGCGCTCGACATCCGAGACCACAAAGATCAAATCAGCGGCGCGCTGGTTCAGCCGCTCGAAACGTTTCAACAGCCAAAGCTGACCAATCGGATCCCACTGGCGGCTAACCCAGGCTTCGGAACCGTTGAACTCGAGCGCGAGCGGAAGGCCCGTTAGCAACGACAGCGCAACGCCCGTCCAGTTGAATCGGCTGTAGCGTTGATAGATGAAATCGATTTCGTTTGACTGCAACGCATCGCTTGGGATCAGCCGCAAGGTCTTCACGGTGAAGACCAGGTTGTTCCACAGTTCGAACAGTGCCCTGGTTGCACTGAAGAGTAGCGAGGGCGCAATCGAGAGGCCGTCATCAACACATTGCGCGCCGCTTACGAGAAACCTGAGCCGATGGCCGAGCGCGACAGCGCCGCTCGCAAAACCCGCGACGTGGGTGCGCATTCCGCCTTCCGCTGCGCTGGCTAGCGTGGCTCGAATGTACAGCGCGCTGAATGAGTGCTTCTGATCTGCGTAGGTCCCCTTCTTTGTGATTCGCGATGCGCGCACGGCCCCTCGAAACGTGAGTGCAATTCGCAACACCTCGGTGAGCAGCCATGACAGCGGCACAATCAATCCGTACCCGCCCAACAACTCAAACAAGAACCGCGGAGCTTGAATGAGCACCCCGAACCTTGAGCGCGACACGGTGCGGCCCTGCTTGTCGCCAATCACGACCTCCCGCGCGCCTGCACAGATCGCGAATAGCATTAGCGCGCCCAGTCCGCTCTGCACAGTCAGGTCCGGCGTAAACACGGCGAACACATCCGGCTTGAGCGCACGCACCTGCGCGAGAGCTTCACGCTTCGAGGTCCATTTCAGATCAGCTTTGTTTAGCGGTTTGATATTCGTTTTGGCAAACCATCTATTGGCCCATTCCATCGCGGCTTTCTTGTCGCCCGAAAGATCAAGGAGCACGGCAAGCGATATGTCATCTCTTGAAAAGGGCGTCGCGCGCGGTGACACAACATCTTTCTCGTGTGACGTATCGCTCACTTTTCTGCTTGAAGAAGAAGAACCCAGCCGCGGGTCAGGTCTGTTGAGCGGTCGGGGAAGGTTCACTTGGTTGCCGTTATTAAAAGATTCCAGCCGAAACAGCGCGCGAGCCATTTGAACAATGCTTCAGGTATCAACCGCCCGATTGGTCTGAGGTCGTGGCGTGTGAGCTGATTCACTTCGAACTTGCACTTGCTGAAGCCGCGAAAGAGGCGGCAAGCTTCAGCGCGCGTGTATGCCTTAACCAATGGGCGTCCGTTCGCCTGTGAGTATTCGACGTGGCGGCTCATGATCTCGGCCATGCTCGCATTGAAAAGCTCTCTGCTCAGGATTCCGTGCTTGAGAACAAGCGAGCCCCAGTAGTAAAGCGATCGACGATGATAAAGCATCACGATGGCTTTGCCGCCAGGCTTGAGCACTCGATGAATCTCGCGAACGGCGCCCTGTGTATCCGGTGTGTGATGTAATACTCCGAACGAGTAAGCTACATCGAAGCTCGCATCCGGGAAGCTGAGGCTTTCACCGTCGCCAATCGCGAACTCGCCCGTGAAGCCGTAAACCTCGAACCTGCGCCGCGCGATTTCGATGCTGCGCGGCGTTAGGTCTATGCCAGTCACAAGCGAGCCGCCTCGGGCGAACTGTAGCAGGTCCGTGCCCGTTCCAACCCCCACCTCGATCAACCGTTTTCCCGCGTAACGATCGAAGCCAATCACCTCTTTCATCCACGGCGCGTACTCGACGTAGCGATTGTGTTCAATCGCATCGAAGTACTCGCGAGTCCCAAACTCCCAGTCGCGTGCGACGTGAGCGCCGCACGGGTTCGCGCTCCATTGCTCACGCGCGCGTTCCTTGTAGTCGTCAACAAGGACTGAGCTCTGAGGACCGGGGACTGAGTTGTGGCGTGTTGTGTTCATTTCCTCAGTCCTCAGACTTCTGTCCTTCTTGCTCGGTCCTGCCCGTTTCGAGAGTCCGCTCGAACTTTCGATAGTAGAGAAGGTGCAGTAGGTAGTCCAGCGCCATCGCCCCGGCCCCCGTCCACGCCGCCCCCGCGATGCCGTAGCGTGGCACCAATATCACCAGCGCGGAAATCGTGGCGGCGCCGACTATCAGAACGATGTTTCGCAATTCAGCGCCTCGGCCGTGCGAGGCAAGGAATACGTTGTAGGGCTGAAACAATCCGACAAACGAATTCATGACGGCGAACGGAAGCAGAAGCGGCGCCGCCTCGCTGTATTTCGGAAAGAACAGCCGCAACGCAACCGGCCCGAGTGCAATCAGCCCAACGGATGCAGACACAACCGCGATCGCGTTCCACTTGGTGATCCGCGGGGGCACTCTCTTGAGCCGCGCGAAAGCTCGGAACCGAGTTACGGCAAGCGCGCGCCCGGCCATAGCTATCGGAGTGCTGAACTTCTGCGAAATGGCGTACAAGCCGAGCGGAGCAGTGCCTGCCAGAAAGTAACCGATCGCGAGTTGGTCCGAGCGCGATGACGCCATTCCGCTGATTCGCGCCAGATAAAGATTGAATCCGTACCCGCGCGTCTCCTTAAGCGTCAGCTTTATGTAGCGAGATACTCCCTTGAAGTTCGGTTGCATTCGAAGCAGTGTCCAGACCGACGCCAGCCCAGTGCCCGCCAAATAGGCCCCCAGGGCCGTTCCTGCGGTCAACCGCTGAGTGGCTACCAGCACGATCAACGCGAGAAGATAACAGCCCGACATCAGCAACTGAAACACCGAAAGCCGGCGAATCTGGTTAAGGCCCTGGCAACTCTGCTCGATGAATAACTGGAAGGGCTGAAAGAAAGCCAACGCTGCTGTCGCCACGAGCAGCCATCGAACGTCCTTGTTGAAAATCACATCGATCGGCGTGGCCATGAACGCGATGAACAGCGAGAAGGCGAGGCTGATCGCCAGCGTCATCATCAGCAGCGCGCCGAGCGCCTGCCGCTCACTGTGGCGGTCGTGCGCCAGCGCAAGCACACGAGCGCCCGCTGAGGAGATGCCAAACTCGAAAAACAGGCTTGTGACCACGATAATGCTAAGGCAGAAGGCGAAGCGGCCCATCTCCGCCGGTTCCATCCATCTCGCTTGAATCACGCTCGCGCAAAACCCGGCGAACAGAGAAACGGTCTGCGCTGAGAAGAGCATGCCTGCCTGTCGAGGTGTCTCTCTGTTGAGTAGGCGGAGGTAGAGACCGTGCAATGTATTCGAAGGCGTCATTTATTTCAGGTGCTAATGCCGCTCGACACTTTAGCAGGCTGGGGAAAAAATCGATAACAGAGAAGTGTTCGCAGGCAATCTCACTGACGCAAGAGATGTGAACTTAAAGGAAATGATGTCGATTAGCCACCGTTCACGCCCGGATGTCGTAAGTGGTTGTAATATCCAGTCGCTTTCAGGAGCCTGTCGGAATTGTCCTTCGTTTAGAGATACCATCGGGCTTCAGCCGATGGAGCTTCAGTTTCAGCCTAACGTGCAAACATAAGCCTTGGAGATCCATCGGCTAAAGCACAATGATATCCGGCGAACCAGCGCGATGATTAGGTCGAAACTGAAGCTCCATCGGCTAAAGCCCGATGGTATCCCGGACAGCTACCGATGTTGTTAGGCTGAAGCTGAAACTCCATCGGCTGAAGCCCGATGGTATCCCGGACAGCTACCGATGTTGTTAGGCTGAAACTGAAACTCCATCGGCTGAAGCCCGATGGTATCTCGGGCTGCGAGCCTTCCTGTTAGGTTGAGGTGCTCACACGAGTCTCTCAGCTCGAGGCATCTCTACTGAGATAACATCCCACCTGCAGTCTCTTCTTGCGGATCACGTTCCGCGGCCGGTTCCTGTAATTCGATCTTGCCGCGCCACCCCGCCGGCGCGCGGAAACTGAAGACCACATCACGCGCCTGCATAATACCTTCCCAACTCGCAATGTTGGAGAGCACGCGAATTCCCTCAACCGCGAAATCGGGGACCCATTCGCGCACCTGTTCGAGCGCTTGGCGGTAGAGTGGAATCCGGCCAGAATCAAAACCCATTAACCGAGTCGCTACCCAATCCACGGCTAAGGGATTGAACCCCGCAAGCACGACCCCTGACGGATAAGCAGCCGGATGCAATGGACCTTCGCCTTCTCCGCCGATCACGCCGTCAATCACGGAGAAATACTTGCGAGCCGGCCTATCTTGCAGACGGCCTTCGGCGTCGGCGAATAATAGTATGCGATTCAAGTCCAGCACCATCCGCCACGCGGTGTCATTTCCATACCAGTTGCCATAACTGAAAGACGGCCTCGCAGATTTGTCAGTGAAATACCCGAGAGCCTTTCGGAAGGTTCGCCAGGCAAGAAAGGGATACTTTCCAAACCGCCAGTTGCGCCCGAGTAAGATGTCCGACAGAACGCGCTCGGCTCGATCTTCCCATCTCGGATCGTAAAACTCGTCGCCGCCGCCCGCAGGAGACCCGATGCGATAATGTGCCAGGTGATTCTTGTCGGTGTTGATCCCGACAATGTTCTTCAGGTTTAGGGTCGTTCCCACCTTGCGATGGACCTTCAGCTTGGGCACGGAGATCACGACATCGCTCGACAACACGTGCCGCGCGACGACGTACTCGTGGTGGTGCCCTTCATGCGCCTGCACAGTTTCACGCCGGCAGTAGTCTGCTCCATACAATAACCGGCCATCAATGGTCTCCATGAAACTGTTTTCGCCGAGCGTCACTCTTACAGATTCGCCATTGTTTAGCGCTTTACGCTCCCAAACGATTCCATACTTGTATCGTGTTTGCTCCTGTCTAAAATCAACCAGCCTTAGCGCGATGCTTCGCCGGGCGCAGGCGGATTCCAGATAAGTCGCCAGCACGTCAATGCCTGAAACATTGCAGAGCCTGGCAAAATCGCAATTCATTTGCGGAGCATCGCCCACCACTAATTCGCCGCCGTCGCGAAGAGCAATGACGACATAATCGCATATGGCTCTTATCACCGAAGGATGGGTGATCACGGCGTCGAGGGGGCCTGGGCCGGCGTTGAAGTGGAGCACGAAATTCGGCTTGATCAGCACGCGCTGCCCAGGCGAAATCACCTCGCCAAGAGGGTTCCAATCCGGCCGTCCGAAGTTCGCTTTGTCCATCCCCAACAGGCGAAAAGAATCGCGCACCATTGTGTATACCTTGTTGTCCGGGTCAGTGCTTTTTTCTTCGTACGGATACTCTGGATATATCTCGGGCGGATGAAACGGTGACTCTGCCGGATACCGGGCGTCCCCTGAGACCAGGGCGACATCCAGGTTAGCTAGAAGACTTTTCAATGCGAACCTCATCGAAGACAGATCGTGGAATGTCCAACTCTCGAATCACAAACCGGAATTTGCCTCGAGGCATAAGGGGTATCTCATCGGCTAAGTTCAACGAGACCTCCATCGTGTCTCCCATCTTTTCGTCAAGCGCAGCAATTATGCGCTTGGAGTCTCGTTCTGAGTAACCGGGTTTTCGCTTTAGTCGCAATTCAACCTTACCCTTCTCGCGTTGATAAAACTGAAGCTGCTGTACGTTATCGAAAACATGGGTGTGCACGTTAAGCGCCGTCACCGAGATTAGATTGTCAAGTTTCCCGACAAGCATCTCTTGGTGCCAGCGGCCATAAGTCTCTTTGAGCAGCTTGTGGGCGCGGGCACACGCGCATCGCTCAGGTCCAATCACAGCCCAGTCGTCGGTGCGATATCTGATTAAAGGCATAGCTAAGTTATCCAGCGACGTCCCAATCAATTCGCCCATCTCGCCTTCCTGCTCAGCGGCAGAGCCATCTTGCTTGATCACCTCCACCACTCCGTACTCCGGGAAAACATGGTAATGATTGCTAACTTCGCATTCCCCGGCCAGAATCGTGTTTTCGGTGTGACCGTACCAAGAGAACAACCGCGTGCCGAAAAAAGACTCAATGAACTCTCGCTGACCTGGATACAAGTTCTCGGAGGCCGCGAGGACCGCTTGAAATCGCGGGGGCTCAAGCTCGAGCTCTTTGAGGTGGCGGGCGAAATCGATCACCGCCGACGGATAGGAGTGCAGATAAGGAAGATTGTTGTCGCGCATAACGCGCGCATAGTCCGCCACATTTTTCGGCGTCATGTGGAAGTTTGAGAAAACAAACGCGCGCTCGGATGCTTCATACTTCCAATGCCGCCTGCTTTTAACGGCCCAACCCCTGAGCATCGCGCGGCGGTGGTTGTAATGAAAACCAACCCGGGCCCACTGTGCATATATGAACGCTCTTTCTCGACCCCCGCTGTGTTTGAGGTTATACAGGCCTAACGGCTGGCCCATCGTTCCACCTGTGGTGAAATAGATCATCTGTCTGCGACTAACGTTATCGGCAAGAAAATCCTGCGGCCTGGAACGTATGGTCTCTTTGTCGAGCAACGGGAGAACGCGCAGGTCTGAAAGTCTGCGAAAGTTTGCGGGATCAAACCCGGCCTCGCGAAACGTTCGTCGGTAATACGGCACGTGCTTCGCGCAATGTTGAAGCATCACAAGGAGCTTTGAGATCTGGTATTCAATCAGGCGATCTTCGTCCCACCTCTGGGATGCTTCGAGGAACTTCAATGTGGGCAGGAATGATGATCCATAGCAGAATCTCGCGGGTAAGCTATAGTAAGCGGGCTTCAAGACGGATTTGAGCTTGCCTTTGATCATTTTTGTTTCTGGCGGAGATTCTATCGTCCAAGCGTGGTCATAATGTTACATGACACTAGTCGCTGTCCTTTGCCGCATCGCGAGTGCGTAGCCCCACCTCGAACTTTGTCCGATCACCAAGCCGGTATAGTAGAGGGTTGCCGCCGCTATCACAAAAAGAAAGTAGTGGATTGCTAGAACATATCTGTACTCTGTGTGCAGTGGCGACTGGATAGACAGAAAATACAGGGGAACGATCAGCAAGATTGCAAGCACTCGGCCGCGGCGCGCGAGTGCCAAGAGAATAATGCCTATGATGATCAGCGCGCGCATAATATTCGTCTTGAAGACGTTTTTCTGAACAGCTCGAATTGCTGCGCGGGGATATCGCGTCCAGAGATAATCCGTCGGCCCCATCTCGAACATCTCGGCTTGGCGTACGTTCAGCACTGTTCGCTCAGGAGTTGATTTGTAGAATGATACCCGTATTTGCGTGTTGTCGCCGCTCGCAAAGGGGACTAGAAGCACTTTCATCCGCGGTTCACGGGGTGAATCCGGCTGGTTAGGATCCTTATCTTCTGTCTTCAGCTTCCGCTCTTTTACTGCATTCGATGCAGACACCAACGCCAGGACGATTCGCGGATCGTCGGTTCCTATCTTAACGTCAGCGTTCCCCTCCTCCAGGCTTGCTGATAACTTGAGCAAATAATCGGTTTTCTTTTTCACGCCGACTGGCTCAGCGGAGAAAAGATCTCCGTATTGAGATCTGTCGGCGGTGATTTGAAGCGCCTGGTTGTTATCTTCAAGCGCCGCTTCCGCCCGCTCAGAAACGACGCTGCCATTTGCCCTTAACTCGAGCGGAGAACTTACCCACATTGGCGTCATTTTGGCAGCGGTCTCCAGCTTGTGGCTAAAGCTGGGCCGTCTGAAACAGTGGGCGCTGTCGCTAGGTGAGGGAAATCCTGCTGACGAAAGTCGTTGTACCTCAGCATGAATTCCATTCGACGCAGCATAACGCCCAGGAACCAGCCGGGATTCGAGCGCGCGACGGAAAGCCCGCGCCGAAAACGCTCGTTATCGCGCTCAATGCCATTCGGTCTCCAAAGGTTATCTGCATAGTCGGGGCGGTCGTGCCACTCAGCATCTTTCAAAGCAGATTCGGCGTCGCTGCTCGGCATCCCAAACCTGTTCTCTTTGTCATAATCACCGATCCCTTCGACCAGGTTGAGTCCTGCCATTGTTGACAGCGGAATGAATTGATGGAACACAATCCAGTTGCGAATAATTACCGGCGCGATTGTGATGACAGTCCCAGAGATAAGAGCCAGCGAGTAACGCAGACGCTTTCCGCGTTCGAAGAGTAACGGAATGATGAGGACAAGAAAGGGCGCGAGCAGCAGGGCGTTCGATCTGAGCCAGCAGGACAACCCGACTAATGCACCTGCGGTTACTACCGCGATAAATCGAGGCCGCTTGATCGCTCGAATCAAGAGATAAACCGCCAGCAAGAGCGGCAAGATCGAAAGCGAATCGGGCGCCAGCATGAGCGAGTTGTAAGCCAGGTGAGGCGAGAAACTGCAGAGCATCGCGGGGATGATTGCAACGCCAGCGGGAAACAACTCTGCCGCGATCAAGAAGATTACAACTGACGAAGCGGCGTCGCCGATTATCTGAACAATCCTAAGCGCGGAGTCGGCTTTGCGAAAGCCGCTGCTCGGTGCCTTGCGCATAAAACATTTTGAAGATAGCGGCCATTAATATTGAATAGCCTGGTGGATGCGTTAGCATTGTTGCGTCGCCGCGGTCCACCGGATTTCGTGGGAATAGAATGCCGCCGTCGTCAAGTATCCTCTGCGCCTGGTCGTAGTAGAAGAAGGATACCCTCTGAAGGCCCGAATCATTTTTTCCGCGCAAAAGCTCGGCATAGTTGTCCTGCCAATACAAAAGTCTTATGCCAAGAGCGGTGAGAAAAATGACAGCGATGATTGCTAAGAACTGAGGGCGGGGTAGTTTTGTCTGTGGAGCATTGATTCCGCTTGTCGTAGGGGGCTTCGACACTAGACGATGAATCAGCATAATCACTCAGAAGAGACTCTTTTCAAACTCGGAGGGCCATATTGATCTCTATTGCTGTCTGTCCTGTTGCATCTCCTTCAATCCAGCGGTCATACCAGAGACTCAAATTCAGCAGGCTCCACAGGAAGAACGAATAATTGGCGCGCCGCGCTCGATGCGCATCTAGAAGTTGCTTAATATACCCATAATCGAATAATTCTCTCCGGCGCAGCGAAGAGTCGAAGAGCGACTCCTCCACGAAACCGCCAAGCTGATCAAGCATCCATTCATTTATCGGAACGCCGAAGCCCTTCTTCTTTCTCTGGATGATCCGCTCAGGAACAACGCCATCGAGAGCGCGCTTGAGTATGTACTTGGTTTGACCGTCGCGATACTTGAATCGTCGGGGAAGACCCATCGCGAACTCGACGAGCTTATGATCCAAAAACGGCACGCGCGCCTCGACCGATGTTGACATTGTCATCTTGTCAACGCGCATCAGCAGAAGCTCCGGAAGCCTGAGTTTCAACTCGGCGTAAATCATTTGCTCAAGCTGATCCGCGGATGGCTTTGCCGCAAGCAATCGCTCGAGGTCCGCCCGAATGATCGAGTGAGACGAGAGTGCCGCGTTTCCGTTGGCCGCGGCGAGTCTAGTCCTGGTCTCCGGCGTCAAGAGCCGCGACTTGGTCAATTCATCGAAAATAAATGTCCCGCTCCAGAAAAGCTCTTCGCCCGCTGCCAGTCTTCTCATCAAATCCGGCACCATCTTACCGATACCTGGGAGCAGTCTCGCGCCGCCGAACCGACAGAAGGCCCGGCCTGCGGCGGCAGTGATCCCACGCATCGGCGCTGGGAACTGGCTCGCGTGACGCCAGAACAGATCGTGAAATCTCAGATAAAGAACGTAGTCTCTGTAGCCGCAGAAGATCTCGTCCGATCCTTCGCCCACTTGAATGACCTTTGTGCCGGTATCGCGCGCAAGCTTTGAAACGTAGTACAGCGGGACGCAAACAGGGTCGGCGATCGGTTCGTCCTGGTGAAAGATCATGTCGGGAAGAAAATCGAGAAGCTCTTGCTGGCTGATCATGACTTCGTGATGATCGGTGCCGAACTCGCGAGCAACATAGCGCGCTTCTTCGATCTCGTTGTAAGCGGGGTTGTCGCGAAAGCCGACTGTGAATGTGCGAACGGGCCGGTCCATCATCTCCGCCATCAGCGCGACGTTCGCCGTCGAGTCGAGTCCGCCCGACAGGAACACTCCGAACGGAACGTCGCTCATCATCCGCGAGGCTATCGATTCCCTAAGAAGGTACCGCAGTTCTTCGGCTACCGCATGCTCGTCTTGAAATTCCGCGGAATCGCGCTGGGCGACGATTGCGTCCCAGTAGCGAGTAACCTTGACATCCCCTCGCGCGTCGCACGTAAGCAAGCACCCAGCCGGAAGTTTTTGAATGCCTGCGAACAATGTCTGAGGGGCGGGCGCCGCCAGGAAAGTCAGGTAGTGATAGAGGGCTACTTCGTCGATGTCGCGCGAAACGGCCTGATGCTCGAGTATCGCCTTTATCTCCGACGCGAAAATCAGGCGGCCGCCGGTCAGCGTGTAGTAGAGCGGCTTGACGCCGACGCGATCGCGCGCGAGCACTATGCGCCGGGCTTCCTCATCCCAAAGCCCGATTGCAAAGTCGCCTTCGAGCTCGTGAACGAAATCCAACCCGCGCTCTTCATAGAGATGAATGATCGTTTCGGTGTCGGTGCGAGAGCGATAGCGATGGCCCCGCGCCTCGAGTCCCGGACGAAGCGATTCGTGGTTGTAGATCTCTCCATTGAACGTTATCCAGACCCGCCCGTCTTCATTTTGCATCGGGTTGCGGCCCGCAGGCGAGAGGTCGACAATCGCAAGCCGCCGGTTGCCGAGTCCTACGCGATGATCATCGCTGACGTACGAGCCGGCGTCGTCGGGTCCGCGATGTGTCATGGTGTCGCGCATGCGCACGACGAGCGACTCGCTCACCGTAGGCTGGCTCACGCCGTATTCGTAGATGCCACAGATGCCGCACATAAGAAAAGACGCCCTAAGCAGGCTGCCTGAAACAGTCGACAATACACACAAGTGTTCACGGGCAATCCCACCAACGGAGTTGGTGGTTAGTTCATACTCGGCCTACACGGACGCGAACTCACGATCCCGAAATCCCACCAACGGAGTTGGTGGTTCGTTCATACTCGGCCTACACCGACGCGAAACCCCGCCCGGCTCCCGATTCCCACCAACGCAGTTGGTGGATCGTTCATACTCAGCCTTAAGACACGGTTGGGGTCGCGCTTGTAGGCCGGGTATGAACAATCCACCAACTGCGTTGGTGGGATTCAAGATGAGTGAGCCGCAGTCTCTCTTGTAGGCCGGGTATGAACGATCCACCAACTGCGTTGGTGGGATTCAGACGCGGCTGCGACTGCGTTTCGTCAGTTGCTCTTAGATGCTAGCAACTGAAAACTCACCTCCAACGGAACTTCCGCCGCAAGACTGTATATGATAGCAGACGAGTTTAGTCGAATCCCGTATGCCGGAGAGACCCAACGCGAGCTTATCTTTGCTTCAAGCGTGTGATTGGAAACAGGCACGATGGTTAGACCCGCCTTTTCGCCGCGAGCCGTAGCGCGATTGCTCTCGTCGAGCGTGACTTCCAGCCCTGCGTCGAAGTTGAAGAAGAATTCGAACCGATGGCGGCCTTCTCCGGTGAAGATGTCCTGGATGAACCAGCAACCTTCGCGCTTGTCCAGCGTGACGACGCGGCGATGAGTGACGGGCTGGGCAAGCCTCGCATAAGCGTGATGCTCTGCATCCAGCACATCTCGTTCGGCAGTGCTCTCCCACGAGTTCACTAGCGGGCGTACGTTTGCGGCAAACGCGAAGAGCTCGCCTTCGCGTGTTTGGCTTATTTCATCGCCGTCGACTCGAACCGTGTTGTGATAGGCGGTCGAGCGGAACAGATTGCGCCTTCGCTCGCTGGCGGTGTAAACGCACGTTCCCGGATCACGGACGAATGTTCGGTTGAACGCGAAGACTTCAATCGACAGTGCGTCAGAGTGTGCGTGCGAGCCGTGGCCGCGAGCGCCGTGATCGCCACAGTCGATAATGGCATAGAGCGGCCCTTCCGGGGTTGCGGCGCGCTGGATGAATATTTGAGCTTCGGGAAAAGCTCGCGAAGCCGCTGGCCGTTCGCTGATGGCGAGGCTTTCAAAAGCTTCGCGGCCTTCAAGCCCGAACCACCACAGGGCTTCTTCGTCGATACGGCTCGACTGCTTGAACGTCTCGTTCTCGATCAACACCGCAGCGATCGACATCAAGTACGAATGATCGTCAGCAGGACGGGATTTGAATTTGAGCAGCCGCCCGTCGTCTGAATCGCCGATGATCGGCGCAGTGCCATCCGGTTTTAGATAGTGGCGTACGAAGTCGAACATCGCTTCCAGCCTTTCCCAGTAGCGGCCCGGAATTTCGATGCCGCTGGCGTGACTGATCGAGAAGAACAGCGCAAAGAGTTCTAGAACGAAACGGTGATAGCCAATCGCGCCTTCGTAGTCCGCGCCGTCGGCGAGCACTTGCCGGTCCATCTCTTTCAGCAGCAGCCGCGCGCTGTAGCTCACCCAGCCGCGAGCTTCGCGGAGCTCGGGGATCGTCATACCAATAACAAACAGGCCGATGAGGTCCGAGAGGTAATGATTGCTCGGCGCGCGGTAAGAGAACTCCAGGTTGTCGCGGATGAAGCTGCCGTGCGCGATCAGCGTCTTGAGTATCAATTCGATCGCTTCATCGGTCATGTGCGGCGAGCCGCGGAACATTTCAAGCGCGGCTATGATATTCACGGCGCGGATCGCTGCTTCCATGGCAATGGTCCAGTTGGCGCCGAACCGCGGCGGATTGTGCTCGTACCACGACGCGAGCTGAAGCAGAAACTCTTCGGCGTATTTCTCGTCGCTCGTCAACAAGTATGCACGGCCCAGAGTGACCAGGTGCTGAAGGCGATTGAGCTCCCACACTACACGCACATCAGCTCCGCGTCCCAACACCAACGGAACACGAGTGAAGTGAGCGAGCGGCCATCGCAGGTTCGCTTGCGGATCACGGTGCCAGTCGATCCTGCGGCCAAGTTCATAAGCGCGGCCGAACAGAGTGATCCTGTGATCAAGAACAGCCTCGGCTTCCAGACGAGACGCTTCGACCGCCTCTGGAAAGAATTCCTTTACGGTTGTGACGGTTGTCGACAGATCCGCCAGCCCGCGCGTGAGGTGTGGCTGGGGTGAATTTCGAATTCTGGACGCGACATCGGCGATTGACCGTCCCTCGATCGAGCGCCGAAGGTTCGCATCTGAAACATAAGTAGTATGCGGGCTATCGCTGGCGCGGCTAATCGCTCGGGAGATCCGCCGGCGAGAGAGAAGCAGGACCTCGCCGGCAATCTCGCGTGCCGTCATTCCTTCAATCTTTTCCCGGATTGTATGAGACCGTTTCAAGCTCCGAAGTTAAACCCAGCTTTGGGATTGTGTAGAAACCACTAACAAGTCCTGCGAGCTGGAGAGCCGGTACAACGCCCCCAGCAGAAAGAGGAAGTACAGATTCAAGTCCGAATAGTTGCCGCTCGCGAGAGTCAGTCCGGGAATCGAGTATGCAAGAACAAGCGCAAGCAAGCAGGAGGCAGCCGTTCGTTGCCGTGAATCCGCTGCTCGTTTGAGCGCACGCCAGCCCATTAAGAAGAGATAAGCGTTCGCGGCGATGTACAATGCGAGCCCTGTGAGCCCGAGTTCCGCGCCGATCCACAACACGTTTGAGTGCGGGCTGCCGCCAGCCTTTGTTTCCAATACCTCTTCGGGAGGCTCGTCCGAATAGTAGTGCGTTGCGTCGTAGTAGTCGGCGTAGTTGGCCAGTCCCACGCCGAGGACCGGATTGTCGAAGACGATCTCCGCCGCCGCCTTCCATGTCGCAAGTCTGCCGTATGCACTGCGCAGATCGGTAAGCCGGTCTCCAATAAGCGACGGAGCGCTCGTCGCAATCCATCCTGCTAGCGCAATCAAGATCGCGACGAGCAAAGCTCCGAGCGGCAAGCCGCGACGGACAGCCGCACGGAGCAACGACCACCGGTGGTTGTGAGATTCCGACGACCATTTCAATACGATCCAGGAGAGGACCAGCCCTGAGGCCACGCCGCGGAACAAAGGCAACAGCGCTCCTAATGCAGCTCCTGCGACTGCACACGCGTAAACGAGCTTGCCGGTCCGATCGAACCGCACGCGAAATAGTCGGGGCGCGGCCAGCAGGAACAAAAAGAGCATCAGGCAGACGATCGCAAAAGATGAATCGGAGACAAAGGGGCCATTCACGCGGCGCTCGCCCTCACGCACTATTTCAGAGCCTTTGTACGCGAACAAGTCGGTGCCGGTCACGAGCTCAAAAGCGCCGCTGGCAAACAAAAACAGCGCTAGCGCGATGCCTCCGAGCAACAACTGCCTTCCGCCCTCCCGCAGGTCCAAGTAGTTCCTGGCAACGTGAAAGGCGACGAGCGGAAGCCAGAACGTGTCGATTGCCATTCGCATTGCATAAGCGAAATTGTTCGACCTCGCCATAGCGCTGGCGAGTGCGAGGACTGAGAGGAGCGCCCAGGCGACTTCGAACTTTGACAGCGAGAAGCTCGACCGTTGCGGCGCAGCATTCCGCGAAGACAATGCGGCTTCGCTTGCGGTTTGCGTGCTCACCGCCGTGTATCCGGATTTCAGCAAGAGCATCACGACGATCAGAGCAAAGACAACGCGGTTGTAGGTGACGATCGACCGATCGGTAGGAAACCTGATGTAGAAGGACGCCAAAGGCGCGAGCGCGAACCACGTGATCAAGACGGTTTGGACTGAAATTGGCCCGGCAAGCAGAAGCCCTGCGCCTAAAGCGGCCGCTGCAAAGACGGCGGCCTCCCGGTAGTTGCCGCTCGCGCTGAGTGTCGCCGCAACCGCGACTCCACCAGTTGTGAGGATTAAGAAAGCAGTGATGCGTAGAAAGGGTAAGGTGTCGAAGAACGTATCGGGCCTCTCTCGCTGTCTGTCCATCGGTCCCCAGATCTCAATCGAGGCTCGCTCCTATATCACCCCGGTGGTGGTGCTTGACTCTTCGATCGCGTCAACGATGCGAACGGCAGCATTGCCATCCCACAATTCGGGGACGCGCGCCGGACGGAGGGGTTGCTCAAGCGCGGCGAGCGCTTCGCGCTTTATTACCTCGGAACTGTTGCCAACTACGCGATTAGTCCCCTCGCTGACGGTAATAGGCCGCTCCGTGTTTTGTCTGAGCGTCAAACACGGAATGCCAAGCACGGTGGTCTCCTCTTGTACACCTCCGCTGTCTGTAAGAACCAAACGGCTGTTGCTGTACAGGTGCAGGAAGTCCAAATAGCCGAGCGGTTCCGTTAGGATCAGCGACCTCTGCCTGGAAATGCGTTCGCTCAAGCCGAACTGCTCCAGGCGATCGCGGGTGCGTGGATGTACCGGGAAGACGATGGGTAAACGCTCGCAAATCAACTCGAGCGCGTCGACGATACCGGACAGCGTCTGCTTGTCGTCTACGTTTGAGGGACGATGCAGAGTGATTGCGCAGAACTGGCCGGTCTTGAGATTCAGGCGCTCAAGCACGCGCGAGCTTCGCGACCGCTCGATATTTCGATAAAGCGAATCAATCATCACATTACCAACGAAGCGTATCTTCTCCGGCGCTACGCCTTCGCCAAGCAGGTTTTCGTTTGCGTCGCGAGACGGTGTAAGAACCAGGTCCGCCAGCGCGTCGGTGACGACTCGATTAATCTCTTCCGGCATCGTGCGGTCCCGGCTTCGAAGCCCGGCCTCCACGTGCGCGACTCTCACGAGCATCTTCGCAGCGACTATTGCCGCGGCCATAGTCGAGTTCACGTCTCCGACGACGACCACCCAGTCCGCCGGGTGCTTCAACAAGACCTGTTCGAAGGCGATCATTATGCGAGCGGTCTGCTCAGAGTGAGAGCCCGAGCCGACCTCCAGGTTGAGGTCGGGTCGCGGAATCTGAAGGTCTTCGAAGAACGAGTCGCTCATCGACTCATCGTAGTGTTGCCCGGTGTGGACGAGCAGGGGCCTGATTCGAGCTGAGCGGCGGCGCATCTCATGGATCACCGGCGCTATCTTCATGAAGTTTGGCCGGGCGCCAACGACATTAATTATTCGTAGCATCGCATTATTTCAGATTGTTGAGCTGAAACTCAGGCAGGAAGTCTACAGTTGGCTTGTCGGTCGGCACAAGGTCAGTGCCCTGAAACACGAAAGACACAGGGAGAGCCGGACGAAGGCTCCCTGTGTCCTCGTGCTTATGATTTCGTGACTGCTCTTTGCGTCTTAACGGCGGCGGCCGCGATTCCTGAGCAGGTAGAACAGTGCCCCGCCTCCTCCGCCGACCAGTGCTCCGATTCCCGCGCCTTTACCACCGCCCGCGATCGCGCCGATGCCAGCGCCTAACGCTGCCGGTGCTGCCACTGTGAGAACGAGATTCCGTGTTGAGTGGCCGCGGCCGCGATAGTACCTCTGTCCATAGTCGCGGTTGCCGGAGTACTGCTGTCCGTAATACCGCGTTCCGACCGTGCTGCCGTAGTACGGCTGCGAGTAATAGCGGGTTCCCGCGACGCCGCGATAGGCGGACGGGCTATAGTAGGTTGTAGTTGGCCGGTAATAGCCGGCCCTTCGGTTGCGTTGGTGTGCCAGCGTTTCCGGTGCGATGGCCAGCGATAGGAAGGTAACGGCCATGGCGATTGCTGCTGTTCGCTTTAACATGATGCTCCTCCTGATTATCTTCGGGTTTCACAGGTGATCGCGGCAACTCGCGTTCCAGCAACGGCATACCAACACGAAGCTTCTTTAAGTGAGAAAGGCGCAGGCCTGACTGGAGAAGGAATAATTCATCTGCTCCATATCGTGTGGCTGTTGCCCGATATGCTCACCCGACACAGAGCCAATCCAGGTCGCCATTGACTTTTGCTTAGCGGACTCATAGAATCTGTGCGCCAGTGGAACTAGTTGCGTCGCCGGAATCAATTCGCCGAATCCAACCGCACATCACACTCTCGTGGGGTCGCCAATGAAAAAGGCAGTTCTGGGTTTGCTCGCCTCAGCATTTTGCTTTGCCATCGCTCTCTTTGGGTCGAACACTGTGAGCGGTGCGAGCAAAGCGTCGTTGACCTTCACCAAAGATATCGCTCCAATCTTCTATAAGAACTGCATCGGCTGTCACAGGCCCGGTGAGATCGCGCCTATGTCGCTGCTGACTTATAAAGAGATCAGACCGTGGGCTAAGTCGATCCGCGAGAAGATTGCTACGCGTGAGATGCCGCCCTGGCACCTTGACTCTCAATACGGGAAGTGGGAAAACGACCGGCGCCTCACTCAGAAGGAGATAGACGCGGTCGTCGCGTGGATTGATGGAGGCGCCAGGGAAGGGAACCCGAAAGATTTGCCGGCGCTTCCCAAGCTCGCCAGCGGATGGCAGATCGGCGAACCCGACCTGGTCTTCCAGATGCCGGCTGAATTCCCAGTGCCGGCGGAAGGCTCGGTGCCATATCAGTACTTCACAGTACCTACTAACTTCAAAGAAGATCGTTACATTCAAGCTCTCGAAGCGCGCGCCGGGAATCTTTCTGTAGTTCACCACATCGTGATGTACGTGCGCGAGCCCGGTGAGCAAGCTCGCCAGCGCGGACAGGCACGCAAGTTCAACATCGGTGACGGAATTCTCGGGGCGCTGTCGCCTGGGCAGACTCCATTCGTTGCCAGGCCCGGGCGGGCCAAGCTGATCAAGGCGGGCTCGCAGTTGATCTTTCAGTTGCACTACACACCCAGCGGCAAAGAGACGAAGGACCGCTCGATGGTTGGGCTGATCTTCGCGAAACAGCCGGTAAACAAGGTCATCACTACCAAGGCAGCGTTCGATATACGGTTTGTGATTCCGCCGGGCGCTTCTAACCATGAGGTCAAGGCTGTTTATGAGTTCGAGCAGGACTCGCACATCATCAGTTTCATGCCGCACATGCATCTGCGCGGGAAAGACATCGTCTATCGCGCAGTCTATCCTGATGGCCGATCAGAGATTTTGCTTTCCGTTCCGCGTTACAACTTCAACTGGCAAGTTTACTATTACCCGGTGACGCCGGTGGCGGTGCCGAAGGGGACTCGTATCGAGGCGACCGCGCATTACGACAACTCAGCCAGGAACCCACGCAATCCGGATCCGACAAAGGAGGTTAGATTCGGCGAGCAGACATGGGACGAGATGATGAATGCGTTTATCGACTTCACGGTCGACGGTCAGAAGGCGGGTGAGCGCGGGGCAAGCATAACTCAAAAATGACTTGTCTAATGAGCGCTACCCGACGAAAGAAGGCTACTCCGAAGAGTAGCCTTATTCGTTTATACGAGAGGTGTTTGATGGATGGTTCACTTCACATTGAATGAGCCGGTGAGCGCCACAGTCCCCCAATGAATCTTGATCCCTGCCTTTCCCTTGTTGTCGGCGAGGGTGATCGTTAACTGTTCGGCCGAGTCGGCGGCCTTCGCAGTCTTCAACGGAAGCTCCGCTATGTAGCCTTCCTTCAACTCGGGCTGTCCCCACACGCCGGTCTTCGGATGGAAGGCGAGCGTCCAACTATCCGCGCTGGTCTTCTTAGCCCACAAGGTGTACTTTCCGGCCTTCACTTCTTTGCCCGCGACTACGAGATCGCCAGTCGTTTCGATGTGCGTGGCTCCATTCATCCCTAATCGCCAGACGCCTCCGACAGGAAGTTCGGAAACACTGTGGCCTCCGAGTGGCGGCCGGCCGTAATCGATCGTGATCTTCTTTCCTTTGATGGTTGCTTCAGCCTTGCCGCGAGCGGCATTCATTTGAGCTGCCGCAACGGCAACCAGTGCGCAGAGCGCAGCTGCGCATAGAACGAGCTTCTTAATATTCATCCTTGAGTATTCCTTTCAACGAAGTTTTGCTTGCCACACGGGAATGTTATCCGCCACTGCCTCTCTCCGGCAAGCTGCGCGGCAGCCAAGTAGTGTCGCGAAAGTTGCGCAGCATAGGACGAGCGATCGACATTTGGATTCAGGGTTTGGACGGCCGAGCGTTGCGTGCCCTCGCGGTTATTATGCCGAGGACCCGCAAGAACATCATTGTTGACAAAACGAACGATGGGGTCATAATGGGCTCGACTCGCACGCTAACTGCTTTAGAAAGCCCCTGGGGATCGATACACAACGCCGAAACAAAGCCGCACTTTCGAGTTGAAGTCTTGAGGGCCACAATAGTACCAACCGAACCCAAGCCGCGCCCGCTGGTCGAACACGCGCCGGACCAGATGAGCGCGTACTTTCTAGACCTTGAAGGGTTGCTCAGTCGTATCGACTCGGCAACAACTTACTACCAGATTCTCGGATTAGATCGCGATGACGGACAAGAAAAGATAAAGTCGTCATTTCAACAACTGCTTAACCTGCTTTACCCTCCCTACGTCGTCGGCCGAACCATGCCTGCGGAAATTACTCCGCGAATTGAGCGCGCATTCAGCAAGGCTTCGCAAGCCTTCGGCGTGCTGGCTAGTTTCGCGAGGAGAAAGGACTACGATGGCGCCTTGCTCTCGATAGCGACTAAGCCGGCCGTCGCCAAAGCGACAAAGCGGCCTCAGGAAGATCACCCACAAACCGCGTCAAAGCAGTTTCAAGTCAGCCAGCCGCAAGCCGCACAGAACGGCGGCGAAAGTCGCTCTGACTCGGCGGCAGTAGCTGCGGAGAATTACGATCTGAACATCAGCATCAATCAGCGAGGCGAGGTGTACAGAGAGTCGGCCAAGGCTAAACAAGGGGACAACCGCCGGAGGTGCGAGCGATTCAAGGTATCCATTCCGGCGCGTGTTACGGGTTATGATCGAAATGGCGGTAAATGGCACGAGATGACGGAGACGATCGATGTCAGCCGGACCGGAGTCAGACTTCGCCTGCGCAGGCGGGTGAAGCACGGATCCGTGCTCTTCTTGACGCTACCGCTGCCGGCGAAGTTGAGGAGTCACGGATTCACCGATCAAAGCTACAACGTTTACACGTTGGTTCGAAGAGTGGAGACGCCGAAGCAAGGCGTGCGCGCCATTGGCGTTGAATTCCTGGGCGAGCATCCGCCGAAGGGATTCCTCGACAAACCCTGGGCGATCTTTCGCTCCAACAGGTGGGGCGGCAACGAACGCAGGCGACCCGATCGCGAGGAGCGGGCTGAGACTGTGAGCATCGAGTACTTCGATGAGAGTATGCAGTCTATCAGGAGAGAACAAGCGACGACGGAGAACGTAAGCCGTTCCGGTCTCCGAATCTCAGGCACGGCAGCCCCACCCGAGTTCGATGTGATAATGGTGACCTGCCCACGACTGAAGTTTGAAGGCCTGGCTGCGCTTCGAAGTCGATACCGGGGAAAAGATGGAGTGGAACGACTCTGTGTGCAGCTTGTCGACAAAGAATGGCCCTTCGAAGATGATTCCCGCCGCTTTGCACCTTCATAAAAGTGTTGTCGGATGCAAAGGCGTTCTCACCGCGGTCTGCACTTCTTGCGCGTTCTGTTAAGAGGACGCGGTAATCAAATTCAGAAGTAACCTTCCAGGTGATTGGGATGAGGCAAAGCCCAGCATGCGCGCCCCCACATTGCGATCCGGATTTGTCGCGGCCCGTCCTACTCCTGCTTGCGAATATATATCGTTTCGTATCCAGGAAGCTCCAATTTGTCGTAGTGTCCGTCTACCCACGCGGCGACTGCCAGCCGAATGCTGGTGATCCGTGTGAGACTTGACCAACTCTGTCGCGTCTTAGAGCTGTGACGCATCGCGCCGACATTGAGCGATGGGTAGACGAGCACTACGATCGCCTGGCCTTGTCCAGGTGATCCTGAGACTGAAGCATCCAATCGCCCACTTTATAGGAGGCGGAGCGGACAACGATGACAACGAGAATGAGCACGAGTGCAAGTCCAGGGATCAACATTTCCCGCGCAAGAGGCACTCGCATCTTCTTGATCCAACTAAATGAAGCAAGGAACGCGCCTGCTTTGACGAGGAACAATCCAGCGAAGATCCCGATGAACGGGAAGAATGGTATGAGGTCGGCGCCGGCTTGAAAGTTTATCAGGCAGAACCCCAGGTACACCGCGGGTGCAATGAACAGCGCATCTACGAATAGGCGGGGCGATTGAATGGCGCCGCCGCTAAACTTGGCCCGGACACCGTCCAACCCAAACAGCATTAGCCCGATCAGGCTGCAGGGTACCATCGCTAACGTGGCTAAGCCTACAACTGATTCGAACCTGATATGACCAGCGAGGCCACCGCCCAGCGCACCGGGATCCGGTCGAAAGACGCGAAGGATAAAAGTCCACAGTTTATCAAGCGCATCACCGACGCCTTTTTTGGCTTCAGGTCCAAACACGCTGTAGTTGTAAGTTATGGTCCATGCCCAGAGATCAGCGAGCGCGCCCTTCCAGTGAAAATAAACCAGAACAACCAGCAGCGGAATCGCTGTGCCTATCAGAACCTTAAGCGCGCGCCGGTCACGCCAGCTTGTTAGATAACGGGAGAAGATCAGAAACGCAGTGCCTGCAAAGAGGAGTCCCGGCTGCCAGCACAGGCACGACAACATCGAACAGAATCCGGCCCAAAACGGCCTGTCCTTGGCAATCAACAGGAGGGTAGTCATTCCGAATAGAATCATCGGAAGCTTCGGCTGTGTGCCTGAGATAAGCATCGTCGCGAAGTGCTCGGGCATCAGCGGGATCAGGAATGCGAGCACCCCGACCATGCGGTTCTTCAAGCAGGCCTCCGCCACAAGATAAGTCGCGGCAGATAACAAACCGACCAGCACAACGTTCATCAGCCGAACCGCTATCACATCTCGCACGCCTACGGACTTCCCTAGAGCCATCCCCAAGGCGCTCAGATAACCGCCGCCGGGTCCCTTGATATCCACGACGTCTCGATAGGGCAACTGGCCTCGCAAAATGGATTGCGCAATGTAGTCGTATACCGCGGGATCCCCGACTTCTACCTGGCTCCACGGCCGGTACGCCAACATCACCGCTACGCCGATGAAGAAAGCTATGATGGCAAGAGATCGGGAACTGGCTGCTTCTGCCAGAACTAGGCAGTTGGGCTTAAAGTCGGCTCCGTGTGTTGTAGCCCTGAAGGTCAAAGCGCGGATTCTACAATGGGCGCCCTGCATAAGTCGAACTTGACAGACTTCGGGCGGTGTCTTAATTTGACTGTCCGACAATCAGATTAAGGCTTATATGGAACGCTCGCCAGCCGAGAGCGCTGATCCCTCAACGCAAGATCCATCCGTGGATAGACCACCGTTACCAAGCCTGATCAGCAAGCCGTCTCGCCAGACTAAGATCGTTCATCAGCATTTGATTGCGTGTGCCGGCATACTCATCCTCGCGACTGTCATTATGCTTCCGGTGTTTGTCAGAGGCTTCCCGGCTGGTTTTGATGCGGTCAGACACTACCGCTGGACCTCGCAATTCATTGACGCGCTCCGCGACGGCGCATTCTATCCGCGCTGGCTTCCGGCCGCAAACGAAGGTCAAGGAAGCCCTGTGCCCCTCTACTACCCGCCGCTGTCTTTCTATGTTGGGGCCGGTTTTTCATTTGTCGCCGGAAACACACTGTTGGCGATTTCGCTGAGTTGCTGGCTGGCATTGGTGTTATCAGGCTTGACTATGTATGCCTTCAGCAGGTCTCTCCTATCGCCCAGCCTAAGTTTCGGAGCCGCCGCTTTGTACGTGATGGCGCCGTACCATTTGCTCGATCTTTATCAGGGCGCAACCGTATCTGAATTCTGGTCCTTTGCGTGGGTTCCACTCTTGCTTGACGGCGTACACCGCGTGAGCACCCTTCGTAGCTTCCGGGGAGTTGGGTACGTGGCATTAGGCTACGCTCTTCTCGCGTTGACCCATGTGCCAGTGTTGTTTTTGACCAGCCTGAGTCTTGTAGTTTACGCCTTATCGCTCACTCGGAAGCTAATCGCGCTACTCCGCATCGCTGCCGGTCTCGCTCTGGGCGCGGGAGTCGCCGCTATTTTTCTGATCCCGGTTCTATTCGAAAGCAGCTACATAAAACTGATCTTCAATTTTGACTATAGGGACTATTTTCTGCTCGAACATCTTCGCGCCGCGCTTACTTCAGTTCGGTTCCCGTCCGATGGCTCACCTTTCACTTATCTGCTGGATGCGGATCTAATCGCCGTTGGAATTCTTGCTCTGTTCTTAGTCAGTTCCTTGCTGATCGGGATCAACCGGCGATCTGGTGAGAAGGATGCCTCACCGAGCGCGCTGTGGTTCGCCATTTGGATAGTGACTGCCTTCAGCATCTTGATGACAACCCGGCTCACCGCGCCCATCTGGCGGATAACACCTGGGCTTTACTTTCTGTTTTTTCCGTATCGGTGGCTGGTGGTTGTGTCAGCCGGCACGTGCTTGCTTGCGGCCTTGTCGGTGTGGATGGTGATGCGCGGCCGCAAAGGGCGCGTGGTCCAAATCTGCGCGCTTGCCGTAGTGGTTATCTTGAACCTCACGATAAGCACGCTCGCAGTCTTGCGAGCCTCGCAAAGCCCCGACGACCTTGAAGGCGGTCTTTCTCGTAGGGACACACACGCGTATCGCCCGGTGTGGTGGAATGGGCAGTTACGCAAGGAAGAATGGCAAAACGCGGCCAGGGTGGAGCACGGGGACGCCGATGTACGCGCAACTGACGACACGGGAATTGAGCGAGGCTACACCGTTACCGCCGGCGCCGAATCAGTCATTGCGCTTCGGCCACTGTACTTCCCTGGCTGGATAGCTCGAGTGGACGGCAAGCAGACCCAAATAGCGCCGAGCGTGGACGGTCACATTCAACTCCATATCGAGCCGGGTGAGCACACAGTGACATTGAGGTTTGAAGACACCTGGCCGCGCACTGCCGGTAAGGTTGTTTCCGCTTTCAGCCTCGGCATCGTTCTCTTGATGTTTTTCGTCGCGCGCCGGCGGCGCCCAAGAACATGGTCAAGCACAGGCTTCTGGATCAGCGAAGGTCCAGATGTCGATCGTACGGCCGTAATCCTACCAAAGAAGGAAACCTGCTGATCTTACTTAGCTACCGGCTCGTAATAGTCGCGCACGAGCTTCGCGCCTTTTGGGTTAAAAATTTTGAAGTTCCTCAGGCCCATTTTTTGAAGGCGGAATTTGAACGAAGTCGCCAGCACCCCCATCCCGTACCTTACACTTCGCGGAAGATCGATCGAGGAGGCTTCGGCAAAGTATCTGGCGGGGCAGGATACTTCACCGATTCGGTATTCGAAGTACACGGCTTGAGCCAGTATCTCATTATCAAAAACGAAGTCATCTGAGTTCTCTTCGAGTGGGAGCTCTTTCAAGACCCGTTGATCAAACGCCCTGAAGCCGGTGTGGTACTCCGAGAGCTTATAGTTGAGAAGGATATTTTGAACCGCGGTGAGGAGTCTATTTGCGATGTACTTATAGAGAGGCATGCCGCCTTCGAGTGCTCCCACTCCAAGAATTCTGGAGCCTAACGCTATATCAAACTCGCCATAGGCTATCATTCCAGCAAGCGACACGATCAGCCTCGGAGAATACTGATAATCGGGGTGGAGCATGACGACAATGTCCGCGCCGCTTTTGAGCGCTTCGTGGTAGCAGGTCTTTTGATTTCTTCCGTAGCCCATGTTCTGATTGTGCCGGAAGACCTTCAGCCCGAGTTCCTGCGCCAGCTCGACTGTTTTATCCGAGCTGTCATCATCCACGAGGATTATCTCGTCAACGACATCAAGCGGGAGTTCGCTGTACGTGCGTTGCAAGGTTTTGGCGGCATTATACGCCGGCATTACGACAACGATCTTTTTCTGATTCAACATAGATACTTCGCATCGGAAAGACCTGAAGCGCGTCAGCCGCCTTTTGTCAGCAAGAGGTACGACGGCGTGGCGGACACATCGCGCATGATCACAGTCGACGGCAGCCAGGCAGCGAAAATAACGAGAAGGCTTCCTCCGCAAACAATCTACTGGCGGTTACGGGGCGAAGCTTGATCGCATCTTGACTCCCCAGCGTCCACCCTCTTTAGCCAGGATGTACAGCGATTCAAAGGAGCCGATGACGCTCCCGTCGACACGGCAGCGCGTGAACTTCGTGTCGACATGGACCTTGTCTGGAGACGAATGGATGATGCGGCGGCGGTCCCACTTGCTGTGATGCCAATCGCTACCAGCCGACGCCCACACCCTTGCGGCATCCTGCAAGCCCTGGCGATCCAGTACAGACATCTTGCCGCCCGCCAGACGATAATGCGGGAATTGAAACGTGCGCTCCCAGGCAGCGAGATCTTTAAGGTTCCAGGCGCTCATATAATCGTCGAGTAGCTTCATGACCTCGGTCTTGATGTCAGGGGCTGAGGGTTTCGGTTCATTCTGAATAGCAGAGCCTGCGGTTGCTGTCATCAGGCCGATCAACAAACAAGTGATCACAATTGTCTTCATAATCCTCCGAACTTAGTTACTGTCATATGTGCGATCTCTCCCGATGATCTCGTAGCGCGGATGGGAGAAGGTGCGGATCGTGGTGGCGTAGTCATGAAGATTCTCGGACTCCATGTGCCGCCGCACGATCTGTTCCCGCAGTTCTCGGACCTCGTGATCGGGGGTCATCTGTTTCTCCTGTTCTGAACGACGTCTTTGAATCAGTTCAGCGCAATGATAGATCACCCCTACCGATTTGCAAGTCAGTGTTCAACGGCTTCTCGGGCGATACACCAGCCGGGCGAATCAGGCAGGCATAAGTTGCTGGGGCGACTTGCATCCTGATTATCGCGAGAACTGTTATGATCAAACTGGGCCAGCTCTAACGACCCAGAGAAAAGGCTGACATGCCTCCGACGGTTGAGGTCATCATCAATGCGAGCTCAGGCGCTGCCGACAAGGAAGCGGCGCGCCGGCTGCTCGCCGACCTCTTCGCCGCGAGCGGTGTTGAGCCGCGCATCTCGCTTGCTGAAAGTGGAGCGAAAGTGGCTGAGCTCGGGCAACGCGCGATGCGTGGCGAAGCTCGAACCATTGTTGCCGCAGGCGGAGACGGCACTATCAATGCGGTCGCCTCAGCGCTCGTCGATTCGAATAAGACGCTAGGTGTCCTGCCGCTTGGCACGCTCAATCACTTCGCGAAAGACTTACGCATCCCGCTCGACCTGGAAGCAGCGGCGCGCACGATCATCGCCGGCCACACTATCAAGATCGACGTCGGTGAAGTCAACGACCGCATCTTCCTCAATAATTCGAGCCTGGGTTTGTATCCGAGCATGGTCCGCCAGCGCGAGAGGGTGCAACGGCTGGGTCACGGCAAGTGGCCCGCGTTCCTCTGGGCCGCGCTCACAGTCTTGCGCCGCTACCCGTTTCTGGATGTCCGGTTGATCGTCGACAGTAAAGAGTTCGTTACCCGCACACCGTTCGTCTTCATCGGCAACAACGAGTATGAGATGGAGAGCTTCAACATCGGTAGTCGCCTGCGCCTGGACGGTGGGCTGTTGAGCCTGTACGTCACCCACCGCACGGGCAGGCTGGGACTGTTGCGGCTCGCTCTTCGCGCACTTTTCAAACGCTTGCGAGAAGAAAAGGACTTCATGGAGCTGACTACCACAGAGGTGCGTGTACAGACGCGTCGCCGCCTTGTGCGCGTCTCGACCGACGGCGAAGTCGCGATGATGCAGTCGCCGCTTAACTACCGCGTGCGCCCAGGTGCGCTGCGCGTCCTCGTACCTGAGGAGACTGAAGGAACCCAGTAAAGATGCGAACGCTGGTGCATCTCTCTGACATCCATTTCGGTCGCGTTGACCACGCGATCATCACGCCGCTGATTCAGACCATCAACGAGCTCAAGCCGGATGTCGTTGCAGTCTCAGGCGACCTTACGCAGCGCGCGCGTGTTCGCGAGTTCAAAGCGGCTCGCGCTTTTCTCGACGCGCTCCCGCAGCCGCAAATTGTTGTGCCCGGCAATCACGACATTCCTTTACACAACATCTTGTTCCGTTTCGTGCGCCCGCTCGACAAGTATCGCCGCTACATTATGGACGAAATGCGTCCCGTTTACGCCGATGAAGAGATCGCGGTTTTGGGCGTCAACACCGCACGCTCGTTGACGATCAAAGGCGGGCGCATCAACAGAACACAAGTGGCCTGGCTCCGCGAGAAGCTTTGCTCTTTCGGCCCCGCTGTTACCAAGATCGTCGTGACGCATCATCCCTTCGATGTGCCCGAAGGTTACGACGATAGCGACCTTGTCGGGCGGGCAAAAATGGCAATCGGGGAACTCGGGGGTTGCGGCGCCGATCTCTTTCTAGCGGGTCATCTGCACGTCAGTCACACCGGCCACACGGCAACGCGCTACAAACTCGGCGGGCGCTCATCACTAGTCGTTCAGGCAGGCACAGCAGCTTCCACGCGGGGCAGGGGCGAAGCCAATTCTTTCAACGTCATTCGTGTGGCACGTCCGAACATCGTAATCGAGCTCTTCGAGTGGCAGCCCAAACTCGGGGTCTTCGCAGTGTCGGGGAGTGAACGGTTTCGACTGGGGAAGGAGGGCTGGACTCGGATCTCTGATGAGCAGTGATCGGGAGAGACGCGCTAAGAGTTCGAACGGTTTAGGCCTTCCCGGCATAGCGGGAAGGTGTTCATAATGGTCAAGCAAAGTCGCTCGAGTAATCTCTCTGGGAGGCCGCATCCGCGTTGCCGTCAGCCGGGGTAATTGCCCATTCAATGCTCCCGTCCGAGCCCAGGCTTCCCGCGAGCAGACAAGATCGTTTGGGAACATTGCGCGGCCGGCGTCCGCGCGCAAGCGGCACGAGTAATTTCTCGGGGTCGTGGCTAAATCTGATCTGCCGTGGCTGGGGTGCATCTTCCCCAATTAAAGGCTGCTGTAGCTCGAGCCGAGCGCTCTCATATTCCACGACTTCTTCCAAATAAACTATTCGCAGGCCCGCTCGGAGTCGTTTTTGGATAAAGTCACAAAAGGCGAGCGCTTCTTCAAGGTAGTAAAAGCTTCTGGAACTATGCTGCTGCCAGAAGAGATCGACCTCTCGCGCTAATCGTTTGTTTCCCAACAAGGCACAGGTCAGAGGAAGCATTGAAAGGATCTTGCCCAGCCGGAAGCCCTTATGCAGGGTTCCTGTAATATCAATACCTTTGTTGCCGGCTGCAAAGATCAACCTTTGCCGCTGCAATTCGTTCAGATCGCTCGGTAGCGCGCGCTCGCCTTGGGAGCGAACGAGGTCGCGATAGGTTGGATCAACAACCAGCCGTGCCAGTACCGCTTGAAAGGTCTGCTGGGTCATCTCGCCTCCCGTTTCGGATCTGGTTGATGCCGCACCCAAAGATTTCTCATCCTGTCGAGCTCTCTCGTGAGCTGCTCCTCGCCTACTTGCGAGAACCACGAGCCAAATAGCTCAAATGTCACTCCTCCGAGATTTGGACACTGGGGCAGCGTCCTATCGAGAAGCTCCCACACGGCAGAGGGCACGCGTCCCGAATGCGCATCGAGATAGAAGCCATCGAGTTCCATACCCCCCGCCAGATGAATCTCGATTACATTACCGAGGTCCAGATCGTCGAGGAAGGCGTGCGGATCGACGGCGAGATTCCGGGTGTTAACGTAGAGATTGTGAAGGTCTAGAAGCAGATAGCACCCGCTCATCTCGCACAAGCGATTCAGGAACTCGGCTTCACGCATGTCCTGCTCAGGCATATCAAAATAATAGACATTGTTTTCGAGCGCGAAGGGAATCGGCATTGCCGAACGAATTTCGGCAATGCGAGGGACCAGAAGATCGAGAACCTCATTGTCGTGCGGCAGAGGCAGCGTGACGCCCACGTTGATCTCGTCATCGTTTTGCCTTGCGAGATTGTAGGAAAGATGATCGCTGTGCCAGGGGAATTGGAAGTGTTCATACCATCCGGAGAGCTGAAGTATATGCTCCCGGTTGAACCGATGGGCGCTGCCAATCGAGAGACCAATGCCATGTGGGATAACAGGCATCCGGGATCGAACCTGCCGAATGAAGTCAACGCTCGCGGAATCTTCCACGTAGCGCGGCGTGCGATCGCGGCCTAGATCAGTCCAAAGAATGTCAGGCACCACTTCCATGAAATCAAAGACCTCGTTTGAAGTCTCGATGAACGGCCGTAGCGGGCTTTGATACGCCAGCCCAATTCCCAGCTTGGATATTGGCGATAGGCAAGGCCGAGCATGTGAAGCGCTCGTAGCAAAGGCTTGAGTGATCATATGAATAAAGCCTGGAGGAGCGAGCAGATGACTGCTCGCTCCTCGCCCATGTGAAGCGTAATAGAGAACAACAGCGAGGAGCTGATTTTGCCCCTAACGGAACTGTTGTCTGAACTCCGGATCCTCAACGATGATGCGGTCCAAGCCGGACAAGCATGGTCGGCAACCGCGGAAGTTTCCTATTTCGGGAAGAACGAGAACCTCTTTTAGCGTCTTGACGATCGAGTCAAAACTTGACGAGGAGGTCAGAGCGAGCCGGATCTCCCTTACACCTTCTGTTGGCTTGCGGGTACTACTGGTCTTATCGGGCATGATGTTTCTCCTTTTCACGAATGTAAAAACGCGTCGAGGAGCTGGATAATACGGAATGTAAAACCTGCTCCCTAAAGATAGACGTATCCTGTGCCCGGGATAATGCAAAAAGGTTCCTAGTCATCGCTCTGCGTAGCGAAAATATGCGGTTTTCAAATGGGACCAATCCAGCAGAACCTTTCTCCCGCCTTATATGCTGCGGTAGAATGGCGACAATATCAGGACGGAGGCGAGCGATGGGTGAAGAATACGATAAGCGGGAGCATTCCACGAAGCCGGAAGTTGATGACTTGACTGACTACCAAAAATTGAACTCTTTAGACGGGGCCGGGGTGTTAGTAGACCCGGAGGAGGTCCCTAAGCTTAATGAGTCTGAGGAGGATGATGAGACAATATCGATCAAGCCAGCGCCTGTTACTCCCTCCGATGCGGTAACCGTGTACGACGGCGATTTTAATGACGGTGCCGATTTCAGTATTGTGGACGACGAAGGCAAAACCAACACCTGATATTTTACCCAGTCACGAAAGTCAGTCCCACAGGAGGACTGCTATATATGACGGAAACTAAAGTTAAGGAAGGCCGTCGACGCACTTTCTTGTGGGTAATAGGTGCGACAGTTATTGTGGCATGTGTCAGTATCCTCGCGCTCACGTGGTTGGCGAGCCGTCTTTCGCTGAGTCAGCTCAATAGCACAACAGTAAGCCATTCCGTCGCCGTCGAAAGAGTACTGAAAGTAGCAAAACTTGTCTCGAGTGAAACCACGCTACGAGATGTGATCATATACGAGGATACCTGGTATGGATCGACCAAGCGGTCACTCGTAGTCGTAACCGGGAAGGTCCTCGCTGGAATCGACCTTGACGCGGGCAATTCAGTACAGATCGATGAGAAAGCCAGGCGGATAACTATCAGCTTACCTCAACCAGGCATTCTCGGGATTGAGATCACGGAGATGCAGACTTACGATGAACAACGAGGGCTTTGGAATCCTTTCAATGCCGCCGATCGTGATGCATTGTTCCAGCGCTCCCGAGAACAACTGGAGAAAACAAGCCGCGAGTTGAAGATAACGGAGACGGCCCGGCAAAGTGCCCGCGAGCTGTTAGAGAGTATGTTTACCTCAAACGGATACACGGTTGAAGTGGTGTATCAGTAGGATGAAGTTGCCCGTTATTACGAGGCGCCACGAAATCATAAACCAGGAGTCTTCTCTTCACCGAGCCGGAGCGTTGCAAGGCCAACCATTAGGCCATTATCAACGACAGACCTAGCGTCCCATCCATTCCGTTCAATTTCGCTCTTGGCGGCTTGAGGAGTTTTGCTGTCCCTTCAGGCTACAACCTTGTAGATTTTTCACTCAGGGAGGCCGACTACTAGTGGAATTCCGGCGCTGCGAACGAAGTGATTTCAGCTCTGGAGTATTCGGTCGATTGGTCTTTTCTCTCTTGAAGGGGGTTGTGGTCGGTCACAAACTGCGTCGCGAAGCGGAACTGCACGCCGCACGAGTTAAGGGCGTCTATAATACCCATCCAGGGTACGCTTATTTAGGGCATTGACAAAGACTCGCAGCATGAAATATGCTCTCCGCCCACTCCGCTCGTATGGGCGTGACATTTCGGCTGTCCTTCGCTGATAGAGGCGGCATGTGGGGAATCATATTTGCGAGGTTTAAAAAGCCACCGCGAGTACCTATGCGAGCGATCTCGGATAAAAAGGGATCATCTCTCGAGAAGAGAAGGGGACGGGTTTCGCCGGACGGTCGATTCACGTTGCGAATCAAAATGGGCGAACCAGACATGAGGAAGCCTGACTTCAACAAAGCCTACCAAGGGGCGAAGCTGACACTCATGAGCATCGATTCCGGGTACCCGGTCCCCATACCGTGCGACGTGTCCAGTTTAATAGAGGAGTGTCCGACGTCATTCATAGCGGTCCTTTCGAGCGCAGATGGCGCCTCCTGAATAAGCCGGCATTCTCAGTTCGAGCGCGGCGAGGCCCGCGCAGATATGACTCTGGTTCTACCAGTGTCCGAGGCGGCCGCTCCTCACTCAGCGGCGAGGGCGGATCGGAAAAACTTGGCTGGCGCGGCTTGCGTCTTCCCTTAGGGGTTTAAAGTGGGTGGTTATAGGCCTGCCCGCGTGACGGCCCTGCGGCCAAGCATCCGTTATCCCGTTTGCAAAAGTGATCTTCGAAATCAGGATAAGCAATTTCGCAAAGAAGGCGGCAGTGCTTTTGTCGGCTATTGCCGTCTGCGCTGCGCTGACGTCGGCAGCCTTGGTCAGCCTGGTCGTCGGACTGCTGACTGACCAGCGGGTGAGCGTCCGGAAAGATTTGCTCGCTGCCGCAATCCAATACGTCCCAAACTCCGCGACGCTGAACGCGAGGCTGGCGGAAGCGGAGATGTCGGAACCAGACCGGGACATCGCGAGCGTCGAAGACCATGCGACACGAGCCGTCAACGTTTCCCCATGGGACTATGGGCATCGGCTGCTCTTGGCGAGAATCAAGGAGGCTAACGGAGATCGCGCCGCCGCTGAACAGTCTTTGCAGGAAGCGCTCGCGTTGGCACCAGGCTACACCGAGGTGCGCTGGCGACTGGCGAACCTGCTTCTCAGAGAAGGAAAGCTTGCGAAGTCGGTCGGCGAATTCCGCGTGGCGACTGCCTCGAATGTTGCGCTGCTCCCCTCGGCGCTCGATCTTTTGTGGCGAGTCACGGCCGGCAACCTTGCTGCGGTTCAGGCCGTCACTCCAGGCGATCCCAAGTCGAAACTCATATTGGCACAGTTCCTGTTGAAACAGTCGCGCGCGTCAGACGCGATCACAGTTTTCGGCGGCATCGATCGCAACTCGCTCGTTGGCCTGCCTGACAGCGCCGCGTTTATCACCTCGCTAATGTCGGAAGGACGCCTCGAGGAGGCTCGAGGACTGTGGGTCGGTTTGGTTAGCGGCACTTACGCACAGCCCGGGCATGCTTTGCCGGGCATATGGAATGGGAGTTTTGAATCGGACATCTCGAAAAGCCTGGCACAGTTCGACTGGACGATCACTCGTAACGACCATGCGGTCCTAAGCATAGATTCCAACGCAGCTCACACTGGCGGCCGGTCGCTCAGGATAGACTTTACCGGGCATGACACTACGCGGCTCGATGGGCAGGTCAAACAGACATTCCTACTGCGCCCGGCCGCGCGTTATCGGCTGGAGTGTTACGTCAAAACCGAGCGACTCGACACGCCCGAAGGGCCACGCGTCGTGGTTACAGACATTACCTCATCAACCGAGCTCGCTACGTCGGATCCCATTGCTTCGGGCTCGAGCGACTGGCGCCCCATCGCGATCGATTTCACGGCGCCTGCAAGCGCGCGCGCCGCCATCATCACAATTAAGCGTATTCCTAAATTCAGCTACGATAATCCAACACGAGGCACTGCCTGGTTCGATGACTTCGTGTTGACTGAAGTCAAATGAGCGCACGGCAAGCCTACGAAACCACCAAGGACCGTCTGAGCAAGACAATCGGGGCGGGCTTTCTAATCGCCGTCGTCTTTGCGGCGCTCGCTCACGGTGCGGTCGAGCCCTGGTCGGTGTTCGTCTTCGAGGGCATCGTCGTCGCGCTTTTGGTGATCTGGTCCATCAAGGTCATAGCCGACAAGCGTCTAAAGCTCAGTATCCCACACACGGCCATGCCAATCGCTGCGCTCGCAGTCGTAGGGCTTGTGCAGAGCGTTGCTTTCACCGGTAGCACGGGACGCTGGCTGAGCCTCTCGAAAAACGTCGGACACACCCGCGCTGCGGTGACTGTACTGGTGTTCTTGTTCATTTCCTTCCTGATCGCGTCAAATTTCTTCAAGAGCCGTGAGCGACTGTCGACGCTTGGGCATTTTCTGGTTCTTTATGGATTGGCGATGGCGCTGTTCGCACTGGTGCAGCACTTCACCTGGAACGGCCGGTTCTATTGGCTGCGGCCTACCGAAGTCACCTCTCCGTTTGGGCCTTTTGCGAACCACAATCATTTCGCGGGCTACATGGAGTTGCTGATCCCGATTCCAGTAGCGCTGATAATCGCCCGCGCAGTCCGCACAGAGCTTCGAGTGCTTTATGGCTTTGCCGCGACGATGATGGGTGTAGCTCTGGTTTTGTCGCTTTCGCGCGGGGGGATCATCAGCATTGCTGCGGCGATGATGTTCCTCGTATTGATAAGCGTGCGGTTGCCGCGGCAACTAGAGAAAACTGCTGCGAAGAAGGGACTCCCAAAGCTCGCCTCGCAGGCGGCGGTTGTGATTGCCATTGTAGCAGTAATATCCGCAGGCATCTTCTGGATCGGCGCTGATCCAGTCATCAATCGCGTGACGCAAGGTCAACTGTCCGGTGGAGACTCGCTGAAGGAAACCTTCTTCTCGAGCCGGGGCTGGGTATGGCGTGACACCGTCACAATGATTCGCGCGAATCCTTTACTTGGGGTTGGCCTGGGCGCGTATGAGACGGCTTTTTCGATCTACACCAAGAGCGACGGATCGTTGAGAGTTCCACAGGCGCACAACGACTACCTGCAAGTCGTAGCCGACTGCGGCGTCGTAGGCGGGCTGCTTGCTCTGTGGTTCATAGTATCCGTGTTTCGGGCAGTTGCGCGGGGCACGCGGTCTCGCGATCCGCTCTACGCGGGCTTGGCGCTTGGCAGCGGAGCCGGAATGTTTGCAATGCTCGTTCACAGTCTGCTTGACTTCAATTTACAAGTACCCTCAAACGCTTTACTATTCTTGCTGCTCGCGGCCGTGGCGACGCATGTAGGGACGGCCATCGATGATAGAGAAGGCTCGAAGCCACTAGCCTTGAGCCGTAATGCAGTCAAACTCGAGACAGAGCGTGTCTCGCCTGCCGGTCTTGCGAAAGGAGCATCATGAACACAATCGAAAAAACACGCACACAACTCGGGACCCTGATCTTAAAAGCAATCGCCCTATTAGTCATCGCTTCCTGCCCTTCGTACGGCGGTGGGCTGCAAACGAAGGGCAGTCAAGCGGGGGGAGTCTCACCCAGCGGCTCGGTGGCACAACCCGGGGGGCGTGGATCGAACCCGGTTTTGGTTTCGCCATTGGAAGACTATCGCATCGGGCCAAATGATGTGATCGACGTCCAAGTTGAGAACGCTCCCGAGATGTCTAGGACTTTTCGCGTTACGGCCGCTGGCACTTTCCTTATGCCGTACATTGGCCGCGTTACAGCGGTGAAAAAAACCACCGAAGAAGTGGCGCAGATGATCGCCGACGGCTTGCGCGGGGACTACCTCAAGGATCCCAAAGTGATGGTGTCGGTGAAAGAATTCAATAGCCGCTCGTTCTTCATCCAGGGCGCGGTACGGAGCCCGGGTGTTTTTCAGATCGAGGGACGACCGTCGATGCTCGAGCTCATAACTCTCGCAGGCGGCTTGAGCGAAAAACACGGCGCCAACGCTTACATCATTCGCAGAATAAAAGCACCCGAGCAGAAAGGACCTGAACCCAGTAGCGCGAAAACGGCCGCTGCGAATGAGGCAAACGCGGAGCAAGAGTCAGCGCCCGAAGAAGGTGCCAAATTCGAGCTCAAGAGTGCCAACATTAACGGACTACTCAAGGGCCGGTTCGATCAGGACGTGCTGCTTGAGCCTGGTGACATTATTAACATTCCACCCAGCGACGTCTTCTTTGTCGCCGGGGAAGTGAACGCGCCGGGCGAATTCGCCCTCAAAGAAGGCACGACATTGCGGCAAGCCATATCCCTCGCGCAAGGCACGAACTACAAGGCCGCCCTGAACCGCGGAGTCGTCTATCGTGAGAACGCAAAAAACGGCAAGCGCGAGGAGGTGCACGTCGATATCGGCGCCGTCATGGGTGGGAAGAAAGAAGACGTTTTGATCATGGCAAATGACATCATCATGGTGCCTAACAGCCGAACCAAGACCCTCGGGGGCGCGCTGCTTCGAGCGTTCGGGATGTCGACCATCACCCGCATGCCGATTCCCTAGCGCCCGACTTCAGGCTTAAGTTTTTGAGAAACAGCCCCCCGGTAACTTAAGTGGAGAACAGTCAATGTCAGATGAACGGTTAGAATTAGAGAAAGTCTCGGTCCCAGATGAAGCCCCTATCATGCGACCGGGCTATCCCCATTTAGGTGGTTACCCGGACGCCACGACCTATGGCTACGGGTACGGATACGGCGACGCCGACGAGCGCGCATACTTGCGCCGGATGTGGCGCGCCATCAAGAAGCGCAAATTGGTAATCATGGTAATCGCCATTATCGTTACCTCGGTGGTGACCGTCGAAGTCTATCGCACCAAGTCGATATATCAGACTTCAACCACCGTCGAGATTGGGAAAGAGAGTCGCACGCTTAGGAGCGGCGACCTGATCCTGCAATCCGATGAGGGAGACGATCACTACTATGTTCAGTCCGCTTTGAAAACTCGAATCCGCCAACTCCAAAGCCGCCCGCTGCTCGAAGAGGTAGTTGTTAACCTCAAGCTCGATCAGACCCCGCGCTTTATGGATGTTAACTCCCGACGCTCGATCTTCGAGGCCGTCAAGACTATAGCCGGTCGGCTGACACCGCATGAACAATGGACTCCGCCCCCGGTCCTTGAGACTTCGGCGGCGACGTCCACTGGCGCGCGCACGCGCGAGGAGAGCGCGCACCTCGCCCCTTACGTGGATGTACTGGCAGCCAATCTCAGCGCCGAACCGCTGTCCGACACGCGAATGCTAGTGATTTCGTTCAGTCATACCGAACCCGTGCTTGCAGCCAATATTGTCGACAATATCGCACAGGTCTTTATTCAGCGGAGCTTCGAGAACAAGACTGCAAAGTACAGCAACGCGTCGGAATGGCTCGACAGGGCGACCCGCGAGCTGAAAGCCAGTGTCGAGAAAGCTGAACAAGAACTGGCCGATTATAGTGGAAGCCACAATATCTATTCTAGTGATGGCAAGGAGAATCTGGCGATAGAAAAACTGACGAGGCTCCATGGGGAAGTCACCAGAGCTCAGACCGAGCGCCTTCTGAAACAGTCGCTGTTCGAGGAGGTGAAGGCCGGCCGCGTTGCTCAACTCCCGGACGCATTCTCCGACCCAAGAACGACCGAGCTCAAGAAGAGATTGGGCGACCTGGCGGTGGCCCTGGCACAACTCGATACAACGTATGGGCCCAAGCATCCCAAGGTCGTCGAGACTAAAGAGCAGATGGCGACGATTCAACAGCAGATCGACGACAGCAAAGTGTCGCTTCAAGAAAAGCTCAAGGCAGATTATGAGCGCGCCGTTCGCGACGAGGCGTCGCTCGGTGGGGCTCTGGCAATCGCCAAGGATGAGGCCGCCCAACAAAACCAGGCTTCCATCCAGTTCAATATCCTTAAGAAGAACGTCGAGACGGGAAATGTGCTGTACACCGAGTTTCTTCAGAAAACCAATCAATCCAAGATTCAGGAACACGAACAGCACAACAACACCAAAATGATCGATCCGCCACAAGTGCCGATGGCTCCCATAGCTCCAAACCGGCCGCGCACCATACTGATAGGATTTTTTGTGAGCTTGATAGCCGGGGTGGGATTAGTCTTTTTCCTCGAATACCTGGACAACACCGTCAAGACCGTCGAGGACGTTAGTCGCTACGCGCAACTGCCAGCGCTCAGCGTCATCCCGGCAATCAAGGGACGCAAACAGCGCGCGCTGAAGGCCGGAAGCAACGGCGATAAACATACAGCAAGCGGGCTTACTTTGAGCAAAGGCAATGGAATCAACCTCGATCAGTTGCTTGCGCTAGATGCTCGTTCATCTGTCGCCGAGGCTTATCGCGTTCTCCGGACCTCAGTTTTGCTGTCGTCCACAGAACGTCCGCCCAAGATCATTCTGGTGACCAGTGGGCAGCCCGGGGAAGGCAAGACGACCACGGCGGTCAATACGGCCATATCACTGGCACAACTCGGCTCATCGGTTCTCGTGATCGATTGCGACCTTCGCAAGCCTGCAGTCCATAAGCTGCTTGGGGTTGACCACGTCGTCGGGTTGTCAACTTATCTATCGCGGCGCGGAGAACTCGACGACGTCATTCAGAAGCTGCCCATACCGAATCTTTCGGTGCTCACCTCCGGTCGGATTCCGCCCAACCCGGCGGAGATGATCAGCTCGGCGCGGATGAAGGAAATGCTTGCGTTGCTGTCTGAACGGTACGATCACATCATCATCGATTCGCCGCCGCTGTTAAAGGTCACCGATCCGGTGATCCTGTCGACGATGGCCGATGGTGTGATACTGGTGGTGCACGGAGGGAAGAGTTCCCGTGAAGTTCTTCGTCGGACTCGCCAGGAGTTATCAGTTGCGGGCGCACGGATCTTCGGCGTAGTTCTGAACAACATCGATGCCGCCGATGAAGGTTATGAAAACTATTATTACGGGTCTTACTCTGATTATGAGGAGAGCGCTGGAGCGAGTTTAGACTAGCGATCGGCAATCAGCCTTCTGTCCACCAAGACTCTCACATCATGTCTCAAAACATACTCGAAACCGTCTCTGGCTCGCGGCCGGTGGATGGAGCGCAATCAGAAGTGTATTCGTTGGTCGAGCAACCAGTCATCCGCATTCGGCCCCGTAGCAAATGGGAGTGCCGGACGGGCGGGACGTGTGGGCCGACCGCGAACTGCTCTACTTCTTGACATGGCGAGATCTACTGCCGAAATGTAAGGGTGCGCTACTAGCTTCTAGCACGACGAGAACAGCCGCGGGATGGGACTGCGTAGCTGAACGGGATTTGATAGAACCGACCGATGGCATCCGCTAGCGTTGTACTTGCTGAATCTCAAATAGTGGAGCGAGACGCCCAGCCGGCGAAGGTCTTCTTTCCCAATCTGGATGGCCTGCGCTTCTTTGCGTTTTTCCTGGTCTATTTACAGCATGGGTTTGGCGGCGCTTTTAGCATTGACGAGAATCAGAGGGGCGCATTACGGCTCGTGAGAAACGCTATCTTTGAGTCCGGGTGGGCTGGGGTTTCATTCTTCTTTGTTCTCAGTGGATTTCTTATCACTTATCTTATTCTTGCCGAAATCAAGCTGAAGGGCAAAGTAGACGTGCTTGCATTCTACACCAGGCGAGTACTCCGAATCTGGCCCTTATACTATGTTGTGATTCTGTTCGGGTTTGTTGGTTATCCGTTTTTGAAGAGTCTTCTAGGCTTCTCATCTCACGTCGAGGCTGGCAACCCGCTTTATTATCTTTTATTCCTTGGCAATTTTGATGTTATTCACTTAGGCGCTGGGCATGGGGCATTGATTACGAACATAACCTGGTCAGTAGCCATTGAAGAACAGTTTTATTTGTGCTGGCCTCTGATATTTTTTCTTCTTCCGGCTCGCGCCTACAAGTATGTTTTCCCCGTCATCATACTCGTGTCGGGACTCTTCAGATTTCACAACCTTCAAGACGGTATGGTTGTTTATTTCCACTCTCTGAGTGTGATTTCTGATATGGCGGTCGGTGGATTAACGGCTTACCTTGCAATCAACTCTGAAAGGTTCAAACAGTTGTTTGCTGGCTTATCCCGTTCGTTGATTCTGGCAATCTATTGTTTGGGGTTCTCTGTGTTGATCCTGAGGGAGTATATCTTCGCCGGTCCCGTGCCGGCCACGCTTGATCGACTTGTCTGCTCGCTGTTCTTTGCTTTCATCTTGACGGAGCAGAACTACTCCGAGCGGTCGCCGTTCAAGATCAGAAGGCTCAGGCTAATCTCGAAGCTTGGAATCTACACCTATGGTCTTTATTTGATTCACCCGATAGCGATCACTCTGCTGACGGGTGGCCTGAAAGCCATGTCAACTTCTCAAGTTTCGACGGCCGCTGGAGTGGCGGTAGGGGTCGTAGGTCTTGCGCTGACTGTTACGTTGAGCTACATCAGCTACGAGCGATTTGAGAAGAGGTTCTTGGGGTTGAAACAAAGATTCAGTTACGTACTCAGCGGCGCGCAAAGCGGCTGATACTTTCAAAAATCTCAAGCGAATCGCAGTGAATTCAATCATAGGAGTGGAAGGGTTTAAGCAAAAAGTTTGCATCGGCGAGCACCGTGCGTCTGATGATAGCCTCCGCCATTCGCTTTATTGCTAGGTCTTAGAAAGAAAAATCGCATCGCTGTTAGGGTTTAGTAAACCAATAATGCAGAACAAAAGCGTGTCTGATTGTCCGATATGCGCCAGTAGCGAAGTTCGATTCGCACGTTCTCTCCTCAATGAATACAAACTTCTGGCTTGCGACAAATGTGGCGGACGGTTTTGCAATCCCTTTGCGCCACCTTCCGCAGGTTTTTATGCTGGCGCCTCAGACATGGCGTCGAAGTCTAGGCACTCTGGACCTACTTCCTGGTATCCGGTACATCCGGCGCGGGAATCTGACGTTTTTGCGAAGGGCAAACAAGGGCGGCTACTGGAGGTAGGCTGCGGCAACGGCGCGTTTGCGGAATTTGCAGCGAGCGCGGGCTATGAGGTTACGGGCCTTGATGTGGACGCCACCAGTATACAAATCGCACGCTCTCGTAACATACCCGGGGCCCGGTTCGACTGCGTAAGTTTGGAAGAATATTCCAGGTTGGAATCCGGGGCCGGCCAATTCGATGTGATCGCCATGTTTGAGGTCTTCGAGCATCTTGCTAACCCCGCGGCCACTCTCAGACTCGTGAAGAACTTGTTGCGTGATAAGGGAGTGTTAGTTGGCAGCCTTCCGAATATTGATCGACCACTCATGTGGCAGATTCACATGGATTATGAGATGCCTCCGTACCACTTGACTTATTGGACGACAAAAACCTGGAGTGAGTTCCTCTCGCAACATTTCCTTTTTGAGGTTCAGCGTTGTGAGGCATCCATCTACTATGGATATGTTTCCGATATCCTGATGGAGCGACTCAAATCCCGCCGCCTCATTCATAACATTATTTCGCGATATATCTATCCGGTGGAATTCAAGATTGAGAAACACTACACGCTCGGCGCCAGCTTCTACTTCGAGGCAGTATCACAACGCGGAGGCGGGTCGCCAGCTGAGATAAAGCCGAATTAATAGCTGAAGCATGGAGAGAAAGATGGTCAAAGCTCTTGTTACCGGCGCCGCCGGTTATATCGGTTCTATCCTGTGCGAGCATCTGCTGGATGCTGGTTATCAGGTCACGGCACTCGACAGCCTCATCTTCAATGAGCATAACCTGTTTCACCTGTGCGCGAACCCGCGATTTGAATTCGTCTACGGTGACGCGCGGGATGAAAGGCTTGTTGCCGGTCTTGTAAAAGAGGCAGACGTTATAGTCCCGCTTGCGGCTATTGTGGGCGCTCCAGCCTGCGACCGCGATACAGACTTAGCAAGGTCTGTAAATCTTGATGCGGTGCGAATGCTCGCCCGATTGCGTAGCGCAAGTCAACTGATAGTTTACCCGACCACCAACAGCGGCTACGGCACAAAATCCGGCGACGTCTACTGCGACGAGAACACTCCGCTTGAGCCTATATCGGTCTACGGCCAGACAAAGGTTCAGGCCGAAATGGAACTGCTTGAGCTTCCGAACACAATCACGCTGCGCCTCGCGACGGTCTTTGGTCTGTCGTCTCGCATGCGGCTGGACCTGCTCGTGAATCATTTTGTCTACGCGGCGGTCACCGACGGCTACATAGTCATCTTCGAAAAAGATTTCAAGCGCAACTATATTCACATTCGCGACGTGGCCGATGCATTCGTCCATTCGATCGAGAATGCCGGCCGGATGGCTGGCTCCGCTTACAACGCAGGTCTTGACTCGGCCAACCTGTCGAAGGAAGACCTGGCGCTGAAGATTAAGAAACAGGTTCCGAAGTTCTATGTCCACTTCGCGCCGATTGGCAGCGACCCGGACAAGCGCAACTACATAGTATCTAACCAGCGATTGAGAGACGCGGGCTTTGAAGCAAAGCGGTCGCTCGATGAAGGGATTCGCGAGCTTGTGATGGGGTTTCAGATGCTGGGGCGTGGCCGGTTCAAGAATGTTTAGCAGAAGGATGAGCGGACTGGTGCTACTTGATCGCGATGGGACGATCAACGTGGAGAAGCATTATCTATCGTCACCCGATCAACTGATGCTTTTGCCGCGCGTCGGCGAAGGGATCAAGTTGATCAAGCAGCTCGGACTGCCGGTCGCCCTCGTAACAAATCAATCAGCAATCGGGCGCGGCTATTTCGGTTTCGATACGCTCAATCGCATCAATCAGAGGCTGTGCGAGATGCTGGCTGATTGCGGGGCCTCACTCGACGCAATTTATATTTGTCCTCACCGCCCTGATGAAGGGTGCGCTTGCCGAAAGCCCGCTGCCGGGCTGGCCTTTAAGGCAGCAGACGAGTTTGGTGCCGACCTGTCTCGGTCGTTCGTCATAGGCGATAACGTCTGCGACGTAGAGATGGGCAAGCGCGTTGGGGCAAAAACGATTCTGGTGCGAACTGGTTATGGCGCTCAACTTGTCGCGCAGGCAACGATTGAGCCTGATTACATCGTAGACGACGTGCTTGAGGCCGCCTGGTTGATTCACAGCCTGGTTGCCGCAGCAAAGGAAAATCACGCATGAGATTGAACGATGATTGCGCCCGAAACATGATACGTAAGCATCTCTTGCGCAGCGCGGAGGTCAAGCAATCTCTTGCCGAGCAGTGCGCCGCCCAGATTGCGGAGGCTGCCAGCCTGATAGCTGACTCGCTAAAGCGCGGCGGCAAGATGCTTCTTTGCGGGAATGGAGGCAGCGCCGCAGATTGCCAGCACATTGCCACAGAGTTCACGAGCATCCTGAGCAAGGATTTCCTTCGCCCGGCGATGGCCGCGATTGCCCTCACTACGGATACTTCATTTCTAACGGCAAGCGCCAATGACTTCGGGTTTGAAACGATATTCGCGCGCCAGGTCGAAGCGTTGGGGCGGCCCAGAGACGTGCTCGTGGGCATCAGCACAAGCGGCAATTCATCCAACGTCATTAACGCCGTTTCGCGTGCACGCGAGCTCGGCTTACACACTTTAGTGTTGACCGGGGGAACGGGCGGGCACCTCGCTTATCTCGCCGATGTTTCAATCAAAGTGCCCAGCGATAGCACGTCACATATTCAAGAGTCGCATATCGCCATCGGACACGTCATCTGTGCGGTGGTGGAACAAATGCTGTTCGGGGACCATCGGCAGGACGGGGCAAACGCTGATTCTGCGCGCGAGCTAGCAGCGCTGGGTCAAGACTGAGGACAATTTGATAATCACGAAGACGCCCTTAAGAATAAGCTTTCTAGGCGGCGGTACAGATTACCCGGACTACTTTCGCCAGCACGGCGGCCAGACTCTAGGCGTGGCGATTGACAGGTACTCTTACATCATAGTCAACTCGCTGGCAAAGCTGTTTGACTACAACATACGTGTCAGCTATTCGCGCACCGAGTTGGTCCACTCTGTTGATCAGATTGAGCATCCGTCGGTGCGAGGGTGCATGCAGTTTCTTAACCTGGATCGCTATATCGAAGTGCATTACGTCGGAGACCTTCCCGCGCGCACAGGATTGGGTTCGTCTTCTTCGTTCACTGTAGGACTGCTGCATGCCCTGCACGCCTCGAAGGGTGAGCTTGTCAGCGCGGCGCAGCTTGGAGCAGAGGCGGTCTATGTAGAGCAGGAGTTGCTTCAGGAGCGGGTCGGTGTTCAGGACCAATACCTTTGTGCCCATGGCGGATTAAGGCACCTGCAATTCAGCCGTGAGGGAGAAATCAAGGCACTACCGGTTCCAATACCCCAGGGCCGGCTCTCAGAGTTACAGCGGCACCTCATGCTCTTTTACACCGGCGTCAGTCGACATGCCCATCATGTGCTCGACGAACAGATTGAGCGGACACGCGAGGGAGTGATTTCGACTCAACTCAGCTACCTAAGCGATTTGGTGGACCAGGGCCTTGAGGTGCTGATGAACGGCCACAAGATCGGAGCTTTTGGCGAGTTATTGCACTCGGCGTGGTTAACGAAGAAACAGCTATCAACAAAGATCTCAAACCCATTGATAGACGAATACTATGAGCGCGCGAGGTGTGCCGGGGCAATCGGCGGTAAGCTTCTCGGCGCCGGGAGCGGCGGCTTCTTGTTGCTGATGGCGGACCCGGCAGATCAGGAAGACGTTGAGAAGGCGCTTTGCGAATTGCATCGCGTAGAGTTCGCTTTCGATCACACTGGCAGCGCTATGCTGTTTTACCAGCCAACGGTCAACCAACAGGTGACCTTCGCCTAATGGTCAACTTGAGAGCGCTCCGTGGCGGGTTCTTGTCGAATGAATCTGAAAATCGCGGTCGGGACCGGTTGCGGCGAGCCGGAGTATCCGGCGCTACATCGATGCTCTCTCAGGGTCTGTCGATTGCGACAGGCCTCATATCCGTTCCGTTGACCGTTGGTTATCTCGGACAGGAGCGATATGGGATATGGCTGACCATCAATAGCCTGCTGATGTGGCTGGCCATCAGCAATCTGGGTTTCGGCGGCAATGCTCTGATCAACAGCCTGGCCGAGGCAAACGGAAAGGATGATCGGGAACTCGCGCGGGAATTAGTCGCCACTGCTTTCTGGAGCCTGGTGGGAATCGCGGCATCGCTAGTCGTTGTATTTGCGCTGGCATTTCCTTTCATTCCATGGTCTGCCGTTTTCAATGCGACTTCTAGCGTCCCGACGACCGAATTGCACTGGGCCGTCATACTTTCGGTGACATGTTTTGCGTTGATGTTTCCGATCAGCATAGTAGACGCGGTTTACCAGAGCTATCAGAGAGGTTATATCGGAAATATCTGGGCGATGGTGGGTAGTGTTTTGTCGCTGGCGGCCCTCATTGGCGTAACGCGCATGGAAGGCGGGCTTCCTCTACTGGTCCTCGCTCTGTCGGGTGTTCGGATTGTCGTGACCCTCGCCAACGTCGGCTATCTTTTCAGCCGTCAGTATCCATGGTTGATCCCTGCGCCGCAGGCTGTTACTCGTCGCTCTTTCGGCCGGTTGATGTCTCTGGGGCTCAAGTATCTCGCTGCTCAACTGGCGGGCATTGGTATGTTCCAGAGTCAGCCGATGATCATCACACAGATACTTGGACCGGCGCAGGTAGGCATCTTCAATGTTGCACAGAGACTTCTGACGCTGCCGCTCAATGTCGTACAGATGTTTACCTTTCCGCTCATGCCTGCTTACGCAGAAGCGCGGGCGCGCAATGATTGGCCCTGGATCCGCCGCACGCTGCGCCGTTCCCTAATTGCCTCTGTAGCTGTGACCCTGTGCATGGCAATACCTCTTATGTTTTTGGTTAAGCCCATAATTCGCGCGTGGGTCGGGCCGGAGATGATTCCTGAAGACGCGTTGATTCTAAACATGGGGTTATACGTGCTGATCGCAGGGATTGTGACACCGGCCTCAGTTGTGCTCTACGGGTTGGAGCGCGTGGGCGGTCAAGCGATGATTGCGACGGCAAATGCCCTGGTCACGGTGATACTGGGAATTTTGCTGACTCGGACTATGGGTTTGTCTGGAATCGCTGGTTCGATGGCATTCGCTTTGTTTAGCGTGAATCTCATTGGGCAGGCGCTACAGATTCGACGGGCTTTCAAGTTTGAGCAAACAGAGTGGCTCGGGAGGCAGGTGTCTCCGTGATATACGTGGATGGAGGTGAGAAACTGCGGCGCCTAACCAGGGCTGGCAGCCGACTGCTCGATATTGGATGTGGCACCGGCCTCACGGTTTCTTCGTATCGGGTTGGAATGCAGAACGTAGAGATCCACGGCATAGACGCCTACCATGAGCCCGGAGAAGTTCAGAGTTTTATCAACTATACTAAACAGGATATAGATGGGACCGCTTTGCCGTATGAGGATGGTTTCTTTGACGTAGTCGTATTATGTCATATTCTCGAACACGTCCGTAATCCGGTTACCCTCATTAACGAGTCTTTCCGCGTACTTCGCCCCGGAGGCCTCATTTATGTCGAGACGCCATCCGTTCGGAGTCTGCGAGTTCCGGACCTTCGGTTTCTACGCGAGCAGTACGCAGCGGCCAATTTTTACGACGATTTCACACACGTTGGCAGACCGCAAACCAACCATAGCTTGTTTCACTTGCTAAACAGGAATGGTTTCGACGTTGTTGAGGTTGAGTTTGCCAGACCGCGACGGTGGATCCGAAAGGGCATAAGACACGTGCTTAGCGGGACCCGGCACAAGAACAGGGCGGCTCTTTGCACAGGAATCTGGTATCTGGTCGGTTGGGCTATCTATGGCATCGGGCGCAAGAACGAAGACAAGAAGCTGCCGAGTTATGTTTAAGTTGATTATCTAAAAACTCGCACAATGATTTGCCGAATCGAGACTCAGCTAAAAGACAACCAGGGACAAGCTGTTAGAAGCGCGGCTCAGATGAATCAATGAGCAATAACGTACTGATTATCGACTCGGGAATGCGGAATCTTGGTGGCCACAACTTCTCTTATACGAGAGCAGTTCAATCTGCGTTGGAGCGAAGAGGGTTTTCGGTAACGGTGCTTGCAAATAAGAATCTGGCGGGCGATGTCGCAAAGGAATACGGCTACGATCCGCTCTTTTCTTTTGGCGCCTACGATTTTCCGCCAGGAAACGGAGTATGGCGAGACCTCGGATACCTCTATGCGCAGAGCGTTGTTTACAGCGACGAGCTGGAACAACACTTCAAACAGGCTTCAGACGAATACGCGATTGTGTTTTGCCACACGGTCAATGATTTTGAATTGATTGGCTGGAAGCGATTCCTCGCCCGGCGCAGGCTGTCAGGCCATCTAATGATTCTGCAGCGACAGACTCCAGGGTTTCATTCCTGCAGCCGGTGGAAGCAGATTGCGCATCCTTACTGGCGCATCAAGCCGCATTACCTGAACGGGATTAATGCCCGGATGAAGGGGCGCTTTGCCCTCCTCACCGACAGCGCGCCTTTGACAGAAGACTACGCTCGAGTTTTCCGCCACCGCATCGTTACGCTTCCGATTCCTATCAGTGAAATAATCTTGAACGCCGACAATGAGGGCCGGTCGTCAAACGGCCTTAGCGCGCGTTACAGGCTGGCGCGAGATGGCCGTATCTCCATCGGCTATATGGGAGATGCCCGGGCGTCGAAGGGCTTTCCAATGCTGCCCGATCTTGTCAGGCGTGTCGCCTCGAGCGCAGAGGCGAAAACAAAGTTCGTCATTCAATGCCCCAGTACGGCTAGCGGATATGATAACGGGCAGCCCGCCGACGGAGTCGCAGAGTTGAACAGGCTTGCTCGAGAATCAGACGACAACATAACGCTCATTTCTGAAAAGCTGTCCGAGCGTGACTACGCGGAGCTGTTCAGCAATCTCGATATAGTTCTGGTGCCATACACAACCGCTAACTATGTAGAAGCCACGTCGGGCATATTCGCCGAGGCGCTGGCGTTAGCCAAGCCTGTGATCGTTCCAAGCGATACGTGGATGGCGCGCGAGCTAAAGAAGTCCGGCGGCGGCCTGGAATTTCGACGCGGCGATGCAGGCGATCTCGCCGCAAAGGTGCTTGACCTCACGCGCCATTATGACGAATACGCCTTGAAGGCGCGCAGCTTCAGCGCGACCTGGAAGAGTTTTCATAACTGCCATACGCTGGCCGATATGCTGATAAAAGAGAGCGGGCTGGAACCGCGAGCCAGCTAAAACCGGGATGACAAAGATGACTAATTCGAACGGGAAACATAAAGATTTGTTCTGGCGCGGCAAACGGGTGCTGGTTACCGGCGCGAGCGGGTTCGTCGGCTCAAACCTTGCGCCACTACTCAAGGACACGGGTTGCGAATTAATCGCTCCCACTCGCAACGACTACGACCTGCTTGAGCAATCCGACGTCCGACGATTGTTAGCCGAGGCGCGTCCACACTTGGTCTTTCACCTGGCCGGTCTCATCGGGGGGATCATCGCCAACAAGCAATCGCCCGCAGACTTCTGCTATCAAAATCTCCTTATGGGCACTATGATGCTGCACGAAGCATGGCGGGCGGGCGCGCAAAAGTATATCGCATTGATCGGCGGCTGCAGCTATCCGGCGACAGCACCAAGCCCGATTGCCGAAACTGAGTTGTGGAACGGCTATCCGCAGTCGGAGAGCGCCCCGTATTCTATAGCTAAAAAAATGAGCGTCGTTCAAGCTCAGGCCTACCGCCAGCAACATTGGTTTAATGCCGTTGTGCTTGTTCCCGGTAATCTCTATGGCCCGCACGACAATTTCGACCTTGAGAACTCGCACGTCATCCCTGCGCTCATCCGCAAATATTATGAGGCCCGGCTGACCGGTCAGGATGAAGTAATCGCTTGGGGCACTGGCAAGCCGGTGCGCGATTTTATATACGTTGAGGATGCCTGCCAGGCAATAATGAAGGCCGCCGAAAACTATGATGGCGGCGAGATTATTAATATCTCATCAGGTGTCCAGACGACTATCCGGGAGCTCGTTGAAACGGTCGCCGAATTAACCGGTTATCGAGGACAGCTGCGCTGGGACACATCTAAGCCCGACGGGCAGATGTACAAAGGCTTCGATGTTACTCGAATGCGCGAACAGCTAGGCTATGAGTGCCGCACTTCCCTGCGCGAGGGTTTGCAAAAGACCATTCTGTGGTTTGAGGCGAACTACGCAGCGGCTCGGCTGAAGGTCACTGTATGACCAGAGTGACCATAATCGGAGCCGATGGTTTCGTAGGCTCTGCCTTCACCGCTTACCTTTCCAGCCTCCGCGGTTTTGAGGTTATTCGCGTGACCCGGGCCAATTACACCGAGACAGCGGGAACGGCAAGCGACATAGTGATCGAGGCAGCTTGCAATTCGAAGAAATATCTTTCGGACCGCCAGCCTCTGGAAGAATTCGATCTGTCGGTTACTCATCGGCTGCGGACGCTGCGTGACTTTCCGGCTGATTTGCATGTGCACATTTCAAGTGTGGATGTTTACAGCGATCTAACATCGCCGGAAACTACGCGGGAAGAGTCGGCTTCAGATCTGGCGAAAGTCTCACACTATGGGTTTCACAAGCTGTTGGCGGAGCAGACTGTTCAGCATTATTCGGATAGCTGGTTGATTGTGCGGCTGGCAGGGATGGTAGGCGCTGGCTTGCGCAAGAATCCTGTCTACGACATTCTGCACGGCGAGCCGCTCAGGATTCACCCGCGCTCCCAGTACCAGTTTATGGACACCGCGGACATGGCTCGAATCGCGTGGACACTGGTTGAGCGAGGGATCAGCCGGGAAACATTTAACCTCTGCGGCGAAGGGGTAGTTTCACCTTTGGAGATTGCCGGCCTTGCAGGGCGCGAGATGAATCTCAGCCTGCTCGATCCGACAGTTCAACCCCGAGTTGTCAACATCAACACTGAAAAGATCAGTAAAATGATGTCAATACCGCAAACCAGCGAGACTGTAGCTCGATTTATAACTGCATGGTCTGAGCATCAAGAATTAGAGGGGAGCCGGTCGTGGGCGATGTAAGACTCAGCGTCATCATTCCGACACATAACCGGCCTGGAAAGCTTGCAACCTTGCTCGGCTGCCTCAGGCAGCAAGACCTGGGAGATGCTGACTACGAGATCATTGTCGTCGATGATAACTCGGTTCCGCCCGTAACTCTGCCTTCAAGCGCAGACGGTAAGAAAGTGACTCTTGTGCGGCTGGATGAGATCGAAAGATCGGCTGCGCGAAACACAGGCGCCGCAGTAGCGACGGGCAAATGGTTGGTCTTTGTTGACGATGATATGACTGTCGAAGACAACTTCTTATCCTGTCATCTCAGCGCACATTTGACGTGGCCCAATTCGCTGGTCGTGGGCTCTATTCGACTGCCTGATGAAACGGCACTGACGTCGTTCGGGCGCTTTCGCCAAAGGCTGGAAGACCAGGGTGTGCCTAAAAAGTCGGGTCTTGCGTCGATGCCGAATTTTTGCACCGCCGCGAATATGTCGCTCTCGCGCGAATTGTTTTTAAGAATTGGTGGATTCGACGGCGCGATAGTCAGCAGCGAAGACCAGGACTTCGCGCTTCGTTACACGGCAAGCGGGGGTAGGATCGTTTTTTGGCCGGAAGCGAGGGCCATTCATCGTGATAGTTCCCTCGATATTCGCAGTTATTGCTCGCGAAATGAATGGGGCAGCAAGCACATGATACCGTTTTGCAGGCGCTATCCCGATCGGCCCGACAATGTCGAGCGGCACAGGGTAAACGGACCGTTGCGATTTGGCCGCGAGCCTTTCAAACAAAGTCTTCGCAAGACCGTGAAATCCGCGCTGGCGTTCAAAGCTGTGCGAGAGGTCCTGTTTTTCATCGCAGGGCTTTTCGAGCCCTCAGCTCGGAACGGCCCCGTACTTGAGAGAGTATACAGACTGCTCCTGGGCGCTCACATATTTCGCGGATATCGCGCGGGACTGAGACTTTATTGCAATGGCGAGACGGCGCAGGCGAGCAAGCCCGATTTGAGCAATTCGAACTTAGCAAGAGAATCTCCGATTAAGAATAATTTGATATGACGCCTTCGAATGATTCGCGGAAACGAGTTCTGCACTTTGCGCAAGACAGCGACACAAGCGGGTTCTTCCCTCAGCTCGCCCGCTGGCATGACCGCAATCGCTACCAGATGTTTTTTGCTACCCTCAATCCGATGGCCGGGTGGCTGCGCGAGTACATGAAGTCGCAGGGAGTCGAATGTTTCAGTTGCGACTCTGGGCGCAGGGCCGAGTATGCGTTCGGCATGCTCAAGCTTGCAAAGTTTCTGCGCCGCGAGCGGATCGATATTCTGCACACACATCTGTTCGAGCCTTCGGTCATCGGGCTGCTTGCCGGAGCGATTGCGCGAACGCCGACGCGAATAGAGACTCGCCACTATTCGGATTACCACACGCGAATAAATAAGAAATGGCATGTGCGATTGGACCAATTATGCACCCGGCTCAGCCATCGGGTCATCGCAGTCTCAAAACATACTGCCGACCACATGATCGAGGTCGAGAAGGCCCCGCGCGAACGAGTCTCCACAGTGCTGAACGGAATTGACTTTGATCGAGTCAAGCTTTCCGGCCCGGATGCCCGCGCGCGCATTCGTCGAGAATTCTCATCCGAAGACAGTTATCTTTTGATCATTGTCGCGCGTCTCCATCCGGAGAAAGGCCATTCTTATCTATTCAAAGCGCTGTCCGAAATTCGCCGCCGGGCCGACAAACCGGTGCGGTTGCTTGTGGCCGGTGTGGGCGCATTCGATGCGGCTTATCGAGAAGACGTCCGCGCCGCCGCCTGTGACGACATAGTTTCATTTGTTGGATTTCGCAAAGACTCGCCGGATTTGATTGCGGCCTCTGATCTATTGATTCTGCCGAGCGTCGCCGAAGCGTTCGGACTTGTGCTTGCCGAGGCACTCTATCTGGGCACTCCTGTGGTTGCGACGCGGGTTGGAGGAATACCTGAGATAATCAGCGATGGCGTGGACGGGATACTTGTCCCGCCCGCAGACAGCAGCGCTCTGGCGGACGCAATTATGGAATTGCTCAGTGATGGTGAGAGACGACAGAGAATGTCCGGCGCGGGTCGCGAGAAGGTCCTGGCGAAATTCGGTTTTGAGGATATGGTTCGCTCTTATGAGATGTTGTACGCGGATCTCACAAACCTAGAGAAGGATAAGGAAGATGCACCGAGTGTCATTAGACATGCCTGTGAATCGGATGTTAGGGATTTGTGAGATTCCTTATGGAATGTAAACGAGGGATTAATGACTAGTCCACAGGTATCCATTGTGATACCTACTTATAATTCGTCTCGCTACCTCGTAAATGCTCTCGATAGTGTACTCGCTCAGACCGTTTCTGATTTCGAGGTGCTGGTTGTAGATGATGGATCGACCGATGACACGGAATTTGTGATGAGGAATTATGAGCCGCGAGTCCGCTACATTAGGCAGCAAAACGCCGGCGTTGCCGTTGCGCGCAACAACGGGATTAGCGAGAGTCGCGGGCGATATGTAGCATTTCTCGACGCCGACGATGTCTGGCTTCCTTTCAAGCTTGAGAGACAATTAGAAACGCTCAATCTGAATTCTGCTAACGGAGCCTGTTACTCTGCCTTCTCAGTTGTTACATCAGAGTTGCAGCCTGTGGAACTGAATCAGAGCCAGAGGAGTGGGTCTCTTCTTGAGAGCCTCTTAACCGGAGGGAATGTCGTGGGCACACCGTCGACAGTGATCTGCGAGCGCGAGTTGCTTTCCGAAGTCGGTGGGTTTGATCCTACATTGAGCTACGGCGCGGATTGGGATTTATGGCTACGTCTGGCTGTAGTAACTGGGTTTTGCTATGTGGAAGAGCCGTTGGTTATGTACAGGCAGCACGACGCCAATATGAGTCGAAGCGTCTCGCTGGTTGAAAGCGATAGCCTTCGAGTTCTGGAAAAAGGCTTTGAAATACAGGGTCTCTCAGAGTCACTACGGGCAAAGCGCCGCGCAGCCTTCGCGCGCAACTACATGGTATTGGCCGGAACCTACCTTCATGCGCGCCGCTACGGTGATTCTCTCCGCTGTGCCGCTCGCTCGGTTTCGATGGACTTCCGGCAATTGACTTACGTCATCAGATTTCCTAAGCGTCTGATGAAGCGCGCGCGCCCGCAACCTGCAGTGTGATATTCCAACTGTCGAGCGAATTAACTTTCGAAGTTCTACACATAGGCAAGCAAAGAGCTGGTCGCCTCGCCGGCAGTCGACCAAGATTGAGAGAGGTTGATGCTTGGAAGTTTCAATCATTATCCCGACATACAATTCTGCTCAGTATGTGACGGACGCCGTAGACAGCGTGCTGAATCAGACGTTCGGCGATCTTGAAGTTCTTATCATCGATGACGGCTCAACAGACGAGACGGAATCCGTGATGTGCCGTTATAGCTCGTCTGTACGCTATATTCGCCAGCAAAACAGCGGTGTTGCCGCAGCCCGTAATCGCGGCATCACTGAGAGTCGCGGTCGCTATGTCGCTTTTCTCGATGCAGATGATACGTGGCTACCTGACAAGCTGGAGCGACAGATCGCGGCGCTTCGTGCACATACCGACACTCGGGTTTGCTATACAGCTTTCACATTAGTCTCCTCAGACCTTTCGCCACTCGCCATAGTCCGTAGCAAGCGACAGGGACACGCGCTCGAGGATTTGCTTTTGCGAGGAAATGTCGTCGGAAGCATCTGCACGGTTTTGTGCGAGCGTTCGCTGTTTGAAAAAACCGGCGGCTTTGATCAGGCGCTGAGCCAATGCGCTGACTGGGACATGTGGGTGCGGCTCGCGGCACTGACGGAGTTTCTTTATCTGGATGAGCCGACCGTGACATATAGGCAACATGGTTCGAACATGAGCCGCAATGCGCCGCTGCTTGAGCACGACAGCACGCGCGTGCTTGAAAAGGGATTCGCGATGCCGGAGGTTACCAGTTCCTTGCGGGCGAAGCGCCGCTCGGCTCTCGCGCGCAACGATATGGTGTTGGCCGGGACGTATTTTCACGCGCGACTGTACAGGGACTTCTTCCGCTGCGCCGTTCGCTCAGTTTCGATGGATTTTCGGCAAGTGGCTCACCTTGCAGAATTCCCTTTACGAGTAATGAAGCGCGCTCGCCCGCGCCATGCCAATTTAGTTCTCTAATGTCCAGGTCAAAGCCCAGAGTTCTTTACATTGTCTATTGGGGTGCGGCTGAGCCGCTCGGGCAGTCTCTCGTCCTGCCAGCCGTAAAACGACTGGCCGCGATGGGCGCGGACCTGACACTGGTAACCTTTGACAAGCCCACAGACCTTGTTCGCTCTGAAGAACTAAGCCGCATCAGAGAATCATTGAGCGAGAGTGGCGTGCGATGGATTCCGCTTCGCTATCACAAGTCGCCCAAAGTTCCGGCGACCGCTTTCGATATTGCGCAAGGTTGCGCTCGAGCGATTGCGGCGCGCGTGCGGTCGCGCTTTGACATAATTCATGCACGAACCTTCATAGGCGGGTTGATGGGACTTCTTCTTGCCCCGCTCCTCAGGGCTAAGCTGATTTATCACAACGAGGGTTTCTACCCAGATGAGCAGGTGGACGGCGGTGTCTGGCAGGCAGGATCGAGGCCGCACCGTATAGCGAAACGTCTTGAGCAAGAAATGTACGGGCGCGCTGATGGAATCATCGCGCTGTCGCGCCGAGCGAAGGACGAGATTGAAAGACTATTGAAGGTCAAGCGCAATCAGACTCCTGTGATAATCGTCCCAAGCTGCGTTGACCTTAATCAATTTCGGTCTAATGTCACTAAGGAACGAGCTGACGATGACGCGATCAGGTTTCTTTACATAGGCAGCGTAGGTGGCCGCTACATACTTGATCGGATCGGGCGCTTCATGAAAGTCGCCGCGCAGGAGATGAAGCGCGCTCACTTGCGAGTGCTATCACAAACGCAGCCGGAGACGATCAAAACCATACTGGCCAAGAGCGGTCTGCCCGATACAGCGTGGTCGCTCGAAAGCTTCCCACATTCGCAGATGCCCGAGCAATTTGCACAGAGTGATGCCGGCTTGTTTTTCCTGACTCAGGGCATCAGCGAGCATGGCTGCTCGCCGACAAAAATAGGCGAGTATTGGGCAATGGGATTGCCGGTAATCACAACGCCCAACGTAAGTGATACCGACGACATCATTCGTCGCGAACGCGTCGGCGTAGTCGTAAATGGACACACCGACGAAGAGTATGCGCGGGCGTTGGCAGAACTCCGGTCATTGTTGAAAGACGATCAATTGCCCGCGCGATGCCGCCGCGCAGCAGAGATACATTACGCGCTAGAGCCTGCTTGCGAGCGACAGATCAGTCTTTATCATAGCTTGCTTTCTCCTGGCTTGCTTTGTCGCGTGGCGGAACCCAGCGCTCGTGCTCATTCAACGGAAAGATGAAACGAGCTACCTTTTTGGGATGCGGTAGCGAGCGTGAACTTGAAGAAGCCCTGCAACCAATTGGCTACCGATATTATCATCTGACGCCGGGCGGTCCGGTGTTGAGCGAACGAATTGAAGGTCATCCCGAGTGGCTGAATTATTTGTTTACTACACTATCACCTGATGAGGTAGCAGCGCTTTGATGGTAGCAGCAGCACAACCACGGGAAACAACTATCGCCTGCCCGGCGTGCCACAGCCTTCTTCACAGGCATCTGGGAAGTAAGGATGATTATGCGATGTCGCAATGCTCGACCTGTCGGGTCATTTTTCTGAATGTCCAGGCTGGCAAAGATTCCGTCTCTGAGCTTTATAATCATTACTACGAGCGGGCGCGGTTCGAACTTCCAGTGGCAGCGGCGGCATCGCTTGAAAGACTGGTTAGATCTATTGATCCGTTCCGAAAGACGAATCGCTGGCTCGATATAGGCTACGGCGAAGGCGGCTTGCTCGGGATCGCGCAACAGCATGGGTGGAATTGCTATGGCACAGAAGTTTCCCCCCAGGCATTGGACTATGGGCAACAGCAGGGCTGGACAGTTACAAACATCGAAGATGATCCTCGCTTTCCGGACGGAGGATTCGATGTAGTGACGATGATTGAATTCCTTGAGCATGCGCTCGCGCCCGACCAGTTCTTGCTTGCTGCGGCCAGGTGGCTGAGGCCCGATGGCTTGCTCTACATCACAACACCGAATGCTGAAAGCTTAAACCGCCGCTTTCTCGGATTGCAGTGGAGCATTTTTAGCCCTTCCGAGCACGTTACTATATGGACTGCGAGTGGGCTTAGCCTCGCTTTGAACAAAGCCGGTTTTCATGCCCGGCGTATTCGCACCGACGGTCTCAACCCGAGCGAGATTATTGCGCGCTACAAACCTCGCAAACGGACAGCGGCACCGGTTGATAGAAACAGCGCGGCGTTTGCATTGAACAATGCTTTCCAAAGCAGCCCCCTTCGCCGCGCGCTTAAAGCGAGCATCAATCGCTGCCTAAGTGCATTTCGAATCGGCGACACTCTTAAAGTGTGGGCTGTTCGTAGCTGATAAAGAGATTAACAAAATGAAAACTCACCCCCATGGCGTTTCGGTTTGCGCGCTTGTGCCGTATTCAATAGGCACGACGCCCAGCCAGCGCTATCGGGTGGAACAATGGTTGCCATATCTACAGGCTCAAGGGATCTCCGTTGAATTGTTTCCGTTTGCTGATGAGCACCTCATGGAGTTGCTGCATAAGCCTGGACGTCGCGTCGCTAAAGCCTTCGCTAACGCAACCCGATTCGCGCACCGATGCGCGGACGCGATAAAGACGCGCCGCTACGACGCGGTACTTATACACAGGGCGGCTTGCATAGCCGGACCGGCGCTACTGGAACGCCTCGTCGCCTTTGTTGGGCGCCCGCTGATCTACGATTTCGATGACGCAATCTTCAAGCTGCATACGACGGAGGCGAATCGGAGATTCGGATGGCTCAAGTTTCCAGGCAAAACCGCAACCATTTGCCGCATCAGCACGCATGTGGTTGTCGGCAATGACTGGCTTGCGGAGTATGCTCGCCAATTCAATCCACATGTGACTGTCATTCCCACGAGCATTGATACTGACCTTTACAGTCCTCAGAAAAAGCACAGATCGAACGGGCGCGTAGTAGTGGGCTGGACAGGAAGCTCAACATCGCAAACTTACCTGGAGATGTTTGCTCCGATGTTGCGGGATCTAGCAGCACGTCGCAATGTGGAGCTTCGAGTTATTTCCGATCGAGAACCTGTGCTCCCTGGGGTTAGCTACGTGTGGCGCCCCTGGTCGGCGAATTCCGAAGTCGACGAACTGTCTCATTTCGATATCGGCATTATGCCGATGCCCGACGATGAGTGGTCCCGCGGCAAGTGCGCAGCAAAGGCATTGCAGTATATGGGCATGGGAATACCCACATTGTGTTCAGCGGTTGGCGCTAACTGTGATGTCATTCAGCATGGGGAGAACGGACTGCTGGCGGGGACATCCGCGGAGTGGATGGCGGGTTTAGAGTCGCTGGTTGATAGCGCCCCGCTCCGTGAAAGGCTGGGAATGATGGGCCGCCGCACTGTCGAAGAACGCTACTCAATGCGCCACGGTGCTGATCTGTTCGCGCGAGTGGTTCGCGAAGCAATAGGAGAACAGAATCGATCTAGGAGTAACATCGACAAGGCCAACGCTGACAGGACCGTTGCTGGTGTTCACCCGGACATTGAAGGCTGAAGAAGTGACACCGAAAAGCGATCACGAAAATGTCATCTACTGAAATACAAAAGCAACTAGCCATAGATCAACACTCGGAGCAGGCGGCTCAGTTCGCCGAGCGCTATCGGGAGCTGAACGAGAATGCTTACCGGTCGTGCTTCGCATACAGCAGGAAACGACTGGCCGGTCTGTTGGACTCTTATCTCCCCCTTCAGGGAAATGGACTTCGCTTGCTGGACGTCGGTTGCGGCACAGGACATCACATGGTCAGCCTCCGCGAGCAGGGCTTCAAAGTAGCAGGCGTCGACGGGTCGGCAGAAATGCTCGACCAGGCTCGCGCTAACAATCCCGGGTCGGAGATTCGACAAGCGGATGTGGAGTCCATCCCGTTCGACGATGCCAGCTTTGATTTTGTGCTCTGCATAGAGGTGCTGCGGTACTTGCCTGATTCCGAACCGTGCATTCGGGAGATGGCGCGGGTGCTTAAACCCGGCGGTGTCTGCCTGGCTACCGCAGCTCCGGTCCTGAACCTGAACGGGTACTGGTTGGTTAACCGTTTGGCGAATCTGATTCGAGTTGGCGACCTGGTGCGGCTCAAGCAGTTCTTCGCAACCTCGGGTGGACTGCGTCGCCAGTTTGTTGAAGCGGGGTTCGTGCAGCCGAAGGTCAGCGGAGTCTATTTAGGACCGGTGAACTGGGTCGAGCGATTAGCTCCGCGTCTGTTGCCGCGTATGCTGAAAGCTTGGGAGCCGATGGACGCGGCGCTGTCAGATCGCCTGCTTATAAGGGAATTCTCGAACATGTTTTTGGTCCACGCGGTCAAGGGAAACTAATACATAAGAACAATGAGCACGTCCGCGTCACCGCACCTTGATCGAGGTATCTTTACCATCAGCATCGACTTCGAGTTGATCTGGGGAACGCTCGACCTTTTCGACACAGAAGGGTTTGGCCGTTCATGTGAGATCGAACGCAACGTGGTCATCGATCGGCTGCTTGATCTTTTTAGTGAGTTCAACATTCCGGCTACGTGGTGCGTGCTGGGACATCTGCTGTTGGACAAATGTGCGCTCGAAGATGGCCGGAAGCATCCTGACATCGTCCGGCCGGCGCATTCGTGGTCCGCGGGAGATTGGTTCGATAATGATCCGTGTGGAAGCGAACATAGCGCTCCATTGTTTTTTGGGCGGACCCTTATCGAGAAGATACGAGCCTGCCCGACTCCCCAGGAGATCGGTTGTCATTCCTTCTCTCACGTAATCTTCGGCGATTCCGGGTGCTCGCGTGAAACTGCGGAAAGCGAGATCGCAGCGTGCGTGCGAGCGGCGCAAGAGCTCGGAATCCAGATGCGTTCCTTTGCCTTCCCGCGCAACGAAGTGGGTCATCTGGATGTGCTCAGGGAATACGAGTTCGTGTGCTATCGGGGACCTGAGCCGCAGTGGTACGAGGGTAGGAGGTGGCCGCCCGTCTTCAAGCGGCTTGGGCATCTGTGGGATGTTCTAATCGCCGCCGAACCGCCGGTGTTGCTTCCTGAACAAACCGACGCCGGATTATGGAACATTCCGGGATCCATGATTTATTTTCCGATGCATGGGCTGAGGCGATATATTCCCGTTTCGCGGCGTGTCAAGCGCGCGATCAAAGGTCTGAATGCGGCCGTAGATCAGAGACGAATATTTCACCTTTGGTTCCATCCGACGAATATGGCGGATGAGATGGAAGCTATGTTTTTGGGCCTCAGAAGCATACTCGATCGTGCAAGTTCCCTGCGCGCCCGCAACCAATTGGCGATCGTGCCGATGGGGGAGATCATACCGGCGGATAGGTCAGCGCTCTTAGAGATCTCGATGAATTGAACTCAAATGTATGCTCGCGCTGCCTGCGTACCTGGCGGCTCCTGTTGGAAACTCAAGGGCATAAGCAATATCTACTAGAGGAAGCGTTTTTTCGAAAATCAGTCGGTGATTGATGCGTAATAGAATCATTGCTTTAGGGTTTGTCGTTGCCCTGATTTACGGTTCGCTGTGGTTGGGCAACGCTGTCGTAATCGCTCCGGGTTTCTACCTTGCCATCGTTGTTGGCATCATCCCGGTGGCGGTCTGCGCCTGGATCATAGTTCGCAGCCGGACACCCGATCAGCGTTTTCTTGCGAGGGTTTTTGCCGCGGCTCTCGCGGTGCGATATGCCCTCGCATATGTAATCTACAGTCGAAATCTGCAGCAGTTTCTTGGGGCGGATGCAGATACCTATGACGCCTTTGGAAACGCCCTGCTTCAATCCTGGAGGGGGCTGGTAGATCCCAACGTCTATTGGCTCGTTAAGTATACCACCGCGCGAACATCAGGCTTTGGCATGTATTACTACGTGGCCGGGCTCTATTACGTCATTGGCCAGAATCCGCTGGCAATCCAGCTAATCAATTGCGCTATTGGGGCAGGGGTCTGTATCGCCGGATACAAGATAGCGATGATGGTGTATCCGAACCAGCGAGTTGCCCGAGCTGTGGCGGTCATGAGCGCATTCTCGCCCTCGCTGGTTCTATGGACCTCACAAGGACTAAAAGACGGGCCGATAATGTTGTTCCTGTGCTTGTGCGTGCTCTACACGCTCAAGGTGCGAGAGAAGGTCGAAATAAAGAGCTTTATACTTCTGCTGCTCTCATTGCTTTGTCTTTACACGCTTCGTCACTACGCGGCTTACATAATGTTCACCGCCATGAGCGGTTCCCTCGTGTTTACCGCGAGAAAGAAATTGAGCGCTGTCCGAATGCTGCAGGGCGCGGTGCTTGTGATCATCATCGGGTTGACCTTCAGCTACTTTGGAGCGGGAGACGTCGCCAAGACCACTATTGACCTGCAAAAAATTCAGAATGCTCGTGTGTGGGGCGCCAAGGTATCAAACAGTGGGTTTGGCGGCGATGTCGATATTACCGATCCGAAGGCCGCGATAGAATACTTGCCGGTAGGAATTCTCTACGTGCTGCTCGCTCCATTTCCCTGGATGATCAACAATCTCCGGCAGCTAATCACACTCCCGGAACTGATAGCCTGGTGGTTTTTGATGCCGATGATGGTTAAGGGCTATTGGTTCGCGGTCAGAAAGCGGCTGAGGGAGTCGTTCGCGATCTGCACTTTTGTTTTAGGGCTGACTCTGGCCTTCGCGATGTTCCAATCCAATGCCGGTACCGCGTACAGACACCGCTCTCAGCTATACGTGTTCTTCTTTGTCTTTATTTGCATTGGATTGGAATTGAGACGAAGCGCAAGGATTGAGAAGCGAAATCGAATGTCTCAACCATTTCCAATGGGCGCATTTTCGAGGCCTGCTGTTGCTCAGCAAATTAATAGAAGCCCGATGAAGATTCAGACTCGGTGATATTGACTCAGGAACAAAGCCAATGTGCGGAATTGTCGGAATAGTAGACTCGAACGGGCAACCGATAGATGAGGCGGTGCTGGAAAGCATGTGCACCGCGATACTCCATCGCGGCCCGGACGATGAGGGATACTATGTCGGCTCTAACCCGGGAGCGCGCTCCGGAAGCCAGCGTCGGGGAGCTGCGTCGGTCGGGCTTGGTATTCGCCGCCTTTCGATTATCGATCTGGCGACCGGGAAACAGCCCATCCACAATGAGGACAAGACCGTTTGGGTAGTGTTAAACGGAGAGATTTACAACTACCCCGAGTTGCGGTCGGAGCTCGAGGCGAAGGGACATCACTTCTACACCCAGAGCGACACCGAAGCCATCGTGCACGCATATGAAGAGTACGGTGACGAGGTGCCGAAGCGCCTGCGCGGGATGTTTGCCTTCGCGCTTTGGGATGAGAATCAACAAAAGCTCTTGCTTGCGCGCGACCGCGTGGGCAAAAAGCCACTGCTCTATTCGATCATAGGGAGTAAGCTGGTATTCGCTTCCGAGTTTCAAGCAATACTTCAGCATCCGGCTGTCTCACGTGAAATAAACGAGTCTGCCATCTCTCACTACCTGTCGTTTATGTGTGTGCCGGCGCCGCTGACGGCGTTTAGCGGTGTGCGCAAGCTCGAACCTGGCCACCTGTTGATTTGGCAACGCGGTGAGATAGAGATTAGAAAATACTGGTCGCTGGATTTCAGAAACAAAATCGACATAAGCGAAGCTGAGGCGGGCGAGCGGGTTGTCGGTTTGCTACGGGATGCCGTGCGAGTTCGTCTGATGTCGGACGTTCCGCTCGGCGCATTTCTTTCTGGCGGCATCGATTCGAGCGCGGTCGTCGCGTTGATGAGCGAGCTGTCAAGCGAGCGCGTTAAGACCTTCTCGATCGGATTCGAGGAGCAGGAGTTCAACGAGACTGGTCACGCGCGCCGTGTTGCGGAGCGATTCGGCACCGATCATCACGAGTTCATCGTCCGCCCCATTGCGATCGACGTTCTTCCGAAGCTGGTCAAGCACTATGGAGAGCCCTATGCCGACTCGTCAGCGATCCCGACTTATTACCTCGCAAAGATGACCCGGCAGCACGTGACTGTCGCGCTGAACGGTGATGGTGGAGACGAGTGTTTTGCCGGGTATGAACGCTATGCGGCGATGCGCCTGGCCGATCGCTACCATCAGCTGCCGCGGCTGCTTCGAGAGCAAGTCCTGGGACCGGCCATAGCAGCCATGCCCGAGGCGGGCTCCTCCCGGTCACGACTGGGCAAGGCCCGCCGCTTTCTCGACGTTGCAGGACGTCCGCGCGCGGAGCGGTACCTTCGATGGACCAGCGCCTTCAGCGACGAGCTGAAAGCCGAGTTATGCACCTCGGAATTTCTCGAGCGCACCGCGAATGCCAGCGCTCTGGGCTGGGTGCAACCCTGGTTCGAGGGTAACGGCGAAATCGACATAGTTGACCGTGCGTTGATGGCTGACACTTCAAACTATCTGCCGAACGACTTGCTGGTCAAAGTAGACATCGCGACCATGGCCGTGTCGCTTGAAGCACGATCGCCGTTTCTCGATCATCATCTTATGGAGTTCGTGGCGAGCTTGCCGGCGACCTACAAGCTTCGCGGACTGACTACAAAGTACCTCTTGAAAAATGCTCTGAAAGGGTTGCTGCCTGCCGAGAACCTGATACGAAATAAGATGGGATTCGGAGTGCCGATAGGCCGATGGTTCCGCGGCGAGCTGAAAAGTTTTCTTGCGGAAACGATTTTGTCAGAACGCGCCCTGGGCCGCGGGTATTTCAAGCCGGCAGTGGTTAACCGGCTTATCGAAGAGCACACAAATGGGCGGCGTGACTACGCGCATCAACTTTGGACGTTGCTGATGCTTGAGTTATGGCATCAGGAGTTTGTTGATTGAGTGTAAGCGAAGATGCTTCCCTCCCCTGGCGGGTGGAAGCGCGGATCGAAGAAGGAAAGTGATGAGAGCTCGCGTTTGTATACCCCTGGCCGAAATGCCCGATGGTGTCCGGGCGGAGAAGAACCAGGCGCTCCGGGGTTCTCCCATTCGCGTCGTGCGTGTTATCGACCGGCTAAATATCGGCGGACCATCGAAGCACGTAGTATGGCTGACTGCCGGACTTGCCGATGATGCCTTCGAAACGACGCTGATAACCGGTACCGTTCCACCGGGCGAAGGCGACATGACCTATTTCGCGCGCGCCCGCCAGGTCGAGCCGGTCGTGATCAAAGAGATGAGCCGCGAGATCAGCATTCGCGATGTCGTCGTTATAGGTAAGCTGGTTCGCCAATTCTTGAAACTTAAGCCCGAGATTATCCACACGCACAAGGCAAAGGCTGGCGCGGCCGGGCGGATTGCCGCGATCATCTACAAGTGGCTGACCCCTTCGGCGCTATGGCTGCGGCCGCGGCAGTGCAGCATCGTGCACACTTATCACGGTCATGTGTTTCACAGCTATTACGGGTCGCTGAAGACACGTCTGTTTCTATCAATCGAGCGACTGCTTGCAAGAGTTTGCACCGATCGAATAGTCGTCATCAGCGAGCAGCAACGCCGCGAGATTTGCGACACCTTCCACGTTGGCCGGCGTGAACAATTCCGCCTGGTCCCGCTGGGAATCGATTTTGAAGAGATGGTTGAAGATCGCGGGGCGCTTCGCAGAGAGTACGGGGTTTCCGATGACGAAGTGGCTATCGGTGTCGTAGGTCGCCTTTGCGAAATAAAGAATCACGGGATGCTGCTAGAATCGGCAGCGCGCCTGGCCGGAAGTTGTAACGGGAACGGACCTCGGACGCGCTTGGTGATTGTTGGAGATGGTCACCTGCGGGCGGACATTGAGAGACAAGCGCACGAGCTTGGTCTTGCAGATAAGACTGTCTTTACAGGTTTTCGTGAAGACGCGACGTCCCTCTACCCGGGCTTCGATATAGCGGCGCTGACGTCGCTCAATGAAGGCACGCCTCTCACACTGATCGAAGCCATGTGCTGCGGGCGTGCCGTCGCGGCTACTGAAGTTGGAGGTGTCGTCGATGTCATGGGCTCGCGCAGGACATCGCTGGACGGCTTCACGATTTGGGATCATGGAGTGACCGCGCCGAGCCGGGACGCGGACGCGTTCGCTCGCGCGTTGCGATTCCTGGTCGAACGTCCCAATCTTCGTCGCGAGATGGGCGAGCGCGGGCGTGCATTTGTAAGAGCAAAGCTCTCCAGGGATCGATTGGTGAGCGACATCGAAACGCTCTATCAGGAGTTGATAGACCAACAAGCGCCGGCGGCGAACGCCGCTCGACGCGCCGTTAGTTTCAGTGGGAAAGGAAACAGCTTATGAAAGTATTAATCACCGGTGGAGCAGGATTCATAGGATCGCATTTAGCCGAACGCCTTCTGGCGCGAGGCGACGAGGTGCATCTGCTTGATGATCTCTCAACCGGCTCAATTGAGAATATTGTTCTGATCAAGAATCACCCGAACCTCACCTATCACATCGACACGATTCGCAACTATCGGCTCACAGCCGAATTAGTCGACAACTGCGATATTGTCTACCACCTTGCCGCTGCCGTTGGCGTCAGGCTGATTGTCGAGAGCCCTGTCAGCACGATCGAAACGAACATACGCGGTACCGATATTGTGCTGAGCCTCGCCGCGAAGAAGCGGAAACGAGTGGTGATCACGTCGACATCGGAGGTGTACGGCAAGCGCAACCGAGTGCCTTTTAGCGAGGACGACGATCTGGTGATGGGTCCCACCAATAAAGGCCGGTGGAGCTACGCCTGTTCGAAAGCCATAGACGAGTTTCTGGCGATCGCCTACTGGAAAGAGAAGCGAGTGCCCACGGTAATCGCTCGCCTTTTCAACACTGTTGGACCGCGCCAGACCGGACGCTACGGCATGGTGATTCCAAACTTTGTCCAGCAAGCGCTAACCGGACAGGACATCACGGTGTACGGTGACGGCACTCAGACTCGATGCTTCACGCACGTTTCAGACGTCATCGGAGCGCTGATCGCAATTGCTGAGCATCCGCAAGCGGTGGGTGAGGTCTACAACATTGGCAGCGATCACGAGATCTCGATGCTGGAGCTTGCTGAAAGAATCAAGCACCTCACCGAGTCGGCGTCAAACATAGTGTTTCTGCCTTACGACGAAGCTTATGAAGCAGGGTTCGAAGATATGATGCGGCGAGTTCCCGACATTTCCAAGATTCGCGCGCTTATCGGGTACAAGCCGAAGGTTGATTTGGATGCGATGCTCACAAGCATCATTGATTACCACCATGAAAAAATGGTGGGCGAGCTTGGAATACCAGCGAGTTCTCTTGTGTTTCAGTCATCGGAGTCCCTTCCGAGCTGAAACATAAGCCGGGATCTTCTGAAAATGCGGTGGTGGGTCAGTTTGAGTTCAGAGTACAAGCTTTAGCTTGCTCTTTCCGCCGCATGAACGTGAGAGGCAAGCTAAAGCTTGTACTCTGAACCGCAAACTGACCCACTACCGAAAATGCTCTGCGATTGAAGTGAGTATGCGAATCCTCTTAGCTAGTTTTTCCACTCTGCTGCTCGGGCTTATCCTCACGCTGATCGCCCGCGCGGCGTCACACCGGGTTGGATTGGTTGCCGCACCCAGGCAAGATCGCTGGCATCAAAAGCCAACTCCAATGCTGGGCGGGGCCGCCATATACGCGGCGTTTGTGATCGGCTTCCTGGTCTTTGCGCCGAAGGTCCCAGGCGCCTATGCGATCCTGGCGGCTGCCACGCTGCTGTTTCTGACCGGGCTGGTAGACGACGCCGTCCGGATCAAGCCGTACGCGAAGCTTGTCATTCAAATGATCGCGGCGGCAACGCTAGTCTACTTCGGGCTGCGTCTGCCGTGGGTGGACTACCAGTGGATCAACGACGTGTTGACCATCTTCTGGCTCGTAGGAATAACCAACGCGATCAACTTGCTCGACAACATGGATGGGCTCGCGGGTGGAATAACTCTGATCTCGAGCGTATTTCTTGCGATCACTTTCTTGCTAAACGGCCAGTCATCGGAAGCGATATTGCCTGCGCTGCTTGGAGGAGCAGTACTGGGGTTCCTGGTATTCAACTTCAACCCGGCTTCGATCTTCATGGGTGACAGCGGTTCGATGTTTCTGGGTTTCATGCTCGCAGGCACGGCGCTGTTAGCCGGCACAGGACGCTTTCGCAGTCTGACATCGGTGTTGCTGACCCCGGTTCTAATCCTGATGATTCCGATCTTCGATACCTGCTTTGTCACGGTCTCCCGTAAGTTGTCGGGCAGGCCGATCTCGCGAGGGGGACGCGATCATACGTCTCATCGGCTGGTTGCCCTGGGCGTCTCCGAGCGGCGCGCGGTAATCATGCTCTACGTGTTCGCTGCTGTTTGCGGCGTGCTCGCTTTAGCAGTGAGATGGCTCGAGACTACTGTGGTATTGGCGTTCATTCCGCTGTTCGCTTTGTTGGTGCTGTTCCTAGGGCTCTATTTGGGGAAGGTTCGTGTCTACGAAGAGGGCGAGCAGCCCGAGGGAACCCGGATCATCAACGCGATCGCGGATTTCTCTTATAAGCGCCGTGTGTTCGAAGTGCTGCTGGACGCCGCGCTGATCGCGCTGGCCTACTATGGGGCATTCGTGTTGCGGTGGGATGGAGAGCTTCCGGACGAGCAACTCCAGATCTTTTTGAAGACGCTGCCGCTGGTGATCATCATCCAGATGGCGTTCTTCTTAGTGGGCGGCGTGTACCGCGGGCTGTGGCGCTACGTTGGGATTAACGACTTGCTGATGATCGCGAGGGCAGTTGTCGCTGGCGCGACGGTAAGCACGATCGTAATATTTCTGATGTATTGGTTCCGCGGGCCCTCGAGAGCAGTGGCTCTGCTCGACATGCTGCTGTTGCTCGTTTTCGTGAGCGTGAGCCGCGTCTCATTCCTCACGCTGAAGGCGCTGATCGTCGGACGCGCGAACACCGACCCCAATGCAAAGCCGGTTCTGATCTACGGCGCGGGAGACGGAGGCGAGCTTTTAATACGAGAAATACTAAACAATCCCGATCATCGCTACGCGCCGGTGGGCTTCATTGACGACGACAGTCGGAAGGCGGGCAAAAAAATACACGGCTACCGCATCTTCGATAGCAATGATCTGCCGAATCTCATCCGAGCCTACGGGATTAGCGAGGTGCTCATATCCAGCTTCAAGGTGCCCGAGGCCAGGCTCGATAGCCTGCGAAGCATGGGCGTTTGTCTAAAGAAGCTGTCGATACGTATCGAGTAAATGAGAATTGGTTGGAAGAAGATTTAGAGCAGTGAAGCAGGAGGACTAAATGAAGCTTAAGGCAGGAACAATAGTATTGGGAGTCGTCTTATCTGTGGCAGCGCAGGTAGCAAAGGCGCAGTCTCCGATCATAACGGTTACCTTGGGGCCGAATCAGATAGGACAGGTGAAGACGACTCAGGGAATCACGACCAGGGTAACTTTTCCTGAGACAGTCAGGGATATCATTTGCGGCGATCTTTATGATCCGGCCACCGGGAAAGGGAGCTTCGTTGTGCAGCGAATCGATAATGACGTGTTCCTCAAACCGGTTGTCCCGAAGGGGCTGAGCAACCTGTTTGTCAAAACGGGCGAGAAGGGCGAGCATACATATAGCTTTGACCTGCAGGTCGTCTCACTTGACCAGGCGCATCGCGTAGTGAATGTTGCCGATGTTCCAGCCGCCGGTGCGGGAGCGGCACAGCCGACGGCCGGTCCTACTGAAGACGCTAAGAGGATTCCGACTACCGCGCAGCAGCAAGCCGACGAGACTATTCGCGCCGCCCGCCAGCAGGCCGACGGCATAATGAAACAGGCCAATCAGCAAGCTTCAGAGACTTATGGCAAAGCCCTGCAACGCGCTGAAGAGCTCGATCGCAAGTCGGCCGAACGCGCGCAACAGGAAATCGAACAAAGATTCCAGCGCGCAATGATACAGGGCGTGCGCGAGATCAAGAGCGCTGACTTCCACGTGATTGCGAAAAAGGTCAGCCTCACCTTGGACCCCCGAGTGCTGACGTTTGACGACAAATCATATCTGCGCTACACGATCAAGAATGACGGCGACAAGGAATTTGGTTTCACCGGGCTCACCCTCGAACGGTGGTCCGGCAAGGAGACTTTCGTCATTCCGGCCAAGGTGATTCAGGGTAGGGTTGAGAACAGGCTCAACCCGGGCGAGACCATAATGGGCATCATCGTGTTCGACCCAAGAGAAATTGGGGTGGGAGCCAAGCTTACATTGTATGTTCGGGGTGAGGATAACACCGAAATCGCTCGGTTGAATATCCAGTAGAGCGAGTGCAATGCGGCACAACGACTGGTGGGCGTGTTACCTAAATGGGTAATTCTATTGGCATTGTTGAAGGAATTGTTCTTGACATTCGCGAAAACATTTCGTAACCTTGAGGTCTTGAAGGACGAGAATGACAGATCGCTCGCGGTGAGCGGCTGAATTCTTTTCCGGGGCTTCTTTGCAAAAAAGACTGGAGGCACTATGATGATATCTAACATTCATTACAGAGGCTGGCTCAGCGTTTTCTTGTCGCTCACGTTGGCGGCTACGTTTTCGCTGAGTTCATTCGCCGCTTCGGGAGCAAGCAGCACAACTGATGAGGCATTAACAGACAGTATGCTCGTGTCTCAAGCGCCCACCGGGACGCTGACAGCACACGGACCGGTCCTTGTAAACGGCAATGAAGCTAAGACCGGTGCTACGATCACCGACGGGAGCGTAATTCAGACTCGAACGGGAGGTCACGCTATCATCGAACTCGGAGCGACGGGTCGAGTCGATCTGGATCCGATTACGGCGATCACGTTGACGATGACCAGCAATTCCATTCAGGCGTCGCTCAACAAATGCGGCCAGGGGGTAACTCTGACCTTGCCCGCCGGCGTGTCCGGACTAGTGAGGATCCTTAACGTCAGCGACGTGGGAGTCTTGAACGAAGATAGAGAAGTGGATGTTAGAGTCTATCGCGGCGAAGCCGTTGTGAAATACGGTCAGGGTAAAGAGAAGACGATTAAGGCCGGGGACAAAGAAGAGTTCGATAATGCGATCGAGGTCACTGCGACTGGCGATGCGGTCTTCAAGGTTTACTGCGACGAGAGTCATTATCCGTTGCTGTTGTGGGCCGGGCTGGCAGCGATCTTCATTCCCGTTGGCGGTGAGACGCCCCCGGTGATCAGTCCGCTTAGTCCATAGCATCGCGACAGCGCGCTGCTTTGGAAACAAGTGTTAGAGATCAACTGATACTCACCCCCGCAGACTGGAACCACCGGGGTGCTGTTCTCTGAGCCGGTGTACGAACGAAAAGAAGGGCTCTATAGACGCCCGGTTTGATCGGCGATTCCGCTCACACTCACGATAAGTCGCCAAGGCTCTTAACCGTCGCTGAGAATGATACGCTATTGCCTAAGGCGGCAGCGAATAGTCCCAACTCTGCAAATCAAACTGAAACAGGATGAGAGTCTTAACCCCTTTTATTAAACGTGATCGAGGCGCGCAAACGAGGGCGGCGCGCGGCAGGCTTGTGGCGCAACTGCTTGCCGGAGCCTGGCGAGCCTCACCGCACGCGCCAGCTAACTCCGCACAGGAATTGGAAGAGGTTGCTCCGTTGCTTCTGAGGTCTGGGGCTGGTGGTCTTGCCTGGTGCAAGGTGCGCCACTCCGAACTAGGATCCCCCCCTGTGGCGGACCAGTTACATCAAGCCTATCGCCTCCAATCCCTTCAAGCGGCGCTCCACGAACGAAGTTTGAAGCAGGTAATTCGGCTGCTGCGCGGCATCGGTGTAGATCCGATGCTGGTGAAAGGTTGGGCGATTGCCCGGGTCTATCCGGAACTGGCCATGCGGCCTTACTGTGACCTCGACCTCTGCGTTCTACCTGATCACTACACGAAAGCCAGTGGGGCGTTGAAGGGCGTCGAAGGCCTTGGCACTAACGTGGACTTGCACCTCGGCTTTGGTAAATTCTACGACCGCCGCACGGACGCGATCTTCGCGCGCTCGCGGCTAGTAAAGCTCGACGATATCGACGTACGGGTCCTCTGCGAAGAGGACAATCTGCGGTACCTTTGTATGCACTTGTTGCGTCACGGCGCCGTACGCCCTCTGTGGCTATGCGACATCGCGGTGGCGTTGGAGTCGCGCACCTCCGGCTTCGACTGGGATCAGTGTTTGTCTGGTTCGCATCGGGAGGCCGATTGGGTTGCGTGCGCGATCGGGCTCGCAGCACAACTCCTCGGAGTCGACGTGGAACAGACACCCGTTGCGCCGCGAGCGCAGAAACTCCCGAGTTGGTTAGTGAGGGCGGTGTTGCGCGACTGGGGAATTCCTTTTCGATCCCCACGGCAAGTCCGTGCGTTCTTGCGGCAGCCGGTGAGGTTCTTGACCGGGCTGCCCGAAGAATTGCTCAGGCACTGGCCGAACCCGATCGCGGCGACGATGACGTTGCGCGGTCCGCTAAACCGGCTGCCCAGACTTCCGTTCCAGGTTGGCCATGTAGTTTCGCGTACGTCGGCTTTGTTATCGGAACTGATCGGGACATCGAGGGCCATTCAGCATCGGAGTTGATATGGGGATTGTTCTACTAGTCGCCAGAGTTTTTCTGGCTCTTGTTTTCGGGATTGCTGGAATCGCAAAAGTCGCTGACGCCTCTGGTTCGCGGCAAGCGATCATTGGCTTTGGCGTACCAGAAAAACTTGCGACGCCGCTTTCTTGGTGCTTGCCCTTCGCCGAGATCCTGATTGCGCTAGCGTTGATTCCTGTAACTACTGCCTGGGCAGGATCGATAGCGGCGTTTGCAATGTTGCTGATGTTTGCCGCCGGGATCGCTGTTAATCTGGTACGGGGACAGACGCCTGACTGTCATTGCTTCGGCCAACTTCATTCAGAGCCGGTCAGCTGGTCCACATTCTCGCGCAATCTGGCCTTGGTTGCAGTTGCGGGTCTGATCGTCGTTATTGGGAAAGACAATCCCGGACTCAGTGCCGTGGGTTGGCTTGTTGAACTAAGGACAGCCGAGCTAGCCAATCTGATCTTAGGCGGCGGCGCGGTCGCGCTGCTTGCGGCGGCGGTTGTATATCTACGCCGGGTCCTTACTCAGCAGTCGACGCTTCTGGAAAGAGTCGATGCGATGAAGAAGGTGATTGATGAGGATTATGCAGAACCACCGGTTGAGCGTACAGATGCAGTCCCGCCGCTCGAGGGTCTTCCGATTGGAGCGCCGGCTCCGAGTTTCTCAGTTGCGTCCATAGCTGGGAGACAAGTGACTCTGGACGATCTGCTTGCTCACGGCAAATCGGTATTGCTGCTCTTTGTCAGCCCTAACTGTCTTCCGTGCGAGACGCTCTTACCGATCGTAAAAGTCTGGGAGCGCGATCACGGTGATCAATTAACAATTGCTCTTCTTAGCAAAGGTACGTTGAAGGATAACCAGGAACGAGTCGCGAAGTATGGAGCCAGGCATTTGCTAATGCAGGGCGAGCATTCAGTGGCAGAGGATTATCAAGCTAAATGGACTCCGGCTGCCGTTTTTGTCAGTCCTTACGGAAGAATCGCCAGCCGGTTGGCCTACGGCGATGATGCAATACGCGCGCTGGTTGCCGAGACCGTTGGCAAAGATGCGCAGGCGAGACTTGGCAACGGGGCGAGACCACACGGACACGGACCTCAAATCGCGGAGAAATCCACCCTTCGAGTTGGTGACATGGCTCCCGATTTTTCGATTGTCGACCTGCAAGGCGAAGCCGTCGGCACTAAAGACTTCCGTGGTCGAGACACGCTTCTGTTATTCTGGGATCCGGGATGTCCGTACTGTCAAGCGATGTCCGAGGACCTCACGAGATGGGAAGAGAAACCGCCAAAGGGCGCTCCTCGACTTGTATTCGTCGCTTCGGGTGACGCGGAGAAAATCGAAGAAGCGAGCAGGAGTTTCAAGTCTCGATTTCTGCACGATGTGGAATTTGATGTGGGCCCGCTATTTGGCACGAATTCAACTCCCTCGACTGTGCTGATCGATCGCGATGGCAGAATCGCTTCGATCGTTGGGAGGGGACTGCCGAATGTTCTGGCATTGGCCGGGATAAAGAGGGTGGAATTGCCGATAGCATCAAGCTTTTGAGCACACTATGGATTACGCTGCAGCGCAATTGATGCCGTACACCAAAATGACAGCGAGCGGTTCTGGAGAGGACGGATCTGCGGCTTGGCTGGCGGGCAGATCTATTCGATCGTACGGAGTCCGCATTGGCATTCGCACGAACAGGCGCGAATTGTTGGATCAGATTCTTGATTATGCCCCACCGTTATGGAGACCTACTTCGGTGTCATGCGTCGAGCGGATGTTTTCTTTTCGTGTGGGGGTTGGCAGTTCTAGAAGCCATGGTGCATCACATGTTCTCTTGGATAGCCTGGAGACCACAGTGAAATCGAGAAGTCTGAAAACAATTTTAGAAGCTTTTCAATTTCGTCTTAAGATGTATGTGGCTGAGATGGCACGACACAGAGTGTTTGTGCATGCCGGAGTCGTCGGATGGCAAGGAAAAGCCATCATCGTTCCCGGCCGCAGTATGAGCGGGAAGACGAGTCTTGTGGCGGAACTCGTGCGCGCCGGGGCGACATATTATTCGGACGAATACGCAGTGCTCGATATGTTTGGGCGTGTACATCCTTACCCGGAGCCGCTGGCGATTCGTAACAAGGGTTCAGCCAAACAGAAGAAAACCCCGGCGGAGGACATCGGCGGCATCACCGGGATCAAGCCGTTACCGGTCGGCCAGGTGATTATTAGCCAATATCAAACTGGTGCCCATTGGCGTCCCAAAAAGCTTTCTACCGGACAGGCAGTCATTGAACTGCTGGCCAACACAATACCGGCCAGGCGGAAACCGGAAGTAGTAATTCCGACCTTGCATTGCGTCATGTCGGGGGCGACCGCCTTCAAAAGTGTGCGCGGTGAAGCTCGGGACACAGCCAGACTCATTCTGGGGGAGGTAGATCCCCGGGAAACATGGAAGAAATCAAAAGGTATTTTTTAACAGCTAAGACTGCCCCTTATTCCAAGGGGAACGCTCGTTTGAACAACAAGTTTTACGCTTGAAAAGGAGATAGGAATGAAGAAGACAACCGAAAACCCTTGGGCCCTGGCTCGCAACGATGAGCTCGTAGTTCAAGACTTGCCCGACGAAGTCCTGGTATACGACCTCAAGAGTCACAAGGCTCACTGCCTCAACAAAACGGCTGCCTTTATCTGGAAACATTGCGATGGTCAGACGCCGACCGAAGAGATCGCAAAGATGATGGAAAAAGAATGGCACACGCCGGTAACCGAAGACGCAGTCTGGTTCGCCTTGAACAAACTCAGCAAGGCTGAGTTATTGCAGGAGCGGATCGTGCTGCCGGAACAAAGAGCGGGCATGTCGCGTCGGAGCGCTATGCGCCGACTGGGACTTGGAGCTCTTCTGATCCCGGTAGTTATGACAATAGTCTCACCGACGGCAATGGCTGGTGCTTCAGTATTCATCCCTCCTGCGTGTCAAACTTGTATTAAGAAGATTCAAGTGGGCGACTGTCCAACTGAATGCTTGAATACTTGTGGCCAATGCTTTGATAATTCAGGCTGCGGTGGGGGAGGAGCACTGAATTGCATCACATGTTCAACTTGTGCTGGAAATCACGGCGGTGCGGATACCGTAAGCTGGGTGGCGCCCGGCGCTTGTACTGCAGTACCCCCCAGTGGATGCGTACCAGCTTAGTAGCGCAGGACTACTCGGACCAAGAGGCTTAATTGCAACTTGAAGCCGAGCGACTACCGTAAGCGCGTGGCGCCCGGCGCGTGCGGATGGATGTTGCCACCGTACGATCCGAGTGCCGTCAGGGGTGCGATGTGAATGCTGCGGTAACGACACCGTGGTTCAGCGGTACCAGCGCTTTCAGTGCCTGATCCTGGCGAAACTCTGAGCAGCGAAGCTCGGTGAAACGGCGCGCAGCTCTTGACACGACTAGGCAAATGATTTTCGTTCTGTCAGTTGTATTTCAGGTGACTTTCGAAGGACCTCACGCGCATCAGGGGATTGAAATTACTGGAGCGGACCCTTTTCGATAACTCCGATGCGGCGACCCCTTCGTTCGCATTTTGATCGTCGTCGTTAGACGGCTTTGTAAGATGCGAGACCAAATGCTGGACCGTCCAGCAAGAAGTAAATGATTCCCTCTTCAAGTCAATTTTCCTCTAATCACCCTAAGTAATCCCATCACGCCAATTAAGCAATCTGAAATCTTGCGCTCCCGACAATTGAACTTACACTGCGGCACCTTACTCTCCGGCACGCAGAGCATGGGCGTAGGACACGCGGCTCTACCCCGTAAGTCAAGCGTACAACAGAAAGCCTTTCCTGCAGTTAATGCCTTGAGAATACTGAACCGCGCACACGAATGTGGATCTCCCTCCCTGGCTGCTGAGCTGCCTTTGGTCAGATCTCTTCCCTGGCTTGCCGTAATCTTTTCGAGCGCACTGTATTTTGCGCACCTCTTCTTCGGAGGAGGCAGCAGCCATCTAATTCTGGACAGCTTCGCTTACTTGCAACTGTCGGACGGTCAACAAACGGACGTACCCTTCAATACGCGGATCGTTACGCCATTGCTTGCGAAGCTGGTTGCGTACGCGAGCGGGTTATCGACTTCCGCCGCGTTTAAGCTGTTAACTCCGGCCGAACTGTTGGCATCTCTATTTGTCTTGCGAGGAATTATTTGCAAACGTGGGGGTTCGGCAGCGTGGCAAGCTGCGGTGCTTCTTGCGTTCGGCTGTTCGCTTGCGGTTACCTTCGGCTATACACCCATCCTCGTCGATCCAACCTTCCTCCTGCTCATCTGCCTCACGATTGCGGCACTGGATGCCGGCCACCTGCTAGCCGCCCTCGCGCTAGCATGCATCGCTGCGCTGACAAAAGAGTTTGGTCTATTTCTTGTTCCTATCTGGTCGTTTTACGCTTATCGCCAGGGCCTTCGGAAGTTCGCATATGCTGGATTGATTGTCCCAGTTGCAGCTCTTCTCATTGTGCTATTCGCCCGCCAGTCTAGCGCTGGCGTCGGATTCCCCGGTTGGCCGACGTATGCTTCACACCTGATGTTCGAGTACCAGTTGTCTGTTTTTCGTTTGAGAGGACCCGGCGGTTACGCAAAACTCTTATACATGGGGTCTTGGTGTGGTCTGTGGCCGGTGCTCTTCATTTCAACGTACAGCCTCCTTTATCGTTGCAGAAGACGAATTAAGATAACCGAAGACCAGGTGGGTTTGGCGGTCTTGCTTATTAGTCTGCCTGTCTTGTTGCTTGGTGACTGGAGTCGCAATCTTATCATCCTGGTTCCGTTTGCATGCATTGTCGCTACTGCCCACCCTTTAACAAGGAATCGTTCCTTTATTTTGCTTCTGGCAGCAGGCGGGCTATCTACTGCGTTGGCCCGTCCCTTTCACAGCGAGAACCCGCCGCCGCGCTCGCTCTCACTCATTATGACGATAATCAGCGTGGTCTCATCTTTACTAATCGCCGCAAGGATCTTCCGGTTCGCGACTTCGAAGTCCGGCCCGCAACTAGACTCAAGATTGGACAGTCCTGCACCGGAGGTTGTACCCCGATAGTCGAGTCGATAACCCCCTCGAGCGACTTGTCCTTCACATCAGCTCCGGACGATGTCACGAATAGTCCTCGCCCTCTACCTCACCTCACTTGTCCCTCACATCAGCTCCGGACGATGTCACGAATAGTCCTCGCCCTCTACCTCACCTCAC